>NZ_JBPJSQ010000006.1:0-596071 GCF_051192575.1 Aestuariimicrobium soli | reverse complement strand
TCCTGGGTGGTCTCAATCGGTCAGTGCAACGGTGAGTAGTTGTTGCAGTTTCTCACGTGGGGTGAGGGCGTTGAGAGTTTCGCGGGGTCGGTCGTTGAGGAGGTTCTGGACGTGGAGGATCTCGGCGTCGGTGATCTGGGCGAAGTCGGTGGGTTTTGGCCAGAAGTCGCGGATCAGGCCGTTGGTGTTCTCGTTGCTGCCTCGTTGCCACGGGCTGTGGGGGTCGCAGAAGTAGACCTGGGTGTGGGTGGCGAGGCTGAACGTGGGGTGCTCGGCCATCTCGGATCCTTGGTCCCAGGTGAGTGACTTCATCTGCATCTGCGCTGGCAGGGTGGCGGCCATGGCGATCAACGCGTCGACAACGGTGGTGCTGTCGTGTTGGTCGGGCAGCCGATGGAGCAGGACGAACCGTGAGGCGCGTTCGACCAAGGTGATGATGGCGGTCTGGTTGCGTGCTCCGAGGACCAAGTCACCCTCCCAGTGGCCCGGGATCGCTCGATCGGCTGCCTCGGCCGGTCGTGTGGAGATGTGATGACCCTGCAGCCATGGTCGTCCCGTCCGGGGCGGTAGCTTCGAGTGGGGGATGCGGTGGGTCCGTCCGGATCGCAGTGCCTTGTCGATCCTCAGTTCCTCGCGCAGGGAACCCCTGCCCTGGACGTAGAGGGCCTGGTAGATCGTCTCGTGGCTCACGGAACCATCTTTGCCATGCTGCGCCGCCAGACGGATCGACACCTGCCGGGGCGACCAGTGAGAGTTCAACCCCTCGACGACCCGTTGCCGCAGCACGGGATCGTCCAACCTTGACCGTTTCGGACGTCCCCGACGGCCCGCGGCCGCGGTCTCGGCAGCCTCAGCCCGATACCCGGTCGGTGTCGAGTTGCGGGCGATCTCTCGGCTGACCGTCGACGCCGACACCCCCAGCTGGCCGGCGATGCGCCGTAACGACCACCGCTGGACCAACCCGACATGGATCAACGTCCGATCCGCCAACGACAACCGGGCCCCGTGTGACGGCGCCGGGTGCGGCAGCACCGGCCGTACAACCTCGACCTCAACAACCAGACCGCCATGACGACCACGCTTCAGATCCATGCCAGCAGCATGCAACCAACCAGCAGCCGTCCCCGCGCTCACACCCACCTGATCCGCGGCCCTCTGCGCCGAGTACCCCGACGCCGCCAACCACAGCACCCACTCCCGCATCCACCCCGGGTAACCCGGATTCCCACGACGCATGCAACACCTCCGAACAACGTGTTGCACTGACACCCTGACTCCACCCTGGGGGTCGCACTCTTTGGTGAGAGTTTGCGGGTGTGGTGGACGATCCTCAGCCGGGCTCGGGGGCCACGAAGGCATTGAGCACCGCCGTGATCACCGCGGCCAAACCCTCGGCGGAGGGCTCTCGTCCCTCACTCATCTGGTCGAGCATGTGGGCATTGGCGGCCCCCTCGAGCACCTGCGTCACCGTGCCGGCGTCGACCGTGAGCCGCAGCTGGTGACCCGCCAGGGCGGCGGTGATCATCTCGGCCTTCGCGACCTGTCCGGCGCGGCGGGCGCGGGTGAAGGCCTCGCGCACGCCCGGCTCCCGCACGGCATAGGCCTGCAGTTCGGCCATCAACATCACCAGCCAGGGCGTGATCACGCCCGAGGCCACGAACTCGACGATCGCCTGCCGGATCACTTCGGTGACGTCGCACGAGGTGTTGGCCTCGGCCTGGTCGATCACCTGCCGGGCGATGGCGTTGATGCGCTCGGTGTGGTGGTCGAGCAGGGCGATCAGCAGATCGTCCTTGGAGTCGAAGTTGGAGTAGAACGCCCCGCGGGTGAAGCCGGCCTCGTCGCAGATGTCCTCGACCGTGGCCGCGCCGACTCCCTTGCGCACGATCACGTCACCGGCCCCCTCGAGCAGTCGAGAGCGCGTGGCGGCGCGGCGTGCGGTGATGGTCATGGGCGGTGACTCTACCCCAGCGGCCTCCGGTTTGGATACGCGCGTGTATTGAATACACTTCTGCATCGGGGCGGCGTCGCGTCGCCCCTGATCTGCACCGGTCGACCACGACCGCACACCCTCAGGAGGCCCCGTGTCGACCGTGCTCTACGACCTCGCACGCTGGTGCTTCCGTCATCGCCGGCGGGTGCTGGTGCTCTGGCTGGCGGCCCTGGTGCTGCTCGGCGGGCTCGCCGCCCTGGTCGCCAAGCCCTACAACGACGACTTCAACATTCCGGGCGCCCCTTCGCAGGAGGCCCTCACCCAGCTGAAGGCCACCTTCCCCCAGGCCGCCTCGCTCACCGCCACCGCCATCGTGGTCGTGCCCGTGGGCTCGTCCGTCAACGACCCCGAGATCAAGGCCGCCGTCGAGAAGATCGCGAAGGGCTACGAGGCCAACCCCAAGATCGACTCGGTGACCACGCCCTACAACGAGCTGGTCACCGGGCTGATCAGCAAGGACGAGCGCGCCGGTCTGCTGCAGCTGAACCTCAAGGGGTCGATCGACGAGGTCACCGACGCGGAGCGCGCCGACCTGCAGAACCTCACCACCAAGCTGCAGGCCGACCTGCCCGCCGGGTCGCAACTGAGTCTGGGTGGTGAGGCCTTCTCGATCGAGGTGCCCGCGCTCAGCGTCGTCGAGGCCGTCGGTGTGGTGGTGGCCATGGTGGTGCTGCTGGTCACGCTCGGGTCGCTCGTGGCCGCCGGGTTGCCGCTGCTCACCGCGCTGCTCGGGGTCGGCTTCGGCATGCTGATGATCACGCTGGCGACGGCGCTGGCATCGATCAACTCGACCACCCCGATGCTGGCCGTGATGCTCGGGCTGGCGGTCGGCATCGACTACGCGCTGTTCATCGTCAGTCGTCACCGCGACCAGTTGCGGGGGGCGCCGGCGCACGAGGGGGACGATCCCCGGCCGGGCATGGACGTGGAGGAGTCGGTGGCCCGCTCGGTGGCGACCGCCGGCTCGGCCGTGGTGTTCGCCGGCCTGACTGTGGTGATCGCGCTGGTCGGGCTGGCCATCGCCAACATTCCCTTCCTCACCGTGATGGGTGCCTTCGCCGCCGTGACCGTGGTGTTCGGGGTGTTGATCGCGCTCACCCTGCTGCCGGCCCTGCTCGGCTTCGCCGGGGAACGGCTTCGTCCGAAGGCGGCCAAGCCTCGCAAGAACGCCAAGGCGGCGGCGAAGCCCGGCCGCGAGGGTGGCATCTTCGGCTGGTGGGTGCGCGTCGTCACCAAGGTTCCGGTGCTCACGGTCGTGCTCGTCGTGGTCGGCCTCGGAGCCCTCAGCTACCCCGCCACGAACCTGTGGCACGCGCTGCCCAACCCCGGTCAGCACGCCCCGAGCCAGCCCGACCGGGTCACCTACGACCTGATCAGCGACCACTTCGGCCCCGGTGCCAACGGCCCGCTGATCATCACCGTCGACCTGCTGCCCACCACCGATCCGCTGAAGGTGATGGCCGACATCAAGGCCGACGTCGAGGCGATGCCCGGGGTGTCGTCCGTGCCGATCGCCACCCCCAACCAGAACGCCGACACCGGGTTCGTCCAAGTGGTGCCCACCACCGGGCCGGACGACCCCCGCACCGGCGACCTGGTGAACGCGATCCGGGCGCACCACGACGAGTGGAAGGCCGACCAGGGGGTCGAGACCAATGTGACCGGCTCCACCGCCATCCAGCTCGACATCGCCGACCGCCTCGGCAAGGCGCTGCTGCCGTTCGGGGTGTTCGTGGTCGGGCTGTCGTTGGTGCTGTTGACCATGGTCTTCCGGTCGATCGCGGTGCCGCTGAAGGCCACCATCGGGTACGCCCTGTCGGTCGGGGCCGCGTTCGGCGCCACCACCCTGGTGTTCAACGAGGGCATCGGACGACAGCTGATCAACCTCGACAAGCCGGGGCCCGTGATCAGCTTCCTGCCGATCATCGTGATGGGCATCCTGTTCGGGTTGGCGATGGACTACGAGGTCTTCCTCGTCAGCCGCATGCGTGAGGACCACGTGCACGGCACCCCCGCCCGCGAGGCCGTGCACAGCGGCTTCATCGCCTCGGGCAAGGTGGTCTCGGCCGCCGCCGTGATCATGTTCGCCGTGTTCGCGTTCTTCGTGCCCGAGGGCATGGGGCCGATCAAGCAGATCGGGTTCGCGCTGGCGGTCGGCGTGGCCGTGGACGCCTTCCTGGTGCGCATGACGCTCGTGCCCGCCGTGTTGGCACTGCTCGGTGAGAAGGCCTGGTGGTTGCCGGGTTGGCTCGACCGGCTGCTGCCCAGCTTCGACGTCGAGGGCGAGGCGCTGAGCCGACAGGTGGCCCTCACGGACTGGCCGACCCCGCCGCGCGCCGACGGCACCCGCGACGAGGTGCTGCACGTCGAGGGCTTCGGTGTCGACCAGTTGGTCGACCCGGTCGACGCCCGGCTGCTGCCCGGTCAGGTGGGGATCGTGGTGGGCCCGCCGCGCTCGCGGTCGGCGCTGTTGCTGGCCCTGGCCGGTCGACTGCCCGCAGATGTCGGACGAGGCCGGGTCGCCGGTGAGCTGCTGCCCGATCAGGCGGGCAAGGTGCGCCGCAGCGTGCGCTGGATCGACGCCCTGAACGGCGAGGTGCGGCCGGCGCTGGAACGCGTCGAGGAGCGCCTGGTCGTGATCGACGGCGTCGACTCCCTGACCAAGGATGCCGACCTGGCGGCCGTCCGGGACCTGATGGCGCGGGCCCGCGAGACCGGTGAGTTCGGGGTGGTGCTGGGGGTCGCCGACTCCGAGCAGGCCCGGCACTGGCCGGCCGACGGGGTGGTGGAGGTCACCGTTCCGCACCCCCGCGACGACCAACCGGACGATGACGAGCCCTTCAGCGACGAGCCCTTCATTGACGAGCCCTTCATTGACGAGCCCATCAGCGACGAGCGACCCAGCGACCAGCACCTTCAGCAAGGAGAACTGCGATGACCAACCGATCCGCGCTGGCAAGCCAGCAGTGGTGGAAGATCGCGGCCGCGGCGCTCGTGCCGCTGCTGGTGGCCGCCGCCTTCCTGGCCGGCTCGTGGCACTCCGGGTCGCGCACCGGCAACGTGCACGCCGCCATCGTCAACAACGACCAGGCCGTCACCCTGGACGGGCAGATCGTCCCTCTCGGACGACAACTGGCCGCCGCCATGGCCGACCGCAAGGGCGACAACGTCACCTGGACGCTGACCGACACCGCCGGCGCCGAGAAGGGACTGGCCTCAGGCGAGTTCGCCGCCGTGGTGACCATTCCGAAGAACTTCTCGGCGGCCGCCACGGGGTTCTCGAAGAACGGTGACTCGGGCGAGCAGGCCACCATCGACGTGCGGACGAGCCCCTCGGCCGGAGTCACCGACGCCGCCGTGGCCCAGCAGATCGCCGGCATCGCCGCCGACACCCTGAACAAGCAGCTGACCAGCACCTACCTCGACAAGGTCTATGTCGGCTTCAACCAGATGGGCACCCAGTTCGTGACCCTGGCCGAGGGTGCGGAGCAACTGCACACCGGCGCATCGTCGCTGGCCGGCGGCACCAAGCAGGCCTCCGACGGAGTGGTGAAGCTCGACCAGGGGGTGCAGCAGCTCAACACCGGCGCGCAGCAGTTGGCCGCCGGGGTGGCTCCCCTCAAGCAGGGCGGCGCGCAGGTCGTGCAGGGTGGCGGGCAGCTGACCACCGGTGGATCACAGCTCGCGGCCGGGGGGCCCCAGCTGGCCACGGGTGCGTCCGACCTTGCCACGGGCGCCTCGCAGCTGTCTGCGGGCGTCGCCAAGCTCGATGAGGGCGCGCAGTCGCTGGCCACCGGCGTGCAGCAGTACACCGACGGCACCGGCAAGCTCGTCGACGGCGTCAGCCAGCTCTCGGGCGGGTTGACGCAGCTGCAGCAGGGACTGGCGGCAGGCGGGTCGTCCGATCTGACCGCGCAACTGACCCCGCTGAAGACCGGCGCCGACGAGCTGGCGACCGGGGCGCAGCAGCTGTCGCAGGGGGTGCAGGCCTACCAGGGGGCGCTCGGCGGGCTGAAGGAGCAGCCGGCCCCGGTGCCGGCGACGATTCCCGGCAGCGACCAGGTGCTCGCCCAGTGCCAGGCACAGGGTGGCACGGCCGAGAGCTGCGCGCCGGTGGTGGCTGCCTACGAACAGGGGTTCGCCGCGGGCATGACCGGCGGCTGGCAGGCGGGACTCACCGCCGCCGAGCAGGGACTGACGGGCGGGGGAGACCCGTCGCAGTCGCTCGTCGCGGGGGCGGCGGGCGTGGCCCAGGGGGCGGGCGAACTGTCGTCCGGGGTCGACCAACTGACGACGCAGCTGCCGGCCGAGCTGGCCGCGCAGCAGTCGGAACTCACCACCGCCGTCGACCAGCTGGCCGGGGGTGCGCAGCGGATGGCTGCGCAGGGGAGCCAGCTGAAGACGGGCGGAACCGAGCTGGCCGGAGGGGCCAGCCAGCTCGCCTCGGGGACGAAGCAGACGGCTTCGGGGGCGGCGCAGCTGTCGTCGGGTGCCGGGCAGCTGGCGACCGGGGTGAAGCAGTACACCGACGGCGTCAGCCAGTACACGGGCGGGGTCGGGCAGTACGTCACCGGGGTGAACACCTACGTGGCCGGCGTCGACCAGTTCGCGGACGGCACGGGTCAGGTGGCCGGCGGCATCGACCAGCTGGCCGACAACACCCCCGAGCTGGCCTCGGGCATGACCAAGCTGTCGGCCGGCGCGACCCAACTCGACGACGGGCTCAAGAAGTTCTCCGACGGGCTGGCGCAGGGGCAGTCGAAGGTGCCCAGTTACTCCGAGCAGCAGCGCGAGAACCTGTCCACGGTCGCCACGCGTCCGGTGCAGAACCCCGCGGACGAACCCGTCGGTGCGGCCGTGGTGCCGCTCACCATCGCGGTGACGGCGATCGGGCTGTGGCTCGGCGCGCTGGTGCTGAACTGGGTGCGTGCGGCGGTGCCGACCGGGGTGCTGGGATCGACCCGGTCGAACGCCTCCCTTCTCGCCCGGACGCTCGCTCCCGGGCTGGCGTTCGTGGCGGTCGAGGCGCTGGTGCTCGGGGTTGTCGGGGCGTCGGTGATGAAGCTGTCGTTCGGTGGCGGGCTGCGCTGGACGGCGCTCGTGGCCCTGGTGGCCCTGGCGTTCGTGCTGGTCAACCACGCCCTGGCGGCCTGGCTGGGCACGCTCGGACGGGTGCTGTCGATCGTGGCGGTGACCGCAGCGGCGGCGGTGTCGGTGACCGCGGCGGTGCCGGGGGTGTTCACGTGGGTGCACCAGGTGACCCCGCTCGCACCTGCGCTGACAGGGCTGCGGAACGTGGTCGCCGGGGAGTCGCCGGTGGGTTCCGTCGGGGCCCTGATCGCCCGGTCGCTGGTGGCGCTGGTGCTGGGTTACCTCGCGGTCGCGCGCAAGCGGTCGCTGTCGGTGAAGGAGTACCTCGGGCTGCATCCGGCGGCGGCCTGAGCCGCGGGGTGACCGCCCGGGGGTTCTGTGGCGCCGTCGGTGTGCGAAACGCGCACCCGAACGGGGGTTCGTGGCCCAGCTGGGGAACGAACCCCGTTTCGGGTGCGCATTTCACACACTTTTCGCGGCGCCCCCGCGCAGGTGACGCCCCGCCCCGCGCAGGTGAGGTTGATGAACCCGCTCAGGTGACGTCGATGAACCCCCGGGCACCGCGCTCGGCGTCGACGAAGGCGTGGCTCACGAAGGTGTAGCGCCCCGGTTCGGTGAAGACGCACTCCACGAACCCACCCTGGGCCGCAGCCAGGTCGAGCGCCTGCGCACCCCCGCCCCCCGAGGTCTGCGGACGCAGCAGGAACGCGCCCTCCTTGTAGACGGTGTCGAACTGGGCGCCCACCACGTGAAAACTCACCCCGCGGTTCGGCCCCGCCGCCAGCACCCAGAGCCGCACCCGCTGCCCGACCCTGGCCGTCAACGGCCGGTGCACGTACTGGTTCGCATGCCCGTTCCACAGCATCAGACTCGGTCGCTCCGCCGCGATCCGGTCGGTGTCGAGGTCGCGAATGCCCTCGGCATCGGGCCTCGTGAGATAGGTCTCGCTCGCCACCAGCAGGTACTCGCGATCGACGGCCACGAGGTCGTCCGGGGGCACGACGACCGCCCCGAACATGCCCGCGGCCAGGTGCAGACTCATCGGCATGGTCGAGCAGTGATAGAGCCAGATGCCGTGGCGCCGCAGCAGGAACCGGTAGTCCAGTTCGGCCCCCGGCGGGATGGTGCGCATCACCTGGTCGGGCGAGATGTCGCCGGCATGGAAGTCGATCGAGTGCCCCATCGTGCCGTGGTTCACCAGCCGCGCGCGGATCTCGTCACCGAGGGCTCCGACGATCGTGGGGCCCATGATTCGTCCGTCGTAGGTCATCGCGCGCACCCGCACCCCCACCTGGGTCGACGAGGGGGCGACCTCGACGACCGGCTCGGTGGCCGTGAGCGTGACCGGGTGCACGTGGCCGTTCGGACGAGCCGGTAGCCGCGGGTCGCGCGGGGTGAAGGCGGCCCCTGGCGGCAGGGTCAGGTCGAACGTCTCGTCGGAGCCGGGCGCCGTGGCTGCGGGTGAGACGGTCGAGCCCGCCACCCGCATGTGGAACACCATGCCCATCGCCTTGTGTCCGGCCACGGTGCACCACCCCTCGACGTCGCCGGCGCCCCCCAGCGTCTCGAGGGTGCCGGACTTCCCGGGAGCGAGTCGACCGGTGGTCTCGCCCGTGGCCAGCGCGAGGTCGTGCACGGTGGTGTCGTCGTGGTTGGTGAGCCGGATCACCAGCCGGTCGCCCGGACGAACGGTGGCCTCGTCCGGCTGGAAGCGCATGCCCATCGCCATCACGTCGACGGTGACGGTGTGACCGGTGGGGGTGACGGCGCCGGTGACGCGGGTGGTCAGGGCCGGGATGACCACCGTGGCGGCGACCGCACCCAGCCCGACGACCGCCTCGACGAGGTCGCGGCGGGCGAGATCTCCGGACGAGGTGCCCGTGGCCGGGTCGCGGTCGTGGGCCTCGGCGCGGGCGGGCGGGCCCTCGGCGGCGAGATGGGCGCGGGCGCGGCGGTGGGCGCGGATGGCCCCGGCCAACAGGGGCACGAACAGGGCGAGCCCGAGCACGGTGAGCGCGGCGGCCGCCAGTCGGGTGGTGCCGCCGGCCGGTGAGGTCAGCCAGACCACCAGGCCCGCGTTGGTGAGCGCCCAGCGCAGGGCGCCCAGGCGGTGGCTGGCGGCCAGGGTGGCGCGCACCACCGCCGGTCCGCCGCCCATCACGGTGGGCATCAGGTGGCTCATGGCGCCGAGCAGCAGCTGGGCTCCGAAGCCGACCACCAGTACCAGGGTGATGCGCTGCAGATCGAGGGTCGACGGCGCCCCAGCGGAGGCGATCGCGAGGGTGAGGTCGGCGGTCAGCAACCAGCAGAAGGCCGATCCCAGGGAGTATCCGGCGTAGTCGCGGGGTGGTTTGCGGAGGGCGGCCCTCGCCAGTGGGGGAGCCACGACCAGCAGGCCGGCCAGGTGCACCACCACCCCCAGGGTGGCCAGCCACGGGTGCACGAACGAGCCGCCCGCGACCAGCAGCACGCCCGCACAGATCAGCCGCAGTGACACCCGGGCTGCCCGCTCGGTGCCCTCGTCCATCGGGGTGCGGAGCACGGTCGGCCACAGCGTGACCAGCGTGGCGACCGCCGTGGTGGTCACGAAGCCGAGCACGTTCAGGGCCAGGTGGGCCAGCAGGGTGCGTCCGGCCCAGGGCTCGGGCAAGCCGAACGCCATCGTCGCTCCGGCGGCGGTGCCGAGCACCATGAACCCGCACGCGAGGGCGTACCAGCGCACCACCATCGTGAACCGGGCGGGCAGGGCCCGGCGCACCTGCCGGACGAGCCCCAAGCCGTGGTCGGCGACGGCCCCCGCGACGGCGACGGCTCCCACTGCGGTGACCAGCGGTGCGGCCGGGCCCAGCGGGGTGGCCAGCATGCCCACCATCACCACGACGATGCCCGCGTTGAGCACGGCCAGGCGCGCGAGCTGGCGCCCTCGTCCGTCGTCGGACACCCGTTGGCGCAGCAGGGCCTCGGCGAAGTGCTGGCCCCAGACGAGGATCGAGTTGGTGACCAGCCCGAGCGTGACCAGATGCACCAACAGCCAGCGCAGGTCGAGGAACCGGTCGACCACCAGCGCGATCAGCGCGACCCCCAGCCAGACGCTGACCGGACGACCCGCCCGCCGGTGCCAACTGCGGCGGTCGGTGGGGCCGTCGCGATGGTCAGACGTGAGCGGGAGAGTTGGCACTGCTCAAGTGTAGAAACACCCCGACCCCGGTGGTGATCCGGGGTCGGGGTTGGGGGGTGGGTCGAGGTTGGGTCCGGAGTGTCCGGCTCAGGCGGTGAACCCGGGCACTCCGTCGAGCACCGTGAACCGTGCCCCGTCGAACACGGGGGAGTCATGGGTGGAGACCTTGTCGACCACCCGCACCGTGTAGTCGGTGCGCTCGGGGGTCACCGTGACCAGGTCGTAGCCGCAGTGCAGGTCGGCCCACTTCAGCGTCGGGTTCATCGTCCGCCTGATCTGGCGGGCCTCGTTCGAGGCCGGGTTGAAGTCCTGCGCACTGGTGATCGACGGGCTGGTGATGTCGGTGCCGATGACGCGCGAGTCGGGGTCGAGCGAGTCGGAGATCACGTCGGAGACATAGGAGCAGTGCACGTCGCCGCCGAGGCAGCCGAAGTTGCGAATGCGGCCCTGGTCGAGCCCGGTGGTGACCGCGTCGAACATGCGCTGCTGCGAGGCCTGGTACCCGTCCCAGGTGCCCGGGCTGAACATGGTCGGTTTCTCGGGGGACGAGGCGGTGTTCAGGCGGGCGAACAGGATCTGCTGGGCGATGAAGTTCCACCGCGCCGGCTCCGCCCCGAAGCCCTGCATGAACCACTTCTCCTGCTCGTCGCCGAGCACCGTGCGCGCGGGATTGCGGCGCTCGCCCTCGTCCGTGGCGGCCGATGCCGCCAACTGTGGGTCGCGGTCCTGCCGGGTGTCGAGCACGTCGAACTGGGCCAGGCTGCCCCAGCGCAGGCGGCGGTAGAGGCGGGCGTCGGCACCGACCGGCCGCTGGGGCCAGTCCAGGGGCGAGTTCTCCCAGTAGGCGCGGTAGGCGGCGGCGCGCCGCAGCAAGTCGTCGGGCAGGTTCGACTCGTAGTCATTCGCCACTTCATGGTCGTCCCAGGTCATCACCCACGGCATCGCGTGGTGGGCGCGCTGCAGGTCGGGGTCGAGCTTGTAGAGGGCGTAGCGCAGTCGGTACTGGTCGAGGGTCTCGGTGGTGGGAATCACCTCGGCGGGCAGGTCGGTGGGCAGCGCGCGACCGACGGCCAACTGCTGCACGGGGTACTCGTAGATGTAGTCGCCCAGGAACATCATCAGGTCGGGGTCCTGATCGACGACATCGGCCATCGTCTGGAACCAGCCGGCGCGGTAGTTCATGCACGAGGCGAAGGCGAAGGTCAGGTTCGACTCGACGCCGGGGGCGGGGGCGGTTCGCGTGCGGGCGACGGGGCTGACGTGCTCGCCCGTGCGGAAGCGATACCAGTAGTGGCGACCCGGTTGCAGGCCGGTGACCCGCACGTGCGCGGAGTGGCCCACCTCGGGCCCGGTCCAGAGCTGCCCGGTGGCGATCCGTCGTTGGAACCGTTCGTCGGAGGCCACCTCCCAGAGCAGGTGGTAGCGGGCGGTCTGGTCGAGTCCGGCGTCGATGGCGAGGGGTTCGGGGGCCAGGCGCGTCCACAGCAACACCGAGTCGTGGGTGGGGTCGCCCGACGCGACGCCGAGGGTGAAGGGATCCTTGGTGATCGGCCCGGTGGCGGCGCGTGCCGCGGTGCCGGTGCCCAGCGCGAAGGCCAGGCCAGCCGCGCCACCACCGGCGGCGGCCAGGAAGCGACGGCGCGACGTGAGCGAGGCGCGGGAGAAGAGCAGGGACGAATGCTTGGTACTGGGGGGCATGGCTGGCAATCTACGTCGTTCGCGCGGACGACGAGAGGTGTTTTCCCAAATGTCAAATACTGTTGCGCACAACGCAATGTTGCGTTCGAGCTCGGACGATGGCGATTCACGGCAGCGGGTGCATAGGCTGCGCACATGCATCACCCCCAGGGCGACGATCACCCCACCGTGAACGACGGTCAGGTGCTCGCCCTGGCGCGCGGCCTGGAGATTCTCGAGATCCTGGTCAGGGCCGATCGTCCGGTGTCGGGCGCGGAACTGGCCCGACGCACCGGGCTGCATCCCAGCTCGATCACCCGTCTGGCGCGCACCCTGATCGCGATGGGTTACGTCGCCAAGGATGCCGAGGGACTGCGCCCTGACTACGGGGTTCTTGACCTCACCCAGTCGGCACGTGGGCTTCCCGGGATCGCGCGGGTGCAGCCGCTGCTCGAGCAGGTGGCGCACCGTCACCCGGGCTGGTTCGTGAACCTGTGCCTGCTGCGCAACGGCCACCTCACCTACCTGGTGCGCTGCCTGGCGGGGCACTCGACCACCGTCTCGCTGGGCTTCCCGCTGCACAAGTCGTCGGCGGCGATGAGGCTGCTGGTCGACGAGGACGAAGCGGTCGCCCTGGAATGGCTGCAGCAGTCACGCCGGCGCCATGGCTGGTCGGGTGGCGCTGGCCTGCCGGCGGACGAGGCCGCGGCGCTCGCCTGGGCCAGGCGCCAGGTGCGCGACGACGTGCTGGTGATCGACGGCTGGTCGGGTCACTCGCTCTCCGCCGCGATACCCGTGAGTGACCCGAACGGGCACGCGATGGCGCTCGCGGTGGCCTCGTCCAGGTCGGATGCCACGCCCGACCGCATGCGCGCGGCGCTCGCCGAGACCCGCCGCGAGGTGGAGGTGGCCCTGCGTCGTCCGCGTCGCTGACCCACTTTCGATGACCCAGGCTCGTTGACTCAGTTTCGCTGGCTCAGGGTCGCCGACTCAGGCGAACAGCAGTTGCACCAGCACCCCGGCCAGGACGGCGGCGACCGTGACGAGGGCCGCCTTCATGGGGGTCGATGACCGGCGGGCGGCGGCTCGTCCGACCATGAACGGCACCAGGCACAGCACCAACGCCAGCACGAGCAGCACCGCGCCGCTGGTCGGGTCGGGGTCGACGTCGCCGAACAGCAGGTCGGACGAGGCCCCCGTCACCTCCCGCGAGCGGGTGAACAGCCAGATGACGGCCGGTGACAGGGCGGCGGCGCTGGCGAGGGTGGCCAGCAGCGGGACGACGCGGACGACCGGTTCGGACGGGGCGCCGTCGAGCCCGATGGAGGTCCCGGGGAGGCCGCGGTGGTCGAGCGTCGTGGTCATGAGTCGATCCCACAGGGCGGGCCGGGTGCGGCGCCAGCGTGACGACCCCCATCGAGCCCTCGGGTGGGTGGGGTTCATCCCTGAGTCGCAGCGGACGGGGTCGGGGAGCGACCTTGGTCGGGGTGGGGGGCTGGGCTGGGTCTGGAGGGCTGGGCCGGCCGGAGTCACCGCCACAACCCGCACGCGGGCTCGCTCGACCCCCCTTGTTGGGCCTCGGACGAAGCCCGCGTGCGGTTGTGGCGCTCATCGGCGGTTGACCGGTTCGCGGGCCCGACCCCGGGCGGGGTGCGGGCTGGGTAGCGTCATGTTCATGACCTCCCCCGCGCCGTCCGCCCCCGCCGCCCCCGACGCTCACCAGCCCGGCTCCCAGCAGCTGGACTCTCGCTACCACGAGCGCTTCGCCCGCTCCCAGTGGTGGCGCGACGCCCGCTTCGGCATGTTCATCCACTGGGGCGCCTACGCCGTGCCGGCCCGCGGTGAGTGGGTGAAGTCGATCGAGCGGCTCACCGACGACGACTACGAGTCGTTCATCGACTCCTTCGTACCGCACGACGTCGACTTCGGGGCCTGGGCCGACCTCGCCAAGGAGGCCGGCATGGAGTACGCGGTGCTCACCGCCAAGCACCACGACGGCTACGCGCTGTTCGACTCCGCGGTGAGCGACTACACCACCGCCAAGCGCGGCCCGAAGCGAGACCTCGTGCGCGAGTACCTGGAGGCCTTCCGCTCCCGCGGCATCAAGGTGGGCCTCTACTTCTCGGTGATCGACTGGCACCACCCCGACTTCCCGCACTTCGGCGACCGCCAGCACCCGCAGCGCGACGACGAGGCCTACCGCGACCACCGGCCCGACCTCGAGAGCTACCGCGCGTTCATGCACGCCCAGATCCGCGAACTGTGCACCAATTACGGCCAACTCGACGTGATGTGGTTCGACTTCAGCTACCCGGGCATGGCCGGCGAGCAGTGGGGCGCCGAGGAACTGGTGGCCATGGTGCGCGAGCTGCAGCCCGGCATCATTCTCGACAACCGGCTCGAGGTCTCCGGCGAGGGCAAGGGGACGATCGTCACCGACCAGCCCTCGAGCTTCGCCGGCGACTTCGTCTCGCCCGAGCAGATCGTTCCGCCGGCCGGCATGACCTGCGACGACGGCACCCTCGTGCCCTGGGAGAGCTGCCTCACCCTCAACAACAACTGGGGCGTGCACTCCGACGACCACGACTGGAAGACCGCCACCACGGTGGTGCGCCAGCTCGTCGAGTGCACCGCCAAGAATGGCAACCTGCTGCTCAACGTCGGGCCGGACGCCGACGGGGTGATCCCGGAGGAATCACAGCGCATCCTGCGTGAGGTGGGCGCCTGGCTGGCCGTCAACGAGGCCTCGGTGAAGGGGTGCGGATCGTCCGACCTGGCGAAGCCCGACTGGGGTTGGTACACGCGCAACCTGACCGACGGACGAATCTTCGCGCATGTCTTCGAGCAGCCGGTGGGGCCGGTGGCGCTGCCCGGGATCGCGCCCGCCGAGGTGGCCGGGGTGCGGGTGCTGGCCACCGGTGACGTGCGGGCGTTGTCGCAGTCGTGGACGACCCACACCTATCCCGATGTGACCTTCGTGTCGCTCCGCGAGCCCGAGCACTTCACGTTCCCGCTGCCCGATGCGAAGGACACCGTGCTCGAGGTGACGCTGAACGACTGAGTGGTCTCGACACTGTCGAGGCCACGGCTGCGACCGCCAGCCCGCCCTACTGCCGGGCTGATCACCGTGAGCGAACACGGTCCGCGAACCGGCCGCTGACTACCCACAACGGGTGCGCGCGCCCTCTGAAAGCCCATGTATGCAAACGCTAGCCTAGCTTTCTGACAAGCGATGTTGCCGAAACTTGCCAACTTCTGGCATACTTGGTGTCAGGTTCACAGCAAGGCTGCTCGTCTCGAGCGGTCATTGCCGCACCCGGGACGAGAGAGCGGCTGATCGTCTCAAGAGGGGAACCTGACATGTTCGACGTGAACGCCGCCCACACTCTCGCTCGCTGGCAGCACCAGGAGAACCAGCTGCGCCAGCAGCACACCACCGAGCGGCCCTGGGGTATGCCCGGCCGCACTTCCACCGACCTCGAGTTCGAGGACCTTGATCGCTGGGCCCGCCAGGCCTCCGAGAAGACCAGCGGCGTCCGCCGCGGAGTCTCGGGAGCACGCGTGCGCTCGCATCGTCGAGGCCAGGGCTCGCTCCACGCGGTGATCGCGCAGCTCAAGCAGCGCGCCGCCGCCCACTGACCACCTGAAGACAGAAGGAAACTGACATGACTCCCATGTTCGCCACCACCCTTGCCAACTCCGAGGCCCGCACCGAGTCGCTGCAGCAGCGCATCCTCACCGAGGACCTCAACCTCGGCTTCGACGAGACCCAGCGCGGCATCCCGGCCGCGACCTTCCTGCCCGCCGACCAGGTCTCCGCCTTCGACTGGAGCATGATCGCCGGCCTGTTCACCCGCCGTCAGGTGCGTCACGCCTGAGTCGCAACCCGCGGCCGTCGTCGGCTCCCCAGAGGAGCTGGCGGCGGCCGTTTGCTGTTTCGGGACGAGGGCCGGTGTCGTCCCAGCCCTCATACAGTGACGAGCGTGACGACACCCGTGGCCAAAGCCGGACGAGAGCCCCTCGCCCCCGAGCTGTGGGTGCTGATCGGCTCGGCCTTCCTGATCGCGATCGGCTTCGGCATCGTCGCGCCCGTGCTGCCGCAGTTCGCGCAGTCCTTCGATGTGGGCATCGCGGCCGCCTCGGCGATCGTGAGCGTGTTCGCGTTCGTCCGCTTGGCCTTCGCCCCCGCCGGAGGGTGGCTGATCAACCGCTTCGGCGAACGCCGCACCTACCTGGCGGGGCTGATCGTGGTGGTCGTCTCGAGCCTGCTGTGCGGGTTCGCCACCACCTATCCGACGCTGCTGGTGGTGCGCGGGCTGGGCGGCATCGGCTCGGTGATGTTCACGGTCTCGTCGATGGGCCTGCTGGTGCGACTCGCGCCGCCGGCGCAGCGCGGCCGCACCTCGTCGCTGTACGGCTCGTCCTTCCTGCTCGGCAACATCGCCGGACCCATCGTCGGGTCGGCGCTGTCGGGGCTCGGGTTGCGGGCGCCCTTCTTCATCTACGGCGGACTCGTGCTGGCCGCGTTCGTGGTGGTGGTCGCGTTCATGCGGCGCGACCCCGCGGGTGTGGCCACCACCGATCAGCGACCCCGCATGACCCTGGCGGAGGCCCTCGCGACTCCCGGCTACCGGTCGCTGCTGCTCACCGGTGCCGCGAACGGCTGGGCCAACTTCGGGGTCAGGATCGCGCTGCTGCCCCTGATGGCCGCCGCCGTTCCCCGCATCGGAGTGGCCGCCGCGGGCATCGCCCTCACCCTGTTCGCCGCCGGCAACGCCGTCGCGCAGCAGGTCACCGGGCGCATGGCCGATCGGGTCGGACGAGTGCCCCTGCTCGTCTTCGGCCTGCTCTTCTCGGGGCTGGTCACGGTGTTCTTCGGGTGGGCGCCGACGCTGTGGGTGTTCCTGGCGTTGTCGGTGGTCGCGGGGGTGGGTGCGGCCTTCATCGTGCCCTCGAGTCAGGCGCTGCTGGCCGACATCATCGGCAACGAGCGCAGCGGAGGGCAGGCCCTGTCGACGTTCTCGATGGCCACCGATCTGGGGTCGATCGCGGGCACGCTGCTGGCCGGGATCATCGCCGAGCGGTTCGGCTTCGGGTGGGCCTTCGTGAGCACGGCGGCGATTCTGGTGGTGGCGGCGGTGCCGTGGTTGCTGCAGCGAGGGGGAGTCCGCTCCGCCTCGGGGGTGGTCCCCTCGACGGCGACCGACTCCTGACCCTGGCCGGTCCCGACCCTCGCCGATCCATAACGGTGTCGCCGTGCGCGAAGTGGCCACCCCTTGGCAACATCTCGCACGGTGACACCGTTATGGATCGGGTTGCCCGGTTGACCCCCACGCCCGGGTGACGCCGAAGCCCGCACGACCGGCAGTTGGAACGATCCAAATCCCCGCTCGTTCTGGGTAGCGTGGTCGGTGCCACCTATTTGGAGGAGACATCGGTGTCCACCCCTCAGCCTGCCCCCACCCCGCCGCTCGCCCCCGCCGTGCCGCTGGCGGCGCGGGGCGGGCTTCGTCCGCTCGATCTGCGCAGCGTCCGCCTCGACCCGGCCGGACTGCTCGGGGCCCGGCAGCAGCTCAACGGAAGCGCGACGATTCCGCACCTGATCGCCGAACTGGAGCGCACCGGGGCCATCGACAACTTCCGCCGCCTCGCGGGAACCAAGGACGTGCCCTATCGGGGGCTGCTGTTCAGCGACTCCGACGTGTACAAGTCGATCGAGGCCATCGCCTGGGAGATCGGACGCACCGGCGCAGGCGAGTTCGACGCCTGGCTCGACGAGGTGATCGGCCTGATGGCGGCCGTGCAGCAGCCCGATGGCTACCTCAACACCTGGATCCAGGGGCTGCACCCCGACAAGAAGCTGCAGGTGCTCGAGTGGAACCACGAGCTCTACATGCTGGGGCACTGGGTCCAGGCCGGGATCGCGCTCGACCGGGCCACCGGACGACGCGACCTGCTCACCCTGGCGGAGGCGTTCGTGGCGCTGGTCTGGCAGACCTTCGGGCCCGGCGGCGAGCGCGACGGCGTGTGCGGCCACGAGGAGATCGAGACCGCTCTGGTCGAGCTGTACCGCCACACCGGCGAGCCGCGGCACCTCACGCTGGCGCAGCATTTCATCGACCAGCGCGGCAGGGGCATCCTCGATGGCGGCGGCATGGGTCAGCGCTACTTCCAGGACCACGCCCCGGTGCGCGAGGCCCTCGACCCGACCGGCCATGCCGTCCGCCAGCTGTACCTCAACGCCGGGGTCACCGATGTGCTGCTCGAGACCGGTGAGCAGGCCCTCGCCGACGCGATGCGCGAGCAGTGGGAGCGTGCCCACGAACGCAAGATGTACATCACGGGAGCGTTCGGGTCGAGGCACCGCGACGAGGCCTTCGGCAACGACTACGAGCTGCCGTCCGACCGCGCCTACGCCGAGACCTGCGCGAGCATCGCCGACCTGCAGTGGACCTGGCGGATGATGCTCGCCAGCTCGACCACTCCCGATCCCCGTCACGCCGACGTCATCGAGCGGGAACTGCACAACGCCATGCCCGCCTCACTGGACGACTCCGGCACCCGCTTCTTCTACTCCAACCCCGTGCAGCGCCGCCCCGACCGGTTCTCCGAGGGCAGCGCGCCCGCCGAGCGCGTCAGCTGGTACGAGTGCCCGTGCTGCCCGCCCAACATCGCCCGACTGATGGCCCAGCTCTCGTCCTATGTCGCCGCCGAGGGTGACGGCACGCTCGAGCTCTTTCAGTTCGCGGCGTGCGAGATCCACGTGCCCGCGGGGCTCGGCTCGGGCGTGCTGCGCGTCGAGACCGACTACCCGCGCACGGGGATCGTCCGCCTCGTGGTTGATGGCGAGCTCACCGGCGCGGTCGGCGTCAGGGTGCCCGGGTGGGTGACGCGTGGGGTCGTCCGCAGTGGTGGCGATGAGCGCGAACTGACCGCGGACGAGCGCGCCGCCGGCCGGGTCGAACTGGCCGCCGACCAGGTGCACGGCGCCGAGATCGAGTTCGACCTGACGCCGCGTTGGACGGCCTCGCACCCGCGGGTGGACGCCACTCGCGGCTGTGTCGCCCTCGAGCGCGGACCCATCGTCTACTGCGTCGAGCAGGTCGACGTGCCCGAGGCCGAGGTGGACGACCTGCGGATCACGGTGTCGTCCCTTGTCAGCGAGGAGGACGAGGTCGCCGGGATCGCCCCCGCCCTGGTGGTGCGGGCGGCGGTGCACGCCGACCGCGGGCCCCTGCTTCGTCCGGCGTCAGATGTGGGGGAGACCGAGACTGATGAGGGCGATCGCCAGATCGACGTCAGGTTGGTCCCCTTTGCGAGCTGGGGCAACCGTGGTCCGGGGGCGATGCGCATCTGGCTGCCGCTCGCCTGAGTCAGCCGAGCTGAGTGAGGCGACTCGACGAACCAAAACTCGGTTCCAGTCGGCCTTTCGAGGGGCTTGCGGGCCCTCTCGGGGCGACTGGAACCGAGTTCTGGTTCGCTATCAGTCGGCACTCAGCGGTTGATCATGCCCTGCTGCAGTGGGGCGTAGCGCACCGAGTCGACCTGGAACTGCTTCGAGGTCTCGTCGAGGCGGGCCAGATCGTCCGAGTCGAGCTGCACGGAGGCCGCCGTGGAGTTCTCGGTGGCGCGCTCGGGCTTGCTGGTGCCGGGGATCGGGGCGGCGTAGTCCCGGGTGGTGATGATCCAGGCCAGCGCGACCTGTCCCGGGGTGCAGCCGTGCTTGTCGGCGATCGCCGACACGAGGTCGACCAGACCCTGGTGGCGGGCCATCACGTCGCCCTGGAAACGGGGGAACATGGAGCGCCGGCGCTCGTCCACCTGATCGGGGCTCTGCAGCTTGCCGGTCAGGAAACCCTTGCCGAGCGGGCTGAACGGCACGAAGCCGATGCCCAGTTCTTCGAGCGCGGGCAGGATCTCGTTCTCGGGCTCGCGCCACCACAGGGAGTACTCCGACTGCAGGGCGGTGACCGGCTGTACGGCGTGCGCGCGGCGGATGATCTCGACACCCACCTCTGACAAGCCGAAATGGGCCACCTTGCCGGCCTCGATGAGCTCCTTGACGGCACCGGCCGACTCCTCGATCGGCACCTCGGGGTCGAGGCGGTGCTGGTAGAGCAGGTCGATCTGCTCGATGCCGAGGCGCTGCAGCGATCCGTCGACGACCTGCTTGATGTGGTCGGGTTTGGAGTTGAGCCCCTCCAGACCGTTGTTGACGTTGAAGCCGTACTTGGTGGCGATCTTCACCTGGTCGCGCACCGGGGCGAGTACCTCGCCGACCAGCTTCTCGTTCTCGTGGGCGCCGTAGACCTCGGCGGTGTCGAAGAAGGTGACGCCGGCGTCGAGGGCGGCGGGAATGACGGTTCTGGCCTGGTCGAGGCTGGTCAGGCTCATGCAGCCGAAGCCGATGGCAGAGACCTCGAGGGTGGAACGGCCGAGCAGTCGCTGTTGCATGGTTCTCCCTGGTTGTCCTGGGTTGATGGGTGGTCGTGGAACCTGTCGTCCACGCTAGGCGCCCGGTGTGGGGGGTGACAGTCACTGGCGGTACCCCTCGGGTGCTGAGGGTGGTCGCGGGCCACAACCTGTTGCCACGCGACCGCGGCGGGCGCAGACTGACCCCATGGGACGACGCACGCGCGCGGGAGCCGACGACGGGGAGCGCGATTTTGCGCCAGAACCCGCACGCCGGCTGCTCGCGAGGCCCAACAAGGGGGGTGGAGCGAGCCCGCGTGCGGGTTCTGGCGGTGATGAGGCGGCCGAGGGCGAGGCGCCGCTGGCCCCGGGCACCCGTCGGCGCCTCGTGGTCGGCACCCTGGCCGCGGTCCTGGTGCTGGTGGCAGCCCTCACGCTGCCCTCGTTGGTCGGACGATCGACCCGCGACGACAGCGCCCCCGACCCCAACCGGCCGACGGCCTCGACCCTGCCCACCGTTCTGCCAACCGCCGACTGGACCCGCAGGGTCGGCACCGGCGATCCCTTCGACGCCGGCCCGCTCGTCGTGACCAGCGGCGACACTGTGGTCGTGCGGGTGCAGTTGCTCGAACAGGTCCGCGACGGGCTGGGCATCGTGGCCTGCGTGAGCCCCCGCGGTGGGCAGACGGGAACCGTCGGTGACTCCAGCTTCCCGCCGGGATGCTCGGGCTACCCGGCACCCGCGCTCACCTGGGAACAGGTCGAGGGCGCCGACGTCGCGGTGCACAGTTCGGCCACGGCAGGCGGCGTCCGCTGGACCGACGAGGTGGCCCTGGTCGCGGTGTTCGCCGACGACACCCTGCGAGTCGAGGCGGTCTTCGCTGATCCCACCGACGCGCCCTGGCCCGAGACGGGTCAGGTCGGCAACGGCCTCAACTTCGACGCCCTCTGCGTGCCCTCCCACCAGCGGGTCACCAAGGGTTCCCTGGTCGCGGCCCAGCATGCGGCCGAATCCCTGCCTGACTACCAGTTCCTGTTCGTGGCCGACTCGACGCTCAACGTGGTCGTCACTCAGGACGTCGTCCGGGCCAGGGAGGTGATCGAGCAGCAGTTCACCGGCCCGCTGTGTGTGGGTCAGGGGCAGGGGTTGCCGGCGCCGCGCCTTCAGCAGGCCGAGCGTGCGGTGACCCGGCTCGACGGGGTGGTCGACGCCATGATCGTGCCCGAGAACCAGGGGGCGGCGCTCGAGGTCACCGTGATCGCCCTCACGCCCGACCTGCACGGACGCATCGTGGCCGCGGTCGGCGCCGACGTGTCGCAGTGGCTGATCATCCGGGCCGACCTGCAGCCGGTCGGCTGAGCGCCGGCCACGTCAGTCGAGCACGAGCTCGACCCGCCCACCCCGCTCGGGTGCATGGTCGGCGAAGACCTGCAGCACCAGGTCGAAGTAGGTGGGCCCGGTGCCGGCCTCGAGCTCGGCCAGCCGTTCCTCGATGACGCCTCGGTTGAACCCCGGACGAGCCAGCTTCTCCCGGTACCAGTCACGCGTGTCCTCGAACCCCAGGGCCGCACGGCTGGTCGCGTGCTCGTGCCAGACCACCCGCAGCGTTTCGTCCGGATGGGCGGCCATCAGGCCGATGCCTCCGTGGAGCAGGTCGTTGAGGGCGTCGAGACTGGGCCCGAGCTGCCACGATTCCTCCGCCATGAACTGGGCGTTGACTTCGGCATACAGACCGGCGAGGTCGGTGATCCGGGAACCCTCGAGGGTGACGGTGATCACGCGACCGGCACGCTCACGACGTGGTCGTCGCCGTCGCGAGGTGTGCCTCGTCCGTCGGTGTTGTTGGTGAGCACCCACAGCGCTCCGTCGGGTGCCACGGCGACGTCGCGCAGGCGGCCCCGATCGGTGAGCTGCTCGGACGAGGAACCGGTTTCTGACAAGGGCACTCGCCGCAACCGCTCGCCCTTGAGGTTGGCGATCCAGATGGCGTCGCCGGCGATGGCGATGCCGCTGGGGCTGGCGTCGTCCGGGGACCACTGCTGCACCGGGTCGATGAAGCCCTCGCGACCGGCCTTGCCCTCGATGGTCGGCCAGCCGTAGTTGCCGCCGGGGCGGATGACGTTGAGTTCGTCCCAGGTGTTCTGCCCGAACTCCGCGGCATACATGGTGCCGTCGGGAGCCCAGGCGAGGCCCTGCGGGTTGCGGTGGCCGTAACTCCACACGAGCGTGCCGAACGGGTTGCCGGCGGGCACCGCGCCGTCGGGGCTCAGGCGCAGGATCTTGCCAGCGAGCGAGCCGCGGTCCTGGGCGTTCGGACGATCGCCGGCATCGCCCGTGGTGGCGTAGAGCATGCCGTCGGGCCCGAACGAGATCCGGCCGCCGTTGTGGGTGAACCCCTTCGGGATGCCCGTCAGGATGGCGGTGGGGGAGCCGAGAGCGAGCGAGCCGGGCTCGCCGGTCAGCGGCAGTCGGACGATGCGGTTGTCGCTGGCCGTCGTGAGGTAGGCGTAGAGCTGTGCATCGCGGACGGCAAGGCCCAACAGTCCTCCCTCGCCCTCGTGGACGACCCCGGCGATGGTGCCGATCGCGCGGGTGGTGCCGTCGCTGGCCAACTCGAGAATGCGCCCGGAGTCTCGCTCGCTGATGAGCGCCGTCTGGCCGTGGAAGACGATCGACCAGGGTGCCTGCAGGTTCTGGGTGACCACCGAAGGCGTGGTCGACGTGGGCTGGCTGGTGGTGGGCGTCCCGCTGCCGGTGGGGGTCGTGGGAGTGGGTCCGATGGACGTGCTCGGGGGCGGGGTGGAGATGTCGCCGGGGCGGGGGGCCGAAGTCGAGACGGGTTCCGTGGGTGCCGGCTCGTTCGTGCAGGCCGCGAGTCCGGCGGTGCTGGCGAGCAGACCGGCGAGGGCGAGGGTGCGAAGTCGGGTCACGGGGCCTCCTGTGCTTGGCACGAGCCTACGTGGCGGACCGTGCACCCAGGGACTGTGCACCCAGGGGCTGGCAGGCTAGCCGCATGCCCCCGCAGCAGCTGATCGTCCGCTCCGTCTACCCGCCGCTCCGCCGCCGGTTCCGGTTGCTGACGACCGTGCATGCCTCGATGGCGGCCATCTGCCTTGCGGCGATGCTCGCGATCCTGATGCTCGCGCCCAAGGTGGTGCACGCGGCCGCCTGGGTGTTCGTGTTGCTGCTCGTCAACTCCGTGTTCCAGCTGGCCTACTACTGCTGGTACTGGGGTGCGCGGCTGGCCATCGGACGACCCCTGGTGGTCGATGACACCGGTCTGGAGTTCCAGTCGACCGCGGGTCAGATCAGGCTGCCGTGGCCGGCGGTCGACCGCGTCGAGAGGGTCACCACGATCTTCGGGCAGCAGGTGATGAAGGTGCACATCCGTCCAGGCGCCACCCCGGGTCAGGGCGGCGTCGAGGCGGAGGCGAGGATCTGGCGGAAGCTGGTCAAGAGCGGGGTGCAACTCGGATCCGTCGGCATCGAGCCAGGCCTCGACGTGGTGCTGGCGGCCATCGCCCACCACTCCCGCGGCCAGGTGCGCCTCGGCTGACGCCCCCTCCTCGCCCACTCGAGCCCCGGCCGCCGCGGCGAAAAGTGTGGGAAATGAGCACCTGAAACGGGGTTCGTTCCCCAGCTGAGCGGCGAACCCGCGTTCGGGTGCGCGATTCACACACCCGTTGCGTCGCACCGGTCAGCGACCCGGCTCAGCCCAGGCGGACGAGCACCTTCCCCGAGGCCTCCGAATCACCGGCCACCGCGAAGGCGCGCTCCACCTCGTGCAGCCCGAAGGTGTGGGTGATCACGCCCCGGATCCCCGGGGTGCCCGCCAGCAGGGCCACCGCCGCGTCGATCTCGTCGGCGAACCGGAAGCTCGTGTGCACCGTGACCTCCTTCGAGATGAGCCGCGACAGCTCGAGCGGTTGGGGCCCGGCGGCGATCATGCCGACCTGTACCACCGTGCCGCCCCGACGCACCGCCCGCCAGGCACTGTTCACCCCGGCGGCCGCTCCCGAACACTCGAAGACCACGTCGAAAGCGCCCTCGGGCAGGTCGTCGACCCCGACCGGCACCAGACGATCGGCGCCCAGATCACCCGCCCGCCGAAGAGCCCCGCTCGCCAGGTCGGACGCCGCCACCGTCGCCACCCCACTCGCGCGCAGGGCGGCGATCTGCAGCAGCCCGATCGGTCCGCAGCCGATGACCAGGGCGTTCGCCCCTTCCACCGCAGGGCGCCCTGCCTGCCCCACCGCGTGCAGCGCCACCGCCAGCGGTTCGGCCAGGGCCGCGCGGTCGAGCGGCAGCTCGTCCGGCAGCACGCGCACCATGGCGCGTTCCACCACCAGGAACTCGGCCATCGCGCCCTGCGTGTGCGGCCGGGTCGCCGCGCTGCCGAGGTAACTGCCGCCCGGCCACAGGTGTGGTCGCCGCTCGATTCCGACAACCGGCTCGCCGAAGCGGGCGGGATGCACGGTCACCGGGGTCCCTTCCGCCAGCGCCCCGGTGGTGTCGAGGTCGACGACGCCTGCCAGCTCGTGCCCGGGAATGAGGGGTTCGCGCACCACGAAATCTCCGTTGGCACCGTGCTGGAAGTAGTGCAGGTCCGACCCGCAGATGCCGACGTGGCTGATCCGCAGGCGCAGCTGGTGCTCGTCCGGTTCGGGGGTGGGCAGGTCGTCGACGCGCAGGTCGCCGGCCCCCCAGATGCGAACGGCCTTCATGCGTGCTCCTCGACGGCGTGGGTGGCGGCCGCCGCGATGCCCGCGCGAGTGATCACCTCGACCAGCTCGGCGACCCGGCTGACGAAGGCATCGTGGTCGACCAGACCGGGCAGCACCGCGCCGACCACTCCGCGGACGCGCTCGAGCCCGCTCAGACCGCGGGTGAGTTCGACCAACCTCGCGCGGAGGGGTTCGTCCATCTGGTCGGCCACGGGCCCGGGCGCGAACCCCTCGGGCGGGGCGATGCAGCAGATCCAGGCGGCGGTGGTGAGGGCCGCCAGGTGCGGAACCTCGTCACGGGCGAGCGCGCCGAGGGCGGGTCGGGGAAGGCGTTGCGGCAGTTTGGACGACCCGTCGCTGCCCACCCGGGCGATGCGGTCGCCGAGGGTGGTGTTCTGCCAGCGGCGGTGCAGCTGCGCCACCCAGGCGTCGACGTCGAACCCGGTGGGGGCGGTGAGCACGGGCCGGCATTCGCGCTCGATGGCGGCGTGCACGGCGGCCTTGACCCAGTCGAGCGCCCACGCCTCGGGAATCGTCACCGCGCCCGCCAGCGCCCCGGTGTAGCTGATCAGGGAGTGCATGCCGTTCAGCACCAGCAGTTTGAGGTCTTCGAAGCGGTCGACCTCGGACGAGAACACCGCCCCTGCCGCCTCCCAGTGCGGACGCCCGGCGGGGAAGGAGTCCTCGAGCACCCACATCGAGAAGCGCTCGGCCGGCACCGGCACGCGATCGTCCACCCCCAGCAGCTCGGCGACTCTGGCGCGCGTGCGGTCGGTGGTGCCGGGCACGATGCGGTCGACCATCGTGTTCGGGAACGTGGTGTGCGCGACGACCTCATCGATGACGGACGACGCCACCCCCGAGCGTTCGAGCCAGCCGATCACGGCCGCGCGGGTGGTGGTGCCGTTCGACGAGACGTTGTCGCAGCTGACCACGGCCAGGGGTGCCTGGCTGGCGGCGCGGCGGGCGAGCCCCTGGGCGAGCAGTCCGATCATGCAGGTGGGATCCGACTGCGGATCGGCGAGGTAGCCCGACTCGGTGATGGTCAGGCTGACGACCCGGTGACGCGGGTCGGCGATGCGGGCGATCACGGCCTCGGGGTCGAGGGCCGCGACCAGGGCCTCGCGGTGCACGTCGACCACGTCGGCCCGCTCGTCCTCGGGGTCGAGGGTGAGCACCGAGTAGAGGTGGTCCTGCTCCGCCAGCGCCCGCGCGACGGTCGGCGATCGGTGCGCCACGCCCACGATGCCCCAGTCGTCGTCACCGGCTCCGGCGAGCGCCAGTGCGGTGGCCACGGCCTGGTGGGCGCGATGGAACTGCCCGAGCCCCAGATGGACGATCCCGGTGCCGGCCCCGGCGGAGGCGCCGAGCAGGGCCGAGCTGGGCAGGGCGGATCGTCCGAGTCGATCGGGAGCGTGCGGCTGCATGCTTCATTGTCGAGGGTGGCGGCGGCTCACTTCCACCCGCCCAGACGCGCAGCGAGGGCGTCCCCGACCGGGGTCGGCAGGGCGGCGCCGAGCGCCATCATCGCCGCCGCCTGGGCGCCGGCGGCGTAGCGGGCGCGGGGGCGACGATCGGTGAGGGCGCGCTCCACGTAGCGGGCCACCAGGTCGGGGTCGACCGCCCGCGGTGCGAGGGTGCGAATCATGCGCTGCAACCCCGCCAGATGGGGCTCGTAGAGCAGTCGGTGCTCGGGCTGCAGCTCCGCCTCCATCTGGTCGAGCTGCTGCGGAACCCCTTGCCAGGTCTCGGTGTTGGTCGGCCCGGGCTCGATCACGCTGACCTTGATCTGCCACGGACGAAGCTCCACCCGCAGCACGTCGGCCATGCCCTCGAGGGCGCATTTGGACGAGCAGTAGGCCCCCTCGAGGGCGACCGGGGTGCGCCCGCCGGTCGACGAGACGAAGACGATGCGCCCACGCGAGCGGCGCAGTCTCGGCAGCACCGCCTGGGTGACCGCCAACTGCCCGACGACGTTGACCTCGAACGAGCGCCGCAGGTCGTCGACGGTGACGCCCTCGAGCGGCCCCAGCACGCCGATGGCCGCGTTGTTGACGACGGCGTCGAGGCGTTCGGGCAGCCGGTCGTCGAGGGCGGCGAGGTGGTCGGGGTTGGTGATGTCGAGGTCGATGGGGGTGATGCGGGGGTGCTGCTCGGCCAGGTGGGCGGCCTGCG
This sequence comes from Aestuariimicrobium soli, assembly GCF_051192575.1. Lineage (NCBI taxonomy): Bacteria > Bacillati > Actinomycetota > Actinomycetes > Propionibacteriales > Propionibacteriaceae > Aestuariimicrobium > Aestuariimicrobium soli. Next base: position 568,820 of record NZ_JBPJSQ010000006.1, on the reverse strand, counting down.
TGGCCTCACGGGCTCCGGCGTACACGTCCCACCCGGCGCGGGCCAAGCGCAGGGCGGTGGCCGCGCCGATGCCGCGTCGGGAGCCGGTGATGAGTGCGGTGGGCATGATGCTCCTTCTCGCGGGCACTGGCCGCTGACAGTGGTGACACACTACGCCCGTAGTGTTCGCCTGTCACTACTTCTATAGTGAGCGCATGCCCAGCCAGCGCGAACGAGCCCTCGACGCCGCCATCGACCTGCTGGGCACGCGCGGCCTCAAGGCGCTCACCCATCGCGGCGTCGACCGGCGTGCCGACCTGCCCCCGGGCAGCACCTCGAACTACTTCCGCACCCGCGATGCCCTGCTCGTCGGCGCCTCCGAGCGCATCGTCGAGCGCGAGGTGCAGGGGTTCGGCGCCGTGGAAGTCACCTCGGCCGAGGCCCTCATCGACCTGATCGTGCGGCTGATCGACCTGACCACCCGCACCAACCGGACGATGACCGCCGCGAGGCTCGTCCTTTTCTTGGAATCTAGCCATCACGAGGGGTTGCGGACGACCCTGTGGCGCGGCCGTGAGCAGATGGCCGCCATGCTCGAGCCGCAGGTGGCCGGGCTCGGTGCGCGTGACCCGCGGACGACCACCGTGGCGCTGATGGCCTGCGCGGAAGGGGTGATTCTGCATCGCATCGCCCGCCACGACGATGAGGAGGTGCGCCCGTTGATCGAGGCGGTCGTCCGCGGTGCCCTCGGATCGACGGTGCCTTCGCATGAACAGGGGACTGGCTAGGCTCGGCACTGACAGCCGGACCGTCGAGGGAGTCGCCATGACCGCCATCACCATCACCGTGCGGGGCGAGTTCGTCGCCCACCGCCAGCCCGAGCGCGCCACCGTGTCGGTGTCGGTCGCCCTCGAGGGTTCCGATCCGTCGTCGGTCTTCCGCGGGGTGGCCGCCTCGGGTGAACGCCTGCTGGCCAGCATCCGGGCCCTGCACAACCCCACGGCGGGGCCCGTGACCTGGTTCTCGACCGGACGAGTGCGCACCTGGGCGAACCGGCCGTGGAACAAGGACGGCAAGCAGTTGGCGCTCGTGCACCACGCGGGCCAGAAGGTCAGCGCGAAGTTCTCCGACTTCGATGCCCTGAGCGCGTGGCTCGCGCAGGCGGTCGAGATCAAGGGGGTGACCGTCGATGACATCGACTGGGCGCTCACCGAGAAGGCCAGGCTCGAGCTCGTGCGCGAGGTGCGGGCGCAGGCGGTGCGACAGGCCCGTGACAAGGCGCAGGAGTACGCCGATGCCCTCGAGCTCGGGTCGGTGAGGGTGGTGCAGATTGCTGATTCGGGCATGCTCGACCAGGGGCTGCAACCGCAGATGGCGCAGGCGATGGCGTATTCGCGGGGTGCCGCGGGCGGGGGAGGCTCGAACCTGCAGCTGGTGCCCGAGGACGTCTCGGTGGAGGCGTCGGTCGATGCGCGCTTCCAGATCGGCGACTGACTCGCTCTTTCGCGCATAACACCCGCGTGTGCTCAGAACTCCACGGTCTCCGGTGGAGTTCTGAGCACAGGCGGAGCTCCACGTGCGGACCTGTCGCCCTCGCCCACACCCGAGCTCCTTCGCTGGTCAGGTGCACCTGGATGGCCCGGCCGTCGCCGGGGCAGGTGATCCGCCTCACCAGGCCGCGGGCCTCGAGTCGTCCGATGGCCTTCGACACCCTCGGAGCCGGGGCCCGCAACGCGGACGCCAACTCTCCCCGACCGCAGCGAACGGCCCGGGGCCGTGCGCAGCATGCCGAGCAGGCCGTACTCGAAGTTTCAGGTGCACTCGGGAGCCCCAAGGAGAATTGTCACGACCATCGCGTACTGGATCGTCGCCGGAATCGCCGCCTTTGCCTTCCTCGGCGCCGGCTTCATGAAGGCCACCACCCCCAAGCAGAAGCTCGCCGAGAAGGGGATGGGCTGGACCGAGAACTTCTCGCCGCTGGCCGTGAAGCTGATCGGCATCGCCGAGATCCTGGGCGCCATCGGCCTGATCGTGCCCCGGCTGGTGAACATCGCGCCCGTGCTCGGCCCGATCGCCGCCGTGGCGCTCGCGGTGACCATGGTCGGCGCGATCGTCGTCCACGCCCGCCGCAAGGAAGCCGCGACCCCCGCCATCGTGCTGCTGGTGCTGTCGATCGCGGCCGCGGTATTGGGATTCGCCACCCTCTGAGGCCCCAGCTGTGGCGGTCATGGCCCGATCACCAGCGCGGAGCCTGCACCCCCGGCCCATTCCCCAGCAGCCCGAGCCCCGAGAGCGCCGCGCCAACCGCCGTCGCCCGGTCACCCAGAGAGGTCCGCACCAGCCGCATCGGCTCCCGCGACAATGCCTCGACCCGCACCCGAACCTCCGCCAGGAAGTCGTCCCCCAGCGCCAGGGGGTAGCCGCCGAGGGTGAGCACCTCGGGTGCCTCCAGAGTGGTGAACACGGCCACGATGCCGGCGAGATCGTCGGCCAGCCGCTCGAGCAGTGAAACGGCCCAGGGTTCACCGGCCCCGGCCGCGCGGCCGACCGCGGCGGCGATGGTGTTCATGTGATCCGGCCCAGCGGGGGCACCAAGACCCTGCTCGGTGGCGGCCCGCTCGACTACGGCGAACCCGATCATGGCGTCGATGCAGCCGCCACGACCGCAGTGGCACGGGCGACTCGGGTCACCCAGCGGCACGTGCCCGGGGCTGCCGCGGTCGGCGTCGAGGGTGTCGTCGACGTGCAATCCGCGCGTGAGCGCCATGCCGAGACCGACGCCGATCTGCAGGTGCATCAGTCGGCTGGTGCCCGCGGTTTCCGGTTGGCGCGCGTTGGCCAGCGCCGCGGACGAAGCGATGTTGTGCACCACCGCTGGCAGTTCGAGCCGCTGTTCCAGCAGGTCGGCGACGGGAACGTCATGCCAGTCGACATGGTGCGATCCGACCACGATGCGCCCCAGCCGCACCTTCGCGGGCATGGCGACCCCCACCCCGGCGATCTGGCCACCGGTGGCGGCCTGCACCTCGTGCACGGCATCGACGATCTGGGTCACGGCTTCGTCCGGGGTGGGTCGCTTCAAGGCGGCTGACAAGCGGCGATGCACGACGTTTCCGCCGCGACCGACCCCGACCACCTCGGTGCGGTCGACGCGGCAGTCGACGCCCACGCCCACCCAGGACGACCCCAGGGCTAGCATGCGGCGGGGTCGTCCGGGGCCGCGGGTGGCGGGCGCGTCGTCGCTCTCTTCGACCAGACCGCGGTCGACCAGGCCGACGACCAGCCGCGAGACTGCCATCTGACTCAGCCCGAGGCGCTGTGCCAACTCGGTGCGTGAGAGCGAACTCTCCTGCAGGGCGCGCAGCACCAGCCGCTCGTTGGCCGCGCGCATCACGGGGCCGGACAGGCCTCGGCGTCGCTCCTCGCTCACCAGCTTCCTCGCTCCCGAACGCTCACGTTCGCTCAATTCGCTCAATTCCGCAGTGTGGACCCTTGACAGGTCACGTCCCGGAACAGCGAATATCTAACACCGCGTGAAAATTATCGCACCCAGTCAGAGTTTGGAGTCACCATGACCCGCATCACCGTCTCCCGTCGTCACCTGCTGACCGGCGCCACCGCTGTCGCCGCCACCTCGGCCCTCGCCGCTTGCACCAGCCCCGCGGGCAACACCGCCGCCACCAGCGGCACCAAGAAGCTGAGCCTGCTGCTGCTCGGCCCCACCGACGCCATGGCCAGCTACTTCACCAAGACCGCCCTGCCCGCCTTCACCAAGGCCTCGGGCTACGCCGTCGAGATGCAGACCAGCGACTGGGGCTCCGCCTTCCAGAAGATCACCACCGGCGCCGCGTCGAACTCCCTGCCCGACGTCTTCGTGATCGGCGGCATCTGGACCGCACCCCTGGCCGCCAAGAACGCGCTGCTCGACATCACCGACCGCCTCAACGGTTGGGACCAGAAGGACCAGTTCTTCGAGGGCATGGTCACCGACTGCGAGTACGACGGCAAGCTCTACGCCGTGCCCGCCGGCGCCGACGTGCGCTCGGGCATCTACCGCAAGGACCTGCTCGACGCCGCCGGGGTCAGCGCCCTGCCGACCACGTGGGACGAGTTCCGTGCTGCCGCCCAGAAGATCAAGGACCATGGCGGCGTCCGTTCCCCGATCTACTGGGGCCTCGACAAGAGCATCGGCGTGCAGCAGGCCTTCGCGCAGCTCTTCCTGCAGGCTGGCGGCGAGTACTTCAACGCCGACGGCAAGGCCACCTTCAACTCCGAGGCGGGCAAGAAAGCGCTGACGTTCATGGCCAGCACCTTCGCCGACGGCCTCAGCGACATCAACATGGTTTCGTCCGGCAACGGCCCGTCGTTCCTCGCCCAGGGTGCCAGCGCCATGACCTTCTCGGGCGCGGCCACCATTCAGAACGCCCGTGACAACGCCAAGGACGTCGTCGACAAGATCGTCGTCGGCCCCGCCCTCAAGCCCGATGCGGCCGGCAATGCCACCTCGGTGTCCTGGGTCAACAAGCTCGCCATCGCCCGCACCACCAAGGACGCCGACGGCGCCTGGAAGCTGCTCACCCACCTGACCAGCAAGGACCAGCTGAACGAGATCGACAACCTGTGGGGAACCCTGCCCCCGCGCAAGGACCTCGCCGACGCCAGCTGGCTGACCGGCGAGCTGAAGACCGTGATGGCCTCGGCCGACAACACCACCTCGCAGCCGCGCAGCCCCAAGATGATGCAGCTCGGCCCCGCCGTGAAGGACCTGCTCGAGCCGGCCCTGCGCGGATCGGCCACGGTCGAGGACACTCTGAAGGCCATCGACGCGAAGCTCGACTCGCTCTCATGACGGCGACCCTTCTCGCGACCCGTCAGCGGGTGAACCACCCCGACCTCGAACGCAGCCAGCGTCGGGCGGGGCGGCTGCTGCTCGCCCCGGGCATGCTGCTGCTGCTCATCACCACGGTCATCCCGCTGGTGATGGCGGCGGTGCTGTCGTTCACCAAGTACGACCTGCTGTCGGCACCCACCTTCGTCGGGTTCGACAACTACCGCGCCCTGTTCGGTGATCCCGATTTCGTGAAGTCGATCGGCAACACGTTCTACTTCGCCGTCGGGCAGGTCGTGCTCGGCCTGGTGGTGGCGTTCATGGTCGCCATGCTGTTCAACCGGCCGCTGGTCGGCGGGGCGGTCATGCGCACGGTGATCTACCTGCCGCAGGCGATGTCGTACGTGGTGGTCGCGCTGCTGTGGTCGTTCCTCTACGACCCCTATCTCGGCCCCATCAACGCCGCGCTGCGGGGGATGGGCATCGACACGGTCAACTTCCTCACCCAGCCCGGGCTGGCGATGCCGTCGATCATGCTGATGTCGATGTGGCGCAACCTCGGCTACTTCATGATCATCCTGCTGGCCGGCCTCAAGGCCGTTCCCGAGGAACTGATCGAGGCCTCCCACGTTGACGGCGCCAGCTGGTGGTACCGCCTCAAGGACGTGATCATTCCGCAGATGCGCAACCCGCTGTTCTTCGTGGCGGTCACGTGGTTCATGGGTGGTCTGCAGATGTTCACCCAGTCGTACGTGATGACCCAGGGTGGGCCGCTGCAGCAGACCCGCACGGTGGTCTTCCACATGTACGAGGCGGCCTTCCTGAGCCTCAACATCGGCCAGGCCTCGGCCGTGGGGGTGCTGATGTTCCTCTTCGTGGTGGTCGTCGCCCTGCCCCTGCGCATCGCCCAGGAACTGCGTTCCACCAGGAGGACGAATGCCTGACATCCAGACCCCAGCCCGTCATCGCCCCGGCGTGGCCCGCAAGCACGCCGGCATGGCGTTCTCGCACGTCATCGCGTTGGTGCTGGTGGCGCTCTACCTGATGCCGATGCTCTACATCGTGATGGTCGCGCTCACCCCCACCGGTGAGTCGACCACGTCGGTGCCGAGTCGTCTCGAATTCGGCAACTTCGGACGAGCCCTGGCGTCGTCCGACTTCGGGTTGTTCTTCGTGAACTCGGCGCTGATCACGATCGTGTCGGCGCTGTCGCAGATCGTGCTGAGTTGCATGGCGGGGTATGCGCTAGCCAAGACGCCGCTGCCGGAATCGAAGACGCTGCTGATGTTCCTGGTGTCGCTGCTGGTGCTGCCGGGCGAGGTCGTGATGATCCCGCTGTTCGTGATGGTCACCCGCACCCCGCTGCTGAATGGCAACGACCTGTTCGGGCAGGGCGGCCAGGGCATGCTCGACAGCTATTTCGCGCTGATGCTGCCGCACCTGGTGTCGGCGCTGGCGATCTTCCTGATGCGGCAGTTCTACGCCGATCTGCCCGACGAGATCGGGCAGGCCGCCCGCGTCGACGGCGCCTCGGAGTTCCGCATCTTCGCCCGCATCTACACGCCCCTCACCCTGCCCGCCGTGGCCGTGGTGACCGTCCTGGCCTTCCAGTCGGCGTGGAATGACTTCCTGTGGCCGCTGATCATCGTGCGGTCGAGTCAGATGCGCACGCTGCAATTGGGGCTGACGATCTTCTACCAGGAGAACAGCACCCAGTGGAACCTGTTGATGGCCGCGATTCTGATGATGAGCATTCCGGTGGCAATCATCTTCCTGGTCGGGCAGCGCTGGTTCACGAGTGGCATCACCGCCGGTAGCGTCAAGTGATGCGCAACTTCGTCATCATCCAGACCGATGACCAGGGCCCGTGGGCCATGCCCCATCGCATGCCCGAACTGGTCATGCCCCACCTGGCGACGCTGCTCGAGGAGTCGCTCGAGCTCGAGCAGTTCCACTGCGCCTCGCCGGTGTGTTCGCCGGCGCGGGCATCGCTGCTGACCGGGCGCACGCCGTCGGCCCACGGGGTGCACGACTGGCTCGTCGGGGGCCGCAACCCGCAGGCTCGTCCGGACCACTACCTCGACGGGCAACCCACCACGCCCGAGGTGCTGGCCCGGGCGGGGTACCAGTGCGCGATGGTCGGCAAGTGGCACGTGGGCGACTCGCGCCAGCCCGCGCCGGGGTTCGAGCACTGGTGGGCCCACCGCTACGGCGGCGGGGCCTACAAGAATGCGCCGATCTGGGCGGCCGACGGCAGCGAGGCGACCGAGCCCCGGTACCTGACCGACGCCATCACCGAGGAGGCCCTGGGGTATTTGGCCGAGCGCGACCGGGAGCGTCCGTTCTACCTGCAGGTCAACTACACCGCCCCGCACACCCCGTGGGGGGCCGACCAGCACCTCGCCGACGACCTGGCGCTCTATGCCGACTGCACGTTCGACTCAGTGCCCCGCGAGGACCGCCACGAGTGGGCCAAGAACCGGGACGACTTCGACGCCGACTTCGCCGATCCGCTGCCGGCGCTGCGGGGTTACTGCGCCTCGCTCACGGCCGTGGACCGCGGTCTCGGCCGGATTCGGGCGGCGCTCGCGGAGCAGGGCGTGGCCGGCGAGACCGTGGTCGTCTACCTCTCCGACAACGGGTTCGCCTGCGGCCACGGCGGCATCTGGGGCAAGGGCAACGGCACCTGGCCGCTCAACTTCTTCGACTCGTCGGTGCGGGTGCCGTGCGTGGCGCACGTGCCCGGCGGACGAACCGGTCGTTCCGCCGCGCTGCTGTCGGCCACCGGGCTGCACCCGACGCTGTGCGAACTGGCCGGCGTCACCCCGGACGAGGACCGGTGGGCGGCCGCGGAATCGTTCGCCGACGTGCTGCTGGGGGAGCGCGAGTCGGGCGAGGAGGTCGTGGTGGTGCACTCGGAGTACGGCGGCGGGCGGATGATCACCGACGGGCGCTGGAAGTACGTGGCTCGTGCGGATGGCTCGGCCGAGCTGTACGACCGCGAGCACGACCCCGGGGAGCGGGTGAACCTGGCGGGCGTGCCGGCAAGTGCCCCGGTCGAGGAGCGATGGCGAGTGCGGCTGGAGGAGTGGTTCGCCGAGCACGAGCGTGCTGGGGCCTCGGGCTGGGACCGTCCGGTGTCGGGGTATGGGCAGGTGCACCCGGTGTGGCGGGGGCGGTCGGGTCTCGACAGCTATGTGCAGCCGTCGGAGCGGTTGGTCGGGCGGACGCCTGGCGCGTGATCACGCCCGACCGATCCAAACCGGTGCTGTCAGGGACGATCTTGTCTTTTTTGACGAGATCTTCCGTGAGGGCACCGGTTTGGATCGCTCACGCACGTCGCCTGCGCCACAGACTGGTGATTCCCCAGCGCCCGGAGACTTTCGGGGCCATGACCATGCCAGCCGACAGCAGCAGCATCACCGGGTACTGCGCGATCAGCAGGTCACCCGACCAGTAGGTGGCGAGCAGGGCGATCGAGGCGAGCGCCGCCGCCAGCGGCAGCACCCCGAGAATCAGCGCCAACCCCAGCGCGACCTCGACGGCGGGCATCGCGAAGCCCAGCGGCACCCGCAGCGGACTCATCACCGCGTGCGCCAGCCACTCGAAGTAGCCGGGAATGCGCTCGTTGGTCTCGGACCCGCTGACCAGGAAGCCGATGTCGGCGGCGCCGAAGTGGGCGCGATACTTGGTGATCCCCTCCAGCACCCACAACACCCCTAAGGTCAGGCGGGCGGCCACCGCCGCCACGCCCGCCACCCGCGCAAGGGCCGGAACCCGCGCCATCCGCGCGAGGCCCGGCGCCCGCGTCATCGGAGAGTCGCTCATGACCCGAGCGTCGCCGCGCCGAAGACCGCCTTGGCCTTGTCGCAGTGAACGACCACGTTGGTGTAGCCCGAGACGTCGACCCCCGACAGGGTGAACGACTGTTCGGCCTTGTCAAAGGCCACCTTGTCGATCCGCATGCCCTGCTCGACCGCGGCCTCGTCCGTACCCTTGGTGAGGTACAGGTGCAGGTCGGGGCCTTCGTCCGACGAGAAACCGGTGAGCTTCACCATCGACCCCTCGATGGTCACCATGCCGGCGACCTTCTTGCCGTTGAGGCCCTCGAACGATCCGGACACCATCGCGGCCGACGACTCCATCGGCATGCTCGACGTCGACTCCATCGGCATCGACGACGTCGACTCCATGGGCATGCTCGAGGAGTTCATCGGCATCGACGACGAGCCGCTCATCGAGTCGCCGCCACACGCGGCCAGCGAGAACGACAGCGCGAGGCCGGCCAGGCCCACCGAGGCCAGCTTGAGGAGTTTCGTGTTCTTCATGGGAGACACCTTTCGCAGGAGGCGGACGACCCGAGTGGCCGCCACCTGCACCATCAAACGGGGGCCGGGGTGATCGTCCGCTGGTTCTTTCAGGGCTGTAAGAACCGCGGCCCGGACGAGCGGCGGCCCGTAGCCTGAACGGCATGGAGATCAGTCCGCGGGTGATGTTCGTGGAGGACGACGCCACCGTGCGCACCGTCGTCTGCGACTACCTGCGCGCCCAGGGGTGGGCGGTCGAGCCGTACAGCGACGGCTCCGACGCGGCCCGCGCGCTGGACGAGCGGCTGCCCGATCTGCTCGTCGTCGACCGGATGCTGCCGGGGGTCTCCGGGGACGAGCTGTGCCGGCAGGTGCGGCGGTCGTCCGACATACCGGTGATCATGCTGACCGCGCTGGGGCACGTCGACCAGCGGATCGCGGGGCTGCAGCGCGGCGCCGACGACTACCTGACCAAACCGTTCTCGATGAAGGAACTGCACCTGCGCATGCAGGCCCAGCTGCGGCGGCATTCGCCGTCGAGCCCAGGTGTTCCCTTTGTGGTGGGCGACTTTCGCATCGACCCGGCGCACCGGCGGGCGTGGCGCGGGGGTGCCGAGATCGCGCTGAGTGCCCGGGAGTACGAGCTGCTGCTGCACCTGGTGCAGCATCCGGGGCGGGTGGTGTCTCGCGACGACCTGCTCGGCGAGGTCTGGGGGTGGGACTTCGGCGATCCGACCACCGTGACCGTGCACGTGCGCCGGCTGCGCGAGAAGATCGAGCCCGAGCCGCGCCACCCCATCTACCTGCGCACCCAGTGGGGGGCCGGATACCGGTTCACGCCCCACGGGAAGGAGTGAGCCGTGCTCGGACTCGCCGACATCGCCCTGATCGTCGCCACCACGGCGGCCTGCACGGCGGTCGTGATGGCGCTCGCGGTCGCCGCTCTGCGGTGGAACCGGCGGGGCCCGGTGTCGTCCCAGTTCGCCATCGTGGTGACCGCGACCGTGGCGGCCATCGTGTCGTCGGTGCTCGCGGTGATGCTCGAGATGTTCATCTCGGTGCACGACCTGACGGTGCTGGTGTGGGTGATCGGGATCGCGACGGTGATCAGTCTGGCGGTGTCCGCGGTGCTGGTGCGTCGCGCCGTGGGCCGTTCGATCGGACGACTGGTCGCCTCGGCCCGCAGCCTCGGTGACGGTGCGGTGCTCGAGGCCGCGGCGCCGCAGGAGGCGGGGTGGCGGGAGTTCGCCGACCTGCACGCCCAACTCGCCCACGCGTCGGTGCAACTGGCCAAGGCTCGGGACGAGATCGCCGCCCTCGACGCCGCCCGGCGGCAGTTCTTCGCGTGGATCTCGCACGACCTGCGCACTCCGCTGGCGGGCATCCGGGCGGTCAGCGAGGCCTTGGACGAGGGCTACGCGGCCGATCCGTCGGCCTATGTGCGCACGCTGCGCACGCGCGTGGACACGCTGACGGGCATGGTCGACGACCTGTTCGCGCTGTCGACCCTGCAGAGCGGGTCGGTGGAACTGCACCGCGAGATCGTGCCCCTGCTCGACGTGGTCAGCGATGCGGTGGCCGACCTGTCCGAGGCGGCGAGGGCGCGCGACGTCAGCATCGTGCACCGCGACGTCGAGGGACGCATGATCTGGGGTGATCCGCGCGAACTCACCCGGGCCATCGGCAACGTGCTGGCCAACGGCATCAGGTACGCGCCGGTCGGCACCGAGATCCTGGTGTCGGCGCACCACCGCGAGGCCGACGACCACCTGATCATCAGCATTCTCGACCACGGACCCGGCGTGGCCAGCGAAGACCTCGGGCACCTGTTCGACGTGGGCTGGCGCGCCGGCGACGCGCGGACGACCGACGCCCAGTCGGCGGTCGGGCCTGGTGCGGGGTTGGGGCTGGCGATCGTGCGCGGCATCGTGGAGGCGCACGGGGGAGATGTGGGGGCGCAACGGGTGGAGGAGGGTTTCGAGCTCACGATCGCGCTGCCGTCGTCGCCTGCGATCGCGTAGGTCACCCCATTTCCGTCGGTCGAGTAGGCCGCCCGCGGCTCCCGTTTCCGTCGGTCGAGTAGGCCGCCTGCGGCCGTGTCGAGACCACGGGCAGCCGCCGGTGGGTGATCTCGACACGGCGCTCGTTCCTCGCGCCTACTCGATCAGCGAGGATTGAGTTCCGTCGGTCGAGTAGGCCGCCTGCGGCCGTGCCGAGACCACGGCCGTCACCCGACGACGCAAACCCGACTGCTCGTCGCCGTTTCACCCACCTGAGGGACCCTCAACGGGGACGATCAGGCGAATCTGCGTCACACCTCAGATGCCGAAGTCGTCATGGGTGGCAACCCGCGCCAGCTCGACCCTGCCCGTGGGGAGAGTCCAGTAGTGAATGCGGCGCGCCGAGGGTGTCTTCACCTGCAGGCTCGCCCGCCACGCCACCGCCTTGTCGCTCCGCACGATGGGCGGGTCGTCGCCTCCGGTGCCGGTCCGCAGTTGATGGACTTCTCGTCCGGGCATGGAGGGGGCCATTCCGAGCAGGATCTCGACGACCACGTCGGCCACCTTCTCGGTGCTGATGCCCTCCAGACTTGCCAGCGAATCCAGGAAGTCCGCCCCGATGGCGTAGTCCGGCAACTCGCGCTCGGCCTGCTCCGACGGGTGAATGCGGGTGGCCCATCGCGTGGTGACCAGATGCCGGAAGCCCTGCTCGGGGTCGGCAAATTGCGGTCCATCGGTCGCGGCGGGTGTGGCCTTCTTGGACGATGCCTTCCGCAGTTGTGAACGCAACCCGCGGGCCGTGTGCTCGGCTGCATTGGCGCGCCGCTCCGTATGGTCAAGGAGCGCCCGCAACTGCTCGCGCTCCTGGGCGGCCCCCTGTCGTTCCTCCAGGAGCTCGTCCCGGATGGTCGTGATCGCCCGCACCTCGGCCTTCAGGGTGTCGATCGTGCGGAGCAACTCCTGCGTTCCGGCCGTGCCAGCAGTGGTCGGCGGCTTCGCCTCGTCACCCGGACCGGGCCGGGAGACCTTCCGTCCGAAGATCGCGGGGCTCGGACGAACCGCGGCCTTGGTTGAGGAGTCGACCGCTGCAGCGGCGGCGGGCGGAGTGGGCATCGGCGCCATCGGGGGTGCAGCGGCTGGGAGGGGGAGCGGGGGCTCGTCCGGTTCGAAAGGCACGGTGGTGGCGGGTTTGTCCTCGAGCCAGGGAGGTCCGCCGGGCAGCAGGGATGGTGCCTCGAGAACGGGTTCGTCGTCATCGACGTCGAGCAGGACGAGGCGCCAGTCGGGCGAGGTCGAGACCACGCGGGCGGCGATGACTTCGCCGAGGGACATCAGGGTGCGCAGGTCGTCGTGCGGGTTGGTGGTGATGTCTTCGCGGGGCACGCGGACCGCCGCGGCGGGTGTCGAGGTCTTGGGGTAGAGGACCAGCTCGGCCGTGTCGGCGTCCACGGTGGCGACTTGGGTGAGCACGATCGTTCCGGGCCTGTAGACCGACAGGGCGTCGTCGCTTGAGCGCAGGTGGGCCGACACGTCGAGGCGGCCGGTCGTGGGGTCGAGGAGGCCGGCGATCGGCTGGTCCTTATGGACGAGACGATCGATGGGGACCCCCTCGACCGTGAGCTCCTCGGCGATGCTGGCGATCGTCGACCCGATCTTGACGATCGCGCGTCCGGCGGTGGTGCCTTGGACGATGCCTTCGACCGGCCTCGCCCCGGGGTTGGCGGCGGACTCGGTGAGGCCGGCTGCCGCGGCCATCTTCAGGGCGTCGGAGGTCAGCGACTCGGTGGCACGTTTGCCATCGGTCGCGCCGAAGGCGAACCGCAGCGGTGAGATGGACAGATCGCTCGCCCAGTCGTGGCCGACGGGGTAGACGCGGCCGGCTCCGCCGTAGACCTGAGTGCCCTCCGCCATGTTCTCCGAGAAGCCCCACGTCACAGGGCCGGTCGGCAGCACGTAGATGTCGGCGAGTGCACCGGTCTCGTCGGCGATGGCCTGGGGGTCGATCCAGGGCTCGGTTCTGCCGGCCGGGGTGGTGACGACCACGATCGGACGAGTGCGGGTGTCGCCGTTGAGCAGCTCAGCGAGGGCGGCGGCGGCCTCGCGGGTGTCGACGGTGTGGATGTCCACCATGAAGCCACTCTAGGGAGTGAAGGTCAGTGGGGGTCGGGCTCGACGGCGATGCCCATTGTTGTCGACAGGCAGCAGATCATTGTGGAGGTGTCGCGGTTGCCCGTAGAGCTGCCATCTCGGCCGAGCCCGCGAAGCCCAGAGGGATGCGGTACTCGCTCGTCTTCGACTCCTCGAACCTCGCTCGCCCGCCGAAGGCCTCCTTCAGCTTGCTCGCCATCGAGTCAGTGGCTTGGGCGACGTGGGAGCACGCGAACCCCAAGTTCGCGGGATTGATGTCGTCGGCCCAGATGTCTGATTCGATCAGAACTTGCCTCCCCACATGGAAGGCCCGCGCGAAACGTCGCTCCGAGTTGATCGCGTTCAACTCCGCCAGCATCCCGGGTGAGGAATCGACGTCCGCGAGGGCCACGCTGAACACTTGGATCCACGCGTCGTCAGAGCCCACTACCCGAACGTAGAACTGGGCTCCTCCGAAAATGACAGGGAGGTCTCCATCCTCGTCATGTTCGGGTCTGGCACCCGTGACCCGCTCGAGTAGGTCACGAACATTCGAGGTGGCAACATCCGCGCGCATCTGAACTCCTGGTCCTTGGTTGCTGTGACCTCCGAAGCACGCTAGCACCAGAACCTTCGCGTTGCCGTGAGAAGAGGCGAGCGATCTGGCGGTGCTCGCAGCCCATGCCCACGCCGCAATTCGTGGGCCATATGGTTGACTGAAGGCCGCCCAGGGTTGATGCATGAGGAAGCGTCAGTGGTGATGAAGGGGGAGGGTCGGTGGCTGGAGTGCTGACGCATCTGATCGAGCTGCTGCACAAGCTGGACGCAGTCGAACCGCGTACCTTGAAGAGTGCTGCTCAGCTGCTCAGGGAGACTGCGGCCGAGCGGGGTGATTCCCGGACGAGCGATTACCTGATCACACTGGCTGAACTCTCCGACCACCTCGTGGGGCCAGAGGAGGGCGCGCCCTGGAGCTCCAACGATCCCAGTGCGGAGACAGTAGCCGCGGCCGGGCCGCCGACCCAACCCGCCGAGGATCCTGCCGAGGGCACCCACACGCCACCGGCAGTGCCCGTGAAGGCGACGAAGGGCCCGTCGGAGCCCTCGCCTGTCACCGACGGGGCAGCCGTTCCTCATACAACGGAGTCTGCGAAGCGAGGGCTTGTTTCGGGCGTGTCCGTGGGTCGATTGATTGAGAGGGAAATTCAATCGATCACTACAGATGGCGTGCTTGTCTACCATGGAGTCAGCAACAATCCCCAACTTCTGGAGCGGATCGACCGGATGTTTGATGACGTGCCCTTCTGGGTCTCAACATCGAAGAACGCCGCGCTCCACGCACCCCTCCCAGAATCGCCAGGCGTGTGGCGATGGCTCTCTGAACAGGGCTTGTGGCTGAGCACCCCGGAGGCGAGCGAGGGTTCTGCAGTCCTGGCCGTTCGAAGATTGAGAACACCTGCAGATATTGAGAAGTTCGTTGATCAGCTCCTGGGCAAGTTGGGGATAGGCAGCGCTGAGTGCCGTGTTTCACGACTGGAGTGTGCGCCGAGGGTTGTTGATGAGCGCAAACTCTTGAGATTCATCAACAGCCTTGATCACCGCAGGGAAGCGGCCATGAAGTCAACTTGCAGGAGGTGTGGAGAGCCGCTGTCTGACCCCCACAACACGCCGTCCGGGATCGGGTCAGAGTGCCGCGAGAGCCTCAGTAGCGATTTTGTGTGGCTTTGTGAGCACCCGGGCTCGCCAAGGCATGTGGGCCTAGGGGCGATGAATCCCGAGACCTGGGCAAGGACTCTGCTAGGCAGTCTCCCGTTTCCAACCCCGCCTCTCACGGAGATATCCAAGGCTCCCTTCTCTCATGCCGCGGTAGCGCAGTCGTCTGCGCCACCGCAGCCGCCGCAGCGACCGCTTGGGAACCCGCCGAAGCCTGCTCCGCCGCTTGGGCGTGAGTCGACGAAGCGGGCCGAGACGCCCGTTCGTCCCATGCCCCAGGTCAGAGTGCCGCGGCCAGCGTTGGTGAACCAGAAGGCTCTGGATGAGGCTCGCTTCACCTTCTCAAGAGACATGGAGATCACTCTCACCAACCACACCGTTGACTCCGTTGTCATCATGACGAGGACTGGCCAGAGGCTCTGTCGTCTTGACAAGGTCTATGACCAGAACCCCATTTGGATCAGTAGGTTGGTTCTGGCCCCAGAGGCCGCCACTCTCAACGGCTGGAAGATTCTTCCATCGGGAGGTCTACCCCTCGAGGTTCCCGGCGGACACACCCGGTACCCGGTGATCGCCATCCGGCCGATGGACAGCATAGTCTCGGCTTGTGTCGCGGCTTCGAAGTACCTCGCATTGCTACCCCATGATCCCGCCGAGCTGGAAATCACCACTGTTCACTGTTCCCACGATGTTGCCGAAGAGCGTCAGCTGCTTGCCAAGCGGTTCAAGCGCAGCATGCAACGCATCGGCACAGGCCCCGTGCTCGGTACCTGTGTCAAATGCGGACGTCAGCTGACCGACCCACAGAGTGCCAAAATTGGCATTGGCCCGGATTGTCTGGAGGACATGAGCTTCGAGTTCGCGTCGGCGGCAAAGATTCAGAACGCTCATCGTTCCCCCTCATTTCGGGCTCACAAGCCAGCCAAGTGGGCGAAGATGATCAGGGGGATCTATTCCACGACGGGCTGATGAGGCGACGGGCTACCGAGCCGCCACCAGGTCTTGGCCTCCTGCTCCAGTTCGAACCCGGTCTGATCGAACCGCTACATTGGGAGTCCTCCCTCGTCGAACGTGGCCAGATCAGTGGCCTCGATCTCCAACCGCACGGTCACGCTCGTCCCGCGCTGCGTGCGCAGGTGCGGGAGAATCTGGTCCGCGGTCGTCTTGCACTTCATGGCCTGGTCCGAGTTGAGTCGACAGGAGGCTCCCGACGCCGCACCCAACGGCGGGCCCAATCGACGATCGTGTAGTCACGATCGCGTCAGTGGTATCCCCGTGGATGCCCGGGGTGCTCGAGCTGACAAGTTTGTAGGGGGTCGGGAGGTTTTTCTTCGTCCACCCTCGCCACGGCAGCCGCTGTTCTACGCTGTCCACATCCGTGGAAAGCGATCAGTGATGCATGTGCCCAGCCACCCCGTTCGTGCCGATGCAGTGAACCTTCACAGCGTCGGCTGTGGTCTGAGCCCCTCCGGGAGGGTTATTTGTGGTTCACAATGGCCGACCCCACTGCTGGTCCTGTCATGACGGTGTCTGAGGCAGGTTGGGTCGACACTGGCACGTTCAAGCCCAACCGAGGGACGTTCCCCATCCAGGTCGAGCGGCATTTGAACAGCTTCGTCGCGGCACACCTTCCCGGCGTGACTACCGTCACCACGGGCACGAGATACTACGCCTTGCATGGCCTGCTGGCCCACATCGCTGAGGAGGAGAGCCTCGAACCAGAGAGCGCTCGGCATCTGTTGCGGCGTAGCGAGGCGCTGCTCGCATGCGTGACGCGGGTCCATCACCATGACGGGCGTTTCTCGCCTGCGCCACACGGTATTGACGCGATCATGGGTGGCGCCAGGACCGACAACGGGTTCGATCTCGCACGCGCCGCGGAGGTGTATTCCCGCAGCCAGTGGGCCTACGCCAACACTTATCGCGGTCCAGAGCAGGCCCTCAAGATTCTTGGGACCAAGGGGTTCGCCACGGGACCTAGCTTCGATCTTGATCGAGCCGCGAGCGTCCTGGCCCCGCTCGTCTCCGCTGCCCGGGCTACTGAAGAGGTTACGGAGGCCGATCTTCAACGCCTCTCTGCGGCTTGCCTCTGCACCACCGCAGATTCCCCAGATGGTGCCTGGCTGGCCGAGCTGCTGTCGGGGGACCGGACGGAGCACGCCAGCCGTCTGACCATGGGGCAACTCTTGTGGCAGTTCGGTCGACTGGCCACACGCGCGATGGAGGCCAACAACGTCACCGGCGCGACCGACCTGAGTGACCTCATCATGTTCGACCAGAGCGTTCGAACCGATCCTGAGCTGGCGCGCATGGTGGCGCCAGCCCGCTGGCGTGGCGGCCTGTTGCGTCGGGAGTCAGTGTTTGCCTGGCGCCTGATCTGGCGGTACGTCAACCAACTGGTGGGTGGAAGCCGGGCTGTTTCCGAGCTTGTGGACGCGTTCGCCGATGAACTGCCGTCCGTTGACGTTCAGGACTTCAAGGCGGCGCTCCCAGCACGGCTCTGGGAGGACGGCAGTCCTCGCCCAGCGGAGAGGGAGCTGGACCACCTGTCACCTTTGGAGCGGTGGATGGCGCGCCTGTTCTTGGGGGCCGATCGGCTCAGCGACCTTCACGAGGAGGAGCTACGAGGTTTCTGTGGACGACAGGAGGATCGAGGCGGCATCTGGGAGGAGCTCAGCCCGGGGTGGGTGGCGGACAGAATCGAGCGGTCTGCGAATCGGACGATGCGTGATCTGGGGCGAGACTTCGCCATGGCCTTGATCAACCGGTCCCAGCGGGTTGCTCTGTACAAGTCCGGGTTCAACTCGAAGACAGGGGTCTTCACCTTCCCGGCCCGCCTGCACGTGCGGGACGGCATCGCTGTGCAGATCTTCTCCGAGACTGCTACGGATCCAGCCACGAGGATCCCTCAGTATCTGTCCTTGGCTCGACAGGCGGGAATGTTCAGTGTGGACGCGACCGGGCGTTATGCTCCGGGACCGAATGGAGGCCTCCTTGTCTGAATACGCACTCCCTCGTGTGCCCAGTCTGCTGGCGGCCATCTTCGAGGAGATGGGGGTCAATGATCGTCAGGCCAAAGAGGCGCTCTTCCTCACCTTCAATGTTGACCTCGGGTATTTCGAAGATCGACTCCTCGGGCCGGTGCGCTCGGCCGGTGCCGCGGTGACGGTCGTCGCGGACGCCGCGAACTTCGCCCCTGACCCTCGCAGCGTCCGGTCGGCTGGGCGCAGCTACGCCCTGGGTCTGGCTGCGACGCCGCGATCGTTCCATCCGAAGCTGACAGTGTTGGTCGGCCCCGAGCGGGCACTGGTGGGTATTGGCTCGGGGAACCTGACGATCGGGGGGTGGCACGCGAACGACGAGGTGCTCACGGTGATTCGAGCGAGTCGTCAGGGCGGTGCTCCCACAATCCTCCATGGGGTCGTGAGATTCCTACGAGTCATGGCGACCAGGGTGACCATGGGGTCCGTGGCGGCTGACGGGGTAACGAGAACGGCAGACCAGCTGGCCGCACTGTTGGACGGCGCGGATCCCCTCGAGACAGGGCACGTCTTGGTCGACAGCCTCACAGGCCCTATAGCTGAGCAACTCCCGGCCGACGAACTCGATGCCCTTGAGGTGAGTGCGCCCTTCCACGACCTCGGGGCACGAGCCTTGGGGAGCCTGATCACTCGGTATCAGGTCGCCGATGTGACGGTACTCGCCCAACAGGGGTGGGCGGAGATGGATCCCGAGTCGATGCGGCAGGTTGCTGAGCAGGCATCCTGCAGCCTCTCCTTTGTCGAGCCGGCTTCGGGCACGATGCCGGAGAGTCGCTACCGCCACGGCAAGGTCGTCACAGGCCTGCGGCATGGCAGCCCTCGGTGGACCATGGTGGGTAGCCCCAACCTCTCGGCGGCTGCGCTGCTGCGCGGCTTTCCACACGGTAACGTCGAGTTGGCAGTGGTGCATCGCGAGGGGACTTCACTGCTACCTCGTCCAACATCTCCGGTGCGGGACGTTGCCGCTCTCAAGCACATGATCGTGGGCCAGAGAACGGAGGTCGACGAATCGGGGCAGACAGCGGGAACCCCAGTGTTGCTGGAGGTACGGACCATTCCCCAGGGAGTCGAGGTCACGCTGTCATCCAAGGCGGTGGTGGATCTCACGGTGGAGGTCAGCCGATACGGAAACCCCCCCGACTGGTTTGACGACCTTGGCGTCCTGCCGGCAGGTCGCTCGTCGATGGTGTTCGACGTGCAGGTCGAGCCGGGCAGCCGAGTAAGAATCGGCCAGCAATACCAGTTCGTGGCGTCGGTGAAGCAGGTCCTGACCCGGATCCGCCGCAGTGTGGGCTCAGTGCCGAACGCTGACGTTTCAGTCAGTGAGATGTTCGCCGACCCTGAGGCAGCCAAGGCGTGGTACTCGGGACTTGTGGCCCTCATTCATTCACACAGCGCTGCCGGCCTACCTGGGGTGGTTGCCTCGGGCTCGACTTCGGAAGAACGCGTGTCAGAAGCCTGGCGCTCGCTCGACGATCCGGACACGTGGAACGATTACTGCATTGACGCTCTGGAACGGCTTGGCTTGCCAATCTTCGAGTGCGCCGCGACGTCGTCGCAGACTGACAGGGCGGGTCTCCCATTGCCCAACGGCGCGCCTGCGTGGGAGGACACGTTTGAGGATGTGGACGAGGTCTTCGAGGAAGACCAGACGGCTGAGGAGGTCGACAACCTCGAGGAGGTCGAACAGACATCAGTCTCGGGCTCTGCGGGCTCGCACGCGACTGTCAATGGACTGAAGTTCCTCAAGAACCTTGTCCAGCTGATGCCTCGGTTGGGGCCGATCGAAAGGGTCGCCGCCTGTCAGGTCATGATCTCCGGCACGGCGGCGAATTGGTGGGGAGAAGGCGAAGCGACGCCCTGGTTCGACCTACTGGCAGAAGCACTGAAGTCGATGGGGGGGCAGGAGTGGCCCCACGCTATGGCGGCACGAGCCGCCTCGGTCGCTGCTGTTGCAATGTACAGGCTGCGAGAAGGAGTGGCCGACGATGAGCGAGACAAGAATGCTCTCGTCTTCCATGAGCTGGCAGACCGTGTCGAGGAACTGTTGATGAACGCGACTCCTGCATTGATCTCGGAGAACCTGGTGAGTCTCCGCGGAACGACGATCGTGACGCCAGACGCTGGCGACGTCATCCAAGAGCTGTCGCTCTTCAGGAACTCGACTCCGAGGAAGGCCTTGGAGCGAGTCCTTCGGAACGTGATGAGTGAGGCTCGAATCGAGTGGCTGGGAGATGATCGGTTGCACCTGATGGTGGCGAGGGGTAAACCGCTCCTAGCTGCGACCAGGGCGATCGGGCACGCGGGAGATCTACCGCGTGTTGCGATCCTGGTTTCCTCGCCATCGAGGGGGTGGGCGATCGTTGCGAAGGTCTCTGGCAGGCGGATCGAGGTCGAGGGGGGGATTGCTCCGACGGTCTTCCGCACCTACGACACGACGCAGCCCGGCGGGCGCAGAATCAGCACGCCGCCGTTCCGGGCGCCTAGCCAAATTGACCTTCAGGTACTGGGCGAGTGCCGGATCGATGCGAGTCACCTCACCGGAGTCGTTGGCCTCCAGGGTTTGAGTGCGGCGGGTCTGTCAGTGAGGTGACCAGGCTGGGATCCGGCGGAGTGGGTGACGGCGCTGGCCCTAGGTCAACCCTTCTCAGTCGTCGGCGAGCCTCGCGTCCTGGGGCGAGCGACGGTGGGCGGGGAGCGAGCCGCAGCACCTACGCTGATGGCGTGAGCGTTTCAGTGTTGATCGAGTTGGCGACCCTCATGGTCGCAGTGGTTGGTGTGGTCGGCGGCCTGATCGGGCTGCAGGCGGCCAATCGCCAAAGGCGCCTGGACCTGGGCAACCTCTACCTCCAGCGGTACTGGGAGATCGACGACGATCTCCTCCGGCTCACGAAGGGGAGCCCTGAGCACAACCAGGCCCGGCATCGCTACCTCAGACTCTGTGAGGACGAGTTCGAGGCGGCGGCACGTAGCTGGCTGGATCCGGGTCAGTGGCATGCATGGCACTCATGGCTGGTCACCCCAGCCTCACGCGAGCTTGTGCGCCTTGACCTCGAGCAGTGCGACCCAGAGCGCCGGAGATTTGCGTTTCTGCTCCGCTGTCTGGACTCCCATCCCGGTCACGAGTGGCGGGAGTGTGGCGGGAGGACTCCACTCGTCGCTTGAAAGACGTGGTGTGACGACGGTTGACGCGGGGATAAGAGAGGTTCGTGTGCTCGTCTTCCTTACCTTGAGCCTCGGCTAGAGTTCCCAAGGAACGTTCACCGAGAGGGCGCCATGGACATCTTCCGTGTAAGAGATGAAGTCATCGACGACTATCGCTCCTTCACGACTGCTGCCGTCGACATCAAGGATGCGCGACTCAAGGCCCACTACGACGGCGAGCTCGACGCCGAGCGCCAGTGGCCCGAACCATGGATCTCACTCAACCCTGCCTTCGCCTCGGGTGGCCGCGTCGACGAACTCGTCGCCAGTGGCCTCCTCCATCCGGAGTGTGAGCGAATCTTCAGGGTCAAGGAGCACGCCACCGATCCGGGTCGAGCGCCGATCACCCTGCATCGGCACCAGCGCGAGGCGATTGAGGTGGCGGCCAACGGTGAGAGCTACGTGCTCACCACCGGAACCGGTTCCGGCAAGTCGCTGGCCTACATCGTTCCGATCGTCGACCACGTGCTTCATCAGCCCAAGACTCCGGGTGTCAAGGCGATCATTGTCTACCCCATGAACGCCCTTGCGAACTCCCAGCGGGGCGAGCTGGAGAAGTTCCTGGTAAACGGATACGGCGAGGGTCACGAGCCGGTCACCTTCGCCCGATACACGGGTCAGGAGAGTCTGGAGGAACGGGACCGGATTCTCGCCACTCCCCCCGACATCCTCCTCACCAACTACGTGATGCTCGAGCTCGTGCTCACGCGCCCCGAGGAGCGCGCTCGACTCGTGAAGGCTGCCAAGGGCCTCCAGTTCTTGGTGTTGGACGAGCTCCACACGTATCGCGGTCGCCAGGGTGCCGATGTGGCCATGCTTGTTCGTCGCGTTCGCGAGGCGTGCTCATCCCCCGACCTCCAGTGCATTGGTACCTCCGCCACGATGGCGAGCGGCGGGACGACCGACGATCAGAAGCAGACGGTCGCCCGGGTGGCGTCGCGAATCTTTGGCGCGCCGGTCACGGCCGAGCGGGTCATCGGGGAGACCCTGACGCCAGCGACGTCGTCCATGGGCGAGCTCGATCCTGATGCCTTGCGTGCGGCGGTCAATCGAGGGTTGCCAGACGACTACTCGACCGTCGCGGCCTCACCGCTGGCTGCTTGGGTGGAGTCGACCTTCGGGCTGGTCGTCGAGCAGGCCACCGGACGCCTCATCCGCCAGGCTCCCCGGCGCCTGCGCGAGCAGGCGGCTCCCGCCCTTTCGGAACTCACAGGTCTGCCCATGCAGACGTGCGAGGCTGCGATTCGTCGGCTGCTGCTCCATGGGTCCAAGATCCGAAACCCCGAAACTGGCCGGCCTCTGTTCGCGTTCCGACTCCATCAGTTCCTGTCGAAGGGCGACACGCTGCACGTCTCGCTCGAGTCCGAGCAGGATCGCTACATCACGTCGAAGTATCAGGTGGCGGTTCCACGGTCGCCCGAGAAGCTGCTCTACCCTCTCGCCTTCTGTCGTGAATGCGGGCAGGAATACGCCGTCGTGCGGGCCGTCACGCGTCAGGGTGACACCACGTACGAACCACGAGCCTCCCGGGATCCCGAACCGACCGAGGCGACCGAGGGGTACCTCTACATCTCCTCCAGCCTGCCCTGGCCGGTCGACCCGGTCGCCGATGGGCGTCTGCCCGACTCGTGGATCGGCCCGGACAACCAGACGCTGCCCAACAAGTCTCGCCACCTGCCCCAGCGGGTACTCGTCGACACCTCGGGCCGCAAGGTCGACGTGGGCGGAACCGCGGCCGCCTTTGTGCCGGCACCGTTCACGTTCTGCTTGTCGTGCATGGTCACCTACGAACAGACCCGTGGTCGCGACTTCGCCAAGCTCACCACCCTCGACAACGAAGGTCGCAGCTCTGCCGTTTCAGTGCTCTCGACGAGCATCGTGCGCGCCCTGCGCGAGGTGCCACAGAGCGAGCTGGCTCCCGAAGCACGCAAGTTGCTCACGTTCGTCGACAATCGACAGGACGCCAGCCTGCAGGCCGGCCACCTCAACGACTTCGTCCAGGTGGCCCAGCTGCGATCGGCGCTCCATTCGGCCATGACCGCGTCCGCTGAACCCCTGACCCACGCCAGCGTGGCTGACCGCGTGGTCGAAGCGCTCGCCGTGCCCTTCCGCGACTACTCGGATGCACCCGACGCTGTGTATGCCGCCAAGAAGCGAATTGAGCGGACCTTCCGTGATCTGGTCGAGTACCGGCTGTATCTCGATCTTCAGCGCGGGTGGCGCATCACGATGCCCAATCTCGAGCAGACGGGCCTGTTGCGCATCGACTACGAGTCACTGGGCGACATTGCTGCCGACCAAGAACTCTGGTCGGGTGCAGCAGAGGCACTGCGCGATGCCAGGTCGACCCACCGCGAGGAGCTGTGCCGCATTGTCCTGGACGAGTTCCGCAAGGTGCTCGCCATCGACGTCGACTGCCTGACCGAGACGGGGTTCGGGGCGCTCAAGCGCCAGTCGGATCAGTCCTTGGCGGGAGTGTGGGCCATCGCTCGCAGCGAAGAGGCCGCGCACACGGGCGTCGTCTACCCGTTCGCGAGCCAGCCAGGCCGGGGCCGCAATGACCTGCACATGACGGGCCGCTCGGCGATGGGTCAGTACCTGCGTCGGCCCAACCAGTTCCCCGGCTACCCCGCATCTGTCAGCATTGACGTGGCTCAGTCGATGATCGTCGACATCCTGCGCATTCTCGAGAGGGCCGGGTTGCTGGTCGAGGTGTCACCCGACAATGTCAGGCGTGGCTACCGACTGCGTGCGTCGGCCATCCTGTGGTCCGCGGGTGACGGGAGGAGCGCCGCTCCTGACCCACTGCGCAAGACCGTCGATGCGGACTCGGGCGGACGAGTCAACACGTTCTTCCGCGACCTCTATCAGGACGTCGCCCAGGAGCTCCACGGCTTGCGGGCGCGCGAACACACGGCGCAGGTGAGTCCGGCCGATCGCGAACTCAGGGAGCGTGACTTCCGCCGGGGGACCCTCCCCCTGCTCTACTGCTCTCCCACGATGGAGTTGGGCGTCGACATCTCGAGCCTCAATGCCGTGGGGTTGCGCAACGTGCCTCCGACACCGGCCAACTACGCTCAGCGCTCGGGTCGCGCCGGTCGCTCGGGTCAGCCAGCCCTGGTGCTGACCTACTGCGCCACCGGCAACTCTCACGACCAGTACTACTTCCGCCGCTCCGAGGCCATGGTGGCTGGCTCAGTCGCTGCCCCTCGACTTGACCTCGCGAACGAGGCGCTCCTGCGCAGCCATGTTCAGGCCGTCTGGTTGGCCGAGACGGGTGAGAAGCTCGGTTCACGCATGGACGAGTTGCTCGACGTGGCCGGCGACCATCCCACGCTGGCCATGCACCCCGACAAGAAGCGAGCCTTCGGCGACCCTGATGCGGTTCGCCGGGCCATCCGTCACGCCAAGGTCATCGTGGCACCCATGCTCGACGAGCTTCGAGCCACCGCGTGGTGGCACGAGAACTGGATCGAAGATGTGATCGGGGCCGCACCCCGCACCCTCGACGAGGCCTGTGGACGCTGGCGGAATCTGTATCGCGCGGCCCTTCAAGACCGCGAGACACAGCACCGCATCGCTGGCGAGAGCAAGCTGTCGTCGTCCGCCGTCAGCGCAGCCGCCGCACGTCGAAGGGAAGCAGAGAACCAGCTGAGGCTCTTGCGCAACCAAGACGACTCCAGTGGTCACTCGGACTTCTATCCCTATCGCTATTTTGCCTCCGAGGGTTTCCTGCCTGGGTACAGCTTCCCCAGACTTCCCTTGGCGGCCTACATTCCCGCAGTTCGCGGTGGCTATGCCGACCGTGATGGTGGCGACTACATTCAGCGCCCGCGATTCCTTGCCATTGCCGAATTTGGGCCGGGGGCGCTCATCTATCACGAGGGCGCACGCTATGAAGTCACGCGTGTGCAGGTTCCGCTGACCCAGTCGGGTCAGCCCGGTGTCGACACCGCGGAGGCGCGACGTTGCGAGTCGTGCGGCTACCACCACGACCGCCACCCCGGGCTCGATGTGTGCGAGAACTGTGGCGAAGAGTTGGGAGCGACGACCTACGGTCTCATGCAACTCACCACTGTTTACACCCGTCGCCGGGAGCGCATCTCGTCCGACGAGGAGGAACGTCGCCGTGCCGGCTTCGAACTGCAGACTTCGTACCGGTTCAGCCAGCACGGGTCGCGTTCCGGGAAGCTCACCGCCGACGTCCTCGACGGAACGACCGCCCTGGCAGACCTGGCCTATGGTGACTCGGCCGAGGTGCGGGTCACCAACCGAGGCAGGCGTCGCCGCAAGGATCCCAATGAGTTGGGGTTCAACCTCGATCCCACCAGGGGTCAGTGGGTGACGAGCTCGGCCCAGGAGGCTGAGGGGGTCGGTGCCGACCCCGACGCGGCAGGCGCGATCCGGGTCATTCCTTATGTACGCGACAATCGCAACATCTTGGTGGTGCGTCTCGCCGACATTGTTTCGAAGGAAGTGTCAGTCACACTGCGCTACGCCTTGGAGCGTGGCATCGAGGCCGCCTTCCAGTTGGAGGACTCCGAACTGGCCAGTGAGGCTCTGCCGGACGACCAGAACCGCGGCCGCATGCTCTTCACCGAGTCGGCGGAGGGGGGCGCGGGCGTGCTTCGCCGCCTTCAGGCCGAGCCGGATGCCGTCGCGATCGCGGCCCGCACCGCGCTCGAGATCGCGCACTTCGACCCCGACACGGGTGCCGACACCAGTCGTCCCGAGGATGGGCAGGAGCGTTGCGAGCGAGGCTGCTACGACTGCCTGCTCTCCTACGGGAACCAGACCGAGCACGCCTTCATCGACCGACACCTTGTGCGCGACCTGCTGCTTCGGCTCGCTCGCAGCAACACGAGTTGCTCGTCGTCCGAGCTGCCGCGTGGCGACCATGCGCAGCGCCTGCTGGAGGCCTGCGACAGCGACCTTGAGCGAGACTGGCTTCGATTGATCCTGCAGCAGGACTTCCGCTTGCCCGACGAGGCCCAGTCGATGGTTGAGTCGGCCCGCTGTCGCCCCGATTTCCTCTACCGTGAGGCGGGGGTCGCTGTCTTCATCGACGGGCCCACTCACGACAGGCACGACATCGACGACGATGACCGAATGGTCGAGGAGCGCCTGCTGGATGCCGGGTACACCTATGTGCGGTTCCGGCACGACGACGACTGGGTGGCCCTCCTGCGGGAGCGTTCCGACATCTTCGGGGAAGGACGACGCGCGTGACGACGTATGCCGTGGGGAGCCTGGTGGCCGCCCGGGGGCGCGAGTGGGTCGTGCTCCCTGACAGTTCGGACGAGTTCCTCGTCCTGCGACCGCTAGGAGGTTCGGACGACGACATCGCCGGTGTTCTGCCGGCCATCGAGCAGGTTCGGCCCGCCTCGTTCCCGCCGCCCACGGCGAACGATCTGGGCGATCACCAGAGCGCGGCCCTGCTGCGTAGCGCTCTGCGGATCGGCTTCCGTTCGAGTGCTGGACCCATCCGATCGTTGGCGTCCATCGCCGTCGAGCCACGCATCTACCAGCTCGTACCCCTGCTGATGGCGCTTCGCCAAGAGACGGTTCGCCTGCTGATTGCCGACGACGTCGGTATCGGCAAGACGGTCGAGGCGTCGCTCATCGCCACGGAACTACTCACCATCGGTGAGGCCCGAGGGCTGGCTGTGCTCTGCAGCCCGGCGCTCGCAGAGCAATGGGCCACTGAGCTCCGCACCAAATTCGGGCTGGAGGCCGAGCTGGTGCTCTCGAGCACCGTGAAACGACTCGAGCGTCAGCGCGTGGGTTCTGAGTCGATCTTCGAGCGTTTCCCGATCACGGTGGTCTCCACCGACTTCATCAAGTCAGATCGTCGTCGCAGTGAGTTCCTGCGCACCTGCCCCGACCTCGTGATCGTGGACGAAGCGCACACCTGTGTCGCCGACGGCTCAATGGGCGGTCGCTCTCGCACCCAGCGATACGACCTTGTCAGGGCACTGGCCGAGGACGCCTCCCGTCACCTTCTGCTGGTCACCGCGACACCCCACTCCGGCAATGACGAGGCCTTCCGCAACCTCATTGGTCTGCTCGACCCGGCCCTTCATGACCTCGACCTTGACGAACCCAAGGGGCGAGAGCTGCTCGCGCGGCACTTCGTGCAGCGTCGCCGGGCCGACATTCGCGTCTATCTCGACGAGGAGACACCCTTCCCTTCCGACCGTGAGTCGAAGGAGGTGCCCTACACGCTTTCCCCTGCCTACCGAGACCTGATTGATGATGTGATCTCGTACGCTCGCGACACCGTGGGAAACGCCACCGGGTCGCGCGAGCAGCGGATCAGCTGGTGGTCGGCCCTGGCCTTGCTGCGCGCTCTGGCATCGTCTCCGCGCGCAGCGGCCCAGACCCTGGCGACCCGGTCGGCAGCAGTCGGCGCCGAGACCGCCGCCGAAGCAGACGCCCTCGGTCGCTCGGCGGTGCTCGACCGGGCGGACGACGAAACCTTGGAGTCCGTCGACATCGCTCCTGGGGCGGACAGCTCCGAAGGCGAGAGTGGCTCGACGCGCAGGCGTTTGCGTGACTTCCTGAAGCGGGCGCAGGAGCTCGAGAACAAGGGCGACAAGAAGCTCGATGCGATCACCGCTCAGGTGAAGGGCCTGTTGGCCGACTCGTACGCTCCCATCATCTTCTGTCGCTTCATTGACACGGCCGAATACGTGGCCGAACACCTGGCGAAAAAGCTCGGGAAGGGCACCACCGTGACGTGCGTCACGGGCAACCTCCCACCATCCGAGCGGGTCGCCCGGATCGCCGAGTTGGCCGAGGCCGACGGCCCGGTCGTCCTGGTGGCCACGGACTGTCTCTCCGAGGGCGTCAACTTGCAGGACCAGTTTCAGGCAGTGGTGCACTACGACCTCGCGTGGAACCCCACCAGGCACGAGCAGCGAGAAGGCCGTGTCGATCGCTTTGGCCAAATGCGCGACGTCGTGCGGGCAGTGACGCTGTACGGCCAGGACAACCGGATTGACGGGATCGTGCTGGACGTGTTGCTGCGCAAACATGTGGCGATCCGCCAGGCCACGGGTGTCTCCGTCGCGGTGCCCGACAACAGCGAGGCCGTCCTTGAGGCGCTGATGGAAGGTCTGATCCTGCGGGGGGGTGACGCCCGTCAGGACATGCTCGATCTGGAGTACTCCACGAAGGCTGGCGACCTCGAGAAGGAGTGGACGTCTGCAGCCGAGCGCGAGAAGGCTTCTCGCACCAAGTTCGCGCAACGCGCCATTCACCCCGACGAGGTGGCGACGGAGGTCGAGGCCATTCGTGCCAACCTGGGCACGCACGCCGAGGTGCGCGCGTTCGCCGAGCAGTCGCTGCGAGCCTTGAAGTCTCCCATCACGTCGCACTCGCGAGGGTTCTCCGCGAACACCAGCGGGCTCCCGCTCGGCCTGGTCGATGCCTTGCCGCCCGTCGGGAGTCGGCTCACCTTCGTGGACGACTTCCCGGTCGCCCCGGGCGAGAGCGTGCTGCAGCGTACGGACAGCGCCGTCGAGGCCCTGGCCACGTACGTCTTGGAGTCTGCGCTCGACTCGCAGCTTCCGAGCGAGGGACGACCGGCTCGTCGGTGTGCCGTGGTGCGCAGCTCGAGCGTTGACACCCGGACGACGCTGCTGGTGGTTCGCTTCCGTTTCCATGTGGTCATGCCCTCGCGTAGTGGCGAGCGGACAGCCGTGGTGGAGGATGCTGCCACGTTGGCGTTCACGGCGGCGAACGGCGAACTCCAGTGGCTCGACGCCGACAGCGTCGATGATCTGTTGCGAGCCAAGCCGTCGGGCAACGTGTCGTCGCCCGAGCAGTACCTGTCGTCGGCCCTGGCACAACTTCACCGCGTCAGCACTCATCTCGATGAGCGTGGGCGCGCCCTGGCCGACGAGATCGAGGCGGCGCATCGTCGGGTGCGATCCGCGTCTGGAGCGCCGCTGAGGGGTCTGAGCGTGCGCGCCGAATCACCGGCAGACGTGCTCGGTGTCTATGTCTTCGTCCCCGTCCCGAAGGGCTGAGTGGTCATGGCAAGCGAGGCATTTGTGGGTGTGCGCGTCGCCGGGGGACTGTTCCCGGCCGATGCCCTGTCGAAGGTTGCCGGCGGGGTCATGCCCGGGCAGGGTTCCGCCGACTACCATCTGGCGCCCGGTGAGACCGTGCGTGAGGCCGCGAACCGGGCCTGGGCCTACCTGACCGGCGTCTGGGCCACCTATCGCCAGGCGGCCTCGGCGCTCGCCGAGTCTGACCGCGGCACCACCCTGACCCGCGAACGGTGGCTGCTCATCGTGCTGCGCGAGCTGGGCTATGGGCGAGTGCCCGGCAGTCCCGCGGGCGGTCTGGGTGCCGGCGACAAGCCCGCCCCGGTCAGTCACCTGTGGGAGCAGGTGCCCGTGCACCTGCTTGGTCACCGCATCGAGCTCGACCGACGCAGCCAAGGCGTGGCCGGAGCCGCGTCGTCATCGCCCCAGTCGATGGTTCAGGAGTTGCTGAACAGATCGGACGACTACCTGTGGGCCGTACTGTCCAACGGGCTGACCTTGCGTCTGCTCCGTGACTCGACCTCGCTGGTCGGGGCCGCATACCTCGAGTTCGACCTCGAGGCGATCTTCGACGGAGACCTCTTCGCCGACTTCCTGGTGATGTTCAGTGCCTGCCACCAGTCCCGACTCGAGGTGCGCGACCCCGAGAAGGGCATGGCGAGTTGTTGGCTCGAGGAATGGCGCACGACGTCGCTGGAGTCGGGGTCGCGTGCCCTGAACCAACTTCGCGACGGGGTCGTCGAAGCCATCACGACGCTGGGAACCGGCTTCCTGGCTCATCCCCAGAATGCGCACCTACGAGATCAGCTCGCCGAGGGCGGCCTCGCCATCGAAGACGTCAACCACGGACTGCTCCGGGTCGTCTACCGTCTGCTGTTCACCTTTGTGGCCGAGGATCGCGGCCTCTTGCTCGATCCGAGTGCCGACCCGGTGGCGGTCGGACGCTTTCACGAGTACTTCTCCACCGAGAGGCTGCGCCGCACGGCTCGTCGTCGACGGGGCACGCGCCACGCTGACCAGTGGCGCGCCCTGACTCTCGTCTGGGAGGGTCTGGGGTCAGTCGACGGGCGCCCCGAGCTGGGCCTCGTGGGTATTGGCGGCCTCTTCGAGCCGAGTGCCTTCGATCTGTTCAATGACCAGGCCTTGACCAACGAGTCGCTGCTGCGAGCCGTCCGTCACCTCAGCCTGATCGAGGAGCCCGAGTCCAAGCAGAAACGCCTTGTCGACTACCGCAACCTGGGGGCCGAGGAGTTGGGTTCCATCTATGAGGCCCTGCTCGAGTACGTGCCGTCGTGGGATGCGGGGCGCCGGCAGTTCGCACTGCTGTCCGCGGCGGGCAACGACCGCAAGTCATCGGGCTCGTACTACACGCCCACCTCGCTCATCGACTGCCTGCTCGACTCGGCTCTCGACCCGGTGCTCGACCGGGCCGAGTCCCAGGCCGACCCCGTGGAGGCCTTGCTATCGGTCACTGTCTGTGACCCCGCGTGTGGGTCGGGTCACTTCTTGGTGGCCGCCGCCAGACGGATCGCCAAGCGAGTGGCCGCCCACCGCACCGGTGATCCCGAGCCCCCACCCGAGCGAGTGCGCGAGGCGCTCGCCGACGTTGTGAGTCGCTGCATCTACGGCGTCGACCTCAACCCCCTGGCGGCCGAGTTGGCCAAGGTGTCGCTCTGGCTCGAGACGCTCGACCCCGGTCGTCCGCTCGCCTTCCTCGATGCCCAGATCAAGGTGGGCAACTCGCTCATGGGTGCCACTCCCGCGCTGGTCGCGCAGGGTGTTCCGGATGAAGCCTTCGCCGCCCTCGAGGGTGACGACAAGCGGGTGGTGACCGCGATCAAGAAGCAGAACAAGAGGGAACGGTCGGGGCAGGACGAGCTGTTTGAGGGGTCGCCGACTCCCGCCGGCGACGCACAGTATGGCCGTGAGTTCGATGAGTTCGTGCGCGCCGGACGAGCCACGTCGCTGCGGGAGGCCCAGTCTCGGGCCGAGCAACTGAAGCGGTTGACGGACGACCCCCGACTCACGCAGGAGCGCTTCATCGCTGACGCGTGGTGTGCGGCGTTCGTCTGGCCGAAGGGACAGGGGGATGCGCCGGCCGTGACGGATGCCCGACTTCGCGGCCTTCGGCAACGCGATCCACTTCCGCAGGAGACCGTCGCGACGGTGCAGTCGCTGGCCTCGGAGTACCAGTTCTTCCACTGGCACCTGGAGTTCCCGCACCTGTTCCACCCGAACGGTGAGATTGACGGCCGCAGCTGGTCGGGCGGGTTCGACGTCGTGCTCGGGAATCCGCCATGGGAGCAGACGGAGATCGAGACCGCAGAGTACGTGTCAGCGCTCCTTCCGCAACAGGCAGTGCACGGTGACCCCCGAGTTCGTGATCGACTCTACATGCAACTGGTTGGCCAGGATGCCACGCTCGAAGCGCGCGTGAATCGTGCCCGTCGAGAAATGCAGGGGATAAATCACTTTGCCAGAGCCTCTGGTAGATTCCCACTTACGGCCAGAGGTCGGGTAAATCTTTACCACCTGTTTGCTGAACTCTTCGACCACCTTCTTTTTGGTGGACTTGCCGGTGTCATCCTCCCGTCGGGAATCTTGACGGATCTCAATTCTGCTCCGCTGTGTTCGGCGTGGATTGAGTCGGAGCGACTTGGGACGGCGTTTGACTTCGTCAACTCGGACAAACTTTTCAAGTCCGTGGAGAAGCCCGTGCGGTTTGCGCTCCTGACGATTGCTGGTACGAATGGAGTCTTTCCGGTTATTGAGACGACTGTGCTTGCCGTTCGTCCTTCGGAGATTCGGAGCCGCACGGTGATGACTCCATCCTGGCTGCCCAGGCTAGTGAATCCCGAGACGGGATCCTTGCCCCTACTCAGGCATTCAATGGACATCGAGATAATTGAACGAGTCTATTCCGCCTGCACCGTATTCGGAGACTTGCCCTTGGAAACAAGGCAAGGTTTCATCAATCTCACTGCAGACAAGTCAAAGCTGGTCAGAATGGAAGACTTGATGCAGATGTTCGACGGCCACTGGGATGGGCGCAGGTTCGTGGTCGAGGGGGGTGAAGCCTTCTCTCCGGTCCTCGAAGCGAAGTTGTTCACATCCTTCGACGTCCGCAGTCGCTCCTTCCGTGAGATTCCGAGTAGTGTTCGGTTCAATCGTCGTGCAAGTCCCAACATGTCCGCTCTGGATGCGAGAAGAGATCCAGGCGATGGCATTCCACGCTACTGGATCAATGAGACTGTGACTGCTTCCGAGTGGACACCCAGGAGGGGCTGGTGCCTAGTTGGCAAGGAAATTACCGATAGTAAAACTAGTAGTAGGGCCAGCGTCTTCACAGTAGCTCCAAGAATGGGAATCGCCTATACTTGTCAAATGGTGTTCTCGGAGACTATGACCGATCGAGACCTCCTAGCGACTCTATCTTTGCTGAATTCTCTGGCCTTCGACTATTTTGCGCGGCAGAAGATCAGCGGAACACACCTCACGGCTAGCATCCTGCGTCAGCTCCCATTGCCAAGCGAGGCGGTTCTGACGCTAGCTCCGAATGGTCTCGATGGTGCAACCTGGTCCGAATGGCTAGCCTCCTGTGCTTGGGGGTTGTCGAACACTAGCACGGAGTTGGATAATGCCGTAGGGGGCTCGCTGGGTCGCGTACAACCTGTCATTGACCCCGAGCGAAGGTGGGAAATATCCCGTGAGATCGACGCCGCAGCAATGGTATTGTATGGCTTCGGTCGAGATGAGGTCGAATGGGTGCTTGACTCGTTCGATCTTCTTCGGGCGCAAGAGGTCCGCGCTTGCGGGCAATTTCGCACCAAGAATCGAGTCATGGAACTGTTCGATGCAATTCATTGCGAGGAATTCGTGCCAACCATTCGTTGCTTGAAATGAGCCACTGCGTATGTTGTGGCCGCACACACAACTGATCGTGCTGTCATATTTCGGAATCTGCACCTGATAAACTCTGGAGAAGAAGATGGCTGATGGGATACAGGCATGGGTCGTCCGAGCGGGTCGTGACGGCGAGGCTGAGGCCTCTAACCTTGCCCTTGGCCGCGCCACCATCGCCTGGTCCGACGTGCCCGACCTGTCGTCCCTGACCTCACGTGATCAGGTTCGCCTGCTGGTCGACCGGCTCTACCCCGATGGCTCTGCCCAGAGCCACGCCAACAGCGCGGGGCAACTGTGGGCGTTCCGGTCGTCCATTGCTGAGGGCGACCTAGTGATCATGCCGCTCAAGACCCAGCGGGGCCTGCTGGCCATCGGTCGGGTGGTCGGTTCCTACGGCTACGACCCGGCGGCGCCGGAGCACGCCAGACACTTCATTCCGGTGCAGTGGAACCTCGACCGAGTCGAGCGCAGTGCGCTCCGAAGCGATCTCGAGGCCATGGTTAATGGCGCCATGACGGTGTTCTCCGTCACCCGGAACGACGCCGTAGCCCGTTTGCTCCGGGTCGCGGAGGGCGGCGTCGACCCTGGTTGGGGATCGTCCGATGATGGCACCGAGCCCGTCCGCCGCTGGTTGCTCGATCACGCTCTGCTACAGGTGCTCGATGAGACGGGACCCCTGCTTCGGTCCGCGGCTCTGGAGCGAGTGGCCGAGCGTCTCGATGGTCAACTGACCCCCTACGAGCTCGCCACCATCAAAGAAGGCGACGAGACGCCGAGGTGGGCGACCACCCTGACCTGGAGCACCACCGACCTCGCA
Source organism: Aestuariimicrobium soli (assembly GCF_051192575.1). NCBI lineage: Bacteria > Bacillati > Actinomycetota > Actinomycetes > Propionibacteriales > Propionibacteriaceae > Aestuariimicrobium > Aestuariimicrobium soli. Next base: position 534,847 of record NZ_JBPJSQ010000006.1, on the reverse strand, counting down.
GCCGCTGGCTGGATCATCAAGAGCCGCGAGGGATGGCAGATCACCGACAGCGGCCGGGAAGCCCTGCTCTCCCATCCGGGTGGCGTGGGACTCGATGCCGATGCGTCGAAGGCTTACCGCGACCGGAAGAAGCAAGGCAAGGCCGGTCAGGGATCCCGCTATCTCGCGATACTCGAGGCCTCCCTCGAACTGCTCGAGGCAGGCCAATGGACGACCTACGGGGAGCTCGCAAGCGTGGCCGGGACCAACGCCCAGACCGTCGGGAATGTCATGCGGCAGGCAGGGATCGAGGGCGCGCATCGCGTGCTGTCCGCCAATGGGCGTCCATCCCCTTCGTTCTCGTGGCTTGATGGCCGCACGGATGACCTCCGGGACGTCCTCGAGTCGGAAGGCCTGCGCTTCGAGTCCGACGGCACGGCGAGCGAGGCCCAGCACCTTCGCACCGAAGACTTCCGGGCCTTCTTGGAAGACAAGGGAGTGCTCGCGGGCGCGGCCAAACGCGCGTGGCTGGTGCGGGGCTCGTCCGTTGACGGGCACGACCTTGTGCCCCAGTGGCGTGCGGAAGGATTCTGCTCCCTGCGGGCTGCGAAGCTGCGGGCGGTCGAAGCCGGCATTGAGCGCAGCGACCTCAAGGCGATCGTCGACGAGGACTATTCCCAAGCCTCCTACGCCGCCAAAGCCGCCAAGCTCGACGAGTTCCACGCGTTCCTCTCGCGCATGCAGCTCGACGATGTCGTCGTGACCACCAGCCAGGGTCAGCTATACGTGGGTCGCCTGACCGGTGAGGTCGACCAACGCACCTCGACGGGTGGCCTGACGAACCTGCGCCGTACGGTCGAGTGGGCTCCCGAGGGGTACGACTACGGCGAGGTGGCAGCCGAGATCAAGGCGCGCCTCAAGATTCAGTACGACGTCGTCGAGATGACCCAGCAGCTCGACCTGCTCGAGAAGATGCTCGACCAAGCCGAGTCCGTCGATGTCGAGACCGAGGAACCGCCGGCTCCCGTGACGCGCGAACCCCTCGTTCTTCCCGATGCCACGGATGAGTTGGCCGAGCAGTTGCATGTCGATCGCGCCTGGTTGCAGGAGTGCATCGAGCTGCTCCGCGATCGTCCGCAAATGATCTTCTACGGCCCTCCCGGAACCGGCAAGACCTTCATTGGGCAGGCCCTCGCCCGCCACCTCGCCGGCGACAACACGCGACTGGTGCAGTTCCATCCGGCGTACTCGTACGAGGACTTCTTCGAGGGCTATCGGCCGGTCAGCAGTGGCGGGTTCGAGCTGAAACCGGGTCCGCTTCGCAAGGCGGTCGAGGCGGCCCGCGAGAACCCCAGCGTGCCCTACGTGCTGGTCATCGACGAGATCAACCGAGGCAATCTGGCCAAGATCTTCGGCGAGCTGTACTTCCTGCTCGAGTACCGGGACGAGAACGTCGACCTGCTCTACGCCCAGGATGACGCTTCGGGTTTCACGCTGCCCGAGAACCTGTTCGTGATCGGCACCATGAACACCGCCGACCGGTCGATCGCCCTCGTGGACGCGGCAATGCGACGCCGGTTCGCCTTCGTGGCGCTGCATCCGTCGGAGGCACCGACGCGCGACGTGCTGCGGCGGTGGCTGCAGGCGTCGGGGCGCGACGTGTCCGTGGCCGACCTGTTGGACGAACTGAACGCCCTCATCGAAGACCCGGACTTCAAGGTCGGTCCGTCGTACTTCATGCGGTCGGCGGTGCACCAGGCGGGTGGGCTCGAGCGCACGTGGCGGACGGCGATCCTGCCGTTGCTGGAGGAGCACCACTTCGGCGACGGCACGGACGTGGCTGCCAGGTATCGGTTGGACGACCTTCGGCGCAGGGCTGCTGCTCGTACTGCTGATGCTGCGGTTGATCCTCGTGCTGATCATGCTGCCGGGGTCGACGGGTCGGAGGCGAGCACCGGTGACGAGCCCACTGATCCTGCGTGAGGGAGACACGCCCCAACTCGTGCAATTGCCCCGGGCGGTGGCCGACGCTCTCGCGGGCGCGGGGGTCGTCCAACTGACCAGAACCGACCGGGACGATTGGTGGTTGGCCACGCCCGGCACGCAGGTCGGGGTGGTCTCGGTCGGCGGGCTGCAGGTGGTGATCGAACCCAAGGTCGACCTCAATCGGCTGGTGTTCCTGCTCGGGTACGCGCGGCGTCCGGACTTCTGGCGGGACGACCGGGTGGTGCTGGACGATGACGTCGACCTGCCGCATGCATTGGCGGAGGCATTCGTCCGTCTGGCGCGGATCGCGCTGGGGCAGGGACTGCTCAAGGGGTACGTCACCGTGGACGAGTCGTCGCCCGTCTTGCGGGGGCGTGTGCGCGAGGCCGATCAGATCCGGCGGAGGTGGGGGCGGAATGTGCCGCTCGAGGTGCGCTATGACGAGTACACCGTCGACATCGCCGAGAACCAGCTGCTGTTGGCTGCGGTCGGTGCGCTGCTGCGGATGCCCGTGGGTGCGCACCTGAGGTCGCGGCTGCAGCACCTGCGGCTCCAGCTGGCAGACGTGACGGCGCCGCCACGGGGGAGTGCGTTGCCCACGTGGACTCCCTCGCGGCTCAACGCCCGTTACGTGCCGGCGTTGCAGATTGCCGAGTTGATCCTGGCCGGGCGGTCGTTCGATCAGCGCTCCGGCGACCTGATGGTGTCGGGGTATCTGCTCAACATGGCGACGTTGTTCGAGGACTTTGTCACGACCGCGCTGTCTGAGGCGATGCGCCGGTTCGGTGGAGTCTCGCTGACGCAGTTCCGGACCTACCTGGACGAGGGTCGTCTCGTGCCGATCAGACCCGACTTCGTGTGGTCGGTGGCGGGTCGGCCGCGGTTGGTGCTGGATGCCAAGTACAAGGCCGAGAAGCCGAGCGGTTTTCCGCAGGCCGACCTGTACCAGATGCTCGCCTACTGCACGGTGCTGGGGCTGCCTGCGGGGCATCTGGTCTACGCGAAGGGGTTCGAGGACGAGCGGACCCACGTGGTGGTGGGGAGTGGGGTCAGGGTGGTGGCGCACACGCTTGACCTCGAGGAGAGCCCAGACGAGTTGCTGGCGGCGGTGGGGTCGCTGGCGGCGGAGGTGGTTCGAAGGGATGACCGGTGACGCATTCGCACGAAAAGTGAGTGCGATCATCGATGATGAACACATGACTGCCAACCTTCCCGGTTGGGGTCGTGATCGAGGGGATGGAAGTGAACATGGCCGATGCTGCGCAGGTTCGCCGCGAGTACATGGTGACCAAGGACGATGGCTCGGAATGGGCGCTCCAGTTCACGAATCGCGGGGTCCGGTGGACCCCCGCGGAGCGTGATGCGCCTGAAACACCGCAACCAGACCGCCCGCCGGTTGCGCCCCAGTTCCCCTTCGGACCGGTGCAGACCATCGCGGCGGTTGCCGATGCCGCTGGCCATCTCTCCATGGCATGGGAGACCCGACAGGCACGCCTTCGTGAGGAAGCGGCCCATGAGGAGTCTCGACGAACCCAGTGGCTGTCCGAGATGATCGGACGGTGGGGCGAGGTTCACGCGCAGAGTGACCGTCTCGACCTGATGGTCAGCGAGTACCTGGCGCGCGAGGCCACCAGCATGATGGAGGCGATTGTCGCGAACAAGCGCATCGCACTCCCGCAGTCAATGCTCTACGACCTCGTCAGCATCCAAGAGGTACATCGTTCGTACCGACGCACGATGCTGGCCCAGTTCACGGCCTTGGAGTCTTCAGAGTTGGACCTGCGGGGCAGCTTCGAGCGAGTCCTTCCCGGTCATCGACTGAACCTCGACTTTGTCAGGGCGATTGCCGCCGACCCCGAGCAGGAATGGGTTCAGAGGGTCTCGGAGCGGTCGGCAGCTGACTTCGACTCAGACTTTGCCCCGCAGTTCCGCGACCCGGCGGCCTTCCAGAAGAGGCTCATCATCACGACCGACGTGGCTGTCCCCGGGGCTCCCTTGAGGCAGGACCGGTTTGCCGACCGCTTCCTGACGCTGTTCAGGGTGACCCTGCCCAATCTTCTGCCCACGGACTACAAGGCGGAAGCGACCGAGAAGCGGGATCTGTACCGCGAGCTCGCGTTGTTCCCAGCGGAAGTGGCGAGGTCGAAGGCTCTGACGGCTGCCTGGCTGGCAACGGACCAGGTGATCGCCGCCGCGCATGGAACGTCCGGCGTGGACGTGAGTGTCCATGACGGACGACTGCAACTCTCCCTTGGTCGAGGCGCGTCCGTCGCCGCGATCACTCAGTGACTGTTGGGAGTGACGACCTGACGTTCGCCAAGGCGGCCACTCGCTGCACATGGATGGAGCGTCACGAAGCGCGGAACACCGTGTGATAGTGCCATGCCAGGGCTTCTCGATCTGGCTTGTTCGACACGTCGGGAGGCTCAGTCACCCGAAAACCTTCGGCCTCGCGCTGGTAGAACTCCACGCCGTTCCACCCCCGTTGTCGAAGTTGGGGTGACACTCGCAGCCTGAGGTCGGGGTCGATACTCAGGTAGCCCCCGTCGTACAGCCGATGGACGTCAGTGCGCAGGAGGAGCCCGTTGGAGACGGCATGCGCGCCGCCGCTGGCGAACGGCCGGATGTGTGCCGCCTCCAGACTGGGGAAGGTGGCGCTCCCGGTGATCGCGCACCTGTGGCGATAGGCGGTCGCGACTGCGAGCTTGAACATGCACTGCCCCGTACGAGGTGTGACAAGGCGCGGAACTCCGTGGCGAGGGCCGTTCCATTCGATGGAGACTTGGCGCAGATCCGAATCCCAGCCGTAGTCGATGCGAGCGTGGGCTTGGAGGGTGGCGAAGGCCTGCTGCACGTACTCGGAGTCGGGATCCGGGTTCACGCCGGTCAGGTCGTAGCCTCTACCGGAAACAATGTTGGTCGCCCAGTGCGGCGGCTGGGGCAACTCGGCTCCCATCTCGGCGAAGAACACGTTGCGCAGAATGATGCAGCCGATGGTCGGGTCGCCCTCGGAGAAGTCCAGGCCGCGGTTGGTGCCGCGGTACGCCCGCGCCCGCGAGAGTAGTTCTCGCTCACTGGACACCCCGTTCCCTTGGCCCCAGATGGCCCAGGCCTCGCTCACCCGCAGTTCGACGTACTGATCGAAGAAGCCTCCTCCGACCAACGAGTACCCTGGGGCGGCCGTTGGAGGGAACTTGCGGGGGTCCTTGGTCTTGAACAGGAAGGGCTCGCCAGGTTTGAGAACCTTGAAGTTGTGCGGCGAGGGCTGCCAGAAGTTCGCCTCGGTCAAGTCGCTGTGATCGCGCAGGAAGCCGGCCCAGTTGTTGTCCGTCACCCCCACGAAGATCTTCATGGTCGGAGCTTAGGTGTTGCGCTCCACAATTACCTCGTCCGCCCTCGCATGGCATGATCGCCCCATGAGGACTCGACCGCGAGAGGGCTGCCTACCGTAGCCCCAGCTCGTCCTTCGTCGAGGGATCGCGGGCTGGGGCTTGATCCTCGGAGGCCCTCATGTCTCGTACCGATGCTCACGCTCCCCTCCATGTCCGTCCTGCCCGTGGCGACCTTGTTCGCGTCGCAGCCCACGACCACACCAATGGCGTGTGTGATCTGCCCGATCCTCTCGCCAGGCGGATGTGGACGCCTGGCTCCTGTCGGTGGGAGTGGCTTCCCGATGGCCGCGGATTGTGTTCCTGTGGAACGTGCCACCAGGACGGGCCCCGGCATGACAATCGCGTCGGACGGCAGCAGATGCGGCGTGACCTGGTGGCTGCGGCACGTGTCTGGAATGCCGGCGACAGGGAGGGCGTGGATGACGAGCTCGGGAATGGACGCCTTCCCTTCAGCTACTGACATGATGCCGAAGGCGGCACAGTTCGATCATTGATGGCAGGAGGATGAGCGTGGACCAACAAACCACCCGCGACCTCATCTCCCGCACCGAGCACCTGATCGACCTCGCCCAGACGGTCGTCCGTCAGTGGAGGCGCATCAGGGACTCCGAGCGCGCCAAGGACGCCCTGCTCATCCGCCGCCAGCCGATCGGGCCGGCAACCCAGCCACACTGGCGCATCCTGCCCCTGACCAGCGCCGATGATGCACTCGTCAACGAGATCGCCGGCGCCGAAGCCCTGCCCGAAGCGTCCGCGCAACTGCGACGGACGGTCGACCAACTCACCGATCCACGCATGGGCCATCAGGTGAAGGCAGCCAAGGCCACCGTGGGTCTGCGCCGGTTCTTCGCCAGCGGAGCACGCAAGTCCGCGGGCGCCGAGGCGGCCACGTGGCTGCAGCAATGGCACGTGGGCCTGGCCCAGCACGACTGCACGTCCGAACTCGAACAGTTGGCCAGCTGGCGACCGCCGACCGTCGATGCCGGCGCCATCCTCGCCCCGCAGGTCGGGTTCGCGGCCGACCTCGGGGACGGCGCCACCCTCTACACCGCACCCCAACTACAGCTGGTCACCGCCGCCGCCCAGACCCTCGAACGGCTCCTCGCCGACGAACGCCAGGTGCGCGAGACCGTCGCCCGCGCAGCCAAGCAGGTGCAGCGAGACGAGGCCACCTCCCTGGTCGCCCAGCTTCCCGTCGATCGGCTGAAGGATGCCACCAGCGGGCATTTGCGCCTCAACGCCCTCAAGCGGGCCGGCTTCTACACGGTCGACCAGGTGTTGGCCGCCGGCCAGCGGGTGTTGGCGCTGCCGGGCATGGGCCCGACCACCGGAACGCGCACGGTCGCCGCCGCCCAGGCGCTCTGGCAGGCGACGCTCGACGATGCCCGTCTGCGGCTCGATCCGCACCACCCCACCCCTGCCGGCACCACCCTGTTGCAGGCCCTCGGACGATGGGAGGAGGTGCGCACCGCCGTTCCCGCAAGCGCGGATGACGAGACGCGCGCCGTGGCGGAACAGCTGCTGGCCGCCTCGAGGCAGCAGGCGAGGTGGGCTGTGGTCGTCCCGCAGGCTCGTCCGATCGCCGACTTCGAGGCTGCGCTGACGCGGCTGTCGTCCTACGCGGGTGGCGTGTGGGCGGCCCCGCAGCGGACGAAACGGGCCGCAACCGACCCGTGGGACGACTTTCGGGCTCGTCCGGCCGACTACTACGCGATGCTCTCGCAGCTGGGGTTGATGGCCGAGCAGGAGTCGGCGCGCACGGGCGATCTGCCGGCCGAGATCGTGGACGAGATCCGCAACCTGCGCCTCGACACCACGCACCTGACCGCCTCGCTGCGCGGGTACCAGTCGTTCGCGGCGCGGTTCGCGTTGGTGCAACGGCGGGTGATCATCGGCGACGAGATGGGGCTGGGCAAGACCGTGGAGGCGTTGGCGGCCTGCGCACACCTGTATGCCCAAGGGGCGCAGCATTTTCTGGTGGTCTGTCCGGCGGCAGTGGTGACCAACTGGGTGCGCGAGGTCAGTGCCAAGTCGAACCTGCCCGCCAGACGGTTGCACGGTTCGTCTCGGGACGCCGAACTGCGCCGCTGGATTCGCCAGGGCGGGGTCGCCGTGACGACCTATGAGAGCCTCAGTTGGCTCGAGCGGGAGGGCATTCCCGCCGGAGCCGAACCGGTGTGCCTGGTCGTCGACGAGGCGCACTACATCAAGAACCCGGCGGCGGTGCGCACGAGCAAGACGCGCGAGCTGATTCGACGGTCCGGGCACGTCATTCTACTCACCGGAACGCCGCTGGAGAACCGCATCGATGAGTTCCGCAATCTCGTGGGGTATGTGCGCCCCGACCTGGTGGTCAACGCCTCGGAGCTGGCGCCCGTGCAGTTTCGCCGCGAGGTCGCGCCGGCGTACCTGAGACGCAACCAGGAGGACGTGCTCTCTGAGTTGCCCGAACTGGTCGAGGTCGACGAGTGGATGCCCTTGTCACCCGCGGACGAGGAGCACTACCGCAGGGCCGTCGAGGCCGGGAACTTCATGGCGATGAGGCAGGCGGCGATGCGCGCCGGGGCGGAATCCGAGAAGCTGCAGCGCCTGCTCGACATCGTCGAGGAGGCCGAGGACAACGACCGGCGCGTGCTGGTGTTCTCGAACTTCCTGTCGGTGCTGGACGCGGTGGTCGGCATTCTGCCCGGCCGAGTGTTCGGTCCGCTGACCGGGTCGGTTTCACCGGACGAACGCCAGCGCATGGTCGACGAGTTCTCACAGGCTCCGCATGGCGCGGTCTTGGTGGCGCAGATTGTGGCCGGCGGCGTCGGGCTGAACATCCAGGCCGCGTCGGTGGTGGTGATCTGTGAGCCGCAGCTCAAGCCGACGACGGAGTGGCAGGCCATTGCGCGGGCGCGCCGCATGGGGCAACTGGAGTCGGTGCAGGTGCATCGGCTGCTGTCGGAAGATGCCGTGGACGAGCGCATCACCGACATCTTGGAGCGCAAGTCTGGGTTGTTCTCGCAGTTCGCGCGGATCTCGGACACGGCGGGGAGTGCCCCGGAAGCATTCGACATCTCGGATGCCCAGCTGGCTCGTGAGATCGTGGCGGCTGAGCGGGCGAGGTTGATCGGCAGCTCTGCCCAGTCGGGGTGGTCGGGGGCTTAGCGTCGCTCCCGAGTCGGGGTCCATGGGGCGGTGAGTGCGCTCGCGCAGGATCGTGTCGACGGCAGCGCGGTCGTCCGGGTGGGTGACTGTCGCGAGGAACTCGGCCTCGTTGCTCTGGGGGTAGTTCCGCAGCCGGACGACGATGGCCTCGCTGAGGTTCACCGCTCTCCGACCTCGGGTCGTGGTCGTTCGCTGCGGCTCGCGATCCTCTCGCGAAGCGTCTTGCTTTGTCGGAGCTTGAGCAGCGCGTGCTCGAGGGCGTCCGATTCGCTGGTGAAGGTGCGGACGGTGGAATCGAGGGGCCAGGCGCGCTCGCTCAGGATGCTGACCCTCCAGCGAGGTGGCTGGCCGTTCGCCTCGTCGACCTCGAGGGCGACCGCGTCCGGTCGACGGGTGCCGCCAGGCAGCACCGGGAGGTCGAGCTGTTCGGCCCGGACGATCGCCAGGAACTCGTCGATGGTCATGTCAGGAGGGTAGTCGGCCGCTGGCGAGGGGATGACCGGCTCAGGCGGGTGGTTTGACGAGGACGGTTTCGAGTTCGCCGATGTCGAGGTGGGTGGTGGAGGTGTTGGTGGTGGTGATGGTTCCGGTTTGTCCGACGGCGGTCCAGGTGATGGTCCAGGTGCTGGTGGCGGTGAGGGTGTAGTCGCCTTGGGTGCGGTAGGTGTGTCCGCAGTTGGGGGAGGTGGGGAGGTCGGTGGTGTAGGTGGGGCGTTGGGGGAGGGTGTGGCAGGTGAGGGTGGTGCCGTCTCCGGTGGTGATGGTGACGTGGTTGCGGACGGCGTTGAGGGTGATGGTGATGCCTTGGCTGGTGACGGTGGTGGTGAGGTGGGTGGGGGTGGTGGATTGGAGCCAGATGGGGAAGTTCACCGGGATCATGTTCCACTGGTTGTTGGCGGGGTTGGGTCCGATGGTCAGGTCGGGTGTGGGGACGGTGAGGGCGAGGGCTGCTTGGCGGGCGACGGCGGGGACGTTGACGGTGGCGGCTTTGGGTTCGCAGGGGCGGTCTTTGTCGAAGGTGTCTGCGGCGGCTCCGACAGAGTCGCAGCTGGCAATGATGGCGATCAGTTCTTCCTCGGTGAGTTGTCGCTTCGACGTCTTGATCGCGTCATCAATCGCGGCCTCCGACTTGCTGTCCCCGGTGCACACGAACCGTGTGCTGACACGTCCGCCAAGGCCAGCCGCGGCCTCCGTCGCGTAGCAGCGTTCCGCACTCGCCTGCGTTGGGATGGCCAGCCAGGAGAGGCTGAGTGCGGCTACCGCTGCGAGACGGGCAGACTTCCTCAACATTTGTCGGCCAGCTCAGTCACGACGCCGAAGATGCGCAGTTGGCCATTGGAACTGCGCTTGAGAAAGAACTGGTCACGATAGACCGGACCTGGCATCCGCTTGCCTGTCTTGTCGATCACGGTGACCCTGTCGAACTTGCGGCAGGCACTGACTGCGGCCTGCCACCCGGGTTTGGCTTGCGACTGCGTCGGACGAATACCCGTCACCTCGGCGGCCTTCACGTTCTCAAACGTCAGGCCGTCCTTCTTCACATCCTTCAGGTATGTGAGGAGCTGCGTTCGGTAGGGATCCATGACGGTTGCCTCGAGCTCGGGGCTCAGCGTGGTCTGTGCTTGCGACTCAGCCTTGAGCGACTCATAGACGTAGATCCGCACCACCGCTTCGGCTTCCTTGAGGAGGGCGGGCGAGTTGGGGGGTTGGCTGCCGGTGGCGGTGGGGATGACCGTGCTGGGTGCCGACGGTAGGTCGGCAGGGGTCGATGCTGACGGGGTCGGCGTCGATGCCTTCGTGGTGGGTGTCGTCGAAGGGGTCGCAGTGGTTGGAACCACTGGGGTGACGCTCTCTCCGGCCGTGGATCCATCGCAGGCGGCGGCGCCCAGGAGCAGGGTTGCTCCGATGAGGGCTGCGCCGTAGGTCGTCCGCCTGGTCTGTGTCATGGGTGGCAGTCAAACAAACGAGGGGGCCATTGGGGCGCGGAATCTGAAACCTGTGGATAACTCTGGTGGGGCTGGGTGAGCGACCTGGCCCAGCCTTGCCAGCGCGGACCGATCCGTAACGGTGTCACGGTGCGAGTTCTTGCCATGGGGTGGCAAGAACTCGCAGGGTAACGCCGTTATGGATCGGTGCGGCGGGGGAGGGGCAGCTTCGTGGCCTCGAGATGGTCGCTTCGCTCCCTACTCGACCGACGAAGGCTGGTGCGGGTGGGCGTCGGGGTCGTGGTCTCGACACGTCGCTCGTTCCTCGCTCCCACTCGACCGACGACCGACGAGACCTCCCTAGTCCCCGTACACCCGGATCTTGCTCACATGCGCCCGGGCCGCACCATTCGTCCGGGCAACCCTCACCCGCACCGCGCGCGCGGACACCGGCTCGTCCAGTCGGTGCCGCACATGCCGACGTCGGTTGTCCCGCACCTGCGCCACGGCCCGCCACTCGTCCCCCACCAGCGCCTCCACGTCGTAATCACGCAGCAGCGTCGGCATCACCTCATCCGGCGTGATGTGGTGATGCAGGTTGATCAGGTCGGTGGCCAGGTCGTCGTCCAGCACCACCTGCACCTCACCCACGGTCACCGGGGCATCCCAGTCGAGCTGCAGGGTCGGTTCGTCGTCCACTTCGGACGAGCACCACATCTGGGGCCCGCCATAAGGACGCCCGTAGCCCCCGACGACGTTCTCCGCCGCATAGGCCGTCGTCCCGCCGGGAACGCGGAAGCAGAACGGCTTGAGTGAGCCGACCACCTTCCACTCGCGCCACTGCTCGCTCCACTCCTCGGTGGGGTCGAGCGTGCGGCGGGTGAACGCGATCACGCCGTTGACGGGGGCATCCCCGACCAGGGCCTGCGCGTCGCCGTCGACCAGCGTCACGGAGACGAAGAGGTTGCCGACCTGAGTCGCGGGGTCGGTGTCGGAGGTGGTCTCGACACGTCGCTCCTTCGTCGCTCCTACTCGACCAGCGGTGGGGGAGGTCGCTCCTACTCGACCTGCGGTGGCGGGAACAGACGAGAGGTCGAACCGCGCCCAACCCGCACCCGCACCCACCGTCGTCCGCACCGTTCCCAGCACGACCTCCGTCGGGGCCGTGTCCTGGGCCTTCTCCAACTCGTGCACCGTCAGCTCGAGGGTCGCGCCGGCCTCCGAGGTCACCCACAGCTCGAGCGCATCCACCCCCGAACCCTGCGGCAGCAGCAGCGCCACCCCGGTGCCCAGCGGCACCAGTCCCTCGGGGTCGCGGTTGTGATCGGGGTCCTCACCTTCGGCGGGCACCTCGTCCACCTGACCGACCTTCTCGGCGGCCTCATCGTCAGCGCCAGACTCACCCGAGCCACCACCCGAGGGCAGCGACTCCAACCGCGTCTCCACCGACGACGCCGTCACCCGCGCCACCCTGGCCAGATCCTCGCCATCGTCGTTGAGCACCCCGAAGACCGACGCATCGGTCCTTGTCAGCGCGTGCTTCATCAGCTCGAACCGCTCCGTCGCCAACTCTCGCGGGGAGAGCCCGTTCGCCACCGCCAGCGACGCCCCCAGCCCGGCCGCCTCACCCAGCACCGCACACGTCGCCATCACTCGCGTCGAGCCGAACGCCACGTGGCTGGCCGAGATGTTGCGCCCCGCGAACCACAGGTTCGGCACGTTGCGCGAGTACAGGCAGCGCAGCGGAATCGGGTAGTTGCCCAGCGGGTGCCAGTGCCGCGACGGCGCCTCCGGGGCGTAGATGCCGCCCGGCGGGTGCAGGTCGATCGACCAGCCGCCGAAAGCAACGGTGTCGGGGAACTCGGCTCGTCCGATGATGTCGTGCTGGGTGAGCACGTGGTCGCCCACGAAGCGGCGGTATTCGCGCTTGCCGGGCAGCGATCCGATCCACTCCAGGGTGCGATGCTCGACGTCGTCGTACAGCCCGGAGTTCTTGATGTGGTCCCAGATGCCGTAGACCACGGCCTGCAGTTCGTCGCGGATCAGCTCGTTGTCGTCGACGACGTCGCGGTCGCCACCCCACTCGATCCACCAGTAGTCGCAGCCATTCATGGTGCTGCGGATCGTCCGGCGGTTCTTCTCGGGAATGTCGGTGATGTCGATCGCCCAGTCGGGCTTCACGAACTTCGACGGCGCCCCACGATCCTTCGTGTAGAACAGAATCGTCGAGCCCAGCGTCTTGGAGTCGGGCTCGTCGGGCGCCCAGTCCTCGTTGTACACCGAGCGCGCCTCGCGCCCGGTCGAGAACTCCGCACCCGCGAGCGCGCCCACCAGCCCGTCGCCGGTCGCGTCGACGAACGCCGACGCGCGCACCGTCACCACGGTCTCCGAGCCCATCTGCCACCCGCGCACCGAGCTGACCCCCGACTCGTCCGCGGTGATCTCGCGCACGTCGGTGTTGAGCCACAGATCGATGTTGGGTTCACGGCGGACGACCTCGCCCACGACGAGATCCCAGTAATAGGGGTTGCCCTCGGGGTTGGTGAACTGGTTCTCGACGAACAGTTCACCCATGATTCCGGTCTCGCGCGCCCACTGGTGCACGCCGTGCGCGGTCGCGCCGCACACCCACACGCGCACCTCGGACGAAGAGTTGCCACCCAGCACCCCGCGGTTCTGCAGCAGCACCACTTTGGAGCCGTTCCGGGCGGCCGCGACCGCGGCGCACACCCCCGCGAGCCCTCCGCCGATCACCGCGACATCGCAGTCGATCTCGACCTGACGCATCAGACAACCCTCACCCTCGCAGGCCCGCATGGACCATCGAATCAACGAACTGGCGCTGGAAGACCAGGAACACCAGGAACACCGGCAGCACGGACGACACGGAGGCCGCCATCGCGAGACCGGCAGAAAGGCCGCCGTCGGCGTCGACGAATTGCGTCAACCCCAGGGGCAGCGTGTAGTGCTTGTCGGTCGACAGCATGATCAGCGGCGACTCGTAGTTGTTCCACGAGCCCACGAACTGGATGATCGCCAGCGCCGCGAGGATCGGCCTCGCCAACGGCAGGTAGACGCTCCAGAACACGCGCCATTCGCCGGCACCGTCGATGCGGGCCGCCTCGCCGAGCTCCGACGGCACCCCGACGAAGAACTGCCGCAGCAGGAACGTGCCGAAGACCGTGAAGATGCCCGGCAGGATCAGCGCCCACAGCGTGTTGTAGAGCCCCAGCTGACGGAACAGCATGAACCGGGGGATCAGCAGCAACTGGAACGGAATGATGGTGGTCGCCAGGTAGATCAGGAACGCCTTGTCGCGCCCCTTGAACGACAGCCGAGCGAACGCGTAGCCGGCCATTGAGGCGGTGAGCACGTCGCCGACGACACTGACCGCGGCCACGATGGTCGAGTTGAGGAAGTAGCGGGCGATCGACTTCGACCCCGTCCACACCTCGACGTAGTTCGACCACTGCGGGTCCTTCGGAATCCACTGCACCGGAATCTGGAAGACCTCCAGATTGGTCTTCAGCGAACTCGACACCATCCACGCGAACGGCACCAGGAACAGCAGCCCCAGCGCCCACAGCAGCGCACTGAACACGTAGCGCCGCACCCGCGCCGCCGGACGATTGCGCCGGGGCGTGTGCCAGACCACGTCATCGTTCCGAGCCACGGACGACTCGGGCATCACCTTGGACGAGACACTCACGACGCCATCCCCTTGTCACGCTGGAACCGCCAGAAGGAGCCGGCCAGCACGGCCACGCCGACGAAGCTCAACAGGCCGATGGCGGCCGCATAGCCGAAGCGGTAGAACTGGAAGCCGTTCTGGTACATCAGGTACGGCAGGGTCGTCGATGCCGCCCCCGGCCCGCCCTGGGTGAGGAACGCGATCAACCCGAACCCCTGCGACTGCCCGATCAGCGCGTTGATCAGCAGGAACGTGATCGTGGGCATCAGCGCGGGCACAGTGATCGTCCAGAATCGGCGCCACGCATTGGCGCCGTCGAGCTGGGCGGCCTCGTACAACTCGCTCGGCACCGACTGCAGCGCGGCCACCAGGATCAACGCCTGGAACCCGACCCCACCCCACACGTGAATGATGATCAGCGCGGGAATCACCGTCGACTGCGAGGTCAACCACGCCGGCGGTTCCGACCAGCCCAGCGCCTGCAGGGCGACATTCACCAGGCCGCTGGTCGGGTGCAGCATCAGCAACCACACGAACCCGACGGCGATCTGGTTGGCGATGGTGGGCATGAAGAACACCAGCCGCAGCGGACCTCGTCCGACCACGTCGGAGTTCAGCGCCAACGCCAGCAGCAACCCCAGGATGAGGGTGAGCGGCACGCTCACCCCGCCGTAATAGAGGGTGCGGCCGACGGCGCTCCAGAACTGCTGGCTCGAGAGCAGGTCGGTGAAGTTCTCCAACCCTACGGGCTTGATGCCGCCCAGCCCCGAGACCACGTTCCACGAGGTGAACGCGATCCCGATGGCGAACAGCACCGGCACGGCGGTGAAGCCGATGTAGCCGAGCAGGTTGGGCATCAGGAAGTACCACCCCGCCCGGGTGGAGACCCCACCCGGGCCGAGGTGCGACCGCTGCCCGCGGGCGCCGCCCCGGCCACCCCGGCCGCGACGCCCGGTGGGCTCGGGCGTGAGGTCGGCGGGGGCGTCGTCCGCGATGGTGACGGGTGCCGTCATCGGCTCAGCTCGCCTTGCCGATGGCCGCGTCGGCCTGCTTGGCCAGCTCGTCGATGTAGGAGTCGACCGGACGAGTGCCCAGCAGCACCTCCTGCGAGAGCTGGGTCATGATCTGGGTGATCTGCGCGGCGGCGGCGAACTTGGTGTCGACGATGATCTTGTTCTTGCGCTCGAACAGCATCTTCTTGAAGCTGGCGACGTCGTAGATCTTCTCGGCATCGGCACCCAGCAGCTGCCCGAGCAGCGAGTCGGGGGTCTCGTCGCCGGCCAGGGAGGGCAGGCGCCCGCCCTTGGTCATGTACTTGGCTGCGTTCTTCATCCAGAACTCGATCAGCGCCCAGGCCAGATCGGGGTTCTTGCTCTTGGAGTTGACCGACAGGATGTCGCCGACGGCGCCGGTGTTCCAGCCGTCGTCGGAGGCCGACGGGCCGGGCTGGGGCAGCGCGATCGTCTTGAAGTCGTGCGGGAACTCCTTGAGGTTCGAGATGTAGCGCACCAGGAACAGCTGGCTGGTGATCATGCCGACGCGACCCTGCAGGAACGGCCCCTGCGTGTAGACCTGCAGCTTCTCGGCGAGGATCGTCTTCATGTCCATCGCCGAACCCTCGTTCGACATGTCGAGGTTGCGCTGGATCTCCTGCCGGAAGGCCTCGTTGCGGAAGTTGGACGACTTGCCGTCGGCCGCGTAGTAGGCGTCGGGCCCCAGCGTGGCGCGGGCCGAGGGCGGAGCGTTGAACGAGCCCTTGACGTTGCCTTGGCTGAGCTTCTTGGCGACGTCGCGGTACTCGTCGAAGGACCACGACTCGGGCGGGGTGATGCCGGCCTTCTCGAACATGTCGAGGTTGGCGAGCACCGTGGTGGGGCTGGTCTGCGCGGGAATGCCGTAGACCTTGCCGTCGTGGGTGAAGTTCTGCACCGGGTCGGCGTTGGCGGCGTAGGGGGCGAACTCCTTCACCCCGGCGATCTTGTCGCTCAGGTCGGCCGCCAGCCCGGCGCCGACGCGCTGCGCCAGCAGGGGCATGGAGTAGGTGGTGAACACGTCGATGTCGCTGCCACCCTGCAGGCCCGTGTCGAGCTTCAGGTTGCCCTGGTCGTCGTTCACGAAGCGGGTGTACGTGACGGTCGTGCCAGGGTTGGCCTTCATGAACGCGTCCACCAGTTCCTGGGGGCCGTTCTCGGGCGGCACGCCACCCCACACGTTGATGGAGCCCGACAGCTTGCCGTCCGTCGAGGCGGGCGTCTCATCGGACGAGCACGCCGCCAGCGCGGTGGCGGCCGCGGTGGCCCCGATGCCCGCGAGCAGGGTGCGGCGGGAGAGGGTCGTCAGCTTGGCGGGATCGGGCAGGACGGGATTGGTGGTGATCATCGTTGACCTTTCGGGGTGGTGGTGAGCAGTGCCTCGACGCGACGGCGGGCATCGTGGAGCAGGAAGGCCAGCTCGGTGGGAGTGGCGTGGGGTCGGTCGCCTGAGATGGCGAGAACGGTCGGGTGGACTTCGCCGGAGTTGATCGGAATCGCCCCCGACACGGAGTTCTCGTGCCAGCCGTCGAGCACGAGCACGTCATGTTCGACATGGGCGGTGGCCCAGCCGAGCACCTCGTCCTCGGTGGCGGGAACGGCCTCGTTGGTGCGGTTCCAGCCCCACCGGCGGCGGGACTCGCGCAGGGCGGTGATGGCCTCGTCGCGCGGCAGGTCGACGAGGGCGCGCAGGGCCGCGGACGAGACGTGCAGCGGGAAGCCCCACGCGGTGACGGCGTGCTGGCCGGCACGGGCGCGGCACAGGTAGGTGATCTCGCCGCGGAAGAGCATGGCGAGGTTCACCTGGTAGCCAGGGTGCTCGTCGGCGATCAGCTCGATGGTGCGCTGCAGGCGCACGACCAGCGGAAACTTGGTGACCGACTGGGCAAGGCTGAGCACGCCGTAGTCGGGGAGAAATCCGTGGGTGGTCTTGCGCACGTAGCCGGCGGTGGTGAGGGTCTGCAGCACCCGGGAGGCCGAGCTCTGGTGCATGTCGGTGCGGCGGGCGAGTTCGGTGGCGGTGACGGGGCCGTCGGCCTCGGTGAGCACGCGCAGGATCTCCATGCCCTTGGCCAGGGACTGCACCTGAGGGTCCTGGGTTGCTGGGGAGGTCTGGGTTGCTGGGGCTGATTCGGTTGCTGGGGCTGCCTGGTCTATCCGGTTTGCCCGTTGCCCCCGCCCAGCCCGTGGGGGGGTGTCGTGATCGGCCACTCCGCCGCTCCTTCTCTGTGCGCTGCTCTGCGCGTGATCTGGAATCTAGTATGCGGAGGGCGCATGGGCAAGAGGTTGCCGTGCAGAATCTAGGAACTCTTGTCAGGGGTATGCCCGGAACGGCGCATGCCGAGCGGCTCCGAGCGGGGGAGCGGGGTGGCGCTGGCGCCGGGGCGCGGCGAAAAGTGTGGGAAATGCGCGTCTGAAACGGGGTTCGTTCCCCACACGGGCGACGAACGGCGTTTCGGGCGCGCATTTCCCACGCCGGACGGCCGAACCGACCGAGCCAGCCCAACTCAGACGCAGCGGCCCACACCCTCAGGCGATCAGCACCCTCTGCCGGGGCGACCCCACCGAGCGCCCCGATTCGACCTGCTGCCATGCCTCGTCCAGCCGGTCGACCGCCTGCCGTAGCTGCTCGGCGGGCCTGATCCAGGGAATGCGCACGTAGGAACTCAGCCCGCCGTCCACCGAGAACAGCGGACCCGGCGACACCAGCACGCCGCGGCGTTCGCTCTCGTCCACCAGGTCGAGGGCCACCGGGCGCGGCAGTCGGCACCACAGCGCGAGGCCGCCGCCCGGCACGCGGAACTCCCAGTCGGGCAGGCGTTCGGTGAGGGCCGAGACCAGGGCCCCGCGTTGCTCGTGGAGTCGCTCCCGGTGGGCCTCGGTGATGGCCGCTCGCAGGTCGGGGTCGCGCAGAATCTCGAGCAGCACCAGTTGTTCGAGCACCGGTGCGCCCAGGTCGAGGCTGACCCGCGCCGACATCATCGCGTCGAAGCTGTCGCGGTCGGGAACCCGAATCCAGCCCAGCCGCAGCCCGCCCCAGACCGACTTGCTCGCGGACCCCACCGTCAGCGCGGTCGGCGAGAAGGCCGCGAACGGCGCCGGCATCGGTTGGCCGTCGAGGGCGAGCGCCTGATGGGCCTCGTCCACCACCGCCGTGGTGCGGTGGCGCGCGAGCAGACCCGCGTAGTCGGAGCGCTGGCGCTCGTCCATCAGCAGGCCGGTGGGGTTCTGGAAGTCGGGGATCAGGTAGGCGAGGCGCGGCGTGTCGCGGCGCAGGCGGGAGGCGACGACGTCGAGGTCCCAGTGGTCGGGGTCGACCTCGGCGGCGACCAGCCGGGCGCCGCGCAGCCCCAGCGCCTGGGTGGCGTTCGGGTAGACGGGGGCCTCGACCAGCACCCGCTCGCCGGCGCGGGTGAGCGCGTGGGCGACGATGGCGGTGGCCGCCAGGGCTCCCGGGGTGACCATGATCTGTTCGGGACGAGTGGCCAGTCCCCGCTCGTTGTAGGTGTCGGCGATGGCGGCCTGCAGATCGGGCAGACCGGCGGGGTAGTAGCCCTGGGCCGACAGGTAGGGCGGCAGGGCTGCGGCGGCGCGCTGGTAGGCCTCGGCGAGCCCCGGGGGTGCCGAGGTGGCCGCGCAGGTGAGGTCGATCAGGTCGTCCGCCAGCACGGCGCGGGGCGTGAGCGCACGGTCGAGCAGGCGGGCGCGGCCGCCCGGAATGCGGGTGTAGTGACCCGACCCCTGGCGCGCCGTCGCGAAGCCGGAATCGCGCAGGTGCGCGTAGGCGCGGGTGATGGTGGTGCGGCTCAGTCCGAGGGCGTCCGCGAGCTCGCGTTCGCCGGGCAGCCGGGTCGACGGGGCGATGCGGCCCTCGCCGATCAGCAGTTCGATGCCCCGCGCGACGCCGCGATAGGCGGGGTTGCGTTCGAAGTCTCCGAGCAGATCGGCCACCCGGTGGGCACTGATGAGGGGTCCCATGCAGTCCAGTGTTGCGCAATTGGCTCTTTCGGGGAAGGCCAATCTGGTCGCACTCTTGAGGGGTGACCAAGACCGAGCTCGCCCACCTGACCCCGCTGGAGCAACTGCGCGCCCCCCGATTGGCCCGCCGACTGGTGCAGCTGATGATCGGGCTGGCGCTCTACGGCTTCTCGATGGCGATGATGATCCGCGGCTCGCTGGGGCTCGACCCCTGGGACGTGCTGCATTCCGGGCTCGCGGCGCAACTGCCCTTGTCATTCGGCACGGTGGTGATCATCGTCGGCGCCCTGGTGCTGCTCGGGTGGATTCCCCTGCGCCAGATTCCGGGGCTCGGCACGGTCGCGAACGTGGTGGTGATCGGGCTCGCCACCGACGCCTCGCTCGCGGTGTTGGTCGAGCCCTCCGGGTGGGTCGGACGAGGGCTGATGCTCGCCGGCGGCGTCGTGCTGAACGGACTCGCCGGGGCCCTGTACATCGGGTCGCAGCTCGGCCCCGGGCCCCGCGATGGGCTGATGACCGGACTGGTGCGGCGCACCGGACGATCGGTCCGGCTCGTCCGAACGTCACTGGAGGTGGCCGTGTTGGCGCTCGGGTGGGTGCTCGGTGGGGCGGTCGGCGTGGGGACGGTCGTGTACGCGCTGGCGATCGGTCCGTTGGTGCACGCGATGCTGCCGTGGGCGACGGTCGACGTGAGCGTCGACCGAGGTGGCAGGGAGGCTGCGACCGCTGCTTGTGCGGGTCAGCCCTCGTAAACCTCCTTGGCGAGGCGGAACGCCGCCCACGCCTTGGGCCACCCGGCGTAGAAGGCCGCGTGGGTGAGCACCTCGGCCAACTCGTCGCCGGTGACCCCATTGGCCTTCGCGCGCTGGATGTGATGCTTGAGGGACGAATCGAGCACACCACTGGCCATCAGGGCCGTGACGGTGACGATGCTGCGATCGCGGGCCGACAACTGCTCCTCGCGCGCCCAGACCTGCCCGAAGAGCACGTCGTCGTTGAGCGTCGCGAAGGTGGGCGCGAACTCGCCGAGAACGTCGCGGCCGGCGGTGACCTTGTCTGCCATGGTTTCTCCTCCTGATCAGGGCTTCCCTGAACGCTCGCTCCCCTGAATTCTCGCAGGGGATCGTCCGCTGAGGGAGGTAGGGCGAGGACCCCCCTGCGCTGGGTGCGGGTCAGGAGGTGACGACGCCGAACAGCAGGCCGATGCCGTAGGTCGCGGCCATCGTCACCGACCCCATCACCACGTTGCGGACGACCGCCCGCGCGACCGGGGCCTGGCCGAGCGTGGCGCTGATCCAGCCGGTGAGGAACAGCCCGATCACGACGGCCACGGCGGTGTTCACGATGGCGTTGCCCCACGGCAGCAGCACCATCAGGAACGGAATCAGCGCTCCCACGGTGAAGGCCACGAACGACGAGAACGCCGCCAACCACGGGCTGGTCAGCTCCTCGGGGTCGATGCCCAGTTCGACCTCGGCGTGCGCGGCCAGGGCGTCGTGGGCGGTGAGTTCCTCGGCGACCTGCTGGGCCAACTGCTCCGACAGGCCGCGCTCGCGATACATGCCGGCGAGCTCCGCCAGTTCCTCGTCGGGCATCTCACGCAGCTCGCGGATCTCCTTGGCGATGAGCGCCTGCTCGGTGTCCCGCTGGGTCGACACCGACACGTACTCGCCGCCGGCCATCGAGAACGCACCCGCAACCAGGGCGGCCAGGCCAGCGGTCGCGATGGCCGTGGTGTTGTGGGGGGCGGCGGCCGCGACGCCGACCACGACGCCGGCCACCGAGACGATGCCGTCGTTGGCGCCCAGCACGCCGGCCCGGAGCCAGTTCAGCCGCTGACCCACCGACCCGGTGTCGTGCGGTTCGTGCAGGTGATGGATGGCTGCGTCGACCTCGGCGCGCTCGCGGGAGTGCGCCTGCTTGGGACCTTGGGTGGACGAAGTCTGCGGCTCGGTCATGGTGTCAGCTTCGCACGGGTGGTGGTGAGGTCGGGATGGTGGGTGCCGGTCTGAACTGTCGCTGTGGAAGGGGCAACCGTGGACGAGTCAGCCTGCAGGTGGTGCATCCCGGGCACAAAATGCAGGTCCAGGTGGCCCCATCGGCTGCGAATGGTGCGTGAGTGCAGGAAATGTAGGTGAGCCGGCGGGCGGGTCGGCCCGGTTCAGTGAGACTGGGGGAGTGGATGACGACGGGCCCCCGACCGCCGAGGCGCTGATGCGCTCCCGATTCGCCGCCTTCAAGGCGGGTGACGCGGAGTGGCTGCTGGCCTCGTGGCACCCGTCGACTCGTCCGGACTCCCTCGATCTGACCGACAACCCCACGTGGCGCGGACTGCAGATCATCGACACTGTGGCGGGCGGGGCGGACGACAGCGGCGGCATCGTGGAGTTCCGCGCGACCTACCTGGTGCCGGGGTCGCCTGACATTGGGGTGCAACACGAGCGGTCGCGGTTCGTCCGGGAGGGTGGGCGTTGGTTCTACGTGGTCGAGGAACCGGCCACGTGACCAGAAGACGGTCTGACCGCGAGACGACAAGGCTGATCGCTTGGAGCCATGAACTGCGTCGCGTTCACTCACGCCTCCGCGAGGCCTTGCGCGTCACGCGCGAGGCCGTGCATGCCGGAGAAGCAGCAACGAGCCCAGCCCGTGACCTGCTGCTGTACTGCCACGGATTCTGCACCGCGCTCGATGCCCACCATCGAGGGGAAGACCGCTCGCTGTTCCCCGCCATCGAGGCCGCTCATCCGCACCTCGCGCCCGTCCTACGCTCGCTCGAACGCGACCACTCCATGATCGACTACCTGCTCAACGAGCTGGCCGTGGCGGTGGACCGCGCCGCCCCTGCCGACGAGCTCGATCGTCACCTCGAGGGCATCGGCGCACTGATGGAGAACCACTTCAGATACGAGGAACGGCAACTCCTCACCGTGCTGGAGACGCTTGAGCTGGAGGCCGCCGTCGAGAAGACCCTGGGGCCACTATGACGACGGCCACTATGACGACGAAAGGGCGACGATCCGGCTCGCTGAGCCCTTCGTCGCCCTGACACCAGCACCGGTGTCGACTGTTCCAGTACCTCTGAGAACTGGTGGAGCTAAGGGGACTCGAACCCCTAACCCCCTGCTTGCAAAGCAGGTGCGCTACCAATTGCGCCATAGCCCCTCATCCGGCCCTGCAGCAGCTGCCGACGGACCGACCGCCGAGTCTACCCGCCATCGACAGCGTGCCGCCACTCCCACCCGCACCGCCGCCTTGGGACGATGGGCCCCACCCGTCCCCTCCCCAACCGCAAGTCCCCAGCCATCAGGTCACAGGAGTCGCGATGCCCGCCAAGACCGACCTCAAGCGCACCCTTCCCGACTACACCGCGCCAGCCAGCGACTTCGAGATGGTCACCGTGCCGCCGCGTCGGTACCTCGCCGTCACCGGCTCGGGCGATCCCAACGTCGCACCCGAGTACGCCGACGCCCTCGCCACCCTCTACCCCGCGGCCTACGCCCTCAAGTTCGCGAGCAAGGCGGCGGGCCGCGACTACGTGGTGCCACCCCTGGAGGCCCTGTGGTGGGCCGACGACCTGAGCGTGTTCACCACTGCCCGCGACAAGTCCGCCTGGCAGTGGACCGTGCTGAACCTGGTGCCGGACTGGCTCTCGTCCGACCTTGTCAGCGACGTGCTCGAGCACGTTCGCACCACCAAGCGACCTCCCCTGATGGACCGGCTGCGTCTCGAACCAATCGATGAGGGGCTCTGCGTGCAGACCCTGCATCTCGGCCCCTTCGACGACGAGGCCCCCGTGCTCGACCGCCTGCACCACGAGTTCGTCCCCGCCCACGACCTGCGCCTGACCGGACGCCACCACGAGATCTACTTCTCCGATCCCCGCCGGGTCGCGCCCGAGAAACTTCGGACGATCCTTCGCCAGCCCGTCCTCCGCATCGGAGGGGCCGGAACAAATCCAGCCCCTCAAGACGTTTGAAGGTTGAACTACTTCTGAGAGGACCCCTCATGACCACCACCCCGCTGCGCATCGCCGTCGCAGGCGCTACCGGCTACCTCGGCACCCACCTCGTGGACGAGGCCACCGCCCGCGGCCACCACGTGACCAGCCTCAGCCGGTCGACCGGCGCCGACCTGACCGATCGCGCCACCGCCGAGAAGGTGGTCGACGACCACGACGTCGTGCTGGTGAGCCTGTCGCCGCGCGGTGACATGGAGGGGCGTGTGCGTCCCGCCGTCGCCCAGCTGGCCGAGCTTGCCGCCGACGGTGAGACCCGCCTGGGCGTGGTCGGAGGAGCCGGATCGCTCTACGTCGCCGAGGGTGGCCCGCGTCTGGTCGACACCCCCGAGTTCCCCGACGCCTACAAGGCCGAGTCGCTCGAGATGGCCGACGTGCTCGATGACCTGCGCGCCAACGACACCAAGCTCGACTGGTTCTACATCAGCCCCGCAGCCGGCTTCGGCGGCTTCGCTCCCGGCGAGAAGACCGGCCAGTTCCGCCTCGGTGGCGACGTGCTGCTCTCGGACGAGAAGGGTGAGTCCTTCATCTCCGGCGCCGACCTGGCGATCGCCATCCTCGACGAGGTCGAGAACCGCAAGCACGTGAACCAGCGCTTCACCGCCGCCTACTGATCCTTCAGGCCCGCCGCCACCTGGGGACGCACCTGCGCTGGGCTTTCACCGGCCCAGCGCAGCACCCGGTGACGCGCGGCACGGCACGCTCTCGGCCGTGGACGTGCGTGCCTCAGTGCAGGAAGTCGGTCCGGGGCGGGGTCTCGCGGGCCCGCAGGAACAGCTTTACCACGGCTCGTCCCTTGGTGTGGACGACCAACTCGTCCGCGGTCTGCTCCCAGCGAGGCGCCTCGTCCTCACCGAGCAACGTCACCTCGGCGATCGGATCGGTCAGCAGACCAGCCCTCTTGCCGAAGGACCGGATGCGCACCAGCCCGTCGGTGGGGTCGCCCAGCGGAATGGCGTAGACGTAGCGTCCGGTCACGTGGCTGCGGGAGGTGAACCGCAGGTCGGACCCGGTGAAGACGCGATCGTGGCCGTCGACGAACGATCCGGCCACGACCTCGGTGGGCCCCTCACCCGAGATCACCCACGGACGAGTGCCGTAGATGGCCTCACCGTTGCGCGAGAGCCACGCCCCGATCTCGCGGAGCAGCCGCTGCTCCTGGTCGGCGATGGTGCCGTCGGGCTTGGGGCCGATGTTCAGCAGCAGCACCCCATTCTTCGACACCACGTCGGCCAGCTCGCAGACGAGGTCGTCGGCGCTCTTGTACTCGTGCCCCTCGACCCACCCCCACGCGGTCTTGGACACCGACGTGTCGTTCTGCCACACCACCGGCTGGATCTCGCCCATCGCGCCGCGCTCGATGTCGTAGACCGCGGTGCCGGGCTCGAAGGCCCCCCACTTGAAGTTGATGACCACCTCGCGACCCCACTCGGCCGCCCGGTTGTAGTAGTAGGCGGCCAGCTTCGCCAGGCTCGGCTTGAACGCGGGCTGCTCGATCCACCAGTCGAACCACAGCACCTGCGGCCGGTACCGGTCGATGATCTCCACCGTGCGCAACAGCCAGTCCTCCAGAAACCGCGCCGAGGGCACCGTCTCCTCCCGCTGCGCCGGCCCGTAGAAGTCATGGGTCGCGGGGTCGAGCACGTCCGACGGCGTCTTGGTGCCGCCGTTCATGAAGAACCAGTGCTCCGCACGGTGGGACGAGGCGCCCGGCACCATCCAGGCCTGGTCGACGGCCGCCGTCAGCTCGCCGAAGACGTCGCGCTCGGGACCCATCCGCGCGGCGCTCCACCGCGAACGGGCCGTGTCGTACATCGCGAACCCGTCGTGGTGCTCGGCCACCGGCACCACGAACTGCGCACCCGCCTCGCGGAACAGGGTCGCCCACTGCTGCGGGTCGAAGTCGTGCATGGTGAACGAGGGGATGAAGTCCTTGTAGCCGAACTCGGCCGGCGACCCATACGTCTCGATGTGGTGTTGGTGCTCGCGACTGCCCTCGCAGTACATGCTGCGCGAGTACCACTCGCTTCCGAAGGCGGGCACCGAGTACAGGCCCCAGTGGATGAAGATGCCGAACTTCGCGTCCTCGTACCAGGTGGGCGGCTGGTAGCTCTTCAGGGACTCCCAGCTGTCGGTGTACGGGCCGGCATCGATCACCCGGCGCACCCCGGCCAGGGCTTCGGTGTTGTCGGAGACGTCCACCGGGTCGGGCAGGTCGTCGACGCGCAGGGGCGGCAGGGAGGAGGTCATGGAGGGCCTTCCGGAGGGGTCTGCACCAGCCAACACCATGGCGGACGAGTGAGTGGTGCCACCCGAGCGCTGAGATGTGGCCGGCGGCGGGTGCGTGCGAGATCGGTCGCCGAGGGGCGTTCGTGGCCGTGGGAGGGGAACAACGTGGGCTGGGCGACCGATCCTGCACGGCGCGGGTGGGTGATCAGGGGGGTGGTGGGCGTCGAGCAGTCACATTTGCGTCATCCCATGGCTGGCTTACTCGCCGGTCTCACCGTCCACGGCCTCGCGCAGCAGGTCGGCGTGCCCGTTGTGGCGGGCGTACTCCTCGATCATGTGCGTGAGGATCCACCGCAGCGACACCTGCGCCTGACCACCCCACGCCGGATGAGTGTCGGCCAGCGGCCCGCCCGACTCACCGGACCCCTCACCCGCCAGCAACCCCGCCACCAGCTTCCGCGACCGCACCACCGACTGCTGCCAGATGCCACGCACCTCGTCGGGCTCGTCGGTCAGGGCCGAGGTCCACTCCCAGTTCTCGTCGGACGACCAGTCCACCCCCGCCCACGGCTCCGGCATCGGCTGATGCCCGGCGGTGTGGACGAACCAGAAGTCCTCGACCCACGCCAGGTGCTTGAGCAGCCCGGCCAGCGTCATCGAGGTCGGGTGCAGGGTCGCGCGCAGGCCCGACGCCTGCACACCCTTGGTCTTCCACTCCAGCGTCGCTCGCTGGAAGTCGAGGAACCCGAGCAGGGTCTCGGCCTCTCCCGCGGAGAGCGGCGGTTCGGGTCGACCCTGCTCATCGGTGGTCAGGGGGTCATCGGAGATCATGGCACCCACGGTAAGAGATCCGAAGCACCGCCACCGGGGTCGTGACCTCCCCGCTCCAAAAGTGTTCTGTGACGACCGATGTTGCAAAAATCTTCAACATTGGTCGCCAGCCGACACGTTTGGAGCGGTCGAGCTGGGCAACCGCCCCATCCGGCGCCCGACCACTGCTCCCGACACTAGTGACACTGGAGCGACCCGAGTGGATGCCCGCCCTACCCCAACCGTCCTACTCTTGATCGCATGTGGTCGCGTCGGAACGTCATCTCCCACGCCCTGCAGCGCCGGGCCAGCCTCGAGGCGCTGCGGCGGCCTGCGCGCACCCTGAACGCGCCCGAGGCCTGCGACGCCGAGCCGATCCTGGTGACCAGTGCCCTGCACCACGGCGAAATCAGCGAGACCCCCTGCCCCATCTGCGAGCGCGAGCACCTGCTGAATCTGAACTACACCTTCGGCGACCAGCTGGGCATGTACTCCGGGCGCATCAAGTCGACGGCGGAACTCGACGAGATGCAGAACAATGTGGGCGAGTTCACCGTGCGCGTGGTCGAGGTCTGCCCCGACTGCCGCTGGAACCACCTGATCGAGACCTACACCCTGGGCGACGGCCGCAAGCGTCGTCGCCCCCGCCGCGAGGAAACCGTCGAGGACATCTATGGCTGACCCGAAGTCCCACCGCCGAGCCTCCGGCTCCTCGCGTCGAGCCTCCGGCTCCTCGCGCCGAGCCTCCGGCTCCAAGGCCACCCGCAAGCGCAAGCTCACCTGGAAGCGGGTCGTCGGACGCATCGCCATGGCCACCACCATCGTGGCCTTGGTGCTGGCGATCGTCGCCGTCGTCGGAGCGCTGCTCTTCTACCAGCGCACCACGCTGCCCGACCCCAACAAGGACTTCAACACCAACACGACCTTCGTCAATTACCGCGACGGCAGGACCCGCATCGGCAGTTTCGCCGTGCAGAACCGCACCACGATTCCGTACGACCAGATGAGTCCCCACATCAAGGACGCCGTGGTGGCCGCCGAGAACCGCACCTTCTGGACCGACCGCGGCATCAGCCCCTCGGGCATCGCCCGCAGCGTCGTGCAGATCGTCCGCGGCGGCGAGATCCAGGGCGGCGGGTCGACCATCACCCAGCAGTACATCAAGATCTACTACCTCACCAGCGACCGCACCATGACCCGCAAGTTCCGCGAGCTCGCGCTCGCCGTGAAGATGGGCAAGGAGAAGTCGAAGGAAGAGATCCTGCGCGACTACCTCAACACCATCTACTTCGGACGAGGCGCCTACGGCATCCAGGCCGCCAGTCGGGCCTACTTCAATGTCGACGCGAAAGACCTGACGGTCGAGCAGTCCGCGGTGCTCGCCTCGGTGCTGAACAACCCCAGCCTGTTCGACCCCAGCGAGGGCCCGAACAACTCCAAGCGTCTGCTCGACCGCTACCGCTACGTGCTCGACGGCATGCAGGAGATGGGCAAGATCTCCAAGGCCGAGCACTCCAAGGCCTACGGGCAGCTGCCGGCCTTCCCCGAGATCCCGCTCAATTCCCGCTACGGCGGCACCAAGGGCTACCTGCTCACTGCGGTGCGCGACGAGCTGCTCAACAACGGCTTCACCGACGCCCAGATCTCGGGCGGCGGCCTGAACATCACCACCACCTTCGACGCCACCATGCAGGCCGAGGCCGTCAAGGTCGGTCAGGCCTACCGCGCCAAGGTGGCCGCCGACGCCAGCCCCAAGCAAGACCCGAACAACCTGCACATCGCCATCGCGTCGGTGCAGGTCGGCACCGGCGAGGTGCTGGCCATGTACGGCGGCGACGACTACGTGAAGAACTCCCGCAACTGGGCCACCACCGATCGTCCGGCGGCCTCGACGTTCAAGCCGTACGCGGCGGTCGCGGGCCTGCGCAACGGCTTCTCGCTGCGCTCCCGGCTCAACGGCAACACCTTCACCCCGGCCGGCGACAACTCCACGGTGCGCAACGAGTTCAACGAGCAGTACGGCCAGGTGAGCCTGCTGAAGGCCACCGAGGACTCGATCAACACCGCCTTCGTCGACCTCACCGAGCAGATCCCCAACGGTCCGGTCGCCGTCATCAAGGCCGCCAATGATGCGGGCGTCGCCAAGGGCGCCGGCTGGGATGCCAACAACCGCATCTCGCTGGGCACCGCCGAGGTCAGCCCGCTCGAGCAGGCCGGTGGCTACGCCACCTTCGCCAACGACGGCAAGCAGGTCGCCAACCACGTCGTCGCCAAGGTCACCGACATCGACGGCAAGACCCTCTACGAGAACAAGCCGAAGGCCAAGCAGACCATCGAGCCCGACATCTCCCGCGACATCACCTACGCGTTGCAGTCGGTCGTCAAGCAGGGCACGGGCGGACGAGTGGCCGACCTCGGCTACGACATTGCCGGCAAGACGGGCACCTCGGGCGTCGGCGACGCCATCACCAGCGCCTGGTTCGTGGCTTACACCAAGCAGATCTCGACGTCGGTGATGTTCGTGGCCGGCGACGGCGGCAACGGCGACCTCGACCCCTACAAGCGTCCCGGTGACGGCACCTTCTTCGGCGGCACCTACCCGGCGATGGTCTGGGCCGACTACATGAAGGTGGCGATGAAGGGGCAGAAGAACATCCCGTTCGCCGAGCCTGCCTGGGTGAACAGCGGGTCGTCCAAGGATTCGACGGTGAACCCGTCGAGCGACTCGCCGACCCCCACCCCGACCTCGGACTCCCCGACGCCCACCCCGACCACGGAGTCGCCCAGCCCCACCCCGGAGCAGTCGAGCGCGCCGCCGTCGCAGGCGCCGAGCGAGCCGGCGTCGTCCGCCCCGCCGCAACCCAGTGATCCGACCACCAGCAGCGGTGCGACCACGACCCAGTCGCCGCCCAACCAACCCACCCAGCAGGCGACCTCGAGCGCGACCGCCTCACGATGACGCCCCTGCGTGACTCCCCGTGGGGAGGCGCAGGACGCCACGGTCGTGGCGGCGCCGCCCTGTTCAGCCCGACCCTGGGATGGCTGACCGTCGGCATCGTGGTGTGGTGTGCGGCGATGCTGCACCAGCGCACCTGCGAGACCACGGTCGCCGGTCAGCCGGTGAACGCGATGTTGCGGTTGTGCTACTCCGATCTGCCGATCACCTACCAGAACCAGTTGGCGTCGGGGCACTCGCCGTGGTTCACCGGTGACGGGGGAGCGGCCATCGACCAGCCTCCGCTGACGGGTGCCCTGATGGCTTTGCTGCGCAGCCTGGTGGCGGTCACCCATCCGGTGCGCGAAGGGCTCACCGCCCAGCAGGCGCTCGACGCCGGCAACGACTTCCTGGTGCTGGCCTCGGTGGTGTTCGGGGTCTGCTTCCTGGTGCTGCTGCGCACCCAGCTGGCCACCAGTCGCCTGCTGGGTCGGCCCACCCGCGTGGGCATGGAGGGCCGCGGGCAGGGGTGGACCCTGGCCGCGCTCTGCCTGACCGGCTTCACGGCGGGCATGGTCAGCTGGGAACTGCTCGGCGCCGCCGCGATGATGATCGCCCTGTGGGCGTGGCACGCGCGCCGGTGGTGGCTGTGTGGGATCGCGGCCGGTGCGGCGGTCGGGGCCAGCGGCTTCCTGCTGCCGCTCGTGCTCGTGCTCGCCACCCTGGCGGTCGCCTCCCCGGGAAGGGGCACCCGGCCAGCCGACAGCGGGCGAGCCCACCCCCGCCACGGCCCCGCCCTCGCCGCCGGGGTCGCCGCCGCCATCGTCGTTCTGGTGAACCTGCCCGTTGCCCTGCTGTGGCCAGCCGGCTGGCGCCGCTGGATCATGGCCCAACTGGTGCCCGACCTCGGGCTCGGCGCGATCTGGCAGCAATTGCTCGGTGAGAACAACCCCGCGTCGACGCTGGTGGCCCGCGTGTTGGTGCTGGTCACTGCGCTGCTGGTGGTGGCCGTGCTGCTCGCGGTGGTGCTGGGGGTCGTGGAGGCCCGACCCGAGCAGCTGATGCTGGTGGTGCTGGGCATCACCGTCGTGCTGGCCCCCACCTATGCTCCGCAGCAGGCCCTGCTGCTGGTGCCGCTGGCGGCCCTGTGTCGTCCGCAGGGCTGGGTGGCCGTGCTGGCCGCCGCCGAGGCCCTGTACTGGGGGGCGGTCTGGGCCTACCTCAACGGATCGCTGCGGTTCGGCCCGCGCGGCGGCGAGACGCCCTACGCGCTGACCATCATCGTCCGCGTGACGGTGGTGCTGATCACGGTGCTGTCGGTGGCCCTGGAATGCTGGCGGTCCCGTCGTCCGCGTGGGGTGACGACCTGATGACTGCCGCGACCAATCATGGCGCCGATCGTGCCGCCACGCGGGGCCGGGGCGCCGCCCGCTCTCTGGCCGAACGGCGACTGCTGGCCCAGGTGTGGGCCGCCTCGCGGCTGTTCCTGCTGGTGGTGCTGCTGGTGGTGATCACCCAGGAGCCCCGCCGGTTCCGCGATGCGCTCGGCAACTGGGACGTGCAGCACTACCTCACCGTCGCCCGCGACGGCTACGCCGACCCGAAAGAGATGGCCTTCTTCCCCGGCCTGCCCGCCGTGCTGCGGTTGTTCGAGGCGGTGCACGTGCCCATGTGGCTCACCGGCGCGGTGCTCGCCATCGTCTGCTCGGCGCTGGCGGCCGGGGCCCTGTACCGCATCGCCGGCCCCGCGTCGTCGTCGAGCACGGGCCCGGGCGGGCTGGTCGCCGCCGGACTGTGGCTGGTCGCCCCCACGGCGGTCTTCACGACCGTGGCCTACACCGAGGCGCCGTTCTGCGCCGCCGCGTTCTGGGCCTGGGAACGGGCCAGACGGGGGCGCTGGGCCGAGGCTGCCCTGCTGGCCACCGTGGCCTGCAGTTTCCGGGTGTCGGGCCTGTTCCTGGTGGGCGCGCTGCTGGTGCTGGCCCTGGTCGGCGATGGCCCCCACTCCGCTCCGCACGCCGGCCGATCGTCAGGCCGTCGGGGCGGGCGCGGTCGGGTCGGCACCGGTCTGCCGCCGCTGACCGTCAGGCTGCGCCACGCGGCCTGGCTGCTCGTGCCGGCGGCCGCCCTGCTCGCCTGGACCTGGTACCTGCACGGTCTCACCGGCTCGTGGACAGCCTGGTTCGATGCCCAGAAGGAGGGCTGGGGACGAGGCCTGCACACGCCGCGGGAGTCGTGGGAGGCCACCTGGCGGGCGGCCCAGCCGTCGTCGTGGCCGGATCGTCCGCGGGTGGCGTGGGTGTTCACGGCCGAGATCGTGTCGATGGCGGTCGGCCTGGCCACCACGGTGATCTGCCTGCTGAGGCGTCGGTGGGCGTCGGCCAGTTGGGTGGCCGTGATGCTGGTCGCCTTCGGCACCTCGGTGTGGTGGATGTCGATCAGCCGCGCCGCCCTGCTGTGGTTCCCGACCTTCGTGCTGGTCGGTGAGTTCGCCGCCTGGGCCACCCGCGGACGAGCCACCTCCGGACGCTCCGCCTCCTCACGATCGAGCTGGTTCCGCGCCGCCGGGCAGGTACTCGTGGCGCTGCTGTTTGCCGCGTGTCTGGTCGCGAATGCCGTCTGGGCGTGGTTGTTCTTCCGCGGCGACTGGGCTGGCTGACCGTGACCGACCTGCTGATCCGGATCGCCCCCGTGGTCGGATTCCTGCTGGCCCTGACCATCGTCGCCGAGGTCGCCGATCGGGCCGGGGTCTTCGACGTCGCGGGCCACTGGGCCGCCCGAGCGGCCCGGGGGAGTGTGCTGCGACTGTGGCTGTTGGTGGTGCTGCTGGCCACCTGCTCGACCATCGTGCTCAGTCTCGACACCACCGCTGTGCTGCTCACCCCGGTGGTGCTCGCCATCACCCGGGCCGCCGGTCTCGACCGCCGCCTGTTCGCCCTGACCACGGTGTGGTTGGCCAACACCGCCTCGCTGCTGCTGCCGGTGTCGAACCTCACCAATCTGCTGGCCCTGCACCACGTGCAGCGGCTGCCCGGCGCCCCCCACTACGTGGCCCTGATGTGGCGCCCCGCGCTCGCCTGCGTGCTCGCGACGGTCGTGGTGGCCGGGCTGCTGCACGCCCGTGACCTCACCGGACGATTCACCACCACCGAGCCGTCGCTGCCCCACGACCGGGTGCTGCTGGTGATCGCGTCGTCCGTCTGCGTGGCGCTGGCGCCGCTGTTCGTGGTGGGCATCGCGCCGGTCATTCCCGCCGGGGTGGCCGCCGTCGTGCTGGTGGCGACGCTGGCGTGGCGCGATCGCGCGTCGGTGCGCACGCTGACGATTCCCTGGCTGACGATCGCCGGCGTGGTCGTGCTGTTCGTGCTGGTCGACCTCGCCGGCCGCCACGGGTTGACCGGGGTGCTCGCCCACCTGACCGGACGAGGCGCTCACCCTTCCGATCTGGTGGGACTGGGCGGTCTGGTGCCATCAGGCGACCTGCTGCGCTTCGCGGGTGTGGCGGCGCTGATCGCCAACCTCGGCAACAACCTGCCCGGCTACCTCGCCCTGGAACGGCTGGCGGGATCGTCCGAGCGTTTCGCCTCGCTGCTGGTGGGCGTCAATGCCGGCTCGATCGTCACGCTGTGGGGGTCGGTCGCCACCCTGCTGTGGCGCGACCGCTGTCGCCGCGCCGGTGCGGTCGTGCCCTGGCGCACCCACCTGTGGCAGAGCGCCCTGGTGGCGATCGCCTGTGTGGTGGCCGGCGTGCTGGCCATCTGACCAGCCCCCCTCACACTCAGCGATTCAGCTCGGCCTGCAACCGGCCGATCACCGCCTCGGCGACCGTCGACCCGGCCGTCGGCAGGTTGACGTGCGACCCGTCGGGGCGAATCAGCTCACCACCGGGCAGGTGGTCGTCGCACAGGCTTGAGCCGTAGGCGTCGCCACCGGGCGCCGGGGTCGTGCAGAGCACGTCGTCGACGGTGATGGTGCGCAGCCGCGGGTTCGAGGCCGCCTCGCGTTTGACCAGGTCATTCCAGGTGACGCGGTAGTCGTCGTGCACCACCATGCGCTGCAGGAACGGGTGGCAGGTCTTGGCCGAACAGCGGCTGCTCATGCCCACGCCCGGTGGTTCGGTGAGCACCACCACCAGGGTGGCGCCGTTGGCGGTCAGCCGCTGGACCGCCTGGCGGAAGTCGTCCAACTGCGCCGACCAGAAGGCCTGACTCGGGGGAGCCAGCAGGGTGTCGCCCACGTATCGGTCGGCGATCTCGTAGCGCGACCACCACAGCACGACGCCGGCGTTGCTCTCCTTGAGGCGCTGCGACTGGGTGTCACGCACCTTCAGGCAAGTGGGGCCGGTCTCGTCGTAGGGGCTGATCTTCTGCAGCACGCCCAGCGGTGAGCAGCCGCCGGCCGTGGCCGTCACCAGGTCGAGTCCGGCGGCCTTGCCCGCAGGGGCGAGCGCCGGCATCAGGCGCTGTGGCACCGAGTCGCCGACCACCATGACCACATTCGCCTTCGACTCGTTCGAGCGCAGCGGGTCGAACAGCGGGCTCAGCGGGGTGCCGCCGATCGCGCTGGCCGCCAGCACGGGCACGAGAATGGTGGCCAACCCGGCCGCGAAGGTGCGCCGGGTGCCGAGCATCCGGCTGATCCGGCCCTCGCGGATCGGCACCTCCACCAGGTGGTACGAGACCACGGCGGCGGCCACGCTGAGGGCGACGACCGCGAGGGCGCGCAGCGGACGAAACGTTCCCAGGTGAGTCGAGAACCAGACGGCGAACGGCCAGTGCCACAGGTACAGCCCGTACGAGATGCGGCCCAGGTAGGCCATCGGCGACCAGGCCAGCGCGCGCGCCACCAGACCTCCGGGGGCCTCGGCCAGACCCATCACCACGGCGGCGACGGCCAGCGAGAACAGCAGCGCCCCACCCCGGAAGTAGAAGGGTGCCGGGCCGTCCATCACCGCGAACAGCGGCAGCAGCGCGACCAGCGCGACGGTGGCCACCACGGCACCGCGGCGAGCCGCGAACCGCTTCACGGCCGGCACCGTGAGGGCGAGCGCCAGGCCGGCGCCGAGCAGGGGTTCGAAGATCTTGCTGTCGGTGCCCATGTAGGCCCGGTCACTGGCGGTCGGCTGGTAGAGCACCCACAGCAGCACCGCCGAGACCACCGTCAACACGGCGATGGCAACGCCGATCACCACCCGGTGCAGCCGCTCGGACCGTCGCCGCAGAGGCCACCACAGCGCGACCATCAGCAGCGGCCAGGCCAGGTAGAACTGCTCCTCGACCGCCAGCGACCACATGTGCAGCAGCGGTGAGGTGGTGCCGTCGTGCGAGAAGTACGAGGCGCTCCCGATGAAATGCCAGTTGGCGACGTAGAGCGAGGTGAAGAAGACGTCGGCGCCCAACCCGGGATGGCGGTAGGTGTCGGCGCCGAACACGGTCCACACCAGCACCACCGCGAGCACGAGCATGGCCGCGGGCATCAGCCGCCGAATGCGCCGCGACCAGAACCGCGCCAGGTCGATGCGGCCGCTGCGGTCGAGCTCACGCAGCAACCCTGCGGTGATCAGGAAGCCCGACAGCACGAAGAACATGTCGACCCCGATGTAGCCCGCCGCCATCCACGGCGTGCCCACGTGGAACAGGATGACCAGGAAGACCGCGATGGTGCGCAGTCCGTCGAGGGCGTCGAGTCGGGTTCGCGACGAGGGGGGGCTGGCGGGGGTGGTGGGGGGCACTGGGCTGTGGTCGGTACCCGGCTCAGTCATGGCGGCTACTGTAGTGGCACCCGCCACGATGGTCGTCGTCAGCGTGGTCTCGTCCGGGCCGCCGGGGTCGTCCCCTCCGCGAGCGCCACGGTGATCGTCACGGGGGGTCGTCCGACGCCCCACGCCACGCAAGGAGAACCGATGGTCGACACGCCCAGCCTGGCCATCGGCCCAGCCAACTACGCGGGTCAGGGGCACGCGTGGGCGAAGGCCGTCGAGCGCACCCTGCACGTGCACGCCGACTCGTTCGCGCGCGGGCCCGTGCGCCGCGGCGAGTTCGCCTTCGACGTCGATCGCCGCATTCCCGCGCCGATCTTCTTCGCGCCCCTGCTGCGCCACCTGCGCATGCGGCGCTTCCTGCGGCCCTACACCCACGTCGCCCTCGACGGCTACCAGACCTTCTTCCAGACCCCGGCCCGCCGTGACCTGGTCGCCGACGCCACCTTCCTGCAGGAGGCCGGTTTCCGGGTGGCGCTGATCGCGCACGGCTCCGACATCCGGCGACCCGACGAGCACCTCGCCAGGCTCGAGAACTCCTACTTCGCCGAGGGGGACGAGGCCTACGTCGAGCACCATCGGCAGTTGTCGGCCCGCAACCATGCCGCCGCCGACGCGCTCGGGCTGCCGCTGTTCGTCTCGACCCCCGACCTACTGGCCGACCAGCCCTCAGCCACCTGGCTGCCCATCTGCCTCGACCCGCGCGAGGTGAGCGCCGAGCATCCCGTGCTCGAGCGCCCCCGCCCCCGCGTGCTGCACCTGCCCAGCCGGCGCACCCCGCCCATCAAGGGCACCCAGTACGTCGACCCGGTACTGCGGCGGCTGCACGACGAGGGTGTGGTCGAGTACCTGTCACCCGAGGGTGGCATTCCGCACGCCGAGGTGATCGCGATGGTCGAGCAGGCCGACATCGTGATCGACCAACTCCTGGCCGCCAGCTACGGGGTCGCCGCGCTCGAGGCCCTGGCCGCCGGGCGTGTCGTGATCGGGCACCTCGGTGACGTCACCCGCGCCGGCATGGAGGAGGCGCCCCCGATCATCGACGCCACTCCCTCGACGCTCGACGAGGTGGTGCGCCGGGTGGTCGCCGACCGCGACTGGGCCCGGGAACGGGCGGGGGCCGGTCGTCCGTTCGTCGAACAGTGGCATGACGGACGACGGTCAGCCGCCCAGCTGGCCGGCTTCCTGGGCCTCGACTGACGCGCCCCAGGCCCACATCGGTCAGGAGCCCATCCCTCAGGACGAATCCCTCAGGACAGCGTGCGGCCCGTGAGTTCCTCGACGACCTGACGAGCCCGCGCCCGCCAGCTGTGGCTCTCCCGCAGCGCGGCCGAGCGGGCACTGGCCTCGGCGACCTCGTCCGGATGATCGTGCAGGCGACGCAACAGCTCGACGCAGGCGTCCACCTCGTCGGGCACCACCCAGCCCGCCCCCGTGGAGCGCACCAACTCGGCGGTGAGGGTGCCCTCGGTGGCGAGCAGCGGCTTGCCCATGCCGATCGCCTCGTACTGCTTCACCGGAGCGGCGAAGCTGCGGTAGAGGTTGGGCTCCAACGCCAGGGTGGCGATGTTGGTCTCGGCGTAGCGCTGCCGCAACTGCTCACCCGACTCGTGCACCACCGTCACCGCGGGCGACAGCAGGGGTTCGTAGGTGGCCTTCTCGGCCTGCCACAGCTTCTCGGGCGTGCACAGCACCAGGTGCACGTCGAGGCCCTCGTCGTGGCAACGCTTCAGGGCGGTGACCACGGTGGTCAGGTTGTAGTACTCGCCCAGGCCACCGACGTACAGCAGGCGCGGCGGCGACGGGTCGACCGGGGTCAACGGCGGATCGTCGTGACCGGGGGGCAGCGCCACCGGGTGGGGGTGACCGGGGCTGACGTGGTCGGCCATCGGCAGCGAGGGCAGGTAGAGCACGTCAACGGCGCGCCGGTAGGCCAGCAGGTCGGCGGTGTAGAACGCCTTCGCGACCCAGCGCTGGGGCGCCTTGGTGGTCTCGGCGTAGCTGGGGAAGCGCCAGTACACGTCTCGGTAGAACAGCCCGACCTTGGTGCCCCGGCGGCGCAGCCGGGCGAGGAAGGCGAGGTCCATGGCCGGGTGCAGCGGCAGGTGGTTCGGCTCGGTGAGGGCGGT
This sequence comes from Aestuariimicrobium soli, assembly GCF_051192575.1. NCBI lineage: Bacteria > Bacillati > Actinomycetota > Actinomycetes > Propionibacteriales > Propionibacteriaceae > Aestuariimicrobium > Aestuariimicrobium soli. Next base: position 497,839 of record NZ_JBPJSQ010000006.1, on the reverse strand, counting down.
CGGCATCGTCGACGACTCGGAGTAACAGAAGTCGTAGTGCTCACCGGCCGCGAGGGCGCGCGACACGTCGGCGATCTGCCGCTTGCGCTCGGCCGCCGAGCCGGCCACCACGGTGACGTCGAGCCCGAGGTCGCGGAAGGCGGCCAGCATGCGGCCCGGACGAATGCCACTGCCCGAGGCACCCGCCCCCTGCAGGGGGTAGGGCACGTGGAAGATCATCCGCGGGGGAACGGACGAGCCGGGGCCCGCGGGAGCTGCGTCGCGTGATGGGAGCACGCGCCAGAGTCTAGCGATCGGGTGTCGCGGGATAGTCTGCCCCCATGGTGCGCCCGATGAGTCAGCTGACGGCCCTGCTCGGGTGGCTCTTGTTCCCGGTGCTCGCCCTCACCCAGTTCGTCGACGTGCGCCGCGGCGTCATCGGCCCCGCCTGGCTGTGGGGATTCCAGCTGTTCATGTTCGCCGGACTGGTGGTGGTCACCGCCGCTTGGCTGTGGACCCGCCGCCGCGACCTGCCCGCGGTGGCCTGGGTGGTCGGCGGACTCTTCCTGACCATCCTCGTCTGGGGCGCCATTCGGGTGCCCTACAACCTCAACCCGCACTCCTACGCCAAGGTGTCGCCCGAGTTCGCGCCGCCCGCCTACCAGTTCGTGCCCGACATCTACCGCGAGGTGCCGCTGCTGATCGCGGGCGTCACGCTGCTCGCGGCCTGGGGCTGCCTGCTGGTGATTCCCGCGGCCCGACGGTTCGACCGGGTCTGGGCCCTGGGCTGGTTGGTGCTGGTCACCTCGCTGCTGTCGTGGGGGCGCGCCCTGATCACCCGCGGCGAGGTGCGGCTGACCACAGGCATGGGCGGGGCCGCGACCGTGCACCTGGTCTTCCTGACCACGCTGGCCCTGTTCCTCGGGGCCTGGCGCGCCGGCCACCACCGTCGCTGGAGCCTGGCGGGCGCCGCCGTGAGCATCGCGTGCCTGCTGTGCACCCAGTCGCGGGCCGGACTGGTGTCGCTGGTCGTGCTCGCGGTGCTGGTCGTCGGCTGGTGGGGGCGCGGACGCATCGGCCGGCTCCCACTGCTGGTCGGGCTGGGTGCCGCCGTTGCGATCGGCGCGGTGGTCACCCTGGTGCCGTCGCTCAGCCGGTTGCTGCACTTCAGCGATGGCCCGCGCCTGACCAACCTGCGCACCGGCCTGCGCATCTGGAACCTTGACTGGACCTCACGGCTGGTGGGCGCCGGCCCCGGCAAGGTCTGGCCCTGGTACGGCTTCGACGCCAAGTTCTACCTGCCGCCGTGGCACAGCCAGATGATCACCCCGTACGGCACGGCCCTGTCGAACCCGCACTCGGTCTACCTGGGCACCCTCGTCGAGTACGGGGTGCTCGGCCTGGCCCTGATGCTGGTGGTGCTGGTCGCCCCGGTGGTCGCCACCCTGCGACGCCGCGGCGCCGACCCTCGGCGGACGATGGTGGCGCTCGCCCTCGCGGCCGGACTGACCTCGATGGCGTTCGACCACTACCTGTTCAAGAACTTCTCGGTGAGCCTGTGGTGGTGGCTGCTGGTCGGCCTGATGCTGTGCTCCTGGGGTGATGGCGAGAGGGCTCAGACCCCGCCCGGGGAGGACGAGGTGGACGATCCGGCCTCCTCCTCGGAGAGCTCACCGGCGGCCTCGGCCTCGGCCTCGCGCTCATCCTCGGCGTCGGCGGCACCCCCTCGTCCGTGATCGAAGGCGTGGGCCACCCACAGGGCCAGGCCGACGAATACGACCAACAGGGCGGCCATCGCCCACGCCATCACCGCGATCAGCGGCACCACCGCGAACGGCGCGAACCAGAGCAGGCCGAGCGGCACGGCGCAGTAGACGATCGCGAAGGCGAGCATCAGCCCCTGCCGACGCACGACCACGAACACCGTCGAGATCGGCGACGTGATGAAGTTCATGAACAGCCACGGGGTGAGGCCGCGCGCCAGGTCGCCGGCCTGACGCCACTGGTCGCCGCCCAGCACCCAGGGCAGCAGCCACGGTGACAGCAGGTAGAGCAGCCCGAACGGCACCACGCCCAGCAGTAGTGAGCGCACCAGGGTGGTGCGCACCAGTCGGAACATCGCCCCGCGGCGGGTGACGGCCAGCTTCTGGAAGAAGATCTGACTGACCGCGGAGTTGATCAGCCCCATCGGCGCCGACAGCATGCGCCACGCCATGCCGAACTGTCCGGCGATCGCCTGCCCGAAGCCCGAGGTGATCAGCAGCGTGATGCCGTTCTGGCGCAGCGAGTCGACGGCATTGTTGGGCAGGTTCAACAGCGGCATCTTGCGGTACTCGCGCATCAGGGCGCGGCGGCTGGGCGGGCGACCCTCGTAGGCGTACTGGCCGCGGGTGCGCCGCAGCAGGTTGGTCAGGGTCAGCGTCTGGGCGACCACGGTGGCGATCATCAGGCCGCTGGTGCCCAGCCCGGCGGCGCCGCCGCCGATCTGCAGACCCGACAGCGAGACCGCGTTCAGCACCTTGTTCTGGCTGATGGTGGCGTAGTTCTTGGTGCGGGTGAGGTAGTAGCCGAGAATGCTCACCTCGGCCATCAGCCAGGTGATCGGGCCGGCGGCGAACATCCAGCCCACCGACTCGGGCGCCTTCAACCAGCGGGCCAGCGGGCCCCCCAGCCAGATCATGGCCACCGTCATGATGCCGCAGACGATGGTGTTGAGCAGCGTGCACACCCGCACGAGGGCGCGGGCCTCGTCGTCGCGCTTGGGCAGCACGATCGCCATGTCGTAGCGCAGGGCAGCCAACGGCATCACGGTCGAGACGACGGCGATGATGGCGACGTAGACACCGAACTCGGCGGCCGTCACCAGTCGGGCCACCAGCAGCATCGCCGGGATCTGCACCAATTGCGCCAGCGCGGTGCCGCTGACCAGGGTCGTGAAGTGCCGCAGGAACTCGCGCCGGGCGAACTCGTGGCGGATGCGCGCGATCAGGCCCCGGGGCGGGGTGGTGTCGGCGGCAGCCTCGTCCGACGGGGGGGTGGGGGCCTGGTTCACGGCGGCAAGCATACGCACGCGCACCGGGCGGGCGTGGGCCCGCTGCTAGCATCGGCGAGGTGGAGGAGCCTCGCAGAACGCCTCGGACGATGGTCGTGCTGACCCGGTCGTTCCCCTTCCGTCCCGGCGAGGAGTTCGCCGAGCCCGAGGCCCCCCACTGGGCGGTGCCCGGCTGGCGCGTGGTGGTCATGCCCTGGCAGGTGGCGGGCGACCCGCGGCCGCTGCCCGAGGGCGTCGAGATCGACCGCACCCTGTCGCAGACCCGCCAACGCTGGCACCGGCTGGCCGTGCTGCCGGCGCTGGTCGGCCCCGAATTCGTGCCCGAACTGCTGCGCCGCCGTCGCGAGCTGGTCAGCCGGCCCGCGGCCACGGTGCGCGAGGTGCTGCGCGTGGCCCGCGGGGTGTGGGTGACCCGCCGGGCGCTGCGCCAGCGGATCGCCGCCGACGGGCCCATCGACCTGGCCTACAGCTACTGGTTCGACGTCTGGGGCCTGGGGGCCCTGACTCTGGCCGGCCGCGGCATCGGCACCGTCGCAAGCCGCGTGCACCGCTACGACCTCTACGAGACCCTCTCGCCGGCCGGCTTCCACGCCACCAAGCGCCACCTCGGCCCGCGGCTCGACTGGCTGTTGCCCATCGGACGATCCTCGGCCGAGACCGCCATGCGTGACTTCGGGGTGCGGCCCGCCAGCGTGCACCTGGCACCCCTGGGCGTCTCCCTGCCCGAGACCACCACCCCCGGCGGTGACGGCGACACCGTCACCCTGGTCTCCTGCTCGCACACGGTGCCCGTCAAGCGGGTCGACAAGATCATCGACGCGCTGGCCATCGCCAGCCGCGCCGAGCCCGGCCTGCGGTTCCACTGGACCCATCTGGGCGGCGGACCCGAACTGGACGACCTGCGGGCTCGCGCATCGTCCCTCGACCCGGCCCGCGTGACGGCCGACCTGGTGGGGGCCCGCAGCCACGACGAGGTGCTCGACTGGTTCGCCGGCCACCCGGCCGATCTGTTCGTCAACGTCTCCGACTCGGAGGGCTTGCCGGTGACGATCATGGAGGCGATGGCGGCGGGCATCCCGGTGCTCGCGCCGGCCGTCGGCGACATCGGCGACCTGGTGCCCGCCGACGGGCCCGGCGGCTGGCTGCTGCCGACCACCCCCACGCCGCAGCAGATCGCCGATGCCCTGCTCGCCCACTGGCGCGAGGCGCGCTCGCCGGAGCACCGCGCCGAGGCCAGACGCCTGGTCGCCGAGGGGTACGAGAGCGACCGCAATGCCGAGGCGCTGATGCGTTTCCTGACCACCGAGGCCGTGGCGCCGTGACCGCCCACCCGACCCCGGCCAGCGCGACTCTGGCCACACCGACCGTTCGCGCTCGCCGGCGACCCACCTGGTGGCGGGCACCGCGGCGCAGCGATCTCGACTTCGCCACCCGCGACGCCTCGCTGGCCCTGACCGTGGCGATTGCCGCGCTGATCCTGCGGCTGCCGTTGTCGGTGGTGCTGGTGGCCCTGCTGTCGGTGGTGGTGCTGGCCTGGAACGGCATTCGGGTGCCCCGCGCGACCGCCGCCCCCTTGTGGGCGTTCATGCTGCTGGGCCTGGGGTCGTCCCTCGTGGCGTGGAGCAGGCTTCCCGACCCGGGCGTGTGGGGGGCGGAGTTCAGCCCCATTCCGCTGGTCAACAACGCCACCGTGATGGTGGTGATGATGGCGCTCACCGCGGCCATCACCACCACCCAACGCCAGACCCAGGTGCTCAAGCGGGTGATGGACGGCATCGTGCTGGGGCTGTGGGCGGTGCTGGGGCTGGCCGCGTTCGAGGTGATCAGCGGCATCAAGCTGCTGCCGATCCTCTACCCCGAAGGAAACACCGTCGACCAGATCTCCCAGAACCGGTTGATCGTCGCCTCGATCTTTCCCAACTACAACGACTTCTCGGTGGCGATGGCCATCTTCGGCACCGTGCTCACCGCCCAGTTGCTGCTGGGGGCGGGCGTGTCACGCAAGGTGCGCGCCGCCCGCATCGGCGCGCTCGCCTTCCTGTCATTCCTGATCGTGGTGATCGGCTCCCGCGGCGCCCTGATGGCGTTGGTGATCGGCATCGTGATCGTGGTCGTGACCACGGCCCGGGTGCGGCACCGGGGGCTGGTGAGCGTGCCCATGCTGGTGCTCGGGCTGACCGGCGTCACACTGGCCGGGCTGCTGGCCAGCCAGATGCCCTTCTTCACCGATCCCTCGTCGCTGCGCCGCGTGGGAATCATTCGCGACACCCTGGCGATGATGCCGCCCGACCGCGGCTACTTCTGGCACGGCTTCGCCTCGCCGCAGTACTTCAGTGAGCTCGCGGCCGAGATCTACGGGCCCGTGCTGATGAACCCCCACAACATGCTGCTCGAGATTGCCAGCATGTACGGCATTCCGACGCTGATCGCCTTCGTGGTGCTCTGGATCTACGTGCTCAACCGCGGGCTGTGGCTGCTGCGCATCGCCACGGGGTGGCGCGAGGTCTCGGCGGTCACCGTCACGGCGCTCATGCCGATCATCGGTGTCGTGCCGTCGTCGACCATGCGTTACTACTGGGTCTACCCGTTCCTGGCCGCCTCGATCTCGGCCTTCCAGCTGTACGACACGACGAAGCGCCGCCGGAGCGACTCGCCGCCGGTCGTCGTCAGCGAGACCGCAGCTGGCGACGACGCCGACTGACCACGTCGAGCGCGACCGCGGTCAGCAGACCCACCACCAGGGCGCCGATCACCGAGGCTGCCGCGAGTTGGGGCTTCGTCGAGGCCAGCGGGGTCAACGGGGTCGCTGGCCGATCGATCACCTTGGCGCCCAGCGAGACGCTGTTGCCGACGGCCGGCCCGAAGTCGCCCACGTGGGTGACATAGCTGTCGGCCACCTGGTTGGCGAGTGCCGCCGTCTTGGTGGGGTCGGTGCCACTGACGCTGAAGCGCAGCAGCAGGGAGTTCGCGGGGTAGCCGACCGACACCCGGGCGGCCAGGGTCTCCACGGTCACCGCCGGATCGTTCGCGGCCTTCGCCACCGGTTCGAGCACGATGCGTGAGGTGCCCATCTGCGAGTAGCTGCGCGCCACCATCGGCAGCAGCGCGGCCTGCTGGGTCGCCTCGGCCTCGGTGGTGACCTTGCTGGGCACCAGCAGCACCACCACCTCGGCGGTGTAGGCGGCCGGACGAGTGAGCGTGTACACCGCGCCGAGCGCCAGCACCACCAGCGCCACGACGGCGGCGGGCAGCAGGAATCGGCGCAGGGTCATGACGTAGCCCAGCACGTCGAGCGCGCGGTCGTCGGAGTAGACGGGCGCGTCGGCGCTCGTCCGATCGACGATCGTGATCTCGGCCACCGGGGCGGTGGCCGCCGTGACGTCGTCGGGGGCCTGGCGCGCGTCGCCGGACGAGGTCTGGGGTGCGTCGTGGGTCACGCGGCCATGCTAGTCGCCCCGGCGGGAAGTTCTCGAGGTGCAACGTCGCGTGCGAGCACGGCCGCGCCCCGCGCGACCGGTGGCGAGGGCTAGGCTGGTCGGGTGCCCGAGACCCCCTCACCCGTGCCCGCGGAGCGGGTGACCGGCGACTGGCTGTCGCGGGTGCACGGGCTGCTGTTGGTGGCCGCCCTGGTGATGGTGAGCCTGTTGAACACCTCCGGGCCCGTGCCCGGCACCGGGTGGATGCCCCTGTTCGTGCCCGTCTGCGCCGTGCTGCTGGTGGCCACCCTGGTGGTCTGGGTGCGCCGGTGTCGGGCGGAAATGTCGGGTGCGTCTGATTCAGCGGGTGCGTCGGATTCAGCCGGTGCGTCGGGGTCGCTCGTCCGCGCCCTCGGGCAGTCCATGCCCGGGCCGGCGTGGTTCTGTCTGGCGGCGGCCACCGGGCTGTTCGGGTTCGCGCTGATCAGTTCGGGGCTGAGCCACCCGGTCGTGTGGATCGGCAAGGCCCTCAAGCCCGCCGACGTGCCCCGCATGCTGGTGGTCTTCCCGGCCATCGAGGCGCTGCTGATCACCTGGACCTCGTTCGCGATCATCGCCAGCGTGCCAGCCTCCCGCCGGTTCCGCCTGCTGTGGCGCATGTCGGTGCTGCTGGTGCCGCTCAGCCTGCTGGGCTGGCTGCGTGTCTGGCTCGAGGTCGGCGGCAGTCGGCTCTGGACCCAGATGGGCGGCGCCGCCGTCTACCCCGTGGTGTTGATGGCCGCCTTCGCGGTGGCCGTCGCGGGAGTGCTGCGGGGGCATCGTCCGCACGTCTCGCAGGTGGTGGCCCTGTGCCACCTGGCACTGCTGCTGCTCACCGGCTCCCGCGGGGCGATCCTGATGATCGTGTTCTTCGGCGTGGTCGCCTTCGTCCGACTGGCCCGCGAGCACACCGGGCTGGGGGAGCGGCTCGCCGTGCGCTCGAAGTGGGTCTACCTGCTGGGCGGCATCGGGGTGGTCGTCGCGGCGTTCCTCTCACCCATTCTCGACCGGCTCGACAACGGATCGGCCGGGCGCATGATGACCTGGCGGATCGGCTGGGCGGCGGTCACCCAGAACTGGCACACGGTGCTGGTCGGGGTCGGCTCGGGCGGCATCTGGCCCTGGTTCGCCTACGAATCCGGCTGGCAGCCGCTGCCGTGGCGCTCCCGCATGATCGGCCCCTACGGGCAGACGCTCTACCACTCGCACTCCCTCTACCTCGAGGTGATGGCCGAGCTGGGTCTGGTCGGGCTGGTGCTGCTCGCCCTGGTGGTGCTGCCGATCGCCGTGCAGTGGATTCGCGGCGGCACCATCGCCAACATGGTGCTCACCTCGGTCGCCTGCGCCGCGCTGGTCGGCTTCGCCTTCGACAGCTACCTGTTCAAGAACTTCAGCGTGAGCATGGTCTGGTGGCTCGTGGTGTTCGCCGTGCTCAGCACCGGCCACCGGGAAACGGAGACATCCCCGGCCCCGCCCCGCGTCGACGCCGAGGCGAGGCGCTAGGCTCGTCATGCACTGCCCGCGGGTGACCTCGTCCCACCGGGCGCCGGAACCCAGGAGGCTTCATTGTCCAATGCGCGCATCCAGCCCTCCGCCGATCTCGATGACGGCGTGACGATTGGCGACGGATCGTCCGTCTGGCATCTCGCCCAGGTGCGGGGTGGCGCCGAGATCGGCGAGAACGTGATCGTCGGACGAGGCGCCTACATCGGTTCGGGGGTGCACGTCGGTGACAACTGCAAGATCCAGAACTACGCCTTGGTCTACGAGCCGGCGCACCTCGAGAACGGGGTGTTCATCGGCCCGGCCGCGGTGCTGACCAACGACACCTTCCCGCGGGCCATCAACCCCGACGGCACCTCGAAGAGCGCCCACGACTGGGAGCCGGTGGGGGTGACCCTCAAGGAGGGCTGCTCGATCGGCGCCCGCGCCGTGTGCGTGGCGCCCGTGACCGTCGGCGCCTGGGCGACCGTGGCCGCCGGCTCGGTGGTCGTGAAGGACGTGCCCGACTACGCGCTCGTCGCCGGAGTGCCGGCCAAGCGCATCAAATGGGTGGGCCGATCCGGCTTCCCCCTCGAACCGGCCGGGGAGGGTCGCTTCGTCGACCCCAAGACCGGCGACCAGTTCGTCGAGAACGACGATGTCCTGACTCTTGTTGAGGAGAACAACTGATGTCCGAAGAGTTCATCCCGCCGGCCAAGCCGCTCATCGGTGACGAGGAGCGCGAGGCCGTCGACCGCGTGCTGCGCTCGGGCATGATCGCCCAGGGGCCCGAGGTCGCCGCCTTCGAGGCCGAGTTCTCCGAACACTTCAAGCTGGGACGCGCCTGCGTGGCCGTGAACTCGGGCACCTCGGGCCTGCATCTGGGTCTGCTGTCGTGCGGGATCGGCGCCGGTGACGAGGTCATCGTGCCGTCGTTCACCTTCGCAGCGACCGCCAACTCGGTGGCCCTGACCGGCGCCACCCCGGTCTTCGCCGACATCGAGCCCGACTCTTTCTGTCTCGACCCGGCCTCGGTCGAGGCCTCGATCACCGAGCGGACGAAGGCGATCATGCCGGTGCACCTCTACGGGCACCCGGCCAACATGACCGCCCTGCGCGCCATCGCCGACAAGCACGGCCTCAAGCTCTTCGAGGATGCCGCCCAGGCCCACGGCGCCTCGCTGGGTGGCACCCCGGTGGGTGCCTTCGGCGAGTTCGCGATGTTCTCGCTCTACCCGACCAAGAACATGACCTCGGGCGAGGGCGGCATGGTCTCGGCCGCCGACGAGACCATCGAGCGCAACCTGCGGCTCTACCGCAACCAAGGCATGCTGCAGCAGTACCACAACGAGGTCGTCGGCCTGAACAACCGCATGACCGACATCCACGCCGCCATCGGCCGCGTGCAGTTGACCAAGGTCGACGCGTGGACGAAGACCCGTCAGAGCAACGCGGCCTTCCTGTCGTCCAACCTCGAAGGGGTCACCCCGCCGCCGGTGGCCGACGGTGCGGTGCACGTGTACCACCAGTACACGATCCGCGTGGCCGGTGATCGTGACGGCCTCGCGAAGGCGCTGAAGGACGAGTACAACGTCGGCTCGGGCATGTTCTACCCCGTGCCCAACCACCGTCTGGCTCCCTTCCAGGCCGCCGTTGACCTGCCCGAGACCGAGCGTGCGGCACTGGAGTGCCTGTCGCTGCCGGTGCACCCGTCGGTCACCCAGGAGCACCTGGAGCGCATCGTCACGGCCGTGAACACCCTGGCGAAGGCGGGTGCCTGACATGGGAGGCCTGCGCGCCGGGCTCATCGGCATCGGCTCGATGGGCAAGAACCATGCCCGCAACCTGAAGGCCATCGACGGGGTCGACCTGGTGGCCGTCGCCGACGCCTCGGGCAAGGATCCGTTCGGCGTCGCCGGCGACCTGCCCGTGCTGGCCGACATCGACGCGCTGCTCGAGACCCCCGACCTCGACTACGTGGTGGTGGCAGCGCCCACGTTCACCCATGAGGAGATCGGGCTCAAGCTGGCCGAGGCCGGGGTGCACGCCCTGATCGAGAAGCCGCTGGCCGCGTCCACCGAGGCGGCCCGTCGGCTGGCCGAGGCCTTCTCGTCCAAGGGTCTGGTGGGCGCCGTCGGGCACATCGAGCGGTTCAACCCGGCGCTGCAGAGCTTGCGCAAGCGGCTCGAGAACGGCGACCTCGGCGACCTGTACCAGATCGCCACCCGTCGGCAGGGTCCCTTCCCGAACCGGATCGCCGACGTCGGTGTGATCAAGGACCTCGCCAGCCACGACGTCGACCTGACCGCCTGGGTCACCCAGCGCAAGTACGAATGGGTCGCGGCGCGCTCGATGTTCAAGTCGGGTCGGCAGTACGAAGACATGGTCTCGGCGACCTGCACCCTCGAGGGCGGGCTGATGTCGAACCACCTGGTCAACTGGCTGTCGCCCACCAAGGAGCGGCTGACCATGGTGACCGGTGAGAAGGGCATGTTCATCGCCGACACCCTGACGGCCGACCTCACCTTCTACGCCAACGGCACCGTCGCCACCACTTGGGACGACATCGCCAACTTCCGGGGCGTGGCCGAGGGTGACATGACCCGGTTCGCCATCCCGAAGCCCGAGCCGCTGCGCACCGAGCACGAGAACTTCCGTGACGCCGTGCTGGGCAAGGAGGGCGCGACCATCGTGACGCTCGAGGAGGGCGCGCGTGTGGTCGAGGTCTGCGAGGCCATGATCGAGAGCTCGAAGACCAACCAGTTCCTCAAGATCGAGGGCTGAGCGCAGGTTTCGTCTGCCTGAGGCGCTCAGGGCCCCGTCGGAGTGATCCGGCGGGGCCCTTGCCGTGGGTGGGGCCTGGGTCTGGGGGCGGCGCGGATCGTCTCCACGCCAATCGGGGCAGCCACGAGGCAGTTCTGTAGCTCAGAGCTACCGAACCCCCGCGTGGCTGCCCCAACTGGCAGACGGTAACAAAGGATGATTGCGTTATCATGGATCGATACAAACTTCTCTCGGCTGCCCACGCTGCTTGGGTGCCGCTTGACCCAAGGACACCTTCGAGGGGCCTCACCGGTCGAGGAAGCCGCGAGCGCGCCGCGGGTGGTGGCCAGGCAGGCGGGCCGCGCAGGCCGATGCAGCCACGAGAGCGCCAACTGGGGCAGCCACGAGCCGGTCTCGTAGCTCAGAGCTACCGAACCCCCGCGTGCGTGCCCCATTTCGCAGACCGCCCTCGCCGCCGGCGGCGTCATCGCCGGCGCCTCCGCACCAACTGGGGCATCCAGGAGGCCTTCCGGGATCTCTTGAGCCAGAAACCCCCGCCTGGCTGCCCCAACTGGTGCAGGTCGCGCCACGCCTGCGAGATGGCTCGCGGCGAGGGGTGCACACCAGTAGGCTCGTCCTCGAGTTACAACGTTGCAAAGACCTTCAGGAAGGCAGCTCATGACCCTCGAGATTGACCATCCCCGCCCGCGGCTCAGGCGAGACCGCTTCACCAGCCTCGACGGGGCTTGGGACTTCGTCCGTGACCCCGAGAACTCCGGGCTGGTCGCGGGCTGGCACCGTGACTTCGGTGCCGCTGGCCAGCCGCAGACCATCACCGTGCCGTTCGCCCCGGAATGGGAGGCCTCGGGCATCGAGGCCCACGAGCACACCCCCGTGGTCTGGTACCACCGCACCGTCAGCCGCCCCGCCGACGCCGACGAGGGTGACGAGGTGATGCTGCACTTCGGTGCCGTCGATCACGCTTGCGACGTCTGGGTCGACGGCGAGCACGTCGCCAGCCACCGCGGCGGCTACACCCCGTTCCGGGCCGCCATCGGGCACCTGCTCTCGTCCGGTGACCATCACCTCACGGTGCGGGTCGTCGACGACAACACGCGCATGGACCAGCCGCGCGGCAAGCAGCACTGGTACGGCATCAACGAGGCCATCTGGTACACCCCGACCACCGGCATCTGGCAGTCGGTCTGGCTCGAGCCGGTCGCGCCCGCGCACCTGGTCGACCTGATCGCCACTCCCGAGATCGGACGAGGGCTGCTCCACCTCGAGGCCGTGCTCCCGACACCGCTGACCACTGCCGCTGCCGAGGCCACGGTCGAGATCGCCGCCTCCTTCGAGGGGGCCGTCGTGGCCTGGGGTGCCACCTCGGTCGACCGCCGCGGCCATGCCACCCTCAGCCTGAGCCTGCGCGAGCAGCATGCCGGCCTGCGCGGCGATGATGTCATCGACGCCGCCGGGGTGCGACTGTGGAGCCCGGATCGTCCGCAGCTCTACCAGCTCGAGGTCACCGTCAAGGTCGGCGGCGAGGTCGTCGACACCGTGCACAGCCACGCCGGCATGCGCGAGATCGAGGTCATCGACGGACGCCTGTGCCTCAACAAGCGGCCCTACCCCCAGCGGCTGGTGCTCGACCAGGGCTACTGGCCCGAGACCGGGCTCACCCCGCCGAGCGCCGAGGCGCTCGTCCGCGACATCGAGCTCGCCAAGGAACTCGGCTTCAACGGCGCCCGCAAGCACCAGAAGATCGAGGACCCGCGGTTCATGTACGCCGCCGACGTGCTCGGCTTCCTGGTCTGGGACGAACTGCCCTCGGCCTACGCCTTCACCCCGAACTCGGTGGGCGAGCTGAGCACCATGCTCACCGAACTGATCGCCCGCGACCGCTCACACCCGAGCGTGGTCACGTGGGTGCCGATGAACGAGTCGTGGGGCATGAACGACCTCACCAACCCGCTGCAGCAGCACCTGCAGGCGACGCTCTACCACCTGGCCCACGCGATCGACGGCAGTCGTCCGGTGGTCGGCAACGACGGCTGGGAACAGGTGGCCACAGACATCCTGGCCGTGCACGACTACCGCACCCCCGACCAGGTCGCCACCGGTTTCGCCGAGGGTGACGCGTGGGCCGTGCGTCCGCCGGCGGGCCGCCGGTTGGTCGTCGGCGACGAGGTCTCGGACGAGGCACCGTGGCTGCTCACCGAGTTCGGTGGGCTGTCGCTGTCGGACGACGACGGCTGGGGCTACCACTCGGTGAGGAACGGCGACGAACTGCTCAGCGAGACCGAGGCGCTGATCGAGGCGCTGAAGCAGGGTCCGTGGCAGGGCTATTGCTGGACCCAGCTCACCGACGTGGGCACCGAGCTGAACGGCATGCTCACCTTCGACCGACGCCACAAGCTCGACGCGGCGGCGCTGAAGAAGGTGCAGGAGGGGTTCCGCCCCTAGTCAGTCACGGGTGAGGTGACCAGCCGGACGACCCTCCGGTTGGTCACCGCCACCCCGACCATCGTCACCAGAGCACCCAGCAACAGGGCGGCCGGCTCGCCGTCGGTCAGCACCCCCAACTGGGTGCCCAGGGCGGCGGCCGCGACCGGCACCCCCACCTGGGCCGCTCCGGTGACGGCCAACGGCCATGGCTGGCGGGTCAGTCGTCCGACGGCCGTGTGCACGGCGATGGCGGCCACCCCCAGGGCCAGTCCGAGGGCGATCCCACCGGGATGGTGGGCGAGGGTGCGCAGGTCGAGCGAGGCCCCGAGCCAGACGTAGAACAGCGGCCCGAAGAAGCCCTCGGTGAGGGCGAACATCTGGTTCTCGACGCGATGCGGCTCGCCGATGGCGGCCACCACCAGCCCCGCCGCGAACCCGGCCAGCATCACCGACACGTGGGTGGCCACCGCGACCGCCGCCAGCGAGAACAGCACGACCAGGGTGATCCGCAGTTCGATGGCGAGCCCGCGATTCTCGCTGAGCTCGTGCACGCGCTCGCGTCGTCCGTGGCCGGTCAACAGCCGCAGCAGACCGAAGGCGATGCTGGCGGCCGCCAGCACCGCGAGCGCTCCGAGGGCCGCGTGGCCGGCGCGGGCAGGCTGGATCACCAGAGGGAGCGCCACGATGCAGGCCGTGTCGGCGACCACCAGTTGGGCCACGAACTCGACCCCCGCCCTCGATGGCTGCCCGCCGCTCGAGGTGGCTCCGGTGGTGGCGATCGCGGGCAGCACCAGCGCCGCGGACGACGAGGCGATCAGCACCGCATAGAGAGCGGTGTGGCCCGTTCCGAACATCCTGGCCAGCAGCCACCCCGCCGGCACCGCGGCGAGGCCGACGGCCAGGGCGCGGAGGGCGCCTCGTCCAAAACCCCTGACCAGGCCGGGGTGCCGCAGGGGAACGTGGGTGCCGGCCACAAACATCACCAGCGCGAAACCGACTTCGGCCAGGAACGAGAAAGTGGGGTGGGCGGCGTCGAGCACGCGCAGCCCCGTGGTGCCGAGGGCGACCCCGACCACGAGTTCACCGATCACGACCGGCAACCGCAGGCGTCGGGTGAGCGCGAGCGCGGGGCCCAGCAGCGCGACCACGCAGATGAGGGCGAGGGTGGCGAACGTCATGGTTCCTCCCGAGACCCCCTTCCTACACCCGTCGGGCGGGGCCCCGCACGGTAGGATCACAGGCGACTTCCACGAAGGGACATCCATGAAGATTTCGGTCGTCGCGCTCGGCAAGATCGGCCTGCCGCTCGCCGTCCAGTTCGCCAGTTCGGGTCACGAGGTCGTCGGCATCGATGTGCAGCAGCGCGTCGTCGACCTGGTCAACGAGGGACGAGAGCCCTTCCCCGGCGAGGCCCATCTCGGCGAGAAGCTGGCCGAGTTGGTGCCGGCGGGCAAGCTGCGGGCCACCACCGACTACTCCGACGCGATCCCCGGGTCGGACGCGATCGTCATCGTGGTGCCGCTGTTCGTGAACGACGAGACCTGGCAGCCCGACTTCGGCTGGATGGAGGCGGCGACCCGCTCGTTCGCCGAGCAGCTGCAGCCGGGCGCCGGCACCCTGATCAGCTACGAAACGACCCTGCCGGTCGGCACCACCCGCAACCGCTGGAAGCCGCTCATCGAAGAGGTGTCGGGGCTGAAGGAGGGCGTCGACTTCCACCTGGTGTTCTCGCCCGAGCGCGTGCTCACCGGGCGCGTCTTCGAAGACCTGCGCAAGTACCCCAAGCTGGTCGGCGGACTGTCGGCCGAGGGCACCGCGAAGGCCATCGACTTCTACGAGCAGGTGCTGCAGTTCGACGAGCGCCCCGATCTGGCCCCGAAGACCAACGGTGTGTGGGACATGGGCACCGCCGAGGCAGCCGAGATGGCCAAGCTGGCCGAGACCACCTACCGCGACGTCAACATCGGTCTGGCGAACCAGTTCGCCAAGTTCGCCGAGAAGAACGGCATCGACGTCTTCAAGGTGATCGCCGCCTCGAACTCGCAGCCCTACTCGCACATCCACCTGCCCGGCATCGCCGTGGGCGGCCACTGCATTCCGGTCTACCCGCGCCTGTACCTCTACACCGACCCCGACGCGACCATCGTCCGGACGGCCCGTGAGGCCAACATGACGATGCCCGAGCACGCGGTGTCGGCGGCCGAGGGTGCGCTGGGTGGGCTCGAGGGCAAGACGGTGCTGATCTTGGGTGCCAGCTACCGCGGCAAGGTGAAGGAGACCGCCTTCTCGGGTGTCTTCCCGACCTTCGCGGCGCTGCAGGCCAAGGGGGCGACCGCGCTCGTGCACGACCCGATGTACACCGCGGACGAACTCCGCGACCACAAGCTGGAGCCCTATGAGAAGGGCACCCCGGTCGATGCGGTCATCATTCAGGCCGACCACCCCGAGTACGCCGGCGCCAAGGCGTCCGACTACCCGGGTGTGAAGGTGCTGGTCGACGGACGCCACTCGTCCAAGGCCGAGAACTGGGACGGCGTGACCCGCATCGTGATCGGCGACGGCGAGGCCTGAGCGCTGGGTGCTCGCTGGTCTGTCCGGCGAGCACCATCCGCACCGGTGGCCGGTGCAGCGTGCGGATCAGGGATGGTAGTCGACCAGTGTGGTCGCCGCCACCGGTGCGTTGCACTCACCGACCCTGCCCTTGAGTCCCTGTCCGCCCCAGAACCGCGACCCTGACAGGTCCCAGTGACTTTCGTCCCCGTCGTAGACAAGGCCCCAGGCGTCCAGGTCGTCCATGGTGGCTCCATGCACCTCACGCGCCAGCATCGCCGTGCCCAGGCATTCAGCCTGGCTCTCCAAGCGTCTGGTGAGGCGGGCTCCGTCGGGATCGGTCACCCCGGCCATCGGCAGTTCGCCGCCGCGGGGGTCGAGGCGGTACTGCAGGTAGTGGGCGATCTCGTGGTTGAGCACCTGCGTCACCTGCTCGTCGGCCCTGCCTGTGCTGACCCACTCAGCGGGCACGGTGATCTCCTCCGGCCATGACATGAACGCCGTGTCGCAGCGATCGTCGGGGTGCAGGGCGCACATGCGCACCGGGATGTCGGGCAGGGTCCGTCCGAACGATGAGTACAGCGGCCGCCACGCCTTCAGGACACAGGCCACATGGGCGGTGTAGGCGCGCTGCTGGGCGGTGGGATCCTCGATCTCGGAGCTCACCAACGGGCATCCGATGGCAGGCACGTCTGCATGCTGGAAGGCCAGGTAGACGGTCAGCTGGCTCTGGGGCAGCGCGTGGAAGTCGAGGTGGGCCGCATCGCCACCGGACCGATAGGGGAGTGTCGCGAAGCTCGGCTTCTGCAGGCCGGCGTCGACCTGCCCGGCCCGTCCCTGACCGCCCGTGCCGGTGCTGCCCGCGGTGGGCGTCGCGGACGAGGGGGTTGCGCGGGAGGGCGAACTGCTGCTGGACGACGTGGAGGCGGTCGGCGTGGTGACAGGCAGAGACCGGTCACTGGTGGTGGAGGTGGGGTCGGCGGACGCGCTCCCGGTCCTGCCCGTCGAGGGCGCCTTCACCGATGGGGAAGGAGTGGTGACCGCTCGGCTGCAGCCTGTGGTCGCCAGCGCGCACGCAAGCAGCACCATGAGTGCCGCTGCCACCGGCGTCCGCCGTCGTCGGGGCGTCACCCGTGCTTTCGTCATCCCTCGTTGCCCGATTCGATGCATCGCGCACCCTCCTCGTGTGTTCATGTCCGGCCGCGACCCTAGCGACGGACGGTGTCACGGTGGTTGCGCAAGCGAGCGCTTGCGCGAGCGACGGTCGAGACCTCCGCGTCCGGCGGTACTGGCTCACGGTGGTTGAGCCAGCGAACGCTTGAGCGGGCCATGGTCGAAACCTCCGCACTCGGTGAGAGGTGATCGGTTTCGACCGTCGGTCGCTTCGCTCCCTGGCTCAACCGAGGTTCATGAGGGGTCAACCGGTGTTCAGCGCGGGGGCAGCACCCGCTGGCGCTGCTCGCCGAGGCCTTCGATGCCCAGCGCCATCACCTCGCCGCCGTGCAGGTACTGCGGCGGCTTCATGCCCAACCCGACGCCCGGAGGGGTCCCGGTGTTGATCAGGTCGCCCGGCTCGAGCACCAGGAACTGGCTGAGGTAGTGCACCAGGAACAGCGGGTCGAAGATCATGGTCGCCGTCGACCCGGTCTGCCGGCGCACGTCGTCGATGTCGAGCCACATGTCGAGCTTCAGCACGTCATCGATCTCGTCCGGGGTGACGAGCCACGGCCCGGCCGGGTTGAAGGTCTCGCACGACTTGCCCTTCGACCACTGGCCGCCGCGCTCGGTCTGGAACTCGCGCTCCGAGACGTCGTTCACGACGCAGTACCCGGCGATGTGCTCGGCGGCCTGCTCGACCGAGTCGAGGTAGCTGGTTCGCTTGCCGATCACAATGCCGAGCTCGACCTCCCAGTCGGTCTTCACCGAGTTGCGGGGAATGCGCACGTCATCGTTCGGCCCGATCAGCGTGTTGGGCGACTTGGTGAACAGGATCGGCTCGTCGGGCACCTGCTGGCCGGTCTCGGCGGCGTGGTCGGAATAGTTGAGCCCGATGCACAGAATCTGGTGCGGACGCGCGATCGGCGCCCCCACCCGCTGGTCGCCGATCGGCTGGGCGGAATCCGCGCGCTCGGCGATGACGTCGGCCAACCCGGCCAACGCTCCCGAGCCGAGGAACTCCTCGTTGAAGTCGGTGACCACGTCGGACAGATCGACGTAGTGGTCGGTGCCGACCAGGGCGGCGGGCCGCTCCTGTCCGGCTGGGCCGATGCGCAGCAGTTTCATGGGTCTCCTTGGTGGGACGGACGAACTCCACTCTAGGGAGGACGAGCGCCAGCCTCACCCGTGCCCGGGAATCACGCGCCCAACCCGATCGATGCCCCGCCCGATTCCCCACAGGCCCGATCTCCCGCGCCCCGACTCACCGACCCCCGGCCTCCCGAATCAACACCGCGAGCTCGGGATGCCCCGTCGCCTCCGCCCACCCCAGCGGCGTCCCCCCGAACTGCGAGTCGGTGGCCGTCAGATCGGCACCCGCCTCGAGCAACAACCGGACGAGCCCCTCGTGACCGGCCTCGACCGCATGATGCAGCGGGCGCGCATCCCAGGGCTGGGTGATGAGTTCCCGCGCCGCCGGATCACCCACCGCCGCGGCCGCCTCGTCGCGCAGCCCGGCCCGCCACAGCGCGACCACGTCGGGCACCTGCCCCAGTTCGACCAGGCGCCCCACCACCGCGGGTTGGCCGAAGCGGGCCGCCAGTTGCTGGGCCGACAGCTCACACCAGAACCGTTCGGGAATCGGGTGGCCGATCGAGCCGACCTCGCCGGCGCCGATGGCCCGCACCAGCTCCCGTTGGGCGGCGGGGGGATCGTCCGCCCATCGGGGTGACGAGCGCATCCACGTCGCCCCCGTGCCGACCCGGACGAACCCGGCCCGCGCGTAGACCCCGGCCCCCATCGGGGTGCTGTTCAGGCCCATGGTGGTGGCTCCGGCCTCACGAGCGGCACGCATCGCGGCCCGGGTCAGGGCGAGTCCGATGCCTCGCCGGCGATGGTCGGGGCGCACGCCGACGTTGAACAGGCCCGCGGTCGCCGGTGACCCGGGCGGTGCCGCCCGGTCGCGCACCACGTTGGCGACGGCGTGCCCGACCAGGTGCCCGTCGAGCAGGGCGACGAACCACACCAGCTCGTCGCCCTGCTCGACGGGCACGTGGGCGGCCAGCGCCGCGAGCACCGGCACCTGCTCGACCTGCACGTAGGGAATCCCGGCCGCCACCAGCGCCTCCGCGTCGACCTCGGTGCCCGGACGAAGCACGATCCCGTCGGTCAACCGCTCCACCTCGGCCGGCGCGGTCGTCAGGTCGGCGACCATCCACCACGGCTCGAACCCGACCCGCCAGCCGTCGGCGAGCAGGGCCACGTCGAGGTCACGATCGGGGCGGCGGCCCCAGATCAGCGCGTCGGTGGCCCCCACGTCAAGCGCCCACCGCCGGCCCTCGTCGAGGTGGGCGGGGGACTCGTCCGTGGTGAGCATGAAGTGCGTGTACGTGCCGGCGACGCTGCCGCGCAGACCGTGCGACTCGAACAGCCGCGGGTTCGGCCACTGCGGGTGCAGGGAACCGGTGGCCAGCCGGTCCTGCCAGATGGCCTGGTTGCCGAAGAACAGGTCGACGTCCACGGGGTCAGTCGCGTGTTCAGTGGGGTGGTCTCGGGTCATGGGGCCTCCAGATTCTTCACCACCAAGGGTGGGGATTCACGCATGGTTCGCGAGGTGTTCACCCCCCATCCCAGCGCATCCCGCCCGGCGATGTTGGTATGGGTCGCATGAGTGAATCCCCCATCACCCAGGCCCCCCATGCGTTCACGCGCCGCGGTGTGCTCGCCGGCGGTGCCGGTGTCGCCGCCACCCTGGCCACCGCGACCACGCTCGCCACTGCCCCAGCCACCCCCGCGCACGCCGCGCCACCCGCCCCCGACGACGTCGTGCTCGCCACCATCGGCGTGGTCACCGACACGCACCTCAACGCCGAGGTCGACCGCGCCCCGATCATGAGGCGCGTCTACCAGTGGATGGCCGACCGCACCCCCGATGCCGTGCTGCACTGCGGCGACATCACCGACTACGGCGCCGACGACGAGTTCGCCGCCTACCGGGCCACCATTCCGACCGCCCTCGAGGGGCGCATCCACCACGTTCCCGGCAACCACGAGTGGCGCTGGGACCCGACGGTGCTCGAGACCTACGAGCGACTCTTCGGGCCGCGCAACTCGATGTTCGAGGTGGCCGGCGTGCGCTTCGTCGGGCTCAGTCCCTTCCAGGTGCTCGAGGAGCCGGGCGTCTACGACGACGACCTGCTCGGTTGGTTCGACCGCACCTGCTCGAAGGGTCGGACGATGCCCACGGTCTGCTTCCAGCACATGCCGATCGGCGCCGGCCGCTACTTCATCAACAACTCCGAGGAGTTCGTCGCCCTCGCCCAGCGCCACGACGTGCGGGCCCTGTTCGCCGGCCACACCCACGCCCAGCGCCTCGATGACACCAACGGATTCGTGCAGGTCACCGGCAATGCCGAACGCAACTCGTGGGCCTACTGGACCCGGATCGTGCGCCGCGGCTCGCAGCTGCTGCAGACGGTCGACTCTCTCGCCTTCGGGGCCGCCGACGAACCGGTGGTCGCGCGCGTCGTCGAGATCCCGCTGACCGGCGATCGTCCGGCCTTGGCGCTCGAACCGAGCGGGGTCACCACCCGACCGACGGACGACGGCCGTGCCGTCGTGGTCACGGTGCAGGCGCCGGCCGCCGAGTCCGTGGTGGGCAACGTGCTGCCGCAGCGCATCTTCGGCGGCACCCTCGAGCCCGCCTCGATGGCGTTCACCCGGGTGCGGCAGGGGCTGTTCGCGGCCACCGTGCCCGTCGACACCCCCGCCGCGGGCCAGCATCGCGTTGAGCTGACGCTCACGAACCGGGCGGCGCAGTACCACCACCGTTCGGCCTTCACCACGCCCGCGGGCGAGGTGCGGGTGACCGGCAGTCACCGGCTCGGTGGGCAGGTGCAGCCCGCGATCATGGATGCCGGCGACGGCTCCGTGCTCGCCGCCAGCACCAACGGCCGCCTCGCGCAGCTGCGGGTCGACGGCAGGGGCGGGCTTCGTCCGCAATGGCAGACCAGCGTGGCTCCCATGAGCCGGGCCGGCGAGGTGGTCGACGGCGTCGCCTACCTGCCGACGATCGACCACCAGGTGGTGGCAGTGCGGGTCGCGGACGGCCGCCAGCTGTGGCGCACCGACCTGGGTGCCCCCTCGCTCTCGCGCGTGGTGGCGACCACGGTGCAGGGTGATCCGGCGCTGTTCGCGACGGCGGGGCGGACGACCGTGCGCCTCGACCCGCGCACCGGATCGGTGGTGTGGCGGGCCGAGCAGGGCCAGCTGTTCGCCGGCCGACTCGGCGTCGACGACCAGCGGGTCTACGTCGGCTCGGGCACCGGTCATGCCGTCGCCTTCGACGTCGCCACCGGCGAGCAGCAATGGGCGGTGGAGATCTCGGGCCGGGCCGACCGCTACGGCCGCATGCTGTATTCGCCGTGGGACTGCACGGTGCAGTTCCCGACCGACGACACGGTCTTCCTGGCCACCGTCGGGGCGGGGTTCGCCCTCGACCGGGCCACCGGCGCCCAAGTGTGGCGGCTCGCGGGCAACCGCACCTATGCCCCCGGGCTGATGATCGAGCAGGGGCTGTTGCTCGCCCAGGAGAACCATCTGGTCGACCTGGTCGACCCGGCCACGGGCACGGTGCGCTGGTCGGCGAGTCTGGCGCCGTGGCGATTCTTCGGGTCGGGCCTGGTGCACGCCCCGGCGTCGGGCACGGGCCCGGACGAGGCCTTCCTGGTCTCGGCGATGGGACGACTCGGCCGCATCGACCTGTCCACGGGCACGGCGGAACAGCTGCTGCAGGTGAGCACGGCCAACACCTTCTCGACGCCGGTACTGGTTGGCGAGGGGTCGTCCCGTCATCTGGTGACCGGGTGGCAGGACGGGGTGGTGCGCGCCGTTCGCGTCTGAGTGCCCCGGCCCGTGCAGCCGGCGTGAGCGGTGGCCGCGACAACTGGTTGAGTGGGTCGCATGACCCCCCGCATCATCGCCTACCACCAGTCCCACGGCCACGGCGAGACCTTCGTTCCGCTCGAGACCATCGGCACCCCCGAGGCTCCGCTCACCCACCTGATCATCGCCGCCGTGCACCTGACCGACGACGGCCTGGTCACGCTCAACGACCACCCCCACGACGATCCGCACCACGACCAGCTGTGGCGGGCCGTCGCGGGGGTGCAATCGCGCGGGGTGCCCGTGATGGCGATGGTGGGCGGCTGGGCGCCGGGCACCACCGAGAAGCTCACGGGCGAGCAGTTCGACCGGTTCTACCCGCTGCTGCGAGACGCCCTGCGCGCCCACCGCCTCGACGGGGTCGACGTCGACGTGGAACAAGACATGGCCCTCGACGACGTCATCCGCATCATCGACGCCCTGCGCGCCGACTTCGGGCCCGACTTCATCATTGCCCTGGCGCCGGTGCAGACCGCGCTGGTCGGCGGCAAGAACCTGTCGGGCTTCGACTACGACGAACTCGAGCGCCGCCGCGGCGCCGTCATCGACTTCCACCTCGTGCAGTTCTATTCGGGGTTCGCCAGCGCGGACGATGCCAATGCCTACCGGGCGATCATCGAACGGGCCGCCACCGGGGCCGGGGCGTTCACCCCCGACCGGGTGCTGCTCGGCCAGATCGGCGAGCCCGCCGATGCCTCCTTCATTCCGCTGGAACCCGTCGCCGAGACGGTGCGCCGGTTGGTGACCGAGTTCCCCGACTTCGGCGGGGTCGACATCTGGGAGTTCCCGATCGTCGACGGACGACGCGACATCGGCGGCTGGGCACGACTGATGCGCGACGCCCTTCGTGGGGCCGACGCCTGAGGCACCGCGATCGCTAGAGTGGCCTCGTCCGTCGGCGACCGGCCGGCCGCGAGAGGAGACCTGATGCGCGTCGTCAGCATCGTCGGAGCCCGCCCCCAGTTCGTGAAGCTCGCCCCGATCGCCAAGGCGTTCACCGAGGCGGGGATCGATCACAAGATCGTGCACACCGGTCAGCACTACGACGTGAACATGTCTGACTCGTTCTTCGTCGAGCTGGGCATTCCCGATCCCGACGTGCACCTCGGGGTGGGCGGCGGCACCCACGGGGCCATGACCGGGCGCATGCTCGAGGGGCTCGACCCGATTCTCACCGACCTGGCCCCCGACTGGGTGCTGGTCTACGGCGACACCAACTCCACGATCGCCGGCACCCTGTCGGCGGTGAAGATGCACCTCAAGGTGGCACACCTCGAGGCCGGGCTGCGGTCGTTCAACCGGCGCATGCCCGAGGAGCACAACCGGGTGATGACCGACCATGCGGCCGACCTCTGCCTGGCGCCGACCAAGCTCGCGATGCGTCACCTGGCCGACGAGGGCCTCGAGAAGCGCGCCGTGCTGGTGGGTGACGTGATGACCGACGTCTGCCTGCAGGTGCGTGACAACGTGCTCGCCAACCCGCGCCCGATCCCGGGCATCGCCGGGGATCGTCCGTTCATCCTGGCCACTATTCACCGCGCCGACAACACCGATGACCCCGAGCGACTCAATGCCGTGATCAGCGCCCTGAGCGAGCTCGACCGCGACGTCTATCTGCCCGTGCACCCCCGCGTGAAGGCCCGGGCCGAGTCGCAGGGCATCAGCCTCGAGCGCGGCAATCTGCACGTGATCGAGCCGCTGGCCTACCCCGACATGGTCAATGCCGTCGTGCACGCCGACGGCGTCGTCACCGATTCGGGCGGCCTGCAGAAGGAGGCCTTCCTGCTCGGCACCGTCTGCACCACCGTGCGCACCGAGACCGAGTGGAGCGAGACCGTCGACAACGGGTGGAACGTGCTCGACCCCGACCTGGTGAATCTCGCCGAGAGCGCCGCCCGCCCCCAACCCGCCGACGATCCCTCGCAGCCCTATGGCGATGGTCGGGCCGCCGTCGAGGTCGCCCGCGTGCTGCTGGCGCAGAGCTGATCGCCGGCTCCGGGGACGCACCGTGCGCATCGTCCACCTCTCCACCGTTCACCACGACTGGGACAACCGGATCGTCAACAAGGAGTGCAGGGCGCTGGTCGAGGCCGGCTTCGACGTGCACCTGGTCATTTCGGCGGACGAGGACCGGGTCACCCACGGGGTCACGGTGCATGCCATCAAGCGGCGCTCCCGGGCGCGGCGACTGGTCGGGTCGCAGTGGGAGGGCTGGCGCAAACTCGTCGAGCTGAAGCCCGACCTGCTGCACATCCATGACCCCGAACTGCTGCCCCTGGCGGTGGCGTACGGGCGCAGGCGCCGCGTTCCGGTGATCTACGACGCGCACGAAGATCTGGTCAAGCAGTTGGGCACCAAGCCCTGGCTGAATCGCCACACCGAGCGGGTGGTGAACCCGCTGGCCCGCACCCTGCTGGGGCTGGCCGACCGGTCGTGCGCCGCCGTGGTGACCGCCACCGATGACATCGCCGCGAACTTCTCGACCCGGCGCGGGGGCCGGGCTCGTCCGGTGGTGACGGTGCGCAACCTGCCGTGGCGGCGCGACTTCACCGTCGCCGACGTGGCCGCCAACCCGCGGGTGGCGGTCTACACCGGCGACCTCACCGAGGAGCGCGGCCTCTCGCTGATGGTCGATTCGGTCGCCGCCGTGCCCGAGGCGCGGTTGCTGCTGGCCGGACGACGGCTCGTGCCGGCGGCCGACCTCGAGAATGACGTGGTCGACTACCGCGGGCTGGTGCCGCCGTCCGACCTGCCCGGCATCATCGCCTCGGCCCGGGTCGGGTTGATCTTCCTGAAGCGGCTGCCGAACTACGAGAACTCGATTCCCACCAAGGTGTTCGAGTACATGGCCTCGGGCGTGCCCTTCCTCGCCACCGACTTCCCCGCGTGGAAGCGCTTGTTCGGCGGCTGCGAGGGTGGCGTGTTCGTCGACACGGACGACCCCGAGGCCGTCGTGCAGGCCCTGACCGCGCTGCTGGACGACCCCGAGCGGTGCGCCGCCCTGGGTCGCAAGGGGCGCGAGGCGGTGGAGCGGGAGTTCAGCTTCGAGGCCGAGGCGCCGAAGTTGGTGGAGCTGGTGCGCTCACTGCTGGCGGCAGCGGCCGACTGAGAGTCGGCCCGGCCCTTCAGCGCGGCGGTCCTGGTCAACGGGGCGGCAGGGTCAGTGCAGCACCACGATGTCGTCGGGCAGCACCAGCGCGCCCTCGCCCTGTTCCTCGTCGGCCCCGGCCGACGACACCTTGTCGAACAGGATCTTCACGGTCTGCAGCATGATCTTCAGGTCGAGCACCGGTGAGTAGCGCTTGATGTAGAGCAGGTCGAAGTTCAGCTTCGACTCGAAGTCGCTGGCGTACTTGCCGTACACCTGCGCGTAGCCGGTCACGCCGGCGCGCACATTGTGGCGCAGGGGGTAGTGCCGGTTGAGTTCGGTGAACTGCTCGACGAAGAACGGGCGCTCCGGCCGCGGGCCCACCAGCGACATGTCGCCCTTGAGCACGTTGATCAGCTGCGGCAGTTCGTCGATGCGCATCGAGCGCAGGTACTTGCCGATGCCGGTGACGCGCGCGTCATTGCCGGTCGCGAGCACGGGGCCGGACTTCTTCTCGGCGTCCTGCGTCATGGAACGGAACTTGAGGATGTCGAACTCGCGATTGCCCTTGGTCACCCGCACCTGGCGGTAGAAGACCGGCCCGGGTGAGGTGGCCTTCACGAGCAGGGCGGTGATCAGCAGCACCGGTGAGAGCACGACCACCCCCACCAGCGCGACCAGGAAGTCGCCGCCGCGCTTGAGCAACTCGTACTCGCCGGGGATCTTGAACGGCGTCACCAGCACGATGCTCTCGTCCTCGATCGACATGATGTTCGGGTTGATCATCAGCAGTCGGTTGAAGTCCGCGGTGAAGAAGACCTCCTTCTGCTGACCCAGCAGGTGGTCGACGATGGCGGCGCGGGTGCTGCCGTCGATGAGGTCGGAGACGTGCACCGAGTCGTACTCGTCCACGTGGTTGGTCAGGTTCGCGAGGTAGTTGCCGTCGACCACGTGGGTGAGGCGGTGGCGGCTGGCCCGGTTCGAGGTCAGGTTGCGGACGGCCCGGGACTCGTGGTCGGGAATGGTGAGCACCATCACCCGCTTGTTGCCGCGCACCCGCCGGTAGATGGCATAGACCAGGGCGCGCCAGATCGAGAGCACCACGAACCCGAGCACCAGGTTGATGACGATGACACCGCGGGGGAAGGCGAAGAAGTTGCCGAAGAAGGTGGTGACACCGATCAACCCCGACACGATGATCTGGTTGATCAGGGTGATGATGACCACGTCGAGCGGGGTCTTGTTGTAGTAGACGTAGATGCCCGAGAACGCGCTCACCACTACGAAGGCCACCAGCGCGAAGCTGAACGTCGAGGTGATGGCGTCGAGGTTGCGGGCGGGCACGGGGTTGCGCAGGCCGAAGCGCAGCACGGCCGAGAAGAACAGCACGGCGGTGAAGATGGCCGCCTCCGCGAGCACCATCACGAGCTTCTGCGCCTTGGCGAAGTTGTCCTCGCGCGTCAAGGGGTCCTCCGCGGTCGGTGGTCAGTGTCGTCGGCCGATTCTACTCAGTCGGGGAACCTGCTCGCGGTGAGACTCCCCGAGGGGCGCTCTCGTCGGCCACCCTGCCCTTGCGCCCGCGGTCATGCGCCCCCGCGCCCGCGCCCGCGGTCATGCGCCCCCGCGCCCCGGTCATGCGCAAACTCTCACCAAAGAGTGCGACCCGTAGGAATCTTCCTGCGGGTCGAAGTGTTTGGTGCTGGTCTGTGGGCCCCAGAGGTGTTCGGGCCAGGGAGGTGTTCGGGCCAGGCAGGTGTTCAGGCCACGGCGCCGCAACCGGCGATCCGCACCCGCCAGAGCACGGCGGGCGCCTCGACGACGACCATGCGCTGGTCGTCCTTCTCGGAACATCCCGACGGGAGCGGCGCGTCCGGGATGAGGAAGGGGGTGGCCACGGGGGCATCGGCGAGCATGAACTCGTCCGAGACCTCCTGCACGGCGCCGTCGGTGCCGATCACGCACGCCCAGACGCGGGTGCCCGTCCACTGCCCGATCTTCTCGGCGGTGACCGGCGACGCGGAGGTGATCGCCGCGCTGTCGGCGCAGATGGCGCGAACCGAGGCGGCGTCCAGGGTGGTGGGCGCAGTGCTGGACGAGGGGGCAGTGCTGGACGAGGCAGTTCCGGACGAGGGGGAGTCCGGCAGCGGCATCGGTTCGGCCGGGCCACCGCATCCCGCCAACACGCACGCCGTCACCGCGCCCGCGAGCACGCCGACCACCGCCCGCCGCCAGCTCAGGCCTCGTCCCATCGGGCACACCCCCCTTGTCAGGCAGTCATGGCTTGTCAGGCGCCCATGGCCAGATGTGGCGACTGTACCCCCCCGCTCGATCTGACCAGACCCTGCGGCCCGCAGCACTCAGTGCCGGGCGAAGGCCTTGTCGAGCACGACCTCGAGCTTGTCCGCCGCCGCCTGCAGGCTGAACCGCTCCACCATCAGGTCACGAGCGCGGTCGCGCCAACGACGGTGGGTGGCCTCGTCGGCGTCGCGCACCCGGGTGATGCCCGCCACCAACTCGGTCGGCTCGACCACGGCACCCACCTCGTCGTCCGAGATGACATCGCGCAACGGCACCCGCGCATTCGAGACCACCGTCAGCCCGGCGGCCATGTAGTCGAACAGCTTGTTGGGGCTCATGCCCTTGTCGAACACCGATTGGGGGCTGACGGTGTGCAGACCGACGTCGCCGGCCTTGAGCACCCGCACCAGCTGGTCCTTCGGCATCTGGTCGAGGAAGCGCACGTTGGTGAGCCCCTTGGCGGTCACCTCGTCGATGGTCGGCTGCTTGCCCGAACCGGAGCCGATCAGCACGAAGTCGACGTCGGGCAACCGCTCGGCTGCGTCCACGATCAGGTCGAGGCCGACATAGGGGGAGTGTGAGCCCGAGAAGATGCAGGTGAACCGCTCGAAGCCGTACTCAGCCCGCAGTTGATCCTTCGATTCCGGCACCTCGAACTCGGCCAGGTCGGCACCGTTGGAGATGACGTTCACCTTGTCGACGTCGATGCCGAGCGCCGCGAAGTGGTCCTCCCAACCCTTGGTGACCACCACGATCTGGTCGGCGTGCTGGTACAACCGCCGCTCGACCTCCACGAGAATCTTGTGCACGGACGACCCCCGCTCCAGCGCGCCACCGGCCACCAGGGATTCCGGCCACAGGTCGCGCACCTCAAGCACGAACGGCACCCGCGAGAGCCACGACACCAGTCCGGCCGAGACGGCGGCCAACAGCTGCGGGGATGACCCGAACACCAGCTTCGGACGCTTGGCTAGGCCGACGGCGAAGGCCTCGGCGGCGAACACGCCCCACCCGATCAGCCGCGCCGAACCGTTGCCGGAGTAGGCGGGCACCGGCAGCAGCGTGAACCGGTCGTCGACGGCCGTCATGGTCTCACCGGTGAGGTGGTGACGGCTGGTGGCGACGATCGCCGGCGCCCACTTCTTGAGCCGGGTGAACATGTCGAAGTTGCGGGTGATGCCGCCGTACTCGCGGGGGAACGCGTACTGGTTGACCACCAGCACCGAGCGCTGGGAATCGTCGGTCACAGGGTCTCCTCGTGGTTGGGGGAATCGTCGGACGAGTCGATGACGCGGTCGACCACCGCCGTGGTCAGGCGCACCTCGACGGGCACCTCGTCGCCGATGGCCACGGCGCCGGCACCCGGCAGGAAGATCAGGGACGACTGCATGTGCGGCGGCTCGACGAAGAAGCGCTTGCGCCCGCCGATGGAATAGGGGGACAGGGCTCGTCCGGTGGCATCGATCCCGCCCAGCACGAGCGACTGGGCCCGCTGGCGCAGGCTCGAACCGGCCGACGGCGCCGTCATGGCGACCCCGTTGGCCGTGCCGCCCGAGACCACCACCACCCAGCCGTCGGCGAGGGCGCGGTGCTGCCAGTAGCCGATCTTCTCACCGGCGCTGACCGGGTGCAGGTCGAGCACCCGGGCCGTGACCCGGCGCGTCGCCGGGGCGCCGAGCCAGAGCTTGGTGCCCATCCGCAGCCGGGTCTCGACCCCGAGTTCGCCGTTGAGGGTGTCGTACTCGGCGGCGCTGAGGTGGGAGAGCCACACGGGGGCCTCCGCGGCGGCCAGGGCTCGGCGGGACAGGTCGCGGCCCATCGCCAGGGCATCGCCGGCCAGCGGCAGGTGGATCGTCCAGCCTTCGAAGGTGACGTCGCCCAGCAGATCGGCCGCGCGGGCGAGTTCGTCCGGTTCCAGTCCGAACCGCTGCATGGGGGTGCGCACCTCGACCAGCAGACGCGCACCGGGGTGCTCGCGGACGATCGTGCGCAGGTCGTCGAGGCGGCCGACGGTGGTGATCACGCCGGGGTCGTCGAGCAGGGCGGTGGCGACCGGGTCGTGGGCCGACCAGGGGGTGAGGACGACGATGCTGCCGCTCCATCCCTGCCGCACGCCGGCGACCTCGTCCGCGATGCCGACCGCCAGGGTGTCGAGGGCCGGAGTGTTGGCGCCGAGCCGGGTGGCCTCGTCCGCGAGTCTGGCGACCCCGAAGCCGTACCCGTTGCCCTTGGCCACCGGCACGAGCCCGGGAGTCGACACCGCGACCTCGGCCAGGTGCGCGCGCCAGGCGGCGGTGTCGAGGTGCAGGGTGAGGCTCATGCGCTCTCCTTCCGGCCGGCGCGGCGCTCCATGTAGACGGTGAAGGCCTTGTGCAGCGGCCAGATGAGCGGCTTGTCCCACTCTCCGACGTAGCTGACGGCCTGCCCACCGGTGCCCACCTTGAACTGGATGAGGCCGAGCTCGGGGTCGTCCGCACCCACACCCTCGGTGATGCCGCGCAGGTCGTAGACCTCGCCGCCGGCCTCGAGCGAGTCGGTGATCATGCGCCACTGGATGGCGTTCGAGCCGCGCACCTCGCGCTTGGCGTTCGTCGAGGCCCCGTAGGAGTACCAGCAGTGTCGTCCGACCGACACCCAGGTGGTCGCGGCCACCAGATCGCCCTCGTGGTGGGCGAGGTAGAGGCGCATGCGGTCGGGGTCCTCGGCGGTCAGGGCGTCCCACATCGTCTGGAAGTAGGCCAACGGACGACCGGTGAAGTGGTCGCGTTCGGCGGTCTCGAGGTAGACGGCGTGGAAGGCGGCCAGGTCGTCGCGGGTGCCGCGGGTGACCTCGACGCCGGACTTGTCGGCCTTCTTGATGTTGCGGCGCCAGAGCTGGTTCATGCCCTTGAGCACCTCGTCGGCCGTCTTCTGGCGGGTCTCGCCGGTGGCCTCGTCGGTGACGGTCAACGGCAGCTGGAAGTTGAACTTCGGCTGCCCGGCCGCGAACCCCTCACCGTCGGCGGGGGCCTGCCAGCCGAGCGATCGCAGCTGGTTGGCCAGCCGCGTGGCGGCGTGATCGGTGTGATCGGGGGTGGCCTGCGACAGTCGGACGATGGCGTCGTCGGCGATGGCGGCCTTGATGGTGTCGGGGCCCCAGCTCTGGTGCGGCAGGGTGGGGCCGATGCGCAGCCCGAAGGCACCCTGCTTGCGGGCGTGCTTGGCGAGGGCATCGAGCAGCTCGGGCACGTCGGGGCGGGTCCAGTCGAGCACGGGGCCCTCGGGCAGGTAGGCCAGCGAGCTCTTCAGCCCGACCTTGTGCACGCCGGGGAGCGCCCGGTAGAGCACCAGCCCGACGCCGATCAGGGCGGTGCCGTCGAAGAAGCCCAGAGACTCCGAGGTCCATTCGGGCTTGACCTTCGCCCACGCGGGGGTCTGGAGGAAGCTCACCGTGGTCGGGAACTCGGACCCGGGGCGCGAGACGTCGCGGATGAACGCGAGGTGCTCGTCGGGGGTGATCCGGCGCAGATGAATGCTCACGGGCCCAATCTATCGGGCAGGGCTGTCGCGGGGCTGCGGGCAAGAAGCCTGACCACTTCGGCCCCGGGCGACGGTCGCATGGAAGGGTGGAGGCATGGCCACCCTCGACGTGATGACCGTCAACCTGCGCACCCCCGTCCGCGGCGTCGAAGCCGACGACCCCGATCACTGGCCCACCCGCCTGCCGGCCGCGATCGAGGTGCTGCGCCAACGCCGTCCCGCGGTGGTCGGCACCCAGGAGGGCTGCGACCCGCAGTGGGAGTTGCTCCTGGCCGAGTTGCCCCACTACCAGCGCATCGGCACCGGGCGCGAGCGCGGCCAGCAGGGCGAGTACTCGGCGATCCTGGTCGACACCGACGTGCTCGACGTGGCCGACTGGAGCCAGTTCACGCTCTCGGAGACCCCGGACGAGCTCGGCTCCCGCAGCTGGGACTCCTCGTGCACGCGCATCGCCGTGATCGCGGATCTGGTGGTGCGTGCCACCGGCGAACGGTTCACGGTGGCGAACACCCACCTCGACCACGTCAGCGAGGAGGCACGCGTGCAGGGCTGCCGGTTGATCCGCTCGCGCCTGCCGCGCCGGGCCACCATCGTCACCGGCGACTTCAACTGCGCTGCCGGCGAGGCCCGGGCGTGGCACGAGTTCACCGAAGACGGGTTCGGCGACGCCTTTCTCGCGACGGTCGACGGTGATCTCGGTCGGGGTGTGGACACCTTCCACGGCTACAGCGAGCCTGGCGTCGAGAGCGATCTCCCGGTGTGGATCGACTGGATCCTGGCGAGTTCCGACGTGGGCGTCGGCTCGTCCGAGATCGTCACCGACCGGCCCGGGGGAGTCTGGCCGAGCGACCACTGGCCGGTGGTGGCGACCCTGACGATCCCGTCCTGAGCCGCCCGCCGCCCGCCCATCCCCCGCCGCCGTCTCATCGCGTTTGCCTGCTGAAGGTGCATGTGCCCTTGTTGCAGCAGGGGCAAACACACGCAGAGCAGGCAAACGCGACGGGATGGGGGGCAAACGCGACGGGATGGGGGAGGCAGACGCGCCCGGGATGGGGGGCAGACGCGCCCGGGATGGGGAGGCAAACGCACGTTCGGCAGGCAAACAGGGCGGGAGTTGTCCACAGGTTCGCGTTGGGGGGTTCCGGACGAGCCTCACGCGCGGTTGGCTGGCGCGCATGGAACCGATCACCACTGGGGAGCTTCTCCGTCGAGGTCTCACTGCTCAGGACATCCGACGGCAGCGCAGGGAGGGGTCACTCGTCCGGCTCACCCGAGGCTTGTGGGCCACCGACGAGCTGCCGCCGCTCGACCGTCATCGGGCCATGGCCTCGGTTCGTACCCATGCCCTCGCCCTCGAGTCGGCGGCCCTGGTGCACGGCCTGCCCGTGAAGTCCGTGCCGGCTCGCGTCATCACCGTGCGTCCCGGCGGCGGACGATCCCGACGCCACGGCGAGGAGCTGGCCCTCAGCGGCCCCCTGCCGGAGCACCACGTGATCACCGTCGATGGTCAGCTCGTCACCACCCGCGCCCGCACGGTCGTCGACCTCACGCGGGTGCGCGGGCTCGAGGCGGGGCTGATCGCCTGGGACGCTGCCCGGTGGAGCGCCCGCCGTGATCGGGCGCTCGCGATCTTCGATGACCAGACCGACGAGGTGCTCGAGCTGTTGGCCCGACGTCATGGCATCGGCCGGGCCCGAGAGGCGCGGTGGCTCTCGTCCGCCTTTTCGGAGAGCCCCATGGAGACCAGGAGCCTGTTCGCGATGCGCGCGCTGGGCATCCCCGAGCCCCAGCAGCAGTACGAGGTGCTGACCCCCGACGGACAGAGTCTCGGGTTCGCTGACTTCGGGTGGGAGGACGAGGGTGTGCTCGGCGAGTACGACGGTGACGGCAAGTACGGACACCTGGCCAGGCCCGGCGAGACTCCCTTCGAGGTCATGCGGCGCGAGAAGCGCAGGCAGGAGGCGATGGAGGCTCAAGGATGGGTGTTTGCCCGCTGGGGCAAGGAGGAACTCGCCCTCCCGTACCTGCTGCGTCAGCGCATCACCTCGGCATTCGAGATCGCCAGCGGACGGCGCAGGGCCGGCTGAGGCCGCCTCCGGTTTGCCTGCCGCGCCGCCCGTTTGCCTGCTGCGCCGCCCGTTTGCCTCTCGAACCTGCTCTTGCCTCTGCTGGAACAAGGGCAAACGCACGCTCGGCAGGCAAACGCGGGGCGGGGGCGGGCAAACGCACGCTCGGCAGGCAAACGCGGGAAGGGGGCGGGCGGGGGCGGCCGCACCCTCAGTGGTCGTCCAGCGACCCCTGGTAGCCCTCGATGGGGAAGGCGACGTCGCAGACCAACTCGTCGAGCCGGGCCGTGGCGAAGTCGGCGAAGTAGACCTCGCGCGGTGAGGCCGACACCTCGACGCGGCGGCGGTTGACCCACAGGTCGACCGCCCCGTAGGCGCCCATGATCTCGGGATAGTCCGTCTCGGCCTTGGTGATGGTCACGTAGGCCTCGACGTGCTCCGGCTCGACCCGGGCGACGACGTCGTCCGAGGCGGGCAGCCCGTCGAGTGAGGCCACCGGCTGACAGACCTCGACCGGGTTGGCCGTCACGTCGGAGACCTCACCGTGGTACAGCACGAACACCGGCCCGACCGGCTCCGCCAGAGCGGCCAGCACCCCCGAGGCGCGCTCGATGTGCTGGTCGATCTGCCCCACCCGCACCGTGCTGGTGACGCTGATCACCGGCTGTTCGGGCACGCGACGAACCTTGACCTCCACCGCTTCGACCCCTTTCGTGCTGACCCCTGTCGTCTGGGCGGTCATGCGTCCGTCGACGCGCCACCCGGACGACCCGCCAGCCACGCGTCGTACTCGGCGCGAGGCAGAGAGTTCGAGGTCCAGCCGGGCTCGCCGTCGTGCACGATCTTGCCCGGGTTGAGGAAGCCCGTCGGGTCGATGCCGTCGAACAGGGTGCGCTGGATGTGCACGCCGGCCTCGGAGATGTCCTGGTCCATCCACGGGCTGTGCTCCTCGCCCACGCCGTGGTGGTGCGAGACGGTGCCGCCGTGGTCCATGAACGACTGCTGCACCGCGCGCTTGACGGTGTCGTAGCTCTCCAGGTTCGACTCGGTGCCGTCGGCCACCGCGAACGTGAAGTACTGGCAGGCGCCGCCGCGGTAGCTGTGCGAGATGTGGCACATGATGTAGCCGCGGTGACCGGTGGCCGCGAAGGCCTCCTCGGCCCGCTTCACGGTCTCGGTGTGGATCTCCTCGGCCTTCGACCAGGGGGTCGCGGTCTCGCTGACGTCGGCGGGAATGCCCGCAGACAGCAGGAAGTCACGAATCTGGGGCACGTCGTACTTCTTCTGGTCGTACATCGCGCCCGGACCCTTGCCGACGCCCATGCCGTTGTGCTTGGCCACGATCTTGGTGACGATCGACTTGGTGTAGCGCACGTGCGTGGCCGAACCCTCGTAGCCGATGAAGCTGAGGCAGATCTTGCCCAGATCCCAGCCCTTGCGCTCCATCAGCTTCTGGATCACCTGGCTGCCCAGGCTGGAGATCTTGCCCGACGGCTTCGCGGTCGACATCGAGAACTGGGTCTCGTTGTTGTCGCTGACGCGCACCAGGAAGGGCGCCGCATCGGAATGGCAGATCTCCTCGGCGGCGCGCAGGCCGTCCTCGTAGGTGGCGAAGAAGTACGCCTGGATCTCGCGCACCTCGGGCTTGCGGTGCACGTTCATCCACGCCTCGGTGATGATGCCGAGTCGTCCCTCCGACCCGAGCACCATCTCGCGCACCGACGGGCCCGACGAGCTCGAGGGCAACGGACGAAGCTGCAGCACCCGGCCGCCGGGCATGACCATGCGCAGCCCGCGGGTGATCTCGGCGATGTCGCCGTACTTGTCGGACTGCATGCCCGAGCTGCGGGTGGCGATCCAGCCGCCGACGGTCGACCACATGAACGAGTCGGGGAAGTGGCCCATCGTCCAGCCCTTGGCGTTGAGCTGGGCCTCCATGTCGGGGCCGAGCGCGCCGGCCTGGATGCGGGCCAGACCCGACTGCTCATCGATCTCGAGCACCTTGTTCATGCGACCCATGTCGATGCTGAGCACCTGGCGGGTCTCCGAGGGCAGGGCCTCGAGCGCGGCCACGATGTTCGAGCCGCCACCGTAGGGGATCACCACGGCGTCGGCCGCCTCTGCCGCCGCCACCACGGCGATGACCTGGGCCTCGTCCGAGGGGTAGAGCACGGCATCGGGCACTCGTCCGAGATCACCGCGACGCACCCGCACCAGGTCGCGAATGCCCTTGCCATAGGCGTGGGCGACGCGACACTCGTCGTCGAGCACCACGAACTTCTCGGCGCCCAGGGCCGCGACGAGCGCACCCTTGAGGTCGTCGGTGAGCTGGCTCTTGGGCACGTCGAGGTCACGGAAGTCGGGGGTGACCGGGTTCATGGTGGTGATGTCGACGCCCAGCTTGTCCATCACGAAGCCCGGGAACTTGGGCTTGTTGTCGTACGTGAACCCCTTGCCCTCGTCGCCCCAGCCCCACCACTTCTGGTTCTTGACGCCCAGCATGTGAACCCCTCAGTTCTTGTCGTCAGTCTTGGTCGTGTTTTCGGTGGTCGGGCTTGGTTTGCCGGCCTCGACCTGTGCCTGCATCTTCTCGATGGCCACGGTACGTGCATACTCTGCCAGCGTCTTCATGCCGTACGCGCGCGCCGTCGTGTCGTGCAGTTCGATCACGCGCCGCCGCACCCGCTCGTTGAACTTGTGCGCGATCTCGCCGGGCACCGGGAACATCGGTTCGCCGAACACCACGTGCACGGGCGGACGGCCCTTCGGCAGGTGGTTCTGATGGTGGGGCCACGCGGCATAGGCGCCCACCAGGGCCACCGGCACCACCGGGACGTTGCGGCTGATCGCCAGGGCGGCGGCCCCCGGCTTGAAGGGACCCATGGCCCCCGTGCGCGAGCGGGTGCCCTCGGCGAAGAGCAGGATCGGCACCCCGTCGGCGAGCAGCGCGGCGGCCAGCCCCCGGCGCGAGTTCTTCTTCTTGTCGTCCGAGGTCGACTTCGAGCCCCGCTCGATCGGGAAGGCGTTGAACATCAGCGAGGTGTAGGCGGCCGTGTACCACTTGGTGAAGAAGTAGTCGGCGGCGGCGCCGGTCGACAGGTACTTCGACAGTCGCCCGGGCAGGCCGCCGAAGATCAGCGGGGCGTCGAGGTGGGAGGCGTGGTTGCCCACCACCACGAACGTGTCGGGGCAGTTGGCGAGCCGGTCGACCCCGTGCACGCGCACGTCGAGCAGCCGCCACACGAACGGCTTGAGCAGCAGGATGCGGGTGGCGGAGCGCGCGGCCCGCTGCATCGGCGAGGTGTAGCGGCGGCGGCCCTTCTGCTCGTCGGACTTGGGGCTCACTTCTTCTTCTGTCTGCTGGACGAGAGCATGCGCGAGACGGCGCGCATCGACCACCGGGGTGCGTGCTGGGCGATCTGGATCGCGACCTTCCACTTCAGGGTGGGGATCGAGATGATGCGGCCGGCCTCGGCATCGTCCAGCGACTGCTGCACGAGGGTGTCGACGTCGACCCAGACGATG
The DNA here is from genome assembly GCF_051192575.1 of Aestuariimicrobium soli. Classification (NCBI taxonomy): domain Bacteria; kingdom Bacillati; phylum Actinomycetota; class Actinomycetes; order Propionibacteriales; family Propionibacteriaceae; genus Aestuariimicrobium; species Aestuariimicrobium soli. Next base: position 461,518 of record NZ_JBPJSQ010000006.1, on the reverse strand, counting down.
TCGGGAAGGGTGCCGGCGTTGATGCCCGCGCGGTCGTGGAACTCGGTGTGCACCCACCCGGGGCACAGTGCCGAGACCTTCACGCCGGTGCCGTGCAGTTCGTTGGCCAGACCCTGGCTGAACGCGAGGCACCAGGACTTCACGGCCGAGTAGTTGCCCGACATGATCCAGGCACTCGTCGAGGCCACGTTGATGATGGTGCCGTGGCCGCGGGCCTTCATCGCCCGAGCGGCCGCCGTGGAGAGTTCGAGCACGGCCCAGCACATCACGTCCATGGCCCGGCGCTGCAGGCCGAGTTCGGCCTTGTCGAGCAGTTTGGCGTGCAGGCCGAAGCCGGCATTGTTCACCAGCAGCTCGACGGGGCGCTCGGCGTCTTCGAGGCGATCGGCCACGCGGGTGACGTCATCGGCCACGCTCAGGTCGGCGGGGAACACCTCGACCTCGGCGCCGTAGGCCTGGTGCAGCTCGGTGGCCAGGGTGGTCATGCGCTCGACATCGCGGGCGACGACCACCAGGTCGTAGCCCCGCGCTGCGAGGTGTCGGCAGAACGCGTTGCCGATGCCGGCTGTGCCGCCGGTCACGAGTGCTGTCGCCATGCGGCCCAACTTACCGTCACCGGTGGGTTCGGCGCAGATGAGGGCGCGGGCGTGGTCGCGGGGGTGGGTGCGTGGTGGCGGTGAAAAGTGTGCGAAAAGTGCACCCGAATCGGGGTTCGTTCCCCTCACGGGCTGCGAAGGCCCGTTCAGGTGCGCATGTCCCACACCAGCGCTCAGCCGAGCTCGGCTCGGCGCCGCGTCAGGTGGGCGATCTCGGCGGTGTTGGTCGCCAGTGCGAGGGCGCGGTCGTAGGCGGCACCGGCTTCATCGGGTCGCCCGAGCCGGCTCAGCAGGTCGGCGCGGGCCACGTGGAACGGGTGGTAGCCGTCGAGGGCGTCGCCCAGGCGATCCACGAGCGCCAACCCCACCTGTGGTCCGTCGACCTCGGCCACCGCGACCGCGCGGTTCAGGGCCACGATCGGCGACGGGTCAAGTCGCATCAACTGCCCGTAGAGCACCACGATCTGCGACCAGTCGGTGTCGGGGGCGCGGCGGGCATGCGTGTGCACCGCGTTGATCGCCGCCATCAGTTGATACCGGCCGGGCGCCACGCCGGTGGCTATCCGCGCCCGCACCAGCCCCTGCCCGCGCGCGATCAGGTCGCGGTCCCACCGGTCGCGGTCCTGCTCGTCCAGCCTGAGCAGCACCCCGGACGAGTCCACCCGCGCCTCCCGGCGGGCCTCGATGAGCAGCATCAGCGCCAGCAGGCCCGCCACCTCACCCTCGTCCGGCATCAGGGCGTGCAGCAGCCCCGTGAGTCGGATCGCCTCGCCCGTCAGGTCGACGCGGATCGGGGCGGCCGTCGGCGAGGACGAGAGGTAGCCCTCGTTGAAGACCAGGTAGAGCACGGCCAGCACTCCGTCGAGGCGCTCGGGCAGGTCGGTCGCGGACGGCACCCGGTAGGGGATTCCGGCGGCGGCGATCTTGCGCTTGGCGCGGGTGATCCGCTGCCCCATGGTGGTGTCGGGCACCAGAAAGGCCGACGCGATCTCGGGAACGGTCAGTCCGCCCAGCAGGCGCAGGGTGAGGGCGACGCGAGCCTCCATCGATAGGGCGGGGTGGGCACAGGTGAACACCAGGCGCAGGCGATCATCGGTGGCCAGGTCGAGAGTTCCCTCACCTGTCGGGTCGGGTGGGGGCTCGTCGGCGAGCTGCTCGTCGAGCATGGCTGCCTCCTGCAGCTTGCGGCGCCCGACCTGGTCGCGGCGCAGCCGGTCGAGCGCCTTGCGGCTGGCGGTGGTGCTCAGCCAGCCGCCAGGGTTGGGGGGCACACCGTGGGCGCGCCAGTGCTCGGCGGCCACCGCGAATGCCTCGGCGGTGGCCTCCTCGGCCACGTCGAGACTGCCGAAGCGGCGGGTGAGCGAGGCCACCAGCCGGGCCCACTCGTCGCGGTGGGCCCGGGTCAGGGCGGTGTCGGCGTCGGTGGTCACCCCTGTGAATCCATCACCGCGAAACCATCCGTCGGTCAACCATCACTGGCCAACCGTCACTGTTCCGGATCCCCTTGGGCGACCGCCCGCAGCTCGACCCGACGGTTGCAGGCCTTCGAGCCGCGCTTGGCCAGGTCGAGGGCCTCGTCCAGATCGGCGGCCTCGACGATCCAGAAGCCGGCCAGGTACTCCTTCGACTCGATGAAGGGTCCGTCGGTGAGCAGGGGTGCGTCGCCGCGGTTGTCGACCACGGTGGCGGTGTCGGGGTGGGTCAGGCCCTCGGCGAAGACGAACTGGCCGGCGGCCCGCATCTCGTCGTTGAAGGCGCCGGTGGCGTCCCACTCGCGCCGCTGCACGTCCGGGTCGTCGGTCTGGGTGCCGTCGTCAATGACGCTCATCAGGTACTTCATGGTTGTTCCCCTCGGCTGTGCTGATTTCAGTTCGGGTGGCGGCCGGATTGGCCGCGCTCACCTCGTCCACGAGCAGCATCCCCCGATTTCGACACCCTCCACCGAAGAAACGGACGATGGCTCAGTCGCCGCGGGCCTCGAGCAGCGCGAGCGTCTCGCGGGCCATCGCCAGCTCCTCGTTGGTCGGCACCACCAGCACCGGCACCCTCGAGGTGGGAGTGGTGATCGTCCGCGGTTCCTTCGAGCGCACCTGGTTGGCGGCCTCGTCGAGCACCACGCCGAACGGGGCGAGCCGCTCGACCACGGCGGCCCTGATCCAGGCGGCGTTCTCGCCGACGCCGGCGGTGAACACGAGCGCATCCAGACCACCGAGCAGGGCGGTGTACGAGCCGATGTAGCTGACCAGCCGGTGCACGTAGACGTCGCGGCCGAGCATGGCGTGGTGGTCACCGGCCTCGACCAGCGCCAGCACGTCGCGCATGTCGGTCTTGCCGGTCAGGCCGAGCATGCCCGACTGCTTGTTGAGAAAGGTGTCGGTCTCGTCGACGTCCCAGCCGTACTTGCGCTGCAGGTAGGCGAACAGACCGGCGTCGACGTCACCCGAGCGGGTGCCCATCACCAGCCCCTGCAGCGGAGTCAGACCCATCGATGTCTCGATCGGACGACCGCCGTCGACCGCCGAGACCGAGGCCCCGTTGCCCAGGTGCAGCACGATCTGCTTGAGCTCGCCCAGGTCTCGTCCGAGGTGTTCGGCGGCCTTCTTCGACACGTACGAGTGCGAGGTGCCGTGGAAGCCGTACTTGCGAATGTTCAGGGCGTCGGCGACCTCACGCTTGATGGCGTAGGTGGTGGCCTCCTCGGGCAGGTCGGCGAAGAAGGCGGTGTCGAAGACGGCCACGTGGGGCACGTCGGGCAGCGCGGCCCGGGCGGCCTCGATGCCGGCGACGGCCGGCGGGTTGTGCAGGGGCGCCAGGCCGTAGAGCTCCTTGAGCTTGGCCACCATGGCGTCGTTGATCAGCGTGGTCTGCTGGAACATCCGCCCGCCGTGCACGGTGCGGTGCGCGACGGCGATGACCGACTCGAGCGAGGGCCCGTGCTCGTCGAACGCCGCGACGACGGCCTCGAGCCCGGCGGTGTGATCGGCGAAGACCGCGTCGACGTGGAACTCCTGGCCGCCGACCTCGTGGTCGAGGGTGCCTCCGCCGGGGTCGCCGACCTTCTGCATCAGCCCGACCGCCAGCACCTCCTCGGTGTCGCCGTCGATCAGCTGGTACTTGATCGAGGAGGAGCCGCAGTTGAGCAGCAGAATGGGACGAGCCATGTCAGTCCTTGTCAGTAGCGGGTCGGGTCAGAGTCTTTTTCGGAGCGGACGGCTTCAGGCCCGCTCGGCCTGGGCCTGGATGGCGGTGATCGCCACGGTGTTGACGATGTCGTCGACCAACGCCCCTCGGCTGAGGTCGTTGACCGGCTTGTTCAGCCCCTGCAGCACCGGGCCGACCGCCACCGCACCCGAGGTGCGCTGCACGGCTTTGTAGGTGTTGTTGCCCGTGTTCAGGTCGGGGAAGATGAACACGGTCGCCTGGCCGGCCACTTCGGAACCGGGCATCTTCTTCAGCCCGACGGCCGGGTCGACGGCCGCGTCGAACTGGATCGGACCCTCGACCAGCAGGTCGGGGCGGCGCTGCCGCACCAGATCGGTGGCCTCGCGCACCTTGTCGACATCGGCACCCGACCCCGACGTGCCGGTCGAGTACGACAGCATCGCGACTCGTGGTTCGATGCCGAACGCCTCGGCAGTCTGGGCGGACGAGATGGCGATGTCGGCCAACTGCTCGGCCGACGGATCGGGGTTGACGGCGCAGTCGGCATACACCAGCACCCGGTCGGGCATGCACATCAGGAAGCTCGACGACACGATCTTCACCCCGGGCTTGGTCTTCACGAACTCCAGGCTCGGGCGAATGGTGTTGGCGGTGGTGTTGATGGCGCCCGACACCATGCCGTCGGCCATGCCCAGGTGCACCATCATCGTGCCGACGTACGACAGGTCGGTGAAGGTCTCGCGGGCCTTCTCGATGGTCATTCCCTTGTGGGCGCGCAGCGTCGTGTACTCGGCGGCGAACCGTTCGATGAGTTCGGGGTCGCGCGGGTTGACGACGGTGGCGCCGCTGACGTCGAAGCCCAGGTCGAAGGAGCGTTGCTTGATCTCGGTCTCGTCACCCAGCAGCACCAGGTCGGCCACGCCTCGCTGCAGCAGGATGCTGGCCGACTCGATGATCCGGTCGTCTGCCGCCTCGGGCAGCACGATCGTCCGCTTGTCGGAACGTGCCTGCTGCATCAGCTGGTACTCGAACATCAGCGGGGTGCGAATGTCGGGGCGCTGCAGGTCGAGGGCGGCGATCAGGGCCTCGTGGTCGACGTGTTCGTTGAAGAGGCGTCGGGCGACCTCGATCTTGCGGGGCGAACTCGTCATGGTGCCCCACAGGCCGAACAGTTTCTCGGCGGTGCTGAACGTGCCCGACTCGACGGTGGCGATCGGGATGTCGACCCTGGTGCCCTCGAGCAGGCGCTGGATCGTGGCCGGCACTGGGTAGCCGCCGACCAGGAAGATCGCGGCCAGGTTGGGGAACGTGCCCGAGGAGTGGGCCATCAACAGCCCGGGCAGCAGGTCGAGCCGGTCCGACGGGGCGACCAGGGTGAACTCGTTCTCGAGCCGGTCGAGCAGGTTGGGCAGGGTCATCGACCCCACCAGCACGCCCAGGGATTCGCGATCGAGCATACGCTCGTTGCCCATCCAGAGCTGGGCATGGGTGGCCTCGACCTGCTGGCGCACGGTGGGGGCGCCGAGGATCGGATCATCGGGGATGACGGCCGTCACCAGCGGGTCGTCCGCGCTCGAGAACTCGGCCAGATCGGTGCGCAGGCCGCCGGCGATGCCGGGCTGCACCCGGTTGGCGATCAGCCCGATGACGTCGTTGTGCACGGCGGTGAACTCGGCCATCGCCAGCCGCATCGACGCCTTGATCTCTTCGGCCTCGTGCTGTGGTCCGCCGCCGACGATCACCACGGGGGCGTTCAGGTTGGCGGCCACCAGCGCGTTGAACGTCATCTCGGTGGGCGCCTGCACATCGGCATAGTCGGAGCCGACGATCACGATGGCGTCGAAGCGGTCGCGGATCGCCCCGTACTTGTTGACGATGGTCGACATCGCCTCTTCTGGGTCGGCCAGCACCTCGTCGTAGCTGACGCCGTACGCCTCGTCGTAGGCCTGCTCGATGGTGGCCAGGCCGACCAGGGTGGTGGTGACCTCGTCGGGCTCGGTTCCGGTGCGCACCACGGGGCGGAACACTCCGACGCGCTTCACCTCGCGGGTGAACGATTCGATCAGCCCCAGGGCGATCGCCGACTTGCCGACCCGCCCCTCGGGGGAGGCGATGAAGATGCTCTTGGTCACGCTCGCAGCCTATCGGGGACGACCCCGGGCGTCCGCTGGCGGACGGTCTTGTCGGTGGGCTGAACTAGGCTGGCGCCATGTCCGCAGATCTTCGCATCGGTGCCCATGTCGACAACCTCGACCCCGTCTCCGAGGCGCTCGCGCGGGGGGCATCGGTCTCGCAGTTCTTCCTCGGCGACCCGCAGTCGTGGAAGGCCCCCAAGCTCGCCTTCCCGGGCGGTGCCGCGGCCCTGAAGGCGTCGGCGGACGAGGCCGGGGTGCAGCTGTTCGTGCATGCCCCCTACGTGATGAACGTCGCCTCGACCAACAATCGCATCCGCATTCCTTCGCGCAAGCTGCTGCAGCAGACGGTCACCGGTGCCGCCGAGGTGGGCGCGACCGGCGTGATCGTCCACGGTGGGCACGTGACGGCCAATGAGGAGCCCGAGGTGGGCTTCGAGAACTGGCGCAAGTGCATCGACGGGCTCGACCTGCCGATCCCGATCCTGATCGAGAACACCGCCGGTGGCGGCAATGCGATGGCCCGCAAGCTGGAGCGGATCGACCAGCTGTGGTCGGCGATCGAGGGGTCGCCGAACGCCGATCGGGTGGGTTTCTGTCTCGACACCTGCCACGCCCATGCCGGCGGCGAGGAGCTGGTCGGGCTGGTCGAACGGGTCAAGGCGATCACCGGACGCATCGATCTCGTGCACTGCAACGACTCCCGCGATGCGTTCGACTCCGGCGCCGACCGGCACGCCAACCTGGGTGCCGGCCAGGCCGATCCCGACGGCATCGCCGAGGTCGTCCGCCTGGCCGGCGCTCCGGTGGTCGTGGAGACCCCGGGAGGCGTGGACGAGCACACCGCCGACATCGCCTGGCTGCGCGACCGCCTCTGACGGGACTCGACCGACGGAACGTGGTTGCGCCCACCCCAGCAGGTGCTGACACCGCCTACCTACGCCACAGTAGGATTGCGCGAGACCCGAAGGAGAGTCATGCCCGCACCCCTCGACCTGATCGAGACGGATCACCTCTGGCAGCTGTTCGACCGCGCCGCCACCACCTACGCGTCGCGAATCGCCACCCGGGTCAAGCGGGACGACCGCTGGGTCGACCTCACCTATGCCGATCTGCGCCACCTCGCGACGCGGGTCGCCCGGGCCTTCGTCCGCGATGGTGTCGGTCGCGGTGATCGTGTCGCCCTGTTCGCCCCGAACCTGCCGGAGTGGACCGCCGTCGACCTCGGCGTGCAGTACTCCGGAGCGGTGTTGGTGCCGATCTACGCCACGTCGACGCCCGATCAGATCGCTCACATCGTGCGTGATTCGGGCGCCTCGACCATGATCATCGGCGGCGAGGCCGAATGCGATCGGGTGCTCGAGGCCCGCGAGCAGCTGGGGGCCGACTGGCCGGTGGTCAGCCTCGACGAGGGCCTGCAGCGAGACGGGGTCGTCCGGTTCTCGGACTGGTTGACGACGGACGACGAGGCCTCCGCCGATGCCGAACTGGCCGTCCGGTTGGCGGCGCAGTCCGCGGACGACCTGACCGCCCTGGGCTACACCTCGGGCACCACCGGCGACCCGAAGGGCGTCATGCTCACCCACGGTGCGCTGGTCGCGCAGTGCCGCGCCGTGGCCAACCTGTTCGACTTCTCGCCCGAGGATCACTCGCTGTGCTTCCTGCCGCTCAGCCACGCGCTCGAGCGGGCCTGGCAGTGGATGGTGATCGCCCACGGGTGCCGCAACACCTACTGCCCCAACCCGCGCAAGGTCGCCGACATGCTCACCGAGGTGCAGCCGACCCTGATCGTCAGCGTTCCCAAGCTGTACGAGACCGTCTACCGGGTGGCCCACGAGAAGGCCGCCACGAGTCCGGTCAAGAAGCGCATCTTCGACTGGGCCCTGCGGGTCGGCGGGCAGATGCAGCATTCGTACCGCAAGGGCAAGGAGCCGTCGGTGGTGTGGCGCTCCCAATTGGGGCTGGCCGACAAGCTGGTGCTGAAGAACATCCGTGAGGCCATGGGTGGCGAGAAGACCGTGATGGCCTGCGGTGGTGCGCCGATCCGGCGCGAGGTCGAGGAGTTCTTCTCGGCCGCGGGCATGCCGATCTTCACCGGCTACGGCCTGACGGAGGCATCACCGCTGGTCAGCTTCAACTCGCCGGCGGCCTTCAAGGTTTCGTCCGCGGGTCGGGTGATGGTGCCGGGTGAGCTGAGGGTGGGCGCGGAGTCCGAGATCTTGTACCGCGGTCCCAACCTGATGTCGGGCTACTGGAACAACCCCGAGGCGAGTGCCGAGGCCATCGACGACGAGGGGTGGTTGCACACCGGCGACGCCGGCTACATCGACTCCGACGGGTTCCTGTTCATCACCGACCGCATCAAGGACATCATCGTCACCTCGGGCGGCAAGAACGTCGCCCCGCAGCCCATCGAGGGGTTGATCCTGTCGGACCCGCTGTTCGAGCATGCGGTGCTGATCGGTGAGGGACGACCCACGCTGACGCTGCTGGTGCGGCCCTCGCTGCCGCACCTGGAAGATCTGGCCGACCGGCTGCAACTGCCGAAGGGCAACCCCGCCGACCTGCTCACCAACCCCGCCGTCGTGGACGAACTGAAGTCCCGGGTGCAGGCGCTCACGGCGAAGTTGCCCAGCCACGAGCAGATCCGCGACCTGCGCGCCTCGCTGGAGGAGTTCACGATGGAGAACGGCCTACTGACGCCGACCCTGAAGGTGCGCCGGCGCGAGGTGGAGAAGAAGTTCTCGCACCTGATCGAGGAGATGTACGCCAGGATCGCGGAGCTCAGGCGTCACAAGGACGACTGACGAGGGTCGTGGCAAGCATCGCGTTTGCCTCCCGAATGCGCGTTTGCCCCTGTTGCAACGGCGGCATGTGCGCGTTCGGCAGGCAAACGCGGGGGGTGCCCGCGACGCGGCCTCCCTGTCGGCTCAGAGCTTGGCCTGCCACTTCTCGGTCCAGACCAGCTCATTGGCGGTGCCCTTGAACTCCGACTTGCCCTCGAGCTTGTCGAGCGTGGCCCGCACGTTGCCCTCGTTGGGGTGATAGGCGTTGATGTAGGCCTTCACCATGGTGGCGTCGTGCAGATGCGTCGTGAAGTTGTGGCTGACCATGAACGTCGGCACTTCCCACACATACCAGGGCACCTCGTTGCTCATCGCGGTCTTCCACTGGATGCGGTAGTTGTTCTGCGCGCCGTAGCCGATCACCTCGGCGAGCACCAGGGCGGCGTCGACCTCCTCGCGGTAGGCGAGCGTGGCCCCCTTCACCCGGGTGGTGCCGTCGTTGACGCTGACCTCGTAGCCGCGCTCGTTGAGCAGCTTCACGTACAGGTTCAGCATCTCGGGCTCACCGCCGCCCGTGATGCCGCCGACCTCGCCGGTCAGGTGGTAGATGCGCACCCGCTTGTGGTCGGTCGGGTTCAGGGGCAGCTGGTCGAGGGTGTTCTTGACCAGCGTGATGCCCAGGTCGGCCGCCTCGGCCTGCATCGCCAGGTGCTCGTCGCAGCCGACGACCTCGAGGGCCTCCTTCGTGCGCAGCAGGGTGCCCTGCTCGCGGCGCTCGTGCAGGCGCAGCTTCGCCTTCAGGCCGAGAATGCGGCGGTTGGCATCGTCCAGACGTTCCTGGGTGATGATGCCCTTCTCGACGCCGGCCTTCATGAAGCCGAAGTCCTCTTCGAGGTTGTTGAAGAACAGGAACGCGTCGCAGCCGGCCGCGATCGACAGCGGAACGTAGTCCTCACGCCGCATGGCCGCGGTCATGCCGAGCATGTGCGACGCGTCGGTGATGACGGCGCCGTTGAAGCCCAACTGGGTCTTGAGCAGGCCATTCAGCAACTCGGGTGCCAGGGTGGCCGGCATGATGTCGGCGTCGGCCAACTCGGGGTTCAGCTTCTGCGAGTAGTAGGGCAGCGCGATGTGGCCGGCCATGATCATTTCCACGCCGTTGTCGATGTGCGCGGCGTACACCCGACCGAACGACTCGTCCCACTGCTCGGGAGACAACTCATTCACACCGAGGACGAGGTGCTGGTCGCGTTCCTCGGTACCGTCACCGGGGAAGTGCTTGATGGCGGTCAGGATGCCCGACTCGCGCTGCCCCTCCACGAACGGAATGGTGTACTTGATGACATCGTCGGCATTCGTGCCATAGGCGCGGGTGTTGACGATGGTGTTGCGCCAGTTCTCGAGAATGTCGACGCAGGGGTCGAAGTTCAGGTTGGCGCCGATGGCGTCCATCTCGCGGCCCGACACGTACCCGGCATTGCGGGCGACCTCGACCGAGCCCGTCGCCTCGGTCTGCGCGCCCGACGCGATGTAGGTGCCGTCCTTCATGGCCCCGTTGCCGCCCGAGTCGCAGTTCGCCGCGATCAGCAGCGGAATCTTCGAGGCGGTCTGCAGGCGGTTCAGCAGGTCCTGCACCTGGTCGGAGGCGCCACCGTGGTAGCGGGCGAGACCCACGTGGAACTTCTCGATGATCTGCTCGGCGGTGTAGGAGTTGCCCGAGAAGGCGTCCTCGCCGAAGAAGAACAGGTTGGTGAACAACTGCCCGACCTGCTCGTCGAGCGACATGCCGGCGAGGGTCTCCTCGACCCAGGCGACCTGCGCCTCGTCCAAGTTGTAGGGGGCGGCGGTCAGATCAACGATTTCGGCCATGTCACTTCACCTTCGGCATCGGAACGGAACGGTTGCCGGAGATGGTTTCCCACGGCACCTGGTCGGGCAGGTAGCTGGTGAACTCGTCAATCAGCTGGGCCTGGTAGTCACCGGCGTAGGTGCCGGCGAGGAATCGGGGCAGGGCCTCGGCAGTGAACCGGGCCCAGGAGTGCTTCTCGTTGCCCGGCAGGATCGGGTAGTAGAGGCAGCCGGCCTTCGCGGCGGCGTCCCGGTCGCCCGGAGCGTCACCGATCAGCATGATCTTGTCGGCGTCGTACTTGCCGGTGGCGGCGTAGCCGACGTGCTCGGCCTTCGAGCCCATCTCCTGCCCCGCGATCACCTTCATGTACTGGGCGATGCCGTGCGCGTTCCACTCGTACTCGAGCGCGTGCAGGGGGGTGGCCGACACGGTCATGCAGTCGACGTCGGTCTGCATGGCCTGCATCGCCTCGCGCACCCCGGGGAAGGGTCCGCAGCCGTGCACCATGTCGGCGATGGACGCGTTCACCGCGTTGCCCCAGGTGACCGCCTTGTCGATGGTCTCGGACGGGTGGTCAGCCTGGTAGCGCAGAATGCCGACATCGGAGAGGGGGTAGCCCTCGGCCTCGATGAAGGCCGTCAGTTCGGGGTACTCGGGGATCGTCACCCCACGCTCGGCCACCTCGACCCGGTCGCGCAGCAGGTCGAGCAGCTGCTTGAGCGCAAGCCAGCGGTTGAGCCCGCGGGTCACCGAACCGAGGTTGACGAACAGTGCGGTCTGGCGGGCCAGGGTCGAGATGGGCTGCAGGTCCCAGTGCTTGATCGACGTCGGGGTGAAGCACTCCTGGTGCTTGATGTCCATGGCGTCCATGGCGCAGCCGTCGGAGTCGATGCCGACGAAGAACTCCTTGGTCGGCACGAAGTCCACGAGCGGCTGGGCAGCGTTGGGGTGGTCACTCATGCACCCATTCAACGTCGGGGACGAGCTTCGCGCCGCCTTTTGCCAAGCGTTGCCGAGGCGAGGCGGCGATCACCGGGTTCGGCCACCCACCCGGACGAGGATTGACCGCCACAACCCGCACGCGGGCTCGCTGCGCCCCCCTTGCAAGGCGGCGCGACGAGCCCGCGTGCGGGTTGTGGCGGTGTCTGGGTCAGCGCAGCGGACGACCCTGGGCGTCCTTGGGATCGCCGACCAGCATGAGGATGCCGTCGATCAGTCCCCACAGGCTGCCGACGCCGAAGGTGACGATGGAGACCACCAACTGCAGCACGCCCAGGGTGATGTGGCCGGTGTAGAACCGGCCGACGCCGAGGCTGCCGAGCACGATGCCGAGGATGCCGGCGACGGTCTTCTGCTTGTCAGAGAAGGGGATGCCGGTTTTGGGGTCGATGCCGTAGGGGGCATCGGGGCTGGAACCGTACGGTGCCATGGCGCCATAGCCATAGGCCTGCTGGCCGGAATCGCCGTAGACGTAGTTCTGCTGCTGCTGCGCGTAGGGGTCGGCGGCGTAGGCAGCCTGCTGCTGGCCGTACTGGTCGGTGCCGTAGGGCTGCTGCTGGGTCTGGCCGTACTGATTGTCGCCGTAGACCGGCTGCTGCCCGTACTGGTCGGTGCCGTAGACCGGCTGCGCAGTCTGGCCGTACTGGTTGTCGCCGTACTGGTTGTCGCCGTATAGGTTCTGGGGCTCGGCGTAGGTCTGGTTCCACGTCTGCTGCTCGTACCCGGCCGAGGGCTGGCTGCCGGCGCTGTACTGGCTGCCGGCGCTGTACTGGCTGTCACCGCCGTATTGGCTCGCGCTGGGCTGATTCCACGGGTCCTGCTGCGCGGCGGAGGGCTGGCTGCTCGCCGAGGCCTGTGCCGACGCCGATCCCTCACTGGCCGGCGCACTCTGGCCGGCCCAATCCTGGGAGGCGGAGGTCTGGGAAGCTGAGGCCTGGGAAGCGGAGGCCTGGGAGGCCGAACCCTGGGACACCGAGCCGGGCCACACGTTCTCGTCCGAGGTCTTGGGTGCCCACGGGTTCGGGTCACCCTGCTGCTGGTTCTGCCAGTCGTTGCTCATGATTGCCCTTTCAGCGAGCGGTCGGCTCAAGCGTAGGCCAGCGGCGTACCTGTGCGAAGAGTCGTTCGGTGTCGCGCGAGCCGCCGTGGGGGTGCGATCCGGGCTCACCCCTGCTGCAATGGACTCCATGGGTTTCAAGGACTTCCTGGCCAGCAAGGTCATGCCGAGCGGCGGTATCGGTGTCGACGAGGCACTGGCGCTGCTCAGCAAGGGCGGGGTGCTCGTCGACGTGCGCACGCTCGATGAGTACGTCGCCGGTCACGCGCCGGGTTCCAAGTTGGTCGACCCCCGGGAACTCGCCGCCGACGCGTTCGCGGCCGTGCACGCTGGGAACCCGCTGGCCGAACCCGACGGCACCTTCGTGCTGATCTGCGACTCCGGGCTGCGCTCGGGGCACCTCGTGCCGGCCGTGCGCGAGCAGGGCCACTCCTGCGAGTTCGTCGCGGGCGGCCTGCGGGCCTGGAAGACGGCCGGTCAGTTCCTGCTGCCGGGGCCACCTCGGCGCTGAGTCCGCCAGTGCGCGTGCAGGCCAAGGCTCGCGGCGTCCGATCTAGGCTGACCTCGTGCTCTACCTCTCGACCCGCGACACCGACATCCGGGCCAGCTTCTGCGACATCCTGCTCGAGGGGCTCGCGGCCGGCGGCGGCCTGTACCTGCCCGAGTCGTACCCGACCCTGACCACGGACGACCTCGCGGCCCTCCGCGCGCTGCACCAGGACGAGGGCTACGCCGCCGTCGGGCACCGCATTCTGAGCCTGTTCATTGACGACATCCCCAGTGACGACCTGCGCGACATCTGCGAGCGCGCCTGGAACGGGGAGGTCTTCTCCGACCCCGCCGTGGTTCCCGTCAGCCGGCTCGACGCCGTCGATGAGCGGCTGTGGCTCGCCCATCTCTCCGAGGGGCCCACCGCCGCGTTCAAGGATCTGGCCATGCAGTTGCTGGGTCAGTTGTTCGAGTACGAGCTGGCCCGCCGCGGCCAGACCCTGACCATTCTCGGCGCCACCAGCGGCGACACCGGCTCGGCCGCCGAGTACGCCATGCGTGGTCGCGCGGGCATCGAGACCTTCATGCTCACCCCGGCCGGACGCATGACCCCGTTCCAGCAGGCGCAGATGTTCTCGCTGGACGACCCGGGCGTGCACAACCTGGCCGTCGACGGGGTCTTCGACGACTGCCAAGACCTGGTGAAGGCCGTGATGGCCGACGCCGATTTCAAGCGCGAGCACAGCATCGGCGCCGTCAACTCCATCAACTGGGCCCGCCTGGTCGCCCAGGTCGTCTACTACGTGATCGCCTGGCTCGAGGTGACCGACCGCGACGACCAGCAGGTCTCGTTCACCGTTCCCACCGGCAACTTCGGCAACGTCTGCGCCGGCCACGTCGCCCGCCAGCTGGGCCTACCGATCCGCCGGTTGGTGGTGGCCACCAACGAGAACGACGTGCTCGACGAGTTCTTCCGCACCGGTATCTACCGTCCCCGGGGTTCGGACCACACGCCGGCCACCAGCTCACCCTCGATGGACATCTCGAAGGCCTCCAACCTCGAGCGCTTCATCTTCGACCTGGTCGGACGAGACGCCGCCCGCCTGCGCGAGCTGTTCGCCGGCGACCTGCCCGAGCGGGGGTTCTTCGATCTCTCCGACGACCTGGGCCGCATCGGTGACCAGTTCGGCTTCAGCTCGGGTTCCTCGACCCATGCCGACCGGGTCGCCACCATTCGCCGCGTGCACGCCGAGGCCGGGGTGACCATCGATCCGCACACCGCCGATGGTGTGAAGGTCGCCCTCGACCAGCTCGACCAGCTCGACCAGGCAGACCAGCCTGACGACGAACCGATGATCGTGCTCGAGACCGCGCTCCCGGTGAAGTTCGCCGACACGATCCGCGAGGCCCTGGGGCACGAACCGGAGTTCCCCACCCGGTTCGCGGGTCTGCTCGAGGCTCCGCGCCATGTCGACGACCTGCCCCTCGACGTCGAGGCCCTCAAGCACTACATCGCCCGTCACCGGGGCTGAGCCCTCGTCCGACCTGGTCACCGCCCCGATTTCCCCGGACGACGGCCGCGCGCGTAGACTCGTCCCTCGGTGCGCTCCGCCTCCTGTGGGGCGCGCCAGGCATTCGCCCTCCTGCCACGGGAACGACTCGTGGCCGCCGAGACCAGAGGAGGTGGAGTTCGCGCATGCGCAAGTACGAAGTCATGGTCATCATTGACCCCGAGGTGGACGATCGTCAGGTTTCTCCCCTTGTTGAGAAGCACACCGCCGTCATCACCAAGGCCCAGGGCACGATCGACAACGTCGACGTGTGGGGCCGCCGTCGGTTCTCCTACGACATCAACAAGAAGTCGGAAGGTTCCTACGTCGTCATCAACCTGACCGCCAACCCCGCTGACGTCAAGGAGATGGACCGTCTGATGTCCATCGACGAGTCGATCATGCGGACCAAGGTTCAGCGCGTCGACGCCTGAGTTGTCCACAGCCTTGGGCTGACCCCTGTTTTCTGTCAGTGCTCACTGGCAGGCTGAGGTCGACAGCCCAAGCACACGTCCGATTCGGAGACCCCCATGGCAGGCGAAACGCCCATCACCATCATCGGCAACCTCACCGCCGACCCAGAACTGCGCTTCACCCCCTCGGGTGCGGCCGTGGCCAGCTTCACGGTGGCCTCGACCCCGCGCACGTTCGACCGTCAGTCCGGTGAGTGGAAAGACGGTGATGCCATGTTCCTGAACTGCTCGGTGTGGCGTCAGGCCGCCGAGAACGTGACCGAGTCCCTCACCAAGGGCATGCGCGTCATCGTGAACGGACGACTGAAGTCACGCAGCTACGAGACCCGCGAGGGCGAGCGTCGCACCGTGTTCGAGGTCGAGGTCGAAGAAGTCGGTCCCTCCCTGCGCTACGCCAGCGCCAAGGTCAACCGGAACCCCAGCGGTTCCGGTGGCGGCCAGGGCGGTGGCGGCGGCTGGCAGAGCCAGCAGTCCCAGCAGCAGGGCGGCGGCCAGGGTGGTTCCAGCCAGGGCGGTTGGAACAACTCGGGCAGCCAGGGCGGCGACAACCGCGGCGGCGGCACTGACCCCTGGGCTTCGGCCCAGGCCGAGGAGCCCCCGTTCTGATCGGTGCCTGATCGAGTCCGCTCGATCGGCGCTCAGCTCAGAGCCCACCACGTTCCCGGCGGCTCGTCCGCCATCCACGACAGGCCCTTCCGGCGAGAGCCGGGCCCACACGAAGGAGCACCACAATGGCCGGTCCACAGCGCAAGCCTGTGAACAAGAAGAAGATCGTCCCGGTGAAGTCGGTTCGCGTCGCGAACGTCGACTACAAGGACACCGCAACCCTGCGCAAGTTCATCTCCGAGCGCGGGAAGATCCGCGCCCGCCGCGTCACGGGCCTCTCGGTCCAGGACCAGCGCAAGGTCGCCATCGCGATCAAGAACGCGCGCGAGATGGCTCTGCTGCCCTACGCCTCGACCGCTCGCTGAGAAGGGGACTGACACATGAAGCTCATTCTCACCGCTGCCATCGACAAGCTCGGCATTGCCGGCGACATCGTCGAGGTCAAGGACGGCTACGGCCGCAACTACCTGCTGCCGCAGGGCAAGGCGATCGCCTGGACCCGCGGCGCCGACAAGCAGATCGAGGGCCTCAAGCGCGCTCGTGACGCCCGTCAGGTGCGCGACCTGGGTCACGCCAACGAGCTGCGCGAGCAGATCGAGGGCCTGACCGTCGAGCTGCCGGCCCGTGCCGGCGCCGAGGGCAAGCTGTTCGGTGCGGTCACCGCCGCCGACATCGCCCTGGCCGTGAAGAAGGCCGGTGGCCCGGCCGTCGACAAGCGCTCGGTGCAGGTTGCCAAGCCCATCAAGACCGTGGGTTCGCACACCGTCGGCATCAAGCTGCACGACGCCGTCACCGCCCACGTGGCCGTGGCCGTGGTTGCCGCCAGCTGAATCACCGCCTCCCGGCCGATGCGTGCCGGGTGAGCCACACGGGGCTCGGATCCTTCGGGATCCGGGCCCCGTTGTCGTGTCCCCGTCGTCCGCCTGACGACGCCGGAGAACACCGAAGTGCTCAGGCGGGCTGCACGGCTCGTCCGACCCTCACAGCCCACCGAGACCACATCGTGACCGTCTGCACAGGAGGCAAGAAGTGGCAAGAGCTTGGGACGACCCCGTTGGTTGCGATTCGATCACAGCCAGTGGGCAAGCGCTTTCCCAGCGCGTAGAGTTCCCGCCAACGGACACCACCCAACCCGGGGTCGGAGCGTCCACCCTTCGTCAACGCAGATGAACACGACCCAGGTGGTCGTTCAGGAGGAACAATGCTCAACCGTCGTCAGCTCATCGGTGCGGCCGGTGCTGCCGGCATCGGCCTGGCCGCCGCTGCCTGTGGCTCGTCCACGACCCCGACCAAAGCCAACACGCCCGCCAAGGTCAACTCGAGCGCCGAGCTGAAGGGCACGCTGAACCTGCTCACCCCCGAGTTCGCCGGTGCCGAAGGCAAGGCCGCGCTCGAGGGCAAGGTGCTCAAGCCCTTCACCGAGCAGCACCCGGCCGTCAAGTTCCAGGTCGACTACACCCCGTGGGACAAGCTGAACGAGAAGCTGTCGACCCAGATCGCCGGCGGCAGCCCCTCGGACATCATCATGTTCGGCATGGGCTGGACCCAGCCCTTCGCCCACAAGAAGATCGTCGCCGAGATCGACAAGACCGCCATCGGCGCGGACGACGTCGTGCCCAACCTGCTGGAGAACGCCTCCTACGACGGCAAGCTGTTCTCGGTGCCGATGCACCTGGAGTCGCGTCCGTTCCTGTACCGCAAGGACCTGCTGGGCAAGGCCGGCTTCACCGATGCCGACATCAACGTCGACACGATCGACGACTTCACCGCCCTGCTCAAGGAGATCAAGGGCAAGACCGGCAAGTTCCCGCTCGACATGCTCGCCTCGAGCCTGCGCCAGGCGTGGGGCCAGATGATCTTCGCCTACGGCGGCACGCAGTTCGCCCCCGACGGCATGAGCATCACCTTCGACCAGGAGCCCGGCGTCAAGGCCCTCGAGTGGCTGGTCATGCTGCAGAAGGAAGGTCTGTCGGACTTCAACCTGCGCGTGGCCACCGGTCAGCCCGGCGCCTACCAGACCAACAAGGCCCTGATCAGCTGGAACAGCTCGGCCGTGTGGCCGACCTTCGCCAAGCAGGCCCCCGACCTGATCAAGGACGAGAACCTCGGCATCATGCTGTGCCCGGGCACCTCGGCCGACAAGAAGGTCATCTACCAGGGCGGCACCCTGGCCGCGCTGTCGGCTCGTTCGAAGAACCCCGAGGCCGCCATCGCCGCCATCGCCTACATGATGAGCGACAAGGGCCTCACCGAGCAGGTGCGCTTCACCGGCAAGGTGCCCGCGCGCAAGATCCCGGCCGACGCCGAGATCGACGCCAACAAGATCGCCAAGTTCTCCTCCGACAACCTGCAGTACTCCGTCACCGACGGCGGCACCCCCGCCTGGATGGAGATCCGAGGCAAGATGGATCCGATCATGGAGGCCGGCGTGCTCGGCAAGAAGTCGGTCAAGGACACCATTGCCGACCTCAAGGCGATGGCCGAGGACTCGATCGGCCGCGTGAAGTGACCGCAACGACCACTGCGACGCCTGCGGGGGTCACCAGCCCCCGCAGGCGTTCGTCGCAGCGTGCGGAGAAGATGTGGGGTTGGATCCTCACCCTTCCCGCTTTCGTGCACACCCTGCTGTGGGTCGGCGGCCCGGTGGTCGCCGCCATCATTCTGAGCTTCACCGACTACGACGTGGTCAACGCGCCGGTCTTCAACGGCGTCGACAACTACGCCGAGATCATGGGCGACGGGGTGTTCTGGCGGGCCCTGTGGCACAACCTGATCATGGTCGTCATCGGCGTGCCGATCTCGATGTTCATCGCGCTGGTGCTCGCGGTCGCCCTCAATCAGGGCCTGAAGGCTCAGTCGTGGTTCCGCACGATGATCTTCATGCCCCACGTGACCGCGACCGTGGCCATCGCCATGATCTGGCTGTGGATCTACGCCCCCAACGAGGGCGGCCTGGCGAACGTGCTGCTCGGCTTCGTCGGCATCACGCCGCAGGCCTGGCTGACGAACTCGAACCTGGCGCTGCCCGCGGTGATCATCGTCACCATCTGGCAGGGCATCGGCCTGAAGATGCTGATCTACCTCGCCAGCCTGCAGGGTGTCTCCCAGGAGCTCTACGAGGCCGCCGATGTCGACGGGGCCTCGACGATCCAGAAGTTCTGGCACATCACGGTGCCGATGCTTCGTCCGGCGACCTTCTTCGTGTTGGTCACCTCGATCATCGGCAACTTCCAGACCTTCGACCTGATCTACAACCTGACCAACGGTGGCCCCGCGAACGCCACCACGGTGATCACCTACCAGATCTACGTGGCTGCCTTCCAGCAGTTCCGCATGGGTTACGCGACCGCCCAGTCGGTGGTGCTGCTGCTCGTGCTGATCGTGATCACGCTCATCTCACGGAAGGTGGTGGGAAACACCGATGGCGACTGACATTCACGTCCCCGGCAACGTCGCGGACGACAGCGTCGAGGAGATCGAGAACGCCGAGGCCACGCACACCGTCAAGGCACCCTCGCAGCGGCGTCGCCGCTTCTGGGGTCGGGGCGTGCTGTGGGTGGTGCTGCTGATCGTCTCGCTGGCGATGGTGCTGCCGTTCGTGTGGATGTTCTTCACCGCGGTGCGCTCGCCCAGGGAGATCGGCATGGAACGTCCGCCGTTCATCCCCAGCGAGTGGCACTTCGAGAACTTCGGACGAGCGCTGCAGGCGGCCCCGTTCGGCATCTTCGCCCGGAACAGCTTCATCATCGGCGCCTTCAACGTGGTGTCGACGCTGGTGCTGGGCAGCGCGGCCGGATATGCGCTGGCCAAGTTGCGGTTCAAGGCGGCGCCGTTCATCTTCGCCTGGTTCCTGGCGACGATGATGATCCCGTTCTACGCGACCGTGATCCCGGCCTTCCTGATGGTGCGGTTCATGCCGCTGTTCGGTGGCAACAACATCATCGGCCAGGGCGGAACGGGCTGGATCGACTCGTGGTGGGGCCTGCTGGTTCCCGGCATGGTCTCGACGTTCTCGATCTTCCTGCTGCGCCAGTTCTACGTGACCACTCCCTCGGAGCTGATCGAGGCCGCGCGACTCGACGGCCTCTCGGAGCCACGCATCTGGCTGCAGATCGTGACCCCGCTGATCAAGCCGGGGCTGCTGACGGTGGGTCTGCTGGCATTCGAGGCCGGCTGGAACAACTTCCTGTGGCCGTTGCTGGTCACCCAGAGTGAGAACCTGCGGGTGATCCAGTTGGGTCTGTCGGTGTTCCGGCAGGAGTCGACCACCGAGTGGGAACTGCTGATGGCGGCCACCACCATG
This sequence comes from Aestuariimicrobium soli, assembly GCF_051192575.1. Classification (NCBI taxonomy): domain Bacteria; kingdom Bacillati; phylum Actinomycetota; class Actinomycetes; order Propionibacteriales; family Propionibacteriaceae; genus Aestuariimicrobium; species Aestuariimicrobium soli. The sequence continues at coordinate 441,516 of NZ_JBPJSQ010000006.1, read as the reverse complement.
GCAGCGGTGCCGATGATCATCCTGTTCCTGATCTTCCAGCGTTACTTCGTGAACGGGTTCGTGAACTCCGGCATCAAGTGACGTCGTCCCTCCACCAGCCAACTGCCCGGGTGTCTCCTCACCCGGGCAGTTCGGTTTCCCCGCCACCATCAGGAAGACTGCACCCCATGGCATCCACGTCGTCCGGGCGCCGGGCCAAGGCTGGCTCCAAGCCCGCGCGGACCGGCCCGACCCGCACCTCGCAGCTGATGGGCTTCCTGCGCAAGCCGTCGGCCTTCTTCTCGTCCAACTGGGCCGCCTTGGTGGCCGTGCTCGCGGTGGTGCTCACGATTCCCGGGCTGGCGGGGGTGATGCGCGTGGTCACCTCGCTCAACCGACACGCGGACGAGGGCTGGGCCACCGTGTGGCGGCAGGTGCAACAGACGTGGCGGCGTGACCTGCCGATCTCGCTGCTCGCGTGGATCGTGGTGCTCGGCACGGCGGCCAACATCTGGGCGGCCGCGCACGTGGGTTCGGGCACCAGGGTCGCCGTGATCGGCTTCATCACCCCGATCGTGTGGGTGCTGACGGTGCTGATGGCCGCCTACACCGGCGCCGCCTCGGCACGCCCGCTGACGGCGACCCGCACCGAGGTGCTGCAGTTGGCCGCCATGCTGCTGAAGCAGCGGCCGCTGCGGGCCTGGCTCACCCCGGTGGTGCTGCTGGTGTCGTCCCCGGTGGTGTTCTTCCCGCCGTTGACGGTGGCGGTCGGCACGAGCGTGCCGGCGTGGCTGGTGGGGGACTGGCTGGGCGTTCGTCCGTGGCGGGAACAGCTCGACCCCCACGCCGAGGACGGTGAGGCGGGCGACCCGGACGACCTGGAGTTGCGCTGGCGAGCCCTGCAGCAGGAGAACCAGCGGCGGGGTGCCCAGGGCGACGTGAGCTGAGCGAGTCCCTCAGCTGAGCGAGTCCCTCAGCTGAGCGAGTCCCTCAGCTGATCGAGTCCCGGTGGAGAGAGAACTCGCCCCGCTCGAGGTCGTCGAGGTAGTGCCGCAATGTGAGTCGCACGGTGCGGAAGGCCAGCTTCTCCCAGGGGATGTCGGCGACGTCGAAGAGCTTGTTCTCGATGGTCTCGATGCCGGGGGAGAGGTCGAGGTCGTCGAGGGAGGCGCGGAAGAACAGGTGCAGCTGGCCAGCCTTGATCACGTCGATGGCCGTGAACAACCCCTGCAGGTGCACGCGGGCGCCGGCCTCCTCACGGGTCTCGCGTTCGGCGCCGTCGCTGATCGACTCGCCGAGCTCGAGGAAGCCGCCGGGCAGCGTCCAGAAGTACTTGCGGGGTTCGATGTTGCGCCGACACAGCAGCACGGTGCGGCCCGCGTTCCAGGTCGGGATCGTGCCGACCACGTTGATCGGGTTGACGTAGTCGACGTAGCCGCACGCAGGGCACACCGGACGAAGGCGGTCTTCCATCGGCGGGATGCGCCGCTCCATCGCGGTGCCGCACACGCGGCAGAACCTGATCTCGGGAGCGCTCACGCTCCCACCCTCTCACGGCCGCCCGGGCCCCGACGCGGCCCATCTCGTCCCCGGCCATCTCGTCCCGCCATCCCGTGCGGGGGGCCATCCCGACTTGGCTTCAGTTGGTGCACATGGCTTCGGCCCAGAACCGAAGCCATGTGCATCAACTGAAGCTACGTCGGGATGGGCGGGGGTCTCACACGTGTGGAATTACACGCCTGTGGTTTTCCACAGTGTGGATAACCCCTGTGGACAACTCCCGCCAGGGGTGGGGACGACCGTCAGGCCAGCAGGTCGGCGTAGTCGGGGTGACGCTTCACGAACGTCGCCACGAAGGGGCACGTCGGCACGATCGTCTGCCCCGCCTCGCGAATCTGGTCGAGCGCGCCCTGCACCAGCTGGCCCCCGATGCCCTGACCGCCGAACTGCGGGAACACCTCCGTGTGGGTCAGGTCGAGCACGTCGCCCGACTGCACATAGTCGATGAAGCCCGCCAGCTCGCCGTTGAAGTGCACCTCGTAGCGCGACGCGGAGGGGGCATGGGTCACGGTCACATCAGCCATGCGTCCAGTCTGCCCCGCGCCCTCGTCCGGGTGGGGCAAGAATCACTACGCTTCACGAATGGACGACATCACCATCGAGGGCTGGCCCGATCGGGGCTTCCTCGCCACCCATTGGCCGCAGCTGGGCACGATTCACCTCGCCCAGATCAACGGCGGGGGGTTGCGGCTCGACACCGAGGCGGGGTTCGTCCACCTGAAGAAGCGTCCCCGCACGTCCATCCAGGCCGAGACCTGGATTCTCGAGCAGCTCACCGAGCAGGGCGTGCCCGTGCCCGATCTGGTGCCCACCGCCACCGGCGCCAAGCACGTCATGTTCGGCCATGAGGCGGTGCTGGTCTACGCGGAACTGCCGGGCGCTGCCTGGGGCGACTACACCGCCCCCGACGCCGGGGCCAACATGCGCAAACTGGGTGCCGCCGCTGCCAGCCTGCACCTCGCGATGGCCGAGATCGACGTCACCGGGGCCCTCGCTCGCGGTCTGCACGTGCGTCAACGGCGGCGCGGCACCGAGGGGCTGCCGGTGCAGATCATCCACCGCGACTACCACGCCGGCAACGTGCTCTTCGACGGCGAGGTGGTCACGGGCTACATCGACTCCGACCACCTCGAGCTCGGCCCGCGCTGGGTCGACCCGCTCTACGGCTCCCTGTCGGGCATGGCGCGCCTGTTCGAGGTCGGACGAGAGGCTGAGTGGCTGCCCCTGTTCGAAGAGATGGTGGCGGGCTACCACGCCGTCAGCCCGGTCACGCCGCTCGAGGCGGAGCGGACCGTCGAGCTGATGATCGGCATCGAGGAGGACTTCCTCGCCTGGTTCCTGCGTGACCAGGACGAGCAGAATGCCCTGCTCACCGTGCTGATGATCGAGCGGGTGCACCGGCAGCGCGACGAGATCAATGAGGCCGTCGCCCGGGCGATGAACCGCTGCCCCGCGAGAATCGGGGGATGGATTCCTCGCTCAGCCCTCTCGGCCTCGGCCGCATCCTCGGCGTCGTCGGTCTGATCGGCACGCTGGTGACGGTGGCGATCGCGATCGTGGCCGCCGTCCGCGCCTCGGGAATGGCACGGTCGCTGTGCATCGCCGCCGCGGTGCTCGCGGCCCTCGGCGCGCCGATCAGCTTCCTGCAGGGGCTGCTGTACTCGGCGTTGGGCACCAACGGAATCCTTGCGTCGGCCGTGCTGGGCCAGCTGGTCTCGGTGGTCGCCTGGGCACTGCTGTGCGTCGCCGTGATGAGTGCCTCGTCCCGCCATCGAGCGCCGGCCACGTACGCCTGACGCCAGGGCTCCAGCCGTCGCCACATGACCGAGTCCCTGACCCGCAGGCCCCTGACGACCTGACCCCGGCCACCGCGCCCGACATCACTCCGGAGGGCGGTCAGACCACCTCGGCCTGAGTCTCGCGCACGAAGTCCTTCTTGATCGAGCGCCACTGCTCATCGTCGAGCCCGCGCCGCCAGTACGGCGAGCACGACAGCCAGTCGGGGTCGACTCGTCCGTTAGCGAGCACCTCGCGCCGCACCAGCCGGGTCTCCATCGCCTCGCCGTGCACGAACGCGCTCACGCGTCCGGTGGGCGCCGGCAGCGCCGCCACCGCGGTCGCGAGCAGGGAGTCGGGGTCGTCCGCGCCCTCACGGTGCACCCACACCACGGTGAGTGCTCCCGGGGAGGCCAGCTCGATCTGCCCGGCCGCGTTCTCGACCTCGACCACCACCGTGACCGGACGCCCCGCGGGAACCCGCTCGCAGGCGACCGCAATCGCCGGCAGCGCCGACTCGTCGCCGACGAACAGGTAGGCATCGGCGTCCGCATGGGGGTTGTACTCCCCACCGGGGCCACGCAGTTGCAGCAGGTCGCCGGGGCGGGCGCCGCGAGCCCACCGGCCGGCGAAGCCGACCTCGCCATGGGCCACGAAGTCGAGGGTCAACTGGCGGGTGTCGGGGTCCCACGCGCGCACCGTGTAGCGGCGCGGGAAGGGGCGTTGCTCGCGCGGCAGGTCGCGCGTCTCGTCGGTGTCGAAGGGCACCGTGTAGGGGGCACCCTCGGGAACGAAGAAACAGTTCACGTACGAGTCCGCGAACTCACTGGGACTGAACTCGTCGAGACCGGGCCCGCCGAGCACCACCCGCCACAGGTCGGGGGTGAGTTGATGGGACGAGATGACCTCGGCGTACATGGTTGCTCCTGGGATCGGTTCACCGCCCAGTCTGGCAGGCCGGCGGAATCGGTTCGCGCCGGGGACACGGGCGAGGTGCGGCCGCAGTGGTGGTCAAACCGCAGCAGCTCAGGCCGACCGTTGCGCACCAGCGAACGCTCGGGCTCAGCTGCTGCGGTTTGACCACATCGGGGTCGACACCCGCGCCACCACCCCCAGCGTCAGCGCAGGCCCTCGTCGCGCAGATGACTCGACAACAGGTCGGGCCAGTCGGTCTGGATGATGTCGATGCCGAGCGCGAGCATCGTGCCCCACCCGAGCACGGGGTCGGAGAGCACCGAGGTGACATCGTCGTAGCCCGCATACCGGCGCAGCCCGTCGGCCAGATTGAGGCTGTTGGCCCACACCAGCAGCCCACGGTCCTTCAGGTCGGCGATCACCTCGGGCTGGCAGAACGGGTCGTCGGGGTCGCCGGCCAACACCTCGACGGCCACCAGGTTGAGCCGCTCCCGGGCCAGCAGGGCCTCGACGTCGTCGAGGGTGCGCACCATGCCCATGTAGGGGAAGGCGACGTCGCTGGCCTCGAGCAGATCGAGCCGATCGTCCAACATCGGTGACTTCACCAGGAACCGCCCCGGCCGCGGGTCGGTGGCGAGCACCGGCAGCAGGTGCTCCCAGTGCGGCCAGGCCCGATCGAGGTTGAGCAGCGTCGTCGGCTGGGTGCGCAGCACCGTCGACAACCGCTCCACCGGCTGCTCGGGGTCGATCCAGCGGTACCGCAGCTCGTCGATCTCGGACGACGGCAGCGTCGCCAGGTCGGGAACGACGCTGCCGCCCGTGGGCGAGGCGAAGTGGTAGGGCTCGTAGCCGGTGTGGAAGCAGTAGAGCTGCCCGTCGGTCGAGGCGACCACGTCGATCTCGACCAGGTCTCCTCCCCGACGCACCGCCGCGGCCACGGCGGCCGCGGTGTTCTCGACGATCGTGCCCCCGAAGGTGCCGCGGTGCACGGCCACCAGTGGACGACGTCCCGCGCCGGCCCGCGCCAGATCCGCGTTGATCTCGGCGTGCTCGACCCGCCCGAAGGTGGGCATCAGATGCAGACTCATGCGGGCTCCTCGAGGGGGGCGGTGTCGGGTGGGACGGTGTCGGGGCGGCGGTAGCGAGCATCGCCCGGGTCGGTCGTCCGGTCGTCGGCATCGTCGCCCGAACCGTCGCCCAGGCCGGAGGTCGCCTCGTCCGGGGGTGGACGACGCCCCAGGCTGACCGCCGCCACGCCCACCGCGGTGGTGACGGGCACGGCCAGCACCAGGCCGATCGAGGCGATGGTGGTGCGCAGCAGTTCGGCGGCGAAGATCTCGGAGGTGAGCACCTCGGGCAGGGGCCGCTCGAGAATCGTGAGCAGCAACAGCACCGGCAGGGCCGCGCCGGCCGAGGCGAAGGCGATGGTGTAGACCGTCGAGGCGATGTGGTCGCGGCCGATGCGCATGGCGCTGCGGAACAACCGTCGGCGGTCGGTGACGGTGTCCGCGAGCTCCCACACGGCCGAGGCCTGGGTGATGGTGACGTCGTTCAGGGCGCCCATCGCCGCCACGATCACCGCGCAGATCACCACCGAGGTGAGCAACAGTTCGGGGGACGAGGCCGACAGCACGTAGTCGTCTTCACCACTGATGCCGGTCAAGTGGGCCCAGCGCACGCCGACCCAGCCGAGCACGGCCGTCAGCAGCAACCCGAACAGCGTGCCCACCAGAGCGGTGGTCGTCCGCAGGGTGAAGCCGTGGGCGAAGTAGAGCACCACGAACATGATGGCCGCGCTGCCGACGATGCCCACCAGCAGCGGGTCGCGGCCCTCGATCAGCGCCGGCAGCATGAACCGGGCGATGATCACGAAGGCGAACCCCAACCCGAGGATCGACAGCAGCCCCCGCAGCCGGGCGACCGCGATCACGACCACGGCGAACGCGATCGCGAACACCGTCAGCGGCAGGGTGCGCTCGAAGTCGCGGAAGGAGTAGGCCACCTGGGGTGGATTGCTGCCCTCGAGCGGGATGCGGTACAGCGAAACCTTGTCGCCCACGCTGACCCCCGAGCGCAGGTGCGCATTGGTGAGGGTGAACGACTCCTGGTGGCCGGTGTCGGGGCCGTCGTTGACGGTGACCTGCACCTCGACGCAGGCCGACTCGACCCCCGGCACGGAGCCGGCCTGACCCTCGCAGGCGACCTGTCGGGTGGCGGTGATGGTGCCCACGTGCGTGGTGGTGCCGGGCAGCACCTCTTGAATACCGGCGGTGTTGACGTGGCTCGAGACGTCGTCGGGCCACAGCACCACCAAGCCGATCACGGTCGCGATGGCCAGCGGGATCAGCGCCGCCAGCAGGTAGGTGAGGGCGGAGCGCCGATGGCTGCGCTGGGCATCGGTGAGTGGCTCGTCCGATTCGCCGTGGTGGTGACCTGCCATCGTCGCCTCTCGCGCCATACTCGATCGTCCCGATCGCCAACCCCCGATCGCCAACCCCCGATCGCCAACTCCCGGGGGTGGGAGCCAGCAGCCCCACCCTAGCGGTCGGGCCCCCGGCGACCGGCCGGTTACAGTGGCGCTCATGTCATCCGCGGCCCCCCAGCGACGCCTCGTCGTCGGGCTCGCCGTGGGGTTGGACGACAACCTGTCTCGGCATCAACGGGGTGCCGACCTGACCCACCGCCAGCGGCGCGGCAGCTGGTGGCGAGCCACGACCACGCCCGAGGGGCCCGCGCTGGTGCAGGTGAAGGCGGCCGGCGGTGATGTCGAGGTGATCGCCTGGGGCGAGGGCGCCGCGTGGGCGCTCGACCAGGCTCCGCGGTTGCTCGGCGACCACGATGACCTCGCGCGCATCCCGGTGGACCATCCGCTCCGGATCCACCCGCTGGTGGGCCCGCTGGCGCGCCGGCACCTGCGGCCGATCGGGGCCTCCCACCTGGTGGCCGAGGCGCTGGCACCCACGATCCTCGAGCAGAAGGTGACCGGCGCCGAGGCGTTCTCGGCGATCCGCACCCTGGTGCGCCGGTACGGCACGCCGGCTCCCGGGCCGGCCAGCGGGACGGATGCCACCCATCCGGCCGCCGGCATGTTCTGCCCGCCGACCGCCGTGCAGTGGGCGACGATTCCCAGCTGGGCCTACCTGCAGGCGGGGGTCGAACCCCGCCGGGGGCAGGTGGTCGTCCGCACGCTCGGCCGGGCCGCCAGCCTGCAGCGACTGCTCGACCGCACCCTCAGCTCGGGCACCGCGGCGGCCGCCGAAGCGCTGGGCGCCGCCCTGCGCTCGCTGCCGGGCATCGGTCCTTGGACGACCGCCCGGGTGCTGCAGGCGGTGGTGGGCGACCCCGACGCGTGGAGCATCGACGACTACCACGTGCCCGGTTGGATCAGTTGGAACCTGACGGGAGTGAAGGGCGACTCGGCTGCCGCGGCCGCAGCGCTGGAACCATTCGCCGGGGATCGCTACCGGGTGGAACTGCTGCTAGGTCACGGCGGGCGCCGCCCCGAGCGGCATGGCCCGCGGCGCAGCCTGCCCACCCACCTGCCCCAGCGTTGAGCCCCGACGCGTGGGTCAGTCGTCCTGGTGGAAGGTGAACGTGGTCACCAGGAACGGCGCCACCAGCACCGCCAGCAGCAGCGGGGTGCCGAGGAAGGCCTCACCCGTGCCCTCCCACAGGCTCGAGACCAGCAGGTCGTGATGGCCCCCCGACAGCGCGATCACGGCCAGCGTGGTGGTGGCGAGCAGGGTGTTGGCGACCAGCAGCAGCACCCTGCTGGCGCGCGGGAACGCCCGCGAATCACCCTGGGCCATCGAGCCGTCGGTCAGCAGGCGCCAGGCCAGCCCCGCCAGCACCAGTCCCGAGGCGGAGACGGCCCCGACGATCGTCGACGGGTCGGAGAGCACGGCCCGGCCCTGGAATGCGGTCGCCACCAGCCACACCACCCAGATCGCCAACAGGGTGCCGTTGTGCAACCGACGACGGACGACCGCCACCACGAACCACACCCAAGCCGCCAGCGAGGTGTAGGTGGTGATGGCCTCGACCGACCACCCCAGCAGCAGGCGGTCTCCCGAAACGCGGTTCACGAACGACAGTCCCCAGACGGCGACCATGGCGGCGGCCAGCAGTCCGAAGTGGGCCTGTCCGCGGCGGGTGCGGCGCCAGGCCCACCAGGCGAACACGAGGGCGGCCCCCAGCCGCGTGAGGGTGCGGAACCAGGCCGAGCTCAGCGCTCGTCCGGCCGCCTCGCCGGCGGAGACCACGGCGGCGGGCCCGTGCAGGGCCTGCACCATCGCGGTCGTCTTGACGACGATGTCGTAGGGGAACAGCGGCAGCGCCAGCATGAATCCGAAGAGCAACAGGAACGGGTTCCAGGCCTCGGCCAGCGTCGACGGCATGCCGACGGGCCAGACGTTGCGAGGGTCGTCCCGCAGCGCCCTCGACGAACGCCACATCAGCCACGCGCCGCCCGCTGTCACCACCACGATGATGGCCGACCCGATCAGCACCGGGGCGTACCACTCGAGCCCCGGGTCGAGCACTCGCCGAGCGATCGACCACAGCTGCCACACGCCCGTGAGCAGCACCAGCGCGAGCAACCACCGGTTCAGGAACGAGCCGCCGAGGTTGCGCACCGAGTGCGCGAACCACTGGCCGGCGGTGACCGCGACCTCGGTGGCGGAGTAGCCGGCCGCCGCGACAGCGGGGTACGACAGCGAGGCCAGCGCCAGGGTGATGGTCAGGCTCTGCAGCCCCCGCAGGTCGACCCCGAGACCGCTGAACGGGGAGTTCCACAGCGGGAACTGCACGGTGGCGGTCACCAGCACCCAGATGAGCAGGAACTGCCAGATGCTCCAGCCGCGCCGCCGCACCACCAACGGCATGAACAGCAGCACCAGGGCGGTCACGAGTCCCAGCAGCAGACCCAGGGGATTCGTGGCTCCGGGGATCAGCAGCAGCGTCGGGCACACCACCAGCCACACCAGGCCGGCGATCGCCGGATGGGTGTGCACGCTCGCGGTGAACAGCAGTGAGACCACCAAGATCGACAGCCACAGGAACAGGGTCGGCCCCCACTGCGGCAGCACCATGAACTCGTCGGTCGCCACCAGCGTCGAGTGCCGTCGGATCACCGACCCGAAGGTCGCCACCAGCCCGGTGACCACGATCGCCGCCAGCCCCACCACGGCCACCAACCGCAAGCCGGGCGACCAGCTGCGCCACTCGGGTCGTCCGTCGCGCACCGGGGTGACGAACACGTGCACGAACGTCTGCACCAGCACCTGCCAGAGCTTCGGTCCGCGCCGCGCGGGGTCGTCCTCGAAGGCCGGACGAGGGGCCCGCACGGGCGCCCCCGGGTGTTCGCCGGGCGGGTCGGGAAGGTGGTGGTAGATGGTCATGCCGGCCGCCCCCACAGATCGATCACCGTGCTGCCGCTGACGGCGACGGCGGGGCCCTGACCGCGCAGAATCTCCCGGCTGTTCGCGGGCGTGGCCGACATGGTTCCGCTGGCCACCACCCGGTCGCCCGACCAGAGGCGCCAGGTGGCGCCGTCGAGCGAGACCACGGCCTCGCCGACCCCCGCACCGCCCGTGAGCGAGCTCATCGCCCGGGTGTCGCCGCCCACCCGGGCCACCAACCGGCCCGTGCGCGCGTCGAGCAGTCGGGTGCCCCGATCGGTCGCGAGCAGCACCCGGTCGGGGGTCGTCCCCACGCCCCCTGAGGTGCCCGCCGACCAGTGGACGAGCGCCTGCCGCACGTTCATCTGCGAGTCGGTGTAGCGCCACTGCACCGCGCCGGTGAGGTCGAAGCCGACGGCCTGGCCGGTCGCGTCGGCGACCACCACGGTGGTGCCGGCCACGGCGACGGCGTCGGCCTGACCCGACATGGTGGTGTCGAAGACGGGGGTGCCGGTCTCGGCATCGAACACCTGCACGTGCTCACCGGCGACGGCCGCCACCACGGTGGGGCCGCTCCCGCCCACCGCCGGGATGGCGGGTTCGCCGACGCCGAGGTCGCGCTGCCAGACGAGGGCGCCGGTGTCGATGCGCCGCACCTGCAGGGACCCGCTCGTGGTCTGCACCGCGAAGGTGTCGTCGCCGACGCGCGCCAGTTGGTCGGGGGCATCGGGCAGGTCGATCGTCCATCGTCGCCAGCCGTGGGAGTCGTACGCGACTGCCTGCTTGGACGTCGTGCCGACCACCACCAGATCGCCGAACGCCGCCAAGGTGCGGGGCTGGCCCCCGGGGTGCCGTACGAGGGTGATGGGAATGCTGGGCATGATGCCCAGCCCGCCCGTCACCGGTGGCGAGTCTGCGGGCGGGTCGTCGGCGAAGACGAGATCGTCGCCCACCATCGAGTGGACGACCGTGCCCGCGCGGGTCAGACCGACGCCCGCGATCGTGGTCAGCACCACCGGGCTGCCGGCCCGGCTGAGCTGCAGGCGCCTGGGGCCGGCATCGAGGGGACCGGCGAAGGTCAAGGCGGTGGTGTCAGGCGCCTCGGGTGGGGTGGCCCGCTCGTCGACGGCCACCCCCTCGAAGGCCGAGGTCGCCGTGACCCCGCGGCCGGGGCAGCGGGTCTCGGTGGTGGTGGCCGGGTCGTTGCCCTGTCTTGTCTCGGTCAGAGTGATGCGCAGGCAGCCGTTCTCGCCGGCGCTCACCGACCCGGAGGTCGACCACGTCTGGGTGCCCTTGCCGCTGGGGGTGCGGGTGGTGCCCGACTGCGTCCAGGTCTGCCCCGCCCGCGGCCGGGCGGGCACCTCGATCAGGCCAGGGGAGCGCACGACGTAGGAGTCGCCACTCACCTCGGCCAGCGTGGTCAGCCCTTCGGGGCCGAGCTCCTGAAGGCGCTCCCGGGTGACGCCCGAGGGGGTCGTCCGACGTTCGATCAGGTAGCTGCGGTCGGGGTCGTCGGCGAGCTTGCCGGCGAACAGGAAGGCCGGGTGGCTCACGCTGAAGGCGGCGGACCCGCGGTAGTGGGCGGTCTCGAGCTGCACGACCTGGCGACCGGCGCGGGCCAACGTCACGCTGGTGCCGTCGCCGCCGACGAACCGCTCTGCGCCCGCGCCCGGCAGGTCACCGGACGAAGCGGTGAGGGCGGCCGTGGCGAAGGAGAAGGCGAGCACCACCGCCAGGGCGACGGCCTGCGGGGCGGTGGCGGGGGGTCGCTTGGGTGCTGGGGGCGCCGGGGGTGGTGGGGGCGCGGGAGGGGGTGGCGGAGCGGACCAGTGCTGGGGTGACCTGTTCTGGGGAGACCTGTTCTGGGGAGACCTGTTCTGGGGTGACCCGGGCGGCGGCGACCAGGGCTGGGGCTGCTGCCCGCCCGGAGGTGGTTGCCAGGTCTGGTTCACGGGGCTCAGGCCTCGTCGAGGGGGCGTTGGCTGCCGGGCAGGGTCACCGTGAACTCCGCGCCACCCTCGGCCGACCGGCCCGCCCGCACCGTGCCACCGTGGGCCTCGACGGTGTGGGCGACGATCGACAGGCCGAGCCCCGTACCGGGGGTGTTGCGGGCACGATCCGAGCGGAAGAACCGGTCGAACACGTGTGGCAGGTCTTCGTCGGCGATGCCGGGCCCTTGGTCCGAGATGCGCAGCCGGTCGCCCTCGAGGTGCACCCGGATGGTGCCCGAGGGGGGCGAGAACTTCACGGCGTTGTCGAGCAGGTTGGTGACCGCGCGTTCCAGATTGTCCGACTCGCCGAGCAGGTAGAGCGGGTTGAGTTCCACGTCGAACGTCAGGCCCGGCCCGCGCCGCCGCGCCCGCACGACGGCAGAACGCACCACCTCGGCGAAGTCGAGCGGCTCGCGCGCCACCGCCACCTTGTCGTCGCGACTCAGCTGCACCAGGTCGCCGACCAGCGAGGTGAACTCTCCGAGGGCGGCCGCGACATCGTGCAGGATCTCCGAGCGGGCGCCCGGGGGCAGCATGCCGGTCTTGTCGTCCGCGATCATCAACTCGACATTGGTGCGCATCGAGGTGAGCGGAGTGCGCAGTTCGTGACCGGCGTCGGCGATCAGTCGCTTCTGCCGCTCACGCGAACTGGCGAGCGAGTTGAGCATCGTGTTGAACGACTCGGTCAGGTTGCCGAGGTCATCGGACTGCGCGATCTGGATGGGCCGCAGGTCGTCCGTCTCGGTGATCCTGGCCACGGCATGGGCGAGCTGGCGCAGGGGACGCATGGCGGATCGTCCGAGCGCCCAACCCAGCGCACCGAGCGCCACCACCCCGACCGCGCCGACCAGCACGAGCACCAGGGTGAGCTGGCTCAGGGTGGCGTCGGTGGGGGCGAGCGGCTGGGCCACCAGCAGGGCGTAGTACTGACCGTCAATCGTCAGGGGGGTCGCGAGCACGCGCCAGCGTTCACCCCGGACGATCTGGGTGTGCGCGGGGGCGGAATGCTGGGTGCGGGCCACCGCCAACTCCTGCGGACCCGGCGTGAGCACGGGGTCCTGCCCGGGCAGCGAGGTCACCTGACCGTCGGCGCGCACCAGCAGCAGGGTCGCCTGCGTGGGTGAGAGGGCATCGGCCGTGAGCCCGCCCATGTTCTCCAGGTCACCTTGGATGGGCGTGGCGAAATGGCCGCTCATCGACTCGAGTTCCTGGTCGAGATGGTGGTAGAGCGACCACCGCGTGCTCGCCCAGGCCGCGCCGCCCACGAGGATGACGGCCAGCACCAAGCCGACCACCATCATCGAGACCATCCGGCGGCCGAGCGGTGCGGGGCGCGACGACGACCACGACGGCGCGAGACGGCGGGTGAGCCAGTCGATCACGGGGGAGTTTCGCGCAACACGTAGCCGATGCCGCGCACCGTGTGGATGAGCCGGCTCTCGCCCTCACCCTCGGTCTTGCGGCGCAGGTAGCCGATGTAGACCTCGAGCGAGTTGGCGGTGGTCGGGAAGTCGAAGCCCCACACCTCGTTGAGCAGCCACCCGCGCTCGAGCACGCGGCGGGGGTGCTCCATGAACACGTTGAGCAGGGCGAACTCGGTGCGCGTCAGGCTGATGCGGCGACCGTTGCGCGTCACCTCGCGGGTCTGGGGGTCGAGGTGCAGGTCGGCGAAGGTGAGCGATTCGGAGCTCTGCTCGGGCTCGGGGCGGCTGCGACGAGTGAGCGCGCGCAGTCGGGCGAGCAACTCGTCGAGCGCGAACGGCTTGACCATGTAGTCGTCGGCGCCGGCGTCGAGACCGTCGACCCGATCGCCCACCGCGTCCCGCGCGGTCAGGATCAGGATGGGCACGTCGTTGCCGCCGCCGCGCAGCATGCGGGTGGTCTCGAGGCCGTCGAGCCGGGGCATCATCACGTCCATGACCACCGCGTCGGGGCGAACGGCGGACAGTTTCGCCATCGCCTCGAGACCGTCCTGGGCCGTGGTCACCTCGTAGCCCGAGTACTGCAGAGAACGCGCCAAGGAATCCCGCACGGCTTGGTCGTCGTCCACCACCAGAATCTGCATGAGGCTACCTTGCCATGTCAGGCCGCAAACGTGGCACCCGGACGGGCCGGTCGGGGCGACCTCGCCGCCTCGGCGGGCCGGGTCAGGGGAGGGTGGGCGCCGTGGGGGGCTCCTCGGTGCGGACGAGCACCCCGTGGGCCTCCTTCGAGAACCAGCGCAGGCGGCCTCGTCCGAGGCGGTGGGTGCGCCCGGACGAGGGCTCGACCACCAGGGCGGTGCCCTCGTCGATGGAGACGGCGTGACCGGCGAGGTTGCGCTCGAGGGCCGAGATGACGATGCCCTCGTTCGACCACTCGTCGGTGTGCACCTGCACGAGGGTGCTGATCAGCGCGAGGCCGTCCGTGACGGTGAGGTCGTGCAGGTCTTCGGCCGCGTAGTCCTGCTGCACGCGGATGCCGTCGGCGAACTCGCCCCCGACCAGCGCATGCCGGCTGGCGATCGAGGCGCCCGCCGAGAAGCCGAGGTAGGGGAGTCCGCGGCGGACGGCGTGCGCGATCACGTCACGGTGGGGGGTCAGGCTGTGCAGGTAGCCCGGGGTCCAGCCGCCGCCGACGATGATGGCCGCGGCGCGGGTGAGGTCAGGGAAGGTGGGGGCGGGGGCGGGGGCGTCGTCCGTGGTGGGAGTGTCGTCCGGGGTGTGGCGTTCGGGGGTGGTTTCGAATGACGGGTTCGCCAGGAAGGCGTCATTGGGGCGAAGCTCGACCACCTCGAACGTGGCCTCGGGCCAGCGGGACGTGATCGGGTCGGCGTAGCCCGGCAGCAGGTCGCGCACGTCGAGGTCGCCGTCGTCGGGGGTGACCAGCAGGCAGACCACGATCGGGCCGGGTTCGCCGCCGCGCTCGCGCACCTCGGTCACGAACGAGTCCCAGACGGGGTCGAGGCCGTCGGCCGAGGGTCCGCTTCCCACCAGGTGAATCGTCATGGGGCCGATGCTAGTCGCGTGCCGCCCGCGCGCCGATCCGTTCTGGCGCCCCCGTGCGAGTTCTTGACACCTGATGGCAAGAACTCGCACGGTGCCGCCAATTCGGATCGGTGAGCTCAGGTGAGCAGGGCCAACTCCTCGTCGACGTAGCGGTCGTCGCCCCCCTCGGCGTCGAGTTGCTCCTTCAGCTCCCGCTGGATCTCCAGGGCTTCGTCGCGGCGGCCGAGGTTGCGCAGCGTCCAGGCCACCATCCACCGGGCCACGCGGATGGCCTCGGGATCACCGATCCGCCGGCGTGCTGCCAGCGCCTGCTCGAACACGGGCAGGGCGTGGTCGAAGTCGCCCCGGTCGGCAAGATTCATGCCCAGGTTGTTGAGCAGCGAGGCGTCCCAGTTGCGGGCGGCGGGGTCGGTTGCCACACCAGCCCGGACGATGGCCTCGCGGTGCAGGCGGTCGCTCTGATCGGGTGGAGCGACCAGGGCCTGCATGTGTCGGGCGTCGAGCTCGAGTTCCTCGAAGCCAGCCTCGCCGGCCATGGCGATGGCTCGCTCGAACAGGGGCCGGGAACCCTCGGGGTCGCCGGCGCTGCGCAGCAGGCGTCCGCGTTCGAGCACGATCCGCACCCCCGCCTCGTCGGCCGCCTCGTCGTGGGCGGCCTCGTCGTGGGCGGCCTCGTCGGCGAAACGTTGCTCGGACGCCGCTGGATCGGAGAAGTCCCATACGGGGCGCGGTTGGATCACCCCACAAGTCTGCCGCGGGTGACAGATGAACGAGCAGGGACGGGGGCCCGGGTGCGTCGTGGGCCCCGCCACACCCACCCAGGTGTGTGAACTGCGCACCCGAGTGGGCCTTCATTGCTCAGGCGGGGAACGAACCCCGTTTCGGGTGCGCATTTCACACACCTGCCGCGGGGAAGAGCAGTCGCACTCGAAAGTACTTGCCAAAGTGGAAAGTACTTGTCAGGATGGTGGGACACGACCCGAGCGATCGACACCCAGAAGCACGGAACAGGAGAATCACCATGAACCCCACCCCTTCCCCCATCACTCCCGACACTCCCGAGGGCATCACCGCAGCCCAGGCTCGCGAGGCCCTGGCCGCGGCCGAGTCGGTGAACCCCACCACCGGGTCGCACGTGCGCCGCCTGCAGTTCTTCTGCATCGCGGTCGGCGCCGCCATGGCTGCCGTGCTGGTGCTGGTGCGGGCGACCATCGCCTCCGACGTCGCCCGCTTCCCCGTGTTCATTGCTGGCATGGCGGTCTACGGAGCCCTGATCGTCGCCTTGGTGATGTTCCAGCGCAGGGTTGGCAGCCTTCCCAAGGGCTGGGCCCGTTACTGGATCGGTGGGTTCGCCGTCACCACGGCGCTCTACGCGGTCTGGATCTCGGTCGTGTCCAGCGGCGGCGCCGCCGATCCCGCGTCGTGGTGGCTGGTGGCCGTCGCTGCGATCACCGTCGTGCTGCCCGGCGCGGTCGCCGCCGTCCTCATCGGGCGCTCCGCCGCCAAGGCCGGGGTCGCCTGATGAGCACCCACGCCCGACACCAGTTGGACGACACGATCCACGCGCCCGTGAGGTTCAGCATCGTGGCCGCACTGAGCAAGGTCGACGAGGCCGACTTCGCCACCGTGCGCGACGCCATCGAGGTCTCGGACTCCGTGCTGTCCAAGGCGGTGTCGGTGCTCGAGCAAGCCGGCTACGTGAAGGTCCGCAAGGGTTTCGTCGGCAAGCGTCCGCGCACCTGGCTGTCGCTCACCAAGGTCGGGGAGGCCGCCTACCGCTCCCATGTCGCCGCCCTGCGGGCGATCGCCGACCAGCTCTGACCCGATCCGACCCCTGGGCCGAGACGACCGCAGGGCTGGGGCCGACCCCGGCGATCGCTCCCGTCCTCCCTAGCCAGCGGCCCTCGTCCCACGATGCGGGCGCCAGTTATAGACAGTTCATATGGCATCAATAACATGTGCTTATGACTCAAGCGACCACCACGCCGACCCCCGAGCACACCGGGGCCCGCACCCGCGGCCCCCGTGCGGGCACCAACAACGGGCAGTGGCTGGTCAACGGGCGCGAACCGCTCAACGCCAACGAGGTGTTCAAGGCCGAGTCCGACGTGCTCGAGGTGCGGACGCGCATCATCGAGACCTACGCCAAGCAGGGCTTCGACTCCATCGATGGCAACGACCTGCACGGCCGCTTCCGCTGGTGGGGCCTGTACACCCAGCGCAAGCCAGGCATCGACGGCGGTCGCACGGCGCAGCTCGAACCCCACGAGCT
This sequence comes from Aestuariimicrobium soli, assembly GCF_051192575.1. Taxonomy (NCBI): domain Bacteria; kingdom Bacillati; phylum Actinomycetota; class Actinomycetes; order Propionibacteriales; family Propionibacteriaceae; genus Aestuariimicrobium; species Aestuariimicrobium soli. The sequence continues at coordinate 424,637 of NZ_JBPJSQ010000006.1, read as the reverse complement.
CGAGGACAGCTACTTCATGATGCGCGTCCGCCTCGACGGCGGCGCCCTCACCCACGCCCAGGTGCAGACCCTCGCCGAGATCTCGCGTGACCACGCCCGCGGCACCGGCGACATCACCGATCGCCAGAACCTGCAGTACCACTGGATCCAGATCGAAGACGTGCCCACCATCTGGAACAAGCTCGAGGCCGTCGGCATGCGCACCGTCGAGGCCTGCGGTGACTGCCCCCGCGTCATCCTGGGCTCCCCGGTGGCCGGTGTCGCCGCCGACGAACTGATCGACCCGAGCCCGGCGATCGACGAGATCCTGCGCACCTACATCGGCGACCCCGAGCTCGCCAACCTGCCGCGCAAGTTCAAGTCGGCCATCACCGGTCACCCCAGCCACGACGTGGTGCACGAGATCAACGACGTGTCGTTCGTGGCCGTCGAGCACCCCGAGTTCGGCATCGGTTACGACCTGTGGGTCGGCGGCGCGCTGTCGACCACCCCCCGGCTCGCCGAGCGCCTGGGCGTCTTCGTGCGCCCGGACGAGGTGGCCGAGGTCTGGTACGGCGTCACCCGAATCTTCCGCGACTACGGCTATCGCCGCCTGCGCAACAAGGCCCGCCTGAAGTTCCTGCTGAACGACTGGGGCACCGAGAAGTTCCGCCAGGTGCTGCAGGACGAGTACCTGCAGCGCGCGCTGCCCGACGGCCCCGAGGCCCGCCCCAACGGCGCCGCGAGCGACCACATCGGTGTGCACACCCAGAAGGACGGCAACCACTACGTCGGCGCGGCCCCCACGGTGGGCCGGATGGGCGCCGACACCCTGCAGGGCATCGCCGACCTGATGGCCACCCTGGGCACCGACCGGGCCCGGTTCACGCCTCACCAGAAGCTGTTGCTGCTCGACATCACCCCCGAGCGGCTCGACGAGGCCGTCGCCGGCCTCGAGGCCCTCGGCCTGCAGACCCGCCCCAGCGCGTTCCGCCGCGGCACCATGGCCTGCACGGGCATCGAGTTCTGCAAGCTCGCCATCGTCGACACCAAGGACACGGCGACCGAGGCGGTCAAGGTGCTCGATGAGCGACTGGCCGACCTCGAACTGAGCGAGGCGCTCACCCTGCACCTCAACGGCTGCCCCAACTCGTGCGCGCGCATCCAGACCGCCGACATCGGCCTGAAGGGCCAGTTGGTGATGGACGACGCCGGTCAGCAGGTTCCCGGCTTCCAGGTGCACCTCGGCGGAGGTCTCGCGACCCACGGTCGTCCGGAGGCCGGTCTGGGACGCACCGTGCGCGGACTCAAGGTGACAGCCGACAACCTGACTGACTACGTGGAACGCGTCGTGCGCCGCTGGCACGGGGAACGCACCGACGGCGAGACCTTCGCCGCGTGGGTGCATCGAGCAGAAGACGAGGCCTTGGTATGACCCTCACCCCCTTCCGGACGCCGACGCATCCGGCCACCCCCCGCGACCTACCGGCCACCGTCACCGAGCGCCCCCTGTGGGCCCAGCCGCAGCGCTTCGAACACGAGGGCATCTTCGCGTCGCTGCGCACCGAACCGCGCGAGCGCCAGCGCAGCCGCGAGGAACTGCGCACGCTCGCCGACGCGGGCAACCGGCTGTTCGCCGACCCCAGCGGACGATCCCGAGCTGGTGCCGACGAGGTCATCTCGTGGGCCGCGGAGGCCTTCGGGCATCGTGTGGCGGTGGCCTGCTCGATGGCCGCCGACACGGTGCTCGCCCACCTGGTGAGCGCCGCCATCCCGGGGGTGGACACGCTGTTCCTCGAGACCGGCTACCACTTCCCCGAGACCCGTGGCCTGCGCGCCGAGTTGCCGCTGGCCATGCCGGTGACGGTCATCGACGTGCTGCCCAAGCAGACCGTCGCCGAGCAGGACGCCGAGTACGGGCCGAAGCTTCACGACCGCGACCCCGCCCTGTGCTGCCAGCTGCGCAAGGTCGAACCGCTGGCCGAGGAACTGCAGGGCTACGAGGCCTGGTTCACCGGGGTGCGCCGCGACGAGGCCCCCACCCGCGCCACGACCCCGCTGGTGAGCTTCGACGAGCGCCACGGCCTGGTGAAGATCAACCCGCTGGCCTACTGGAGCTTCGACGACGTCATCGACTACGCCGAGGCACATCAGGTGCCGGTGAACCCGCTGCTGGGCGAGGGGTACCCGTCCATCGGCTGCGCTCCCTGCACCCGCCGTGTCGCCCCCGGCGAAGACCCCCGCGCCGGCCGTTGGGCCGGCCTGGCCAAGACCGAGTGCGGAATCCACCTGTGAGGAACCCGACGACCGTGACCCCGACGACTGTGACCGCCGCGACTGTGACCCCGGCGACTGTGACTGGCACCCGACAGCTCGACGCCCTCGACCTGGCGACCCGAGACGGCGAGGGCGCCCTCGAGACCCCCGTCGACAACCTCGGCCTGTTGGAGGCCGAGGCGATGCTCGTGATCCGCGAGGTGGTGGCCGAGCTCGAGCGCCCGGTGATCCTGTTCTCGGGCGGCAAGGACTCGGCGGTGCTGCTGCACGTCGCCCTCAAGGCGTACTACCCGGCCAAGCCGCCGATCACGTTGCTGCACGTCGACACCGGCCACAACTTTCCCGAGGTGCTCGACTACCGCGACCGTCAGGTTGAGCGGTTCGGGCTGAGGCTCGAGGTCGCCCGCGTGCAGGACTACCTGGACGACGGCCGCCTCACCGAGCGCACCGACGGCACCCGCAACCCGCTGCAGACCGTGCCGCTGCTCGACGCCATCGCCGAGCACCGCTTCGACGCGGTCTTCGGGGGTGCCCGCCGCGACGAGGAGAAGGCGCGCGCCAAGGAGCGGATCGTCAGCCTGCGCAACGAGTTCGGGCAGTGGGATCCCCGCGGTCAACGCCCCGAACTGTGGAGCCTGTTCAACCCCAGGCATCGTCCGGGTGAGCACGTGCGCGTGTTCCCGCTGTCGAACTGGACCGAGCTCGACATCTGGCGCTACATCGAGCGCGAGCAGATCGAGTTGCCCAGCCTGTACTTCGCTCATGAGCGCGAGGTGTTCAGCCGCGACGGCATGTGGTTGGCGGTCGGCGAGCACAACACCGTTCGCGCCCACGAGACCGTCGTCACCCGCACCGTGCGCTACCGCACGGTGGGCGACATGTCGTGCACCGGTGCCGTGGAGTCCGACGCCGCCAGCGTCGACGACATCGTGCGCGAGACCGCCCTGTCGACCGTGTCGGAGCGCGGCGCCACCCGCGCCGATGACCGCATCACCGAGGCAGCCATGGAAGACCGCAAGAAGGAGGGTTACTTCTGATGAGCACCTCAACCCTGCTGCGACTGGCCACGGCCGGCAGCGTCGACGACGGCAAGTCGACCTTGGTCGGGCGCCTGTTGCACGACTCGAAGGCCGTGATGGCCGACCAGCTCGAGGCCGTCGAGCGCGCCAGTCGTGACCGCGGTCTCACCGCCGCCGATCTCGCCCTGCTCACCGACGGGTTGCGCGCCGAGCGCGAACAGGGCATCACCATCGACGTCGCCTACCGTTACTTCGCCACGGCGCAGCGCTCGTTCGTGCTCGCCGATTGCCCCGGCCACGTGCAGTACACCCGCAACACGGTGACCGGGTCGTCCACCGCCGACGTGGTGGTGCTGCTGGCCGACGTGCGCCACGGCATCGTCGAGCAGACCCGGCGTCATCTGGCGGTGGCCGCACTGTTGCGGGTGCCGCACGTGATCGTCGCCGTCAACAAGATCGACCTGGTCGACTACTCGGCCGAGAAGTTCGCCGCCGTCGACACCCAGGTGCGCGAGCTCGCCGCCCAGCTCGGGGTCGCCAACGTGCACACCATTCCCGTCTCGGCACTGGCCGGCGACAACGTGGTGGACGAGTCGTCGCGCACCCCCTTCTACGACGGACCCTCGCTCTTGCACCTGCTGGAGCAGTTGCCGATCGAGGCCGAGGAGTTGGCCGCCGATCGGCACGTGCGCCTGCCCGTGCAGACGGTGATTCGTCCGCAGCAGGGTGCCCGCGACCCCCGGTTCGTCGAGTACCGCGGTTACGCCGGCCCGATCGTGCAGGGCAGCCTGTCGGTCGGCGACCCGATCACGGTGCTGCCCTCGGGGCGCCGCTCCACCGTCACCGGGATCGCCATCGGAGACCGTGAGGTCACCACCGCCACCGCACCCCTGTCGGTGGCGGTCGAACTGGCCGACGACATCGACATCGCCCGTGGCGACGTGCTGGTCGGCGGCGAACAGCCGGTCAACGCCCGCGATCTCGACGCCACCGTCTGCTGGCTCTCGGAGCGTCCGCTCCGCCCCCGGGCCAGGCTGCTGCTCAAGCACCTCACCCGTACCACGCAGGTGGTGGTCGACGACATCACCGGCGTGCTCGACCTCGACACGTTGGTCACCGGCCCGGCCGACACGCTCGGCCTCAACGATCTCGGACGAGTGCGCCTGCGCCTGGCCAACCCTGTCGTCGCCGAGCCGTACAGCGATTCCCGCCGCACTGGGGCCTTCCTGCTGATCGACCCGAGTGACGGATCGACGCTGGCTGCCGGCATGATCCGCGAGGCCCGCGACCCCGATGCCGCCGACGAGGCCGAGCGCGACCTCGCCGCGCGCAGCCAGGCCTCCCAAGACTGGATCATCTGATGGTCCGCACCGGGGGAACCGAGCCCGAGCTCGCGCCGTTGTGGCTCGACCTGGCGGGCCGCCGGGTCACGCTCGTGGGTGGCGGACGAGTCGCCGCCCGCCGCGCCGCGGGCTTCCTCGCCGACGGCGCCCGGGTGCTGGTGATCGCCCCGGAGTTGGCCCCCGAACTGGTCGAGCTGGTGGAGCGGGGGCTCGTCCGCTGGGTCGAACGGCCCTATCGCGGGTCGGCCGACCTCGAGGGTGCCTGGTTGGTGCATGCCGCGACGGGCGATCTCGACGTCGATCTCGCCGTCGCCGACGATGCCGAGGACCGGCAGACGTTCTGCATCGTCGCGTCGCGCTCGGCGTTGGGTACCGCCGCCGTGCCCGCCCGCACCGCGACCACCACCTCGACCGGCACCGTGCAGGTGGCCGTGCACGGTGGGGGTGATCCCCGCCGCTCCGTCGCCGTGCGCGACGCGGTGGCCACGATGTTGTGTACCGGCGGGGTCGACCTGAGTCCCCGTCGCACCCCAGCCTCCCGACACGTCGCCTGAGCCCCGCCCCGGCCCGGCACCTCGTCCCCGAACAACACGACAACCGGTCTTCGCGGACGGCCCCACACTCTCGAGCCCCACGGCTTACCCTGTGCTCCCGGAAGGAGCCTGCCATGCGCAAACTCATCGGTCTGGCCATCGTCGGCCTCATCGCCCAACTCGTCGACGGAGCCCTCGGCATGGGCTACGGCGTCACCTCGACCTCACTGCTGTTGATCGCCGGCCTGACGCCGGCCGCCGCGTCGGCCTCGGTGCATCTGGCCGAACTCGGCACCACGCTCGTCTCGGGCGTCTCGCACCACCGGTTCGGCAATGTCGACTGGAAGCTGACCGTGCGGTTGGGCATCCCCGGCGCGATCGGTGCGTTCCTCGGCGCCACCGTGCTGGCCCGACTCTCGACCGAGGCGGCCACGCCGATCATGTCGGGGCTGTTGCTGCTGCTCGGCGTGTACCTGCTGAGCCGCTTCGTCCGGGTCGCCGGGCACGCCCAGGTGATTCGTCCCGGTCGACTGCACACCGGCTTCCTCACCCCGCTCGGGTTGGTCGGCGGCTTCGTCGACGCCACCGGAGGCGGAGGCTGGGGGCCGGTCTCGACCACCACCCTGCTGGTGGTCGGTCGCACCAAGCCGCGCACCGTGGTCGGCTCGGTCGACACCTCGGAGTTCCTGGTCACGCTGTTCGCCTCGCTCGGGTTCCTGATCGGGCTGGGCACGGCCGGCATCAACTACGGGTTCGTGCTGGCGCTGCTGCTCGGCGGCCTGGTCGCCGCGCCGATCGCCGCCTTCCTGGTGAGCCGGCTTCCCGCGGCGGTGCTGGGCACCGGTGCGGGTGTGCTGATCGTGGTCACCAACCTGCGCACTCTGCTCAAGGCCGGTGGCGTCGCCGCCGACCTGCGCACCATCGTGCTGACGCTGGTGGGCGCCGTTGGCCTGCTCGTGCTCGGTGTCGCGGTGCAGCGTCACCGGGCTCGGGTGCAGCGCGAGAACGCCGAGGCCGAGCAGTTGGAGGCCGAACTGTTCCAGGCCTCGCTGGCCGAGGCCGCCGCCCCCGACGAGGGCCAGGAGGTCACGGCCCGATGAGCCGTCCGATCGTCATCGCCGCGCACGGAACCCGCTCCGACGAGGGGCAACGGACGACCGCTACGGTCGCCCGTGCCCTCGCCGAGGCCACCGGCGCGGCGGTGACGATCGGCTGGATCGACGTGCTCGAACCCGGTCTGGACGAGGTGGTGGCCGGCCTGGACGAACCCGTCATCGTGCCGTGGCTGGTGGGTGGCGGCTTCCACCTGCAGGTCGACGTGGCGCGAGCCGCCGCGGCCCATCCCGCGGCCACGGTGCTGGCTCCGGTCGGGGACTCAGCGGGGCTGATCGAGGCGCTCGCCGAGCGGGCCGTCGAACGGCTGGTCGGTTCGTCGTCCGACGATCGGACGATTGCCCTGCTCTGGGCCGGCTCGCGCATGCCCGTCGCCCAGCAGCGGGTGGCGGCGATCGCGGAGCGGCTCTCGGAGCGGCTCGGTCGGGTGGTCGAGCCGGTGGCGCTGGCCGCCGCCGAGGTGTCGGCCGCCGAGCGGCTGGCGCAGCTGAGTTCGGCAGGGACTGACGGCGGGACTGACCCCGTGGCCGTCGGGTTGCTGCTCGCTCCCGGGTACTTCCACGATCTCGCCCGGGCGGTGGCCGACGTCACCGACCCGATCGGCGCACACCCGGCCCTGGTGGCGGCCGTCGCCGAGCAGTACCGGGCCGAGCAGTACCGGGCCGAGCTCAGCCGCTGACGGCCTGCTGGGCCAGCTTCTCGCGGGATGGCACCGCCTTGGACGCATTGCAGCGCAGGGCGTCAAGGGTCGCGGCGACCGCGGGCACGCGCTCGAGATCCTCGGTGGTGAGCACGTGGATCTCGCGGACGGTCGTCTCGGCCAGCGGCTTCACCACCACGTCGTCGTTGTGGGTGGAATGCCTGATCAGGTCGGGGATCAGCGCCACACCGAGGCCGGCGGCGACGAACCCCTGAACCGCCACGTAGTCCTCGGTCTCGAACGACAGCTTCGGCTGGAAGCCGGCGTCGCTGGCCACCTGCAGCAGGTGCCCCCGGCAGCGCGGGCAGCCGGCGATCCAGTCCTCGTCGGCCAGGTCGGCCATCGACACCACACTCTCGTCGGCGAGCGCGTGGTCGCGGGGCAGGGCGACCCGCACCTCCTCGGTGAGCAGGTGGTGCACGACGAAGTCCTCGAGATCTTCGCCGCGGCCGACCGGTGAGCCGGGGTAGGAGAAGGCCACCGCCAGATCGCACTCGCCGGCACGCAGCGCGGCGATGGACTCGGGCGGTTCGGCCTCGGTGAAGGTGACCTGCACACCCGGGTGTTCCCGACGCACGTGGCGCAGGGCCTGCGGCACCAGGGTCACCGAGCTCGACGGGAAGGCCATCAGCCTCACCCGGCCCGAGCGCAGGCCGGTGATGGCGGCGATCTCCTCCTCGGCGGTGGTCAGCGCCGACATCACGGGAACGGCGGCGCGCGACAGCACCTGACCGGCCTCGGTGAGGCGCACGCTTCGTCCGACGCGCTCGACCAGCACCGTGCCGAGGCGCTGCTCGAGGCGCTTGACCATCTGCGAGATGGCGGGTTGGGAGTAGCCGAGGTGCAGGGCGGCGGCGGTGAAGCTGCCGTGCTCGTCGATGGCGCGGATCACGCGCAGTCCGGCGGCGTCAATCATGCGCCCATTCTATAAGCCTGTGTTATCGAAATCGAGCGAATGCCGTCGCGCGACGATGGTTCCCTCGCTCGAGGCGGGCCGGCTCCACGCGGGATCCTCGGCTCGGCTGGCCCCCGAACGGCCCTCTCGAGCGCGCCTCCCCCGATCGAACCGATCCATAACGGCGTTACCCTGGGCGTTCTAGCCACCTCATGGCAAGAACTCGCAGGGTAACGCCGTTTCGGATCGGTGTGCCCGCGGCACGAGTGGCCGCCCTCAGCTCAGTCGCGTCCGCGCTTGCGGTCGTCGGTGAACACCAGGCCCGCCGCCCAACTCGCGAGGGCCACGATCACCGCGCCCCACAGCGCCGACGCCCACGAGCCCACGTGGAATCCGAGCCCGACCTGGGCCGCCACCCATCCGGTGAGCTTCAGCATGGCCGCGTTCACCACGAACGAGAACAACCCCAGCGTGAGAATGATGAACGGCAGTGAGATCACCTGCAACAGCGGCTTGATCAGGGCATTCACCACTCCGAAGATGACCGCCACGATGGCGACGGCGATCACCTTGGTCTGGGTGTCACCGGTCAGCCAGATGCCCCCCACCAGCCAGACGGCGGCGAGCAGGGCCACGACGTTGATGCAGAAGCGAGCAATCATGCCTCCACGGTAGGTCGCGCGTTGCCCGCCCGAACCCCGGAGCGGCCCCGATTCGTCCCCGACATCGGCGAGGATGGGCACCATGACGATCAATGTGCTGTGCATCTTCCACGCCATCCCCGAACACCGCGACGAGCTCAAGCGCCGCCTCGAGGTGATGGCCGCCGCCACCCAGGCCGAGGAGGGCTGCCTGCTCTACGCCCTGCAGGAGGGCGCCGACGACCCCAACGTGCTCGGTTTCGTCGAGAAGTGGGAGTCGGACGAGGCCCTCGCCCGCCACCTGCAGCAGCCCCACGTCGTCGATGGTGGCGACGAGCGCCGCGCCATGATGTCGCAGCCGGGCGTCGTGGTGAAGACCCGCAACGCCGACGACTCGCCCTGGCCGGTGGGCCTCTGAGCCACTCCGAGCCGAGGCGGGCCGCATGATCAGCTGGCAGCTGGTCGGTGCGCTGGTCGCACTGGCCGTGGCAGGCTTCGACCCCTTCGGCGCCCTGGCCCTGCTCGCCGTGATCGCTGGCGGAGCGTCCCGCCGCGCGGTCGCGGCGTTCACCGCGGCCGCCTCGGCCGTGATCCTCGGCTGCGCGGTGGTGGTCGATGCCCTGGCCCGCACCCTGCTGCCCGAGGGGCTGCCCCACGTGCCCCGGATCGTCTGGGGGGTCGTCGAGGGCATCGCCGCCGTCGGCCTGGTGGCATGGGGGCTGGTCAGGCTGCGCGGCCGTTCGTCCCGCCGTGAGGGCACCCTCAGCGGACGACGCGCCGTCGGTCTGGGCCTGGCCGGAGCCGCCTACGGGCTGACGGTGTTGCTCGACCCGGCGTTCTGGGGGCTGGTCGCGCTCGTCCATCGTCTGGGGGAGGGGTCGGCCGTCGGCATGGCCGTGGTCTGGTGGGTGATCGCGCAGTCGCCCCTGATCGTGCTGACGCTGGCCGTGGTGGTCGGCGCCGGCGAGCGCGCCGCCGGGCGTCTGCGCCGTCTCTGGCGCCGGTGGGGGCCGGTGCTCGGAGCCGTCACCACCGTGCTGGTGCTCGTGTGCGGGGCGGCGCTGGCGGTCGACGTGGTGGTTTGGGCCACCACCGGGTCGTTCGTGGTGGGCTGATTGCCTAGGCTGGCCCCATGACTGAACAGGCCACCACCGACGCCGGGCTCCGCCACGAATCCGATTCCATGGGCACCATCGAGGTTGCCGCCGACCGCTACTGGGGCGCCCAGACCCAGCGCAGCATCGGCAACTTCCCGATCGGGCGCGACACCTTCGTGTGGGGCCGGACGATGATCCGTTCCCTCGGCGTGCTCAAGCTGGCCGCGGCCAAGGCCAACGCCGAGCTCGGCCAGCTCCAGGCCCTGGACGAGACCCAGATCGCCGCCCTCGAGCAGGCCGCCACCGAGGTGATGAACGGTGACCTCGACGACCACTTCCCGCTGGTCGTCTTCCAGACCGGCAGCGGCACCCAGTCGAACATGAACTCCAACGAGGTGATCTCGAACCGGGCCATCGAGATCCTCGGGGGCGAGCTGGGGTCGAAGAAGCCCGTGCACCCCAACGACCACGTCAACCGCGGTCAGTCGAGCAACGACACCTTCCCGACCGCGATGCACATCGCGATCGTGCTCGAGTTGCACGAGAAGCTCTACGACCAGGCCCAGGAGCTGCGCGACGTGCTCGCCGACAAGGCCGCCCAGTTCACCGACCTGGTCAAGGTCGGACGCACCCACCTGCAGGACGCCACCCCCATCACCCTGGGGCAGGAGATCGGTGGCTGGGTGGCCCAGCTCGACTTCGCCCTCGAGCAGGTGCGCCACGCCGAGTTGGGGCTGGCCGATCTGGCCATCGGCGGCACCGCCGTCGGCACGGGCCTGAACGCTCACCCGCAGTTCGGTGCCACCACCGCCCGCCACATCTCGGACCTGACCGGGCACGAGTTCCGGCAGGCGTCCAACCTGTTCGCCTCGCTGTCGGCGCACGACGCCCTGGTGAACGCCTCGGGTGCGCTGCGGGTGCTCGCCATGGCCGCCATGAAGATCGCCAACGACGTGCGCTGGCTGGCGTCGGGCCCCCGCAACGGCATCGGCGAGATCACCATTCCCGAGAACGAGCCGGGCAGCTCGATCATGCCGGGCAAGGTGAACCCCACCCAGTGCGAGGCGCTCACCATGGTCGCCACCCGGGTGTTCGGCAACGACGCGACGGTGGGCTTCGCCGGTAGCCAGGGCAACTTCCAGCTCAACGTCTACAAGCCGGTGATGGCCCACGCGGTGCTCGAGTCGATCCGACTGCTGGGCGATTCGTTCGCCGCGTTCACCGAGCACTGCGCCGCCGGCATCGAGCCGAACCGCGAGCGGATCGACGCGAACTTGGCCTCGAACCTGATGCAGGTGACCGCCCTCAACCGCCACATCGGCTACGACAATGCGGCCGCCATCGCGAAGAAGGCCCACAAGGAGGGCACCTCCCTGAAGGAGGCCGCGCTGGCGTCGGGTCACGTCACCGCCGAGGAGTTCGACCAGTGGGTCGTCCCCCTCGACATGACGCACCCCAACTGAGGCTCCTGGGAATCGGGCACCGGTCACCGGGCACCCCACCGCGTTTGCCCTGCGAACGTGCCTTTGCCCCCGTTCCAACAAGGGCAAACGCACGCTCGAGAGGCAAACGCGGTCTGGGGATCAGCCCGACGCGGCCTGGGGATCAGCCGGTCTCAGGCGGTCACCTGCACCGGCGTCGCGCCGAACACCAGTCGCCAGTCGACGGCGTGGAACTCGCTGGGGTCGATCACGCCGTGCGAGGTGACCCAGTCGATGATCAGCTGCCTGATCTCGTCCTGCCGGTTGTAGACCACCGGCGCGGTGGTGACCCCCGGGAAGTTGCCGCCGCCGGTCTGCCGGTAGTTGTTGATGGCGATCACGAACGTCTGGTCGTCACTCACCGGCGCGCCGCCGTGGGCCAGGTTGCGAACCCGCCCGCCGGCCGGCACCGACAGGTCGATGTCGTAGGTCAGCGGCTGGTCGAGCCCACCCATCACGTCGTCGTTGTAGTCGGGCGTGCCGGCGGGTGCCTCGGGGGTGACCGCGTTGGTGACCTCGGACGAGGGCAGCGGCCCCGCCGACGGCGACGAACCTCGTCGACGCTATGCCCCCACGGTGACGCCCGGGGTGGGACGGGGCGAAGTTCACCCACATGTCACCGCATGTCACCGTCCGGAACCCCGGGGAAGCCGTCAGTGTGAGTCGTCCGAATGGGAGGCCAGCCGCGGCGCCCGACGCCCACCCCGGTAGCGTGACCGCATGACGAACCTGACCGGCCGACACTTCCTCAAGGAACTCGACTTCACCCCGGACGAGTGGCGCGCCCTCGTGGAGCTGAGCCGTGACCTGAAGGCGGCCAAGAAGGAGCGCCGCGAGCAGCGCCGGCTCGAGGGGCTCAACTTCGCCATGATCTTCGAGAAGACCTCGACCCGCACCCGCTGCGCCTTCGAGGTGGCCGCCCACGACCAGGGGGCCCACGTCACCTACCTCGACCCGGCCGGCTCGCAGATCGGCCACAAGGAGTCGGTGGCCGACACCGCCCGCGTGCTCGGCCGCATGTTCGACGGCATCGAGTACCGCGGCAACGGGCAGGGCACCGTCGAGCAGCTGGCCCGGTATGCCGGGGTGCCGGTCTGGAACGGCCTCACCGACGAGTGGCACCCCACCCAGATGCTGGCCGACCAGCTCACCATGCTCGAGCACTCCGACAAGCCGCTCGACCAGATCAGCTATGCCTACGTCGGCGACGCCCGCAACAACGTGGGCAACTCCCTGCTCATCTCGGGCGCCATGATGGGCATGGACGTGCGCATGGTCGCGCCGACCTCGCTGCAGAACTCGCCCGAGATCGTCGCGAAGGCCCGTGAGCTGGCCGAGGCCAACGGCGGACGAGTCACCGTCACCGATTCCGTGGCGGACGGGGTCACGGGTGTCGACTTCGTCTACACCGACGTGTGGGTCTCGATGGGCGAGCCCAAGGAGAAGTGGGCCGAGCGCATCGAGGTTTTGTTGCCCTACCAGGTCAATGCCGAGCTGATGGCCGCCACGGGCAACCCGCAGGCGAAGTTCATGCACTGCCTGCCCGCCTACCACGACCGGTTGACCACGATCGGGGAGCAGATCCACCAGCAGTACGGGCTCGACGGGGTCGAGGTCTCGAACGAGGTCTTCGAGTCCGAGGCCACGGTGGCCTTCGACCAGGCCGAGAATCGCATGCACACCGCCAAGGCGGTCATGGTGGCGACCCTCACCTGAGCGTCCCAGCTATACCAGACACCCCGGAACGCCGCGCCGCTGGCACCCGCGTGGGTGCCGGGCGTCGGCGCTCGTCCGCGCTGAGCGAACGTTCAGTTCCGACAGATGGTTACGTGGGTTAAGCAATGGACATCCCCCCGAGACCTGCCTAGGGTTGGAGGTGCGCCCGCCGACCTGCCCCGGATTTACGACGTTGCACGATCCGCGTCCGCCACCCTCCTCCCTGCCGCCACGCACACCAGAGACGTAGCCACCGCTGTGAGTTCTTCCACATCTGTCCGACCGAACCAGCCGACCGACTCCGACACCTCCACGGGTGCCGATCTTCCCGCCGTGGCCCCGCACATCCGCCGCCACTACGCCAACGCCCTGACCCGACCGGCCTTCCTCGCTCCCCGCAGCGAGAAGGCCTGGCCCAAGCCGATCCGGGGGCTGTCGTCCCTGTGGCGCATGCGCTCCTACATCGGCCCGTACTCCTTCCGCTTCTGGGCGATGATCGCGCTCGCCGTCGCCACCGTGCTGCTCACCGTCGTCACCCCGCTGATCACGCGGCGCATGATCGACGGACCCATCGCCAGCGGCGACCGCACCGGCCTGTGGGTGCTCGGCACGATTGCGCTGTTCGTCGGCGTGATCGAGGCCCTCATGCAGCTCGGACGACGCTGGGTCACCGGCGCCACCACTCTCTCGATGGAGACGGGGGTGCGCCTGGACTTCTACGCCAAGCTGCAGCGCCTGCCGATGAGCTTCCACTCCCGGTGGCAGTCGGGCCAGCTGCTCAGCCGCATGATGAGCGACCTGTCGACCGTGCGCCGGTTCATGAGCTTCGGGTTCACCTTCCTGATCGTGAACGTGGTGCAGATCGCGGTGGTCACGGTGTTGCTGCTGCGCATGTACTGGCCGATGGGCACCGTCGTGCTGATCTCGGTGATCCCCATCGTGTGGCTGTGTCTGATGAACGAGCGGGTCTACACCAAGCTCTCCCGCAAGATCCAGGACCAGACCGGTGACGTCGCCAGCTCCGTCGAGGAGTCGATCCAGGGCTTGCGCGTCATCAAGGCCTTCGGGCGCACCGGTCACGTCTACCGCCGCTTCGACCAGCGTGCCCGCGCGCTGCTCGAGACGAACCTCAAGCGCGTCGACAACACCTCGCGGTTCTGGACCTTCCTCGAGGTGGTGCCCACCATCACCCTGATCATCGTGCTCGGCATCGGTGCGATGGCCGCCGCCGGCGGGCACCTGACCCTGGGCACCCTGGTGGCCTTCATCACCTTGATGTTGTCGCTGATCTGGCCGATCGCCGCCCTCGGTTTCCTGCTGTCGATGACCCAGGACGCGATGACCGCCGCCGACCGCATCTGCGAGGTCTTCGACGCCCCCGAGACCATCTCGGACGGCCCGGACACCGTGGCCCAGCCGCAGGGGCAGCTCACGTTCGAGAACGTGAGCTACCGGTTCCCCGACGCCGACACCGACGTGCTGCATGACCTGGACCTGCACATCCACCCCGGCGAGACCATCGCCCTGGTGGGCGGCACCGGATCGGGCAAGTCGACGCTGACGGCGCTCGTGCCCCGCCTGGCCGACGTCACCGCCGGGCGCATCCTGCTCGACGGCCACGACCTGCGCGACCTCGAGCTGAGCAACCTGCGCAGCCTGGTCGCGACCGCCTTCGAAGACCCGACGCTGTTCTCGATGTCGGTGCGCGAGAACCTGACCTTGGGTCGTCCCGAGGCCACCGACGACGAGATCGCCGAGGCCATCGGCGTCGCCCAGGCCGGGTTCGTCCACGACCTGCCGTGGGGGCTCGACACCCGCATCGGCGAGCAGGGCATGAGCCTGTCGGGCGGGCAGCGCCAGCGCCTGGCCCTGGCTCGCGCCGTGCTCGTGCGCCCCAAGGTGCTGGTGCTCGACGACACCCTGTCGGCCCTCGACATCCACACCGAGGCGCTGGTCGAGGAGGCGCTCAAGCGCGTGCTCGTGGGTGTCACGGGCATCGTGGTCGCCCACCGGGCCTCGACGGTGCTGCTGGCCGACCGCGTCGCGCTGCTGCAGCACGGCACCATCACCCACGTCGGCACCCACGCCGAACTCTTGGCCACCACTCCCGAGTACCGGGAGCTGCTGTCGGCCGAGTTCGACGCCGAGAGCCGTCTCGACGAGTACGAACGCACCCAGCCCGAACCCGAGGTCGTCCGATGACCCAGACCACCCGACCTACTCCCTCAACCGGCAAGAATGCGCCCATCCGCAAGGACGACCGCCGCGACCTCACCGACGGTCGCGACCGCGGGCTCGACCCGTCGCAGGAACTCGACCAGCAACCCGACCTCGACTGGCGTGGGGTGATGGACGAGGCCGCCGACGACCCCCGCGACGCGCCCACCAAGCGGTCGCTGAAGATCCAGGAATCGGCCCGGGCCCTGCTGTGGGACCTGCTGCGTCCCTACGTGAAGTTCGTGCCGCTGCTGGTGGCCGCCGTGCTCATCGAGAACGTGGCCCGGCTGTCGTCGCCGTGGCTGGTCAGCCGCGGCATCGACCGCGGGGTGCCGCCGCTGATGCACGCCGGCTCGGCCACCGTGCTGATCGAGGTGCTGGTCGCCATGGGCGTGGCCGTGCTGCTGCAGGCCGTCAGCCGCATCGTCTTCCTGCGCCTGTCGGGTCGCTTCGGACAGAACATGCTGCTCGAGCTGCGGCGACGCGTCTTCCGCCACTTCCAGAAGCTCGACGTCGGCTTCCACGACAAGTACACGTCGGGACGAGCCGTCAGCCGCATGACCTCCGACATGGATGCCATCGCCGAACTGCTGGCCGGCGGCTTCGACGGCCTCGTGACCGCGGTGCTCACCATGATCGGCGTCTCGATCATGCTGCTGGTGCTCGACTGGAAGCTCGGCCTGATCTGCCTCACCAGCGTGCTCTTCGTGGCCATCCTCGTCCGCTGGTTCTCGGTGGCGAGCCGGCGCACCTACCGGTTCGTCCGCGAGGCGTCGGCCATGACGATCGTGCAGTTCGTCGAGTCGATGACCGGCATCAAGGCCGTGCAGGCCTACCGCCGCGAGCCCCGCAACCAGCAGCTGTTCACCCAGCTGGCCGATCGCTACCGCAAGGTCAACACCGACGCCTTCCGCAACGTCGCCATCTTCATGCCGGGCATCCGGCTGATCGGCAACGTGGCCATCGGTGTCGTGCTGCTGGTGGGCGGCTACTTCGTGATGCACGGCGACATGACCGTTGGTGTGCTCGCGGCGTTCCTGCTGTACCTGCGCCAGTTCTTCGAGCCGATGCAGGAGATCAGCCAGTTCTACAACACCTTCCAGTCGGCCAACTCGGCGCTGGAGAAGCTGGCCGGGGTGCTCGACGAGCAGCCCGAGGTGCAGGAGCCCCGCACGCCCACCCGGCTCGAGCACGCCCGCGGCGCTCTCGATCTCGACCACGTCGGTTTCTCCTACGTCGACGGCGTGCCCGTGATTCCCGACCTCGACCTGCACGTGCCGGCCGGTCAGACGCTCGCCCTGGTGGGCACCACTGGCGCGGGCAAGACCACGATCGCCAAGCTGGTCAGCCGGTTCTACGACCCGTCGGCCGGCACCGTGCGGCTCGACGGCGTCGACCTGCGCGAGCTCACCGATCGCGACCTGCGCCGCGGGGTGACCATGGTCACCCAGGAGAACTTCATGTTCGACGGCACCATCGCCGAGAACATCGGTTTCGGACGGCCCGAGGCCACCCGCGAAGAGATCGTCGAGGCCGCCAAGGCCGTCGGCGCCCACGGCTTCATCACCGAGATGGCCAAGGGCTACGACACCGACGTCGAGAAGCGAGGCGGACGACTCTCCGCCGGCCAGCGCCAGCTGGTGGCCTTCGCGCGGGCGTTCCTGGCCGACCCGGCGGTGCTGATTCTCGACGAGGCCACCAGCTCGCTCGACATTCCGTCGGAGCGGCTGGTGCAGCAGGCGCTGCAGACCATCCTGGCCGACCGCACGGCGATCATCATCGCCCACCGGTTGTCGACGGTCGAGATCGCCGACCGGGTGCTGGTGCTCGAGCACGGCCGGGTGCTCGAGGACGGGTCACCCCAGCAGTTGATGGACACCTCGGGCGGGCGCTACGCCGCGCTGCATCAGGCCTGGGTGGAGTCGCTCGCCTGAGGTTGGTCGGCGGCAGCCTCGTCCAGCTGCTCGATCACCGCGGTGACGAAGTCGGTGACCAGGGCGGGTCCGGTGACGGGCCCGCCCGCCAGCAGTCCGTCGGCCCCGAGCAGCACTGCGGCCGGCATGCCCCGCACCAGGTTCCACTGGTTCCACAGGTGGTACTGGTGGTCGAGCAGCAGGTCGTCGGGCGGCAGGTCGAACGCCCGCCGCAGCGGGGTGGGTTCGGCCGGCGTGAACACCACCAGCCGCACGGGTGCCAGGCGTGAGCGCCACTCGGGAAGCCGCTGGGCCACCTCGGCCACGCTGCCGCAGGTGCAGTCCATGCCGATCAGCAGCACCGCGGCCTCGCGGGTGAGGTCGGCCAGCGATCGCGGCTGACCGTCGTGGGTCAGCAGAGTGGCCGGCGGGAACGGAGTGCGCAGGTAGTCCAGCGGCCCTTCGGGCTCGACCGTCGGCACCGGCCCTGGCGTGAGCCTCGGTGCGGACGAGCCCGGGGCCGGCAGCAGCACCAGCACCGTGACCGCACCGGCGAGCATGGCCGCCAGCAGCCAGCCGACGTCGTCCGAGCCGAAGCCACTCAGGGCGCCGGGAACCGATGTGCCCGCAGGCCACGTGTCGACCACGAACCAGCCCGCCAGCGCCACCAGCAGCAGATTGCGCACCAGCGTCTTGGCGCTCACCCGTTGGTCGCCGATCCGGCCGAAGCAGCTGCAGTCGGGGCGCGGGTCGAACCTCAGGGCGCGGGCGATCACCGCCAGATAGACGACGAACAGCACGAGTGCGGCCACCGCGGGCACCACGACCAGCGGGGCCGGGGTGGCCAGCAGCAGCGCGGCGAGCAGGAGTTCGCCGACGGGCAGTGCCACCGCCACCCACGGGGCCTGCAGTAGCCGGGGCAGTCGCAGCAGGCGGGTCGCCGATCGGGTCGAGGAGCGATCGCGCAGCTTCGCCACCGCGCTCAGGGCGAGCACGCCCGCCAGCACCATCCCCACCAGCGCCACGTGCATGCCTGCACCCTAGCGAGGGCTGGTCTGCCGGGCCCCCAATCGCATTGGAGATCCGATCCAAACCGGTCCGCTGGGGACAGATGTTGTCGAACATGTCGAGAACCGCCACCCCAGCACCGTTTCGGATCGCGTTCTCTCGCGCACAGACCCGCCACAGACGCCAGCGACCCCCGGACGAGGCTCTCGTCCGGGGGTCGCTGGGTGAGGGGGATCAGGTCAGGGTGTCGGTGGCGGCGAAGCCGGTCGCGACCTTCACGCGCGTGCCCCACACCAACGAACCGCGGTTGGTGTAGCTCCACAGCGTGCCCGTGGCGTCGACGCCGAGCAGGTCCGAGCGGCCATCGCTGTTGACGTCACCCGCGCTGAAGGCGTGGGTGAACCCGCCCCAGCCGTAACCAACCTGGCGCGGCATGCCCAGACGACCGGCGCGGTCGCTCGGGTACACCATCAGGGCGTGATCGCTCTTCCGCACGGCCAGCACGTCGGGCAGTCGGTCGCCGGTGAAGTCGCCGACGGTGAAGATCTGGTCGACGCTGTTCCAGCCGTAGCCCATCTTGACCGTGCTGACCAGCCCGGTCGAGGTGATCTGGAAGCGCCACAGGCCACCATCGGCGGAGCGGCCGACCAGGTACTGGTTCGAGCCGCCCCCCAGGCCACGCACGGTGAACAACTGGGTGAAGCCGCCGAAGCCGACGCCCGCCTGACGCACCCGGTCGAGCCCGCCGCCGGCATTGCCGGTGTAGAGCCACAGGGAGTTGTCGCGGTGGCGCACGAGGGCGTCGGGGCGACCGTCACCGTTCACGTCGGCAACCTTCACGATGGCGGTCGCCGAGGGCACGGTGGTCACGTTCTCGCGCACCTTGGTGAACGAGTACGCCGAACCCGACCACAGGTCGATGCTGCCGCCGGCGGCCATCTGCCACAGATCGGCCTGGCCGTCGCCGGTCACGTCACCGAAGATGCCGGTGGCCGGGTAACCCGCCGGGGCGGGCACGGTCAGCGCGACCTGCAGACGCACGGTGGTGTTCGTGGCGGGAGCGACGAGCCGCAGCTCGCCCTGACCCGAGGTGAAGCCGGCGTCCTTGGGCACGGTCACCGTCAGAGTGGCCTTGCCGTCGGTGACGGCGGCGGTGCCCACCTTGACCGTGCGGTCGTTCCGGGTGAAGTACGCATCGAGCGTGGTGTTCTTCACCGCGGTGGGGGACATGAAGTCGAGGGTGTCCGGGTCGACACCATCGGGACGAACGGCGCCCACCGTGAAGGTTGCCGACTGGCCGACCGTCAGGGCCGTGGGCGTGGTGGTGATCGAGACGGCCTGCTTGGCGAACACCGGGCTCACGGTGCCCTTCGACTTCAGCCACTCGACCCAGGCCTGCAGGTCGATCTGACCCGAGTCCTTCTTGGTGGTCGGGTGCGAGGCGACCGTGCGGAAGTTGTCACCGCCGGCGATCAGGAACGAACCCGAGCCCAGCGTGTAGGTGGCCGCCGGGTCGATCGGGGCACCGTTCACCGAGATGCTGGTGATGCGGTCGCCCTCGGCGCGGGACTCGTCATAGGTGTAGGTGACGTTGTTCGACAGGCCGAGCTGCAGGTAGGGGCGGCTGGGCACGTTGCCCTTGTCGTCGCGCTGCCACTGCTCCTCGAGCACCTTCTTGAACTCCGCGCCGGTCACCTCGGTGGTCATCAGCGTGTTCGCGAAGGGCAGCACCAAGGCGGCCTCCTCGTAGGTGATGGCGCCGGCATCGAGGTCCTCACGGGTGCCACCGGGGTTCTGCACGCCGATGAAGTTCTTGTTCCCGTTGGCGAGGGTCTCGTAGAACATCTGGGCGACCAGATTGTTCAGGGCACCTTCGTTGTTGCGCGCACCCTTCGCGCCGGCGGCGTCGAACCCGCGGGTCACCGGGGCCGAGGTCTTGCCGATCACGACCGAGCCGATCTCCTTGGCCTTGGCGGCGGCGTCGTCATGGATCTTCTGGATCGCGGCGATGGCCGGAATGCTGGTGTCGGCGGTCACCTTGGTGGCGTCGATCATCGTCGGGGTCACCGAGCACAGTTCCTTGGTGCCGGCGTTCACCTTCAGGTCGAGCTGCATCAGCTTCTCGCCGTACTGGCCGGCCTGCACCAGGGTGCGACCGTCGGTGGTCGTCCACGTGTACGCCTGGTGGGTGTGCGCGTTGATGACGATGTCGGCCTTCGCGGTGGTGCCCGAGTAGATGGGGCCGAAGTTCTGCGGGGCATCGGCGGCGTTCTGGGCGGCCGTCCTGCTGCCGTCGGCAGCACCCTCGTGCAGGGCAATGATCACGATGTCGGCCTCACCGTTGGCCGGGTCACCGTCCTTCAGCTGGTCGGCGACCTTGTTGGCAGCCGGAACCGGGGCGTTGATGGTCAGCCCGGTGAGACCGTCAGGCGAGACGAGCGAGGGCAGGTCGCCCGTGACCGCGCCCACGACACCGATGGTCAGTCCGCCCTTGGTGAAGGTGGCGTACGACTTCAGGGGTGCCGGAACGGCGCCGGACGAGTCGGTCACGTTCGCCGCGAGGTAGGGGAAGACGTCGGCCACGTCGGGAATGACGCGGTCCTTGAGGTCGCTCCAGCCCTTGTCGAACTCGTGGTTGCCGGCCGCGGCGGCGTCAACCTTGGCGGCCTTGAGAATGTCGAGGGTGGGCTGGTCGTCCTGCGAGGCCGAGACGAACGTCGAGCCACCGATGTTGTCGCCGGCGCTCAGCAGCAGGACGTTGTCGGCGCCCTGGGCCGCCCTGGCCTTCTCGACCGGGGTGAACAGTCGGGCGGCCGCGTCGGTGCGGCCGTGGAAGTCGTTGAAGTCGAACACCGAGATGGTGCCGTCCGGGGTGCAGGTGGCCGAGGGGACCACCGGGTTCTCGGGCAGCGCGGGTGCTGCCTGCGCGGTCAGACCGGCCGTGCCGAGCAGGACGGCCGAGGCCAGTCCGCCCGCCACCAGCCGACCCGCGCGCGTGCGTGCGAGGTCAACCATGGTGCGAGATCTCCAGAAGGTGAGAACGCCGTGACGCGCGGGCGCCACGACTGACGAAGGTGGTCGAGAACATCGGCCACCCCCACCCAATCAAACGTTGGTCGGTCTCGCGCAATCCGACAGCAGAGGATTCACGAAAGGTTCACTGCGGTGTCGTCGGTGGCTGCGGTGCCGAGGTTGTCCATGGTCTCGGGGGTGCCTACGGTGTCGGCAGGGCGCCGATCGTCTCGAGCCACGTGCGGGTGTCGGCGTCACTCACCCACTGGTGCGCCCGCCAACCCGAGGCGATGGCCCCGTGCACGTTGATGAGCTTGTCGTCGATGAACGACAGTCGGCCCGGTTCCAGGTCGAGCGTCTCGGCGACGTGGCGGTAGATCTCGAGATCGGGCTTGGCGACGCCGAGCACCCCCGAGACGAACACCGGCCCCACCAGTGCCCGCCACTCGGCGTGGTCGATGGCCTCGTACATGTCGACCGGGGCGTTCGACAGGATCGCCGTGGGCACACCCGCCCCGTACAGGTCGGCCAGCACCTGCCGTGCCGTCGGACGAATCGCGGCCCACCCGTCGGAGTCGGCGACCCCCAGCCGGTCGGCCAGCTCGGGGGTGACGTCGATGCCCAGGTCGGCGCCGATGCGCCCCCAGTAGTCCAGGTTGCCGGCGCCCTCGTCGTAGAGCTGGCGGTGGCGCCAGTAGGGCTCGGCCAACTGGGCGACCTCGACCCCCAGCAGGGCGGCCGTCGCCCCCTCCTTGCCGTCGTGGTCGGCCAGCACTCCACCCAGGTCGAAGACGATCATGCGCCCATCCTTGCAAACCCCGCGGTCACGCCATCGGACGAGCCGAGCACCGCAGCGGCGGCCCGCTCACCCGCCTTCACCACGGCGCCGATCCCCAGCCCGTCGACCGCGCAGCCGGTCAGGTGCACGCCGGGGGCGGCGTCGGCCAACGCCGCCCGGGCGCGGGCGATCCGGTCGAGGTGACCGGGGCCCAGCTGCGGCATGGCCTGCGGGAACCGGACGACGGCGCTGAACCGAGGGTCGGCCTCCAGCCCGGTGAGGGCGGCCAGTTCGGCGGTGCAGCGGGTGATCAGGTCCTCGTCCGACAACGTGGTTGCCAACAGGTGGGTCGAGCGGCCCACCGAGACCCGCACCAGGTGGTGCTCGGCGTCGTCCAGCGTCGGCCACTTGCGCCCGAGGTTGGTCATGGCCTTCATGGTGACCGCCTGCCGCGGGGTCAGCATGATCCCGTTGAAGCGGCTGAGAGCCTCGTTGGCGGCCACGGCCGCGCGGTCGAAGCCGAGCACCACTGTCGCCACCGACGCCTTGCGCACCCAGGCCAGGGCGATGCCCACCTCGCGGCAGAGGCCCTCGGTCAGGTCGGCGCTGACGTCGGCTGGCCCGGCCAGCACGACCTGGTCGGCCTCGTGGGCGGCCTCGCCCGCGCGCACGATCCACCCCTCGCCGTCGCGTTCGAGCGCGGTCGCCGGGCTCGAGGTGTGCACCGTGAACCGATCACCCGCGGTGAGGGCGTCGACCAGATCGGTGAGCCCGCCCGGCAGAGAGGCGAACGCCGGCACACTCGGTTGCTGTGCCGCGGGGCGACCGCGGGTGCCCCAGGGCTTCCGCAGCGCCCTCAGCAGCAGCGATCGGCCCTCGGCCGCCACCTGCACCAACTGGGGCGCGGTCTCGGCGACCCCCAGGCCGTGGATGTTGCCCGAATGCAGGGTGCCCAACAGGGGCTCGACGAAACGCTCGGCCACCTGCTGCCCGAAGCGATGGGTGAGAAAGGCGCCCACTGAGATGTTGCCGGTGAACCGCCGCCGGGCGGTCAGGGGTTCGAGGCCGGCGCGCAGCAGCCCGGGTGCGCTCAGCACGCGCGACCGGACGACGGGCCAGACCTGGGTGGGCCCGGTGGGTCCGACACCGGCGGGCAGGTCAACCAGGCGCCCGCGGCTCAGCAACGCCGACCGGCCGGCCCGGGCGCCGACCACCGAGGGCAGCAGTCCGAGTTCCTCGACGAGCGCCGCCACCTGCGGCGCTCCCAGGTGCATCGATTCGGCGCCCACGTCAACCGGCAACGTGCCCCCGCCGGCGCGGGGAACCTCGAGCCGGGCCAGTTGGCCGCCGACCCGATCGGCGGCCTCGAGCACGGTCACGTCACAGTGGTCGGCGAGCCGGTGCGCGGTCACCAGACCGGTCAGTCCGCCGCCGACCACCACCACGCGCGGACGACGACCCGAACCGGGTGCGCGCCGAGGCTCCGGGCTGGCGGACGAGGGGGACGTCGGGGTGTGGGGCACGGGCAGAACTCTAGTCCGGTGCGCCCCGGGCCTCACTTCGGGGCGGGCTCCCGCTATTGGGTGGGACGACCCAGCGCCATGCCGTTCTCCATGCCCCAGATGACGGCCTGCGATCGGCGGACGACACCGATCTTGCGATAGGCGGCGCGAATGTAGGACTTCACCGAGTTGGGGCTGAGGTAGGCGGTGCGGGCGATGTCGGCATTGGTGAGGCCCTGGGTGATCAACGAGATCATCTCCGCCTCTCGTTGGGTCAGGCCGGCCTCGGCCCCGGGCCACCGTGGCTTCGAGGTGCTCGGCGACACGTCGTGCGGCCCCTCCGGGCTGGGCGAGGAGAAGTAGGGCCGACCGGAGTGCACCAGCTCGATGGCCCGCACCAGGTCGTCGCCGCACACGGTCTTCGAGATCACCCCGTGCAGCCCCAACCTCGCCGCCTCGGCGGGCAGCCACTCGTCCTCGACCCAGGTGTAGAGCACGGCCTTGGGCACCTGCTCGTCGTCGGCGACCCGCGTGGCCGGGCTGAGCGCGGTCGTGCCGCGGCCGAAGCTGTCGTAGAGGGCGATGTCGACCTGAGTGGCCACCGCGGTGGTGCGGGTGTCGAGCTCGACCACCTCGACCCGGTCGCGGAAGGGAGCGAGCATGGCGCGCAGACCCTCCACGACCAGGGGGTAGTCATTGATCAGCGCGATCCGGATCGGACGGGCTCGCTCGCGGGGCGACGTGGTTTCGGGCACGCGATCAGTATTCCACGCCGAAGCCGCGGAACCAGCATCGGCATGGGGCGCCGAAACCAGCGATGACTACTGACAACGCTGCTTTCAGCCGGCGAAACACCTTCAGGGGTGACCGGGTGGGTCGCGGTGGATCTGCGCGAGGTTTCCCGGCGGGGTCGCTTGTCGGATGGTCACAATGAGGACAGTCTGGTTTGGTGCATTCCCGACACGGGGGCCCGGGAAACCTACGCTAGCGTAGGTACAGCTGATCACGGCATGACTGACACGTCGGAAGGATGGGACATGTCCCAACTGGGTGCGGATCACCGAACCGGAGGGCTCGAGCGAGACCCGGACGACATGGTGCAGCTGCTGACCCCCGAGGGGGAGCGCGTCGAGCATCCGGAGTTCTCCTGGGAGGGCAGCGACGACGACCTACGCACCATGTACCGCGACATGGTCATCGCCCGCCGTTTCGATCTCGAGGGCACCGCCCTGCAGCGCCACGGTGAGCTGGGCCTGTGGCCGCCGCTGCAGGGGCAGGAGGCCGCCCAGGTCGGCGCCGCCCACGCCCTGCGCGCCCCCGACTTCGTCTTCCCCACCTACCGCGAGCACGCGGTGGCCTTGGCCCGCGGCGTGAAGCCGGCCGACATGCTGGCCCTGTGGCGCGGCACCACGATGGGCGTGTGGGACACCAAGGGCACCGGCTTCTTCCAGTACGGCATCGTCATCGGGTCGCAGACCCTGCACGCCACCGGCTACGCCATGGGCCTGCAGCTGGACGGCGCGGTCGGTCATCCCGAACCCGACAAGAACGCCGCCGTGCTCGCCTTCCACGGCGACGGGGCCTCGAGTCAGGGTGACGTGAACGAGGCCTACGTCTTCGCGGCCAGCTACAACTCGCCGGTGGTCTTCTTCTGCCAGAACAACCAGTGGGCGATCTCGGAGCCGATCTCGCGCCAGACCCGCATCCCGCTGTACCAGCGCGCCCGCGGCTTCGGATTCCCGGGCATCCGCGTCGACGGCAACGACGTGCTGGCCGTCAACGCCGTCACCCACTGGGCCATGGAACGCGCCCGGCAGGGGCAGGGGCCGGCCTTCATCGAGGCCTTCACCTACCGCATGGGCGCCCACACCACCTCGGACGACCCGTCCAAGTACCGCCTCGCCGAAGAGACCGAGCACTGGCGGTTGAAGGACCCCATCGAACGCCTGCGGGTGCACCTCACCCGCCGCGGGCTGCTCGACGATGCCTGGATCGCCGACCTCGAGCAGGAGGCCGAGGACTTCGGGGCGAGCGTGCGCGCCGCCTGCCACGGTCTCGAGAACCCCGTCCTGGAACAGGCCTTCGGCCAGACCTACGCTGACATCACCCAGCCACTCGCCGACCAGCGCGCCGAGCACGTCGCGTGGGTCGAGAGCTTCGAAGGGGGCAACTGATGAGTGCCGACCGCCAGTCCTCATCCACGGGGAGGATGACCCTCGCCAAGGCGCTCAATGCCGGCCTGCGGCGCGCCCTGGACGCCGACCCCAAGGTGGTGCTCGCCGGGGAGGACATCGGCAAGCTGGGCGGAGTCTTCCGCATCACCGAGGGCCTGCAGAAGGACTTCGGTGAGGACCGTGTGATCGACTCGCCGCTGGCCGAGTCGGGCATCGTCGGCACCGCCGTCGGTCTGGCGCTGCGCGGCTACCGCCCGGTGGTCGAGATCCAGTTCGACGGATTCGTCTTCCCGGCCTTCGACCAGATCGTCACCCAGGTCGCCAAAATGCACTTCCGCACCCACGGCCAGCATCCGATGCCGATGGTGATCCGCATCCCCTTCGGCGGTGGCATCGGCGGTGTCGAGCACCACTCGGAATCGCCGGAGGCCTACTTCGCCCACACTCCCGGGCTGAAGGTGGTCAGCCCGTCGAACGCGAACGACGGCTACTGGATGATCCAGCAGGCGATCGCCTCCAACGACCCCGTGGTCTTCCTCGAGCCCAAGCGCCGCTACCACGAGAAGGGGCAGGTCGACGAGGCCGGTACCCCGATCGCGCTGCACCAGGCGCGGGTGGTTCGTCCGGGTCGTTCGGCAACCCTGCTGACCTACGGACCCATGGTGAAGACCTGCCTCGACGCGGCGACCGCGGCCGCCGAGGAGGGCACCGAACTCGAGGTCGTCGACCTGCGCTCGCTGTCGCCGATCGACTGGGTCACGGTGGCCGACTCGGTGCGACGCACCAAGCGTGCCCTCGTCGTGCACGAGGCGCAGCGCTCCGGGGGCATCGGGGCCGAAGTCGCCGCCCGCCTGCACGAAGAACTGTTCTACGTGATGGAATCGCCCGTGCTGCGGGTGACCGGCTACGACACCCCGTACCCGATGAGCCGGGTCGAGGAGGACTACCTGCCCAATCTCGACCGCGTGCTCGACGCGGTCGACGAGTCCCTCAGCCACTGACGTCACACCGGCACACCCGTGGACCGAAACCAGGAGAATCAGCGATGAAGCAGTTCAAGCTCCCCGACCCCGGTGAGGGTCTGGTCGAGGCCGAGATCATCACGTGGCACGTCAAGGTCGGCGACGTCGTCAAGGTGAACGACATCCTGCTCGAGATCGAGACCTCCAAGTCCCTGGTCGAACTGCCCAGCCCGTACGCCGGCACCGTCACCGCGCTGCTGGTCGACGAGGGCGTGACCGTCGAGGTGGGCACCCCGATCATCACCATCGACGACGGGTCGGACGAGGAACCGTCCGCCGGTGGTGGCGAGAGCGTGTCCGGCTCTATCTCCGACGGTGACTCCGGCCCCGCCGCACCGGTGGCGAGCGACGCCCCCGGGCCCATGCTGGTCGGCTACGGCCCCAAGAGCGAGTCCGGTGGTCGTCGGCGTCGGCGCTCGTCCGCGGCCCCGCAGCAGGAGGAGGCGGCCGCCGCTCGACACCTGGCCGACTCCTACAGCCAGACCGTGCCCTCGCGTCGGGCCGACGACGTCACGCCGCCGCACGCGGTGCACGCCGAACCCCACGGCGAACCCCTGCCCGACCCGGGTGAGGCACCCCACGGCACCGACATGGTGCTGGTCGGGGCCGAGGGGCCGATCCTGGCCAAGCCGCCGGTCCGCAAGTACGCGAAGACCCTGGGGGTCGACCTCAGCGAGGTGACCGGTACCGGACCGGGCGGGGTGATCACCCGCGGAGACGTCGAGGCCGCCGCCGCCCTGCAGCAGCTGTGGGACGACGAGGCCACTCGTCCGCGCAATTCGTGGGCGACCACGGCCGATGGCCAGGCCCGCGTGCAGGACCCGCCGGCGTCGTCCGTGCACGGAGGCTTCGGCGAGCAGCCCGGCTTCGACGGCGGCCGCCCGACCAAGGGCGGCGAGCGACGCGTGCCGTTCAAGGGGGTGCGCAAGGTCACCGCCCAGGCGATGGAGCAGTCGATCAACGACCACGTGCACGTCACCGAGTGGGTCACCGTCGACGTCACCCGCACGATGCGCATGGTCGAGCGCCTGCGCAGCCGCCGCGAGTTCGCCAATCTGCGCGTCTCGCCGCTGCTGATCTACGCCAAGGCGGTCTGCCTGGCGATGGCGAACACCCCGATCATCAACGCCTCCTACGACGCCGAGACCGACGAGATCGTGCTGCACGACGACGTCAATCTGGGCATCGCCGCGGCCACTCCGCGCGGGCTGATGGTGCCCAACATCAAGGGCGCCTCACGCATGAGCCTGCTGGAGCTGTGCCAGTCGATCAACTCGCTGGTGCAGGTGGCCAAGGAGGGCAAGCTGCAGCCCGCGGACTATTCCGGCGGCACGTTCACCATCACCAATGTCGGCGTCTTCGGCGTCGATTCCGGCACCCCGATCATCAACCGGGACGAGTCGGCGATCCTGTGCATGGGCGCGATCGAGCGGCGACCCTGGGTCGTCGGTGAGGGAGCGGACGAGCGCATCGAGCCCCGGTGGGTGACCACCATCTCGATCGCGTTCGACCACAAGCTGATCGACGGTGAGCAGGGCTCGCGCTTCCTCGCCGAGGTGGCCGGACTGCTCAACGACCCCGAGCTGGCGCTGCTCTACTGACGGGCGGGGCGTCTGCCGGTGATCTCGACAGGCCGCTCGTACCTCGCTCCCACTCGACCAGCGAGATGCGGTCAGGCGTCGGAGCGCTCGCGCAGCACGTGCACGTCCTCGCTGGTGCGCACCAGCGCGAGCATGAACTCGAAGCCCATGCGGATCAGGCCGATGAAGAACAGCGCCGGAATCCAACCCAGCAGCAGCGTCAGGAAGCCCATCACCACCATCGTGGTGCCGTCGTCGCTGTAGCTGCCCGCGCTGGCGCCAGCGATGAACAGCAGCATGAAGGTGCCCACCCAATTGAGCACCACCAGCGCGATCGCCAGGGCGTAGAGCACCTTGATGATCGACGGCGACACGAAACGGTCGAAGCTCAGGTCGAACAGGCTGCGCAGGAAGCCCATGACGCCACCGGACTCACCCCTGGGCGGGGCGACGTGCTGACCCGGGCCCGGCTGCCACTGCTGCTGAGGCTGCTGCGGCTGCTGACCGGGCGGGGGCTGCTGGCCGGGCTGCGCCGGCCAGGCCTGCTGGTTCCCCCACCCCTGGGTGTTCTCCCACTGGGTGTTCTCCCACTGGGTGTTCTCCCACTGGTTTGCCGACTGGGGGTGCGAGGCCGACTGGGGGGCCGATGCCTGACCACCCACGGCCGGCTGCCAACCCGTGTCCTCCCACGAGGTCGCGCTGTGTTGCTGAGTGGGTTGCTGGCTCGACTGCGGGGGCTGCTGGGCCGGCTGCTGGGGGTTCCACGGTTGCTGCTGGTCGTGTGACATGGCCCCCATTCTCACCTAGCCCAGGACCACCCTCGGCACCCGGCTGCCCACCAGGCACAGCACCTCGTAGCTGATGGTGCCCATCAGATCGGCGAGGTCGTCCGCGGTGAGGGATTCGTCGCCGCTGCGACCGATCAGCACCACCTCGTCGCCGACGGCCACGCCCGGGGGCTCGACCCCGAGGTCGATCATGCTCTGGTCCATGCACACCCGCCCGACGACGGGCACCCGCCGGCCGCCCACCAGCACGTGGCCGCGGTTGCCGTTGAGCCTCGACCAACCGTCGCCGTAGCCGACGGCGATGGTGCCGATCCAGGTGCCGCGCGGAGCCGTCCAGGTGCGTCCGTAGCCGATGGTGGTGCCCGCCGTGACGTGCTTGACGAAGGTGAGTTCGGTCGTCCACGACAACACCGGACGAAGCTCGGGCTCGGGCATCGTCGACGGGTCGGGGGAGTAGCCGTAGGCCATGATGCCGGGGCGCACGAGCGTGAATCGGTCGCGGTGGTGGCGCAGCACGGCCGCCGAGTTCGAGGCGTGCACGAATCGCACCTCGCCGCGCGCCGCGACCAGGTGGTCGACGGCGGCGCCGAAGCGGTCGAGTTCCTCGGCGGTGAAGGCATCGGACGACGGCTGATCGGCACTCGGCAGATGGGTGAAGACGCCCTCCAGCTCGAGGTGCGGCGCGGCGTCGACGGCCTGCGCGAGCTCGACGGCGGCGGCCAGCGGACTGCCGATCCGACCCATGCCCGAGTCGAGCTTGAGGTGCACCGGCACGCGCACACCCGCGCGGGCGGCAGCCCCCTCGGCCTGCATGATGGTCGCCTCGTCCACCACGGTGAGGGTGAGCCCCGCGGCGACCGCGTCGTCGACCTCGCTCGCCGTGCAGTGACTCAGCTTCAAGATGGGCAGGGTGATGCCGGCCTCGCGCAACTGCTGGCCCTCACGCACCAGCGCCACGCCCAATCGGTAGGGGTCGTCCGGGTGCTCGTCAGACCAGGACTGCAGGGCCCGGGCGACGGCGACGGCCCCATGGCCGTAGGCGTTGGCCTTGACGGCCACCAGCACCGCCGCCCCGGGGGCGCGATCGCGGGCGATGCCCAGGTTGTGGTGCAGCGCCGAGAGGTCGATCGTGGCTGGCATGCCGCCATTGTGGCAGTCGGGGCGGGCCCGTTCCTGCCGCCGGGCGCAGGGTGACGTCGGGCAGGGTGACGCCGGGCACCGTGACGCCGGGCAGCGTGGCGTGTGGCTCAGGCGTGCCGGCGGTCGATGAACTGCTCCGAGGCGTAGCGGGCGATCTGGTAGGTCGACCAGCCGTCGGTGCCGGCCCCGACCACGCCACCCAGGATCGGCACCCGCTTCGAGAACAGCAGGCCGACCTTCTTGCCGCCCACCCCCGTCAGCAGCACTCCCAGCACCGACTCGGCGATCTGCTGCTCCAGCGCCGGGTCGAAGACCGGTGCGGTCGCGACGGTGAGGGGATTGCCGGGCAGCTTCCCGTTGCCCAACAGCTTGGTGACCGACTCGTGACCCAGCAGGCACATCATCACGGCGGCACGCACCCGCGAATCGTCCACGTCATAGCCGCGCAGGTGCGCGATGCTCGCCACCATGCGCGACTGCACGATCATCACGCCCGCGAGGTTCGCCGGAATCGACACCGCCAGCAGGGCGATGCCGCCGAGGTTGGTGACGAACCCCTGAGCCCCGGCCAGACCCACGTGCTGGGCGGCGATCGAGTCGATGGCGTCGTCGCGGTTGCCCTTCTTGGCCAGATGGCCGGCGGCCACCTCTCGCGCTCCCGGCAGCCCCTGGTATCCGTCGATGGCCAGGTCGAGCACCCGCTTGAGCGCGTGCCCGGCCACTCCGGGAGCCTTCCCGGGAGCACCGACGATGGACTTGCCGATTTCGCTGGGGTTCACCATGACGCCTCCTGTGACTGGGTCCCCTCCACAGTACGGGGGTCTCGCGCCGTGGCAGGAGGGGATTGACCCTGAATGCTCCCGGTTCTGTCGCCGGCGCGTGGTTGACTCATCCCATGCTGCTGCAGGCCTTCGGCCCCGAATCGGAGTGGCCGCACCAGGATCTGGTGGGCTTCTCCGACGAGTTCGATGCGCGCCTGACTCTCGCCGCCTATCAGTCCGGGGTGTTCCCCATGCCGTTGGGCGAGGCCGGAGGGCGGGTCGCCGGCCCCGATGCGATGGGGTGGTGGTCGCCCACCCGACGGGGCATCCTGCCGCTGGCCGGGTTGAAGGTCTCCCGCAGCCTGCGCAAGAGCGCCCGCCGCTACACCACCAGCATCGACCGCGACTTCGACGGGGTGCTGGCTCGCTGCGCCGACCCCGACCGGGAGGGTGGCTGGATCGATGCCCGGGTGCGTGAGGTGTTCACCGACCTGCACCGGGCCGGCTGGGTGCACTCGGTCGAGGTGTGGGACTCCGCCGACCGCCTCGTCGGCGGGCTCTACGGCGTCTCCCTCGGGGGACTGTTCGCGGGCGAGAGCATGTTCCACGACCCCGTGCTGGGGCGGGACGCCTCGAAGGTGGCCCTGGTGCGCCTCGTCGAGGAGTTGGGTGTCGGGGTCGACCCGGCGAGTCGCGTGCTCGACGTGCAGTGGGTCACCTCGCACCTGGCCAGTCTGGGGGCCGTGGACGTGCCCCGCCGCCGCTACCTCGCGCTCGTCTCCGAGGCCGTCGAGCAGCCGCCGCCCGCCTGGCCTGCCGCGGACGATTCGCTGCGCCCGGTGCTGGTGGCCGCCCCCGATTCCATCCGATTCCATGATGGTGAGGAGGGCGCCGATGCCTGAACTGCCCGAGGTCGAGGCCCTGCGGGGCTTCCTGACCGACAAACTCGTCGGACGAACCGTCGCCCGCACCTGGCTGGTGGCCTTCTCGGCGCTGAAGACCCACACACCCCCGCTGGAGGCCCTGCACGGGCTCGAGATCGACGGCGTGGCCCGCCACGGCAAGTTCCTCGACGTGGACGCCCAGGGGGTGCACCTGATCTTCCACCTCGCCCGGGGCGGCTGGGTGCAGTGGAAGGACCAGATGCCCGCCGCGCCCCCGCGGCCCAGCAAGAATCCGCTGGCCCTGCGGGTGATCCTCGACGACAACTCCGGCTTCGATCTCACCGAGGCCGGCACCCAGAAGCACCTGGCCGTGCACGTCGTCACCGATCCGCAGCAGGTGCCCATGATCGCCACCCTCGGGCCCGACCCGATGTCGGCCGACTTCGCCCAGGCCGACTTCGACGCCGTGCTGGCCCGGGCCGGGCGGGCGCAGCTCAAGGGGGTGCTCCGTGACCAGCGGGTGCTCGCGGGCATCGGCAACGCCTACTCCGACGAGATCCTGCACGCGGCCAGGCTGAGCCCGTTCACGCCCGCGTCGTCGTTGGACGAGCCCGCGCGCCAGCACCTGCTCGGCGTCCTGCGGGAGGTGCTGGCCGAGGCGATGGCCCATTCGTCCGGTCTGAAGGCCAGCCAACTCAAGGACTCCAAGCGTTCGTCGATGGCGGTGCACGGACGAACGGGTCAGCCCTGCCCGGTCTGCGGTGACACGGTGCGCGAGGTGTCGTTCGCCGACTCGTCGCTGCAGTACTGCCCGACCTGCCAGACGGGCGGCAAGCCTCTGGCCGACCGGCGGTTGTCGAAGCTGCTCAAGTAGCGCTGCGGCACGGGGCCGCCCCATCCTCGTCCGGTGGTTTGGCGCTATCATCGCCATATGGCGATGTTGGTGGACGAGACGACCGAGCCCGAGAACCTGCCCGCGATCGAGAGCGCGGGCCTGACGACAGCCGCCTGCCTGTTCCACGCCTTCGGCGACGCCCATCGCCTGACCATTCTTCGCCACCTGACGCTCGGCGAGCACCGGGTCGTCGACCTCACCCGCCACCTCGGGCTCGCGCAGTCGACGGTCTCGAAGCACCTGGCCTGCCTCCGGGACTGCGGGCTGGTGACCTCTCGCCCGCAGGGTCGCGCGTCGATGTGGTCGCTGAATCATCCCGAGGCGATCGTCGATCTGCTCGCCGCGGGGGAGCGGCTGCTCTCGCTGACCGGTGACCAGGTCACCCTGTGTGCGTCGAGCAAGGTGTGCCCCACCGGGCACGACGAGAGCGCCGAACTGAGCAACGACCGGGGCAACGACCGGGGCAACGACCAGGGCAACGACCGGGGCAACGATCTGGGCAACGACCAGCTGGGTGAGTCGGCCTGATATGGGTACCGGACACAGCCACGCCCCCGCCCACGCCGGGGGCCGTCACCGCTGGCGACTGATGGTCGCCTTCGTGCTGATCGCCACGTTCTTCGTGGTCGAACTCGGCTACGGATTGGCGTCGGGATCACTGGCCTTGCTCAGCGATGCCGGCCACATGGCCGCCGACGTGGTGGCCCTCGGGGCCGCGCTCGTCGCCACCCGCATCGCCACCCGCCGCGACACGACCGGACGGCGCACCTACGGCTCGTACCGGGCAGAGGTGTTCGCCTCGGGGCTGGCGGTGCTTCTCATGCTCGGCGTCGCCGTCTACGTGGTGGTCGAGGCCCTGGGTCGTGTAGGCCAGCAGGTCACCGTGGCGACCGGCCCGATGCTGGTGGTGGGGGCACTGGGGTTGGTCGTCAACGTGATCGCCCTGGTGCTGCTGCGCGGTGGCGCCGCGGAGAGCCTCAACGTGAAGGGCGCCTACCTCGAGGTGGTGGCCGACACCGCTGGCTCGGTCGGCGTGATCGTCGCCGGCTGGCTGGTGGCGGCGACGGGTCGTCCGATCTGGGACACCGTGGTGGCGCTCGCGATCGGGTGCTTCGTGGCCGTGCGCGCGGTGCTGCTCGGTCGCGAGGTTCTCGCCGTGCTCGGACAGCACGCCCCGGCCGGCGTCGACGTGGACGAACTCACCGCCGACCTGACCCGGCTGCCGGGGGTCAGCGACGTGCACGACCTGCACGTGTGGGCGCTGACGTCGGGCATGCACGTCGCCACCGCCCACCTCGTCACCCCGGACGAAGCCGCCGCCACCGCCGTGCTGCGCGAAGCCCGCGGGCTGTTGAGCAGCAAGCACGGCATCGAGCACGCCACCTTGCAGGTCGAGGCCAGGGCCGATCGCGGCTGTCACGACCTGGACTGGTGACCGCCCTCGTCCGGCGTGGAGGAGCCGACCAACGGGCCGACCACGGGCCGTGGGACGCGAAACAGGGGCCCGACCCGAAGGTCGAACCCCTGTTGCGGAGTGCCGGGAACCGGCGCTGGATCAGCCCCAGTTGGACTGGATGTTGCGCTCGTTGTCGCCGTAGCCCTGCGAGATCGAGCCGAGGACCGTGGTCATCTTGTTGGTGATCTCAGCCATCTTGTTGGCCGACTGGTCCCACGAACGCTGCACCTCGGCGTAGGCCTGACGCGCGGCGCCATCCCACTGCGCCAGCGACTGGTTCAGCTGACCCTTGAGGGTCTCGAGGTTGTCGGTGAGGGCCTTGTGGGCCTGGCCGAGGTCGGTGATACCGGTGGTCATGGCCGAGGCATTGACCTGAGTCAGATCGCTCATCGTGTGCTCCTTTGAAGTCTGGTGTCAGTGAGGGGTGGGGTCAGAGCATCTGGGCGATGGGGTTCGCCGCAGCCTTCTGCTCTTCTTCGTTCTGGGTGTACTTCATCTGCGAGTCGACGAGCTTGCCGTGGATCTCCTCCAGGCCAGCCTTGACCTTCTGGAACTCGTCGTCGAACTGCGAGTAGGCGCGGTAGAACGCGTCGGACGCCTGGCCGGTCCAGCCGGCGCGGAGCTCGTTGATCTGGTTCGACAGAGTGGTCTGGATCTGGTGGATCCCCTGGTGCGAGGTGTCGATCTGGTCCGCAGCCTTCTTCATTTCTGCGCGGTCGACCTGCTGGTTGCCAGCCATGACTTCCCTTTCATGAGAAGGCGACGGGTCGTTCCCGACGCCTGGGGGTCGACCCCGGGGAGTGATGCCCGTGGGTCGTTGTCCTGCTGAGAAAAACATTAGGAGAGTGGGGGGTCATCTCGCAGTCCCATCGACCGGATCACAGCGCGTCATCCCTTGTCAGGCGCGTTTACCCCAGAAAAGTTGAGCACCATTACTCAGGAAGCCCCCGCACCCGCCACCGGGCTCAGGGCACGGGCACGATGTCGTTGGCACTCAGCGACACCCCAGCAGGAAGACCGTTCTCGAACAGGGCCATCACCCCACCCGGCACCCGCATCAGCGTCGAGTTGTCGCTGGTGTAGCCCAGCGAGCGCCGCGAGGCGACGTCGGGGATGCCGTAGATCTTGGAGTTCACCACCAGAAACGACGACGTCTCGGTGCCCTTCAGCGCGTTGTTCACCAGCAGTGCCCCGGTGAGGTTGGGCATCTGCACGATGTCGGCGCGGTTCCCCCTGGGGCTGCCGGCGTTCACCGGCAGGGCCGGCGTCGGTAGGTCGATGTCGATCCGCGGGTGCTCGGGATCGTCCGCGGTGTAGGTCGCGCACACCGACGTCTGCTGCAGGCTCACCTGCAGCTGCGGGCCGACCGGCCGCTCGTAGGGCAGGCCCGGGGTGCCCGCCTCCTCCTGCGTGGCCACCTGGGCGTAGTCGCTCTCCGAGATGGCCACCGGGTCGCCAGCCTTGCGCTGCTCGACGGCCAGCCGCATGTCGAGGTAGGTGATCCGGGCCAGCCCGTTGACCTGCTGCACGTAGTAGCGCACGTCGGGGGAGTCCTCGTCCCCCACTCGGGCGAGGTCGCCCACGCGCAGGTTCTTGACCCCCTTCGTTGGGGACGAGCCGATGCCCGGGATCTCGCGCGGTTCGACGGGGGCGCCGACCGGCAGGGACGCCAGCCACGCGGCGCTGACCTGGGCCACCGGCAGGCCACCGATCAGGGGGCTGCTCTCGCCGGTGCGTGCCCACAGTCGGTGCGACGTGCCCCGCATCACCAGGTACTGGGTGCCGTCGGGTGTCTGCACCGCCAGGGAGGCGTCCTTGCTGGTCGGCTGGGTGCCGCCGATCTGCACCGTCAGGAACCGTTCCTGCCGCACGTTCTGGGCCGACATGCAGATGCGCATCGGGTAGGGAGCGATGTCGGCGGGGGCCGGCAGTTCGTAGGGCGCCGACGGCACGCCCTGCCGCTGCAGACGCTTGACGTTCTTGATGAGTTTGCTCTTGACCTGAACCGTCGGGGGTGTCGCCTTGCTGTCGCCCGACCCGGCCAGCAGTCGCGCCGAGGTGATGTCGGCCATCGGGTACAGCCCGTTCTGGCCGTCGTCATAGACGAACAGTCCGCCGGAGTCCATGTCCTGCAGCACCACGGAGGGGTCCTGCCAGTCGGTCGCCATCCCCGGTCGCAGCTTGCCCAGCAGCAGGAAGCCGCCGAGCGCCACGATGCCGATCAGTACCGAGACGAAGGTGGCGGTGGTCACCCGGCCGAGCGGCGACTTGGGGGCGTCGGGATCGCGGTCGACCAGGGCCGAGACGAGGCGCTGGGTCACGAACGAGTGGGCCTTCAACAGGTCCTTGCGTTCCGCCATCGTGCGCCTTCCCCTTCCGTTGCGACCCCGTCATCGCCAGACGGGGCCATTCTTCCCCGTCCGGGGGCCAGGGGCGAGCCGCGCCGGGCTGCGTCTGGCCCTCGTCCTGCCTAGAGTGTTGCCGATCCCGCGAACGGAGCGGATGCAGAGCAGTAGGGAGCGACCGTGTCGGGTGCACTCCAGTCGCGGCAGGCCAGCCGGTCGGCGAGCACCAGGTTGGCGTCGGCCATGCGGTGGGAACTCGCGCTGCTGGTGCCGGTGGTGGTGGCTCTCGTCGGCCGTACGCAGACCTGGCTGATCGTGGCCGGAGCGCTCGCCCTGGTGATCGTCGCGGTGGGCATCCCGTGGACCGGCCGCAGCCTGATCGGGTCGGTCGTCAATCGCCTGCGGTTCCGGCAGCGTCGCGCCCGCCGGGTGGAGCACCCCGACCTGCCGATCGACCTGGTGCCGCTCGCCCAGTGGCTGCCCGGCCTGCAGGTGAACCAGACCCGGTCGGCCTCCGGCGCCGAGGTGGGCGTGGTCACCGACGGCGAGTCGTGGACCGCCATCCTCTCCCTCACCTCGGACGACCTGCTGATGGCCGACGCCGGCGAGAAGATCGACCTCGAGGCCCTCTCGGGTCTCACCCGGCAGGACGACATCGTCTTCGCCGGTCTGCAGCTGGTCACCTACACCGTGCCCGCCCCGGTGACGGCCCTGCTTCGTCCGGGCAGCGTCGCCGCACAGGCCTACCTCGAGATCGCCGAGACGCCCCCGCCGGCCGTGCGCCGCACTTGGCTGTCGGTGCGCCTCGACCCCCGCCTCTGCCTCGAGGCGGTGGCCCGCCGCGGCGCCTCGAACGATGGCATCCACGGCACGCTGCGCTTCGGGCTGCACCGCGTGCAGGCCGCCCTCAAGCGGCAGGGCCTGACCACCCGCGTGCTCACCCCCATGGAGATCTACGAAGTGCTGAGCTTCACCACGGGCTCCACTCCCGACCACGGGTCGGAACGTTCGACCGAATCGTGGACGACCTGGGAGTGTGACGGCCTGGTGCACCTGGGGGCGAGGGTGCGCGGTGGCGGCAATGCCTCGATGGCCTACCAGTCGCTGATCAGCGCGCTCGACCGGGCGCCCGTGCTGTTCGCGGTCACCAGTTACACCATCGACGACCGCAACCAGTCGTCCGGGGCGGTGCGTCTGGTGGCGCCCAACCGTGAGCTCGCCGACCGCGCCCACGAACACCTGCGGCGGTCGCTGCCCAAGCAGGTGACCCTGTCCGGTCGGGGTGGCCTGCAGGTGCCGACGGTGATCGGCACCGTTCCGCTGGGAAGGGCGGTCGTGTGATGAGCCAGACCTCACAGCGCCATCCCGCGTGGGAGCTGCCCGCCGCGGCCGCGTCGGGCAAGACGGCGGTCGTCCGTACCGGGCCCTCGGGGTTGGTGCTGGGGCGCAGTTCCCGCGGCGGTCAGGTCGCCATTCGACTGTTCCGCCCGCAGGGCACCCGCATTTTGCTCGACCTGCCCGACTACGCCACCTGGCTGGTCGCCTTCCGGGCGATGTGTCTGGGTGCCCACCTGTCGGTGATCAGTGAGGACCATCGCGGGTGGCGTGGGTTGGCCGGGGTGATCGCCGAGGCCGGGGGAACCATCGACCTGCTGCGCCGCGCCGAGAAACTGCCGAGCCAGGGGCGGCCCTATCGTCCGAGTCTGGTGATCGACGACGCCGCGAGCTTCGACGGCACCCAGGCGCCGATGGGCGCCTGGCAGGCGATGGCCACCATCACCTCGACGGCGGCGGGGTCGGCCGTGCACGCCCTGCGCAACTGCGATCTCGCGCTCGTCGGGCAGACCAGTGGCAAGTCGGTCGACAACCTCAAGCGGGCGTACGTGCTCAGTTCGCAGCACACGGCCCTGTTCGACGACCTCGAGTCGGCCGTGGTGCTGGCGATGCCCCGACGGGCCGTGCGCATCGACTTCCCGCCCACGCCGACGGAGTACAAGCTGCTGTTCAGCTGACGGCCCGGGATCCTGAGGGGTGTCAGCCTCCCAGGGCACGCACCCGGGTGTAGAGGTCCAGCACGCCCAGCAGCAGGGGCACCATGGCGAGCATCGACACCCACTCGAGAATGTCGCCGGCGCGACCCCAGGTCGGCGCGACGATCGTGTTGTACATCGAGGTGGCGAAGATCGCCAGCAGCAGCACCGCGAACAGCAGCACGACGCCGCTGAGCAGGCCCTGCCAGACAGGCGGCAGCTTCACCAGGGTCAGCCCGAAGGCGCCCATCAGCAGGAACGTGCCCGACAGCAGCAGTGCGAGCCGCTGCTGCAGGCCGACGAAGGCCCGCCCGCGCAGCGCCAGCGCCAAGCCCACCGCGGCGGTGAACCCGAGGGCCCACCAGTTGCCCGAGAGCACCAGCGGCACCGAGAACACGGCGGCGATCGTGCAGGTGGCGACCAGGAACGAGGCGATCAACCGGTCGGCGAGCAGGGCGCGCGAGACGATGTCGGACTGCACCGGGGTCTCGTCCGCCATCATCGCCTGGGCGTCCGGGGGAACGGCGGGCAGCGCGATCCGGGCGATTCGGTAGCTCCACGTCGGCAGCATCGAGGTGACGCCCACCATCACGGCGATGGTGACCGCCGCCACCGACAGCACCCAGGTGGGCTGCACGACCATCACGGTCGAGGCCACCAGCAGCAGGGCGGCGGTGACCGCCGCGGTGAACAGCCCCATCACCTGCACCCCGGCGGCCATGGCGTTCGCCGCGGCCACCACCAGCACGGCCGCGGCCGCCACCGTGATCCGCAGCGGAACCGCCGCCGACCCCGACAGGGCGCCGTAGCCGGCGAACGCGGCCAGCGCGACGGCCGTCCACGCGAAGGCGGACGAGACCCGGTACTCCCCGGCGGCCCGCGAGACCGACACGGCGGCGATGGTGCAGGCGAACGCCAGCACCCCCGAGGCGATGGCGGCGTAGAGCGCCGCCGGGCCCGAGGGCAGCAGCATGCGAGCGATCTGGTTGAGGTTCTGGGCGCGCATCGGCTGGAACATCATCAACGTCGGCAGCCCCACCAGCAGGCTGATCATCACCGCGAGCGCCAGTCGCTGGGAGTGCTTGGGTTCCCACGACGGACGACGGTCGGTCGAGGTGGCCACCGCATCGACCACGTCGTCGAAGGCCGCGTCGGGCAGGGCGTTCTCGCGCTGGCGCAGGTGCAGCGTCTCCCCGTCGCTGAGGCCCAACTGTGAGATCACCTGGTTGGAGTCGAGAGGGTCCTCGCCGAACCGCTGCAGCACCCACGAGTGGACGGCGTCGGAGACGGAGTTGGCCTCCAACCCCGCGAACCGCACGATGCCCGGCAGCACCTCACCCAGCGTCACCTGCCCGGGCAGCGCGAGGTCGACGCGCCGGTTCGGGGAGATGACCGTGACCCGGGCGATGTCTTCGTCGGTGGAGGTGCTCACGAACACGCAGACTAGTGCCCGCGGGGGGCGTTCGACCTGACCTCCGACCCCCAACCCCGGCATGATGGGCACCACCGGCAAGATGGCGCTGGACCAACCGGCCAACACGAACGAGCGGGAGATCACGAGTGGCGACGATCACCTTCAACCGTCCCAAGCGTGCCAACCCGCCCGCCATGCCGCGGGGTGACCTGCTGCTGGAGCCGCCGCCCGAGATCCCCCCACCGCAGGGCGGCAAGGCCTTCACCCGGGTGCTGCAGATGCTGCCGATGGCCGCCGGAGCGGTGGCCATGGGCCTGATGATGATGGGCGGTGGCGGCGCCAGCCGCGGCCCGATGGGCGGCATCATCGGCGGCATGTACGCGATCTCGATGCTGGGCATGATGCTCAGCCAGAACGGTCGCGGGCAGGACGACCAGGCCCAGCAACTCGACGCCGGTCGGCGCGACTACTTCCGCTACCTCGGCCAGACCCGCAAGCAGGTGCGCACGGCCGCCGACCAGCAGCGCGCCGCCGTCGCCTACCGTCACCCCGACCCCGAGACCCTGTGGACCGTGGTCGGCAACAAGCGCATGTGGGAACGCCGCCGCGAGAACGACGACTTCGCCTCGATTCGGGTCTCCGTCGGTCCGCAGCAGTTCGCGAAGAAGCTGACCCCACCCGAGGCGCAGCCGCTGGAAGACCTCGAACCGCTCACCACCGGGGCCCTGCGTCGATTCATCCGCACCCATCGCCTCGTGCAGGGTGTGCCGCTGGCCATGAACCTCGACGGTTTCCGCGAGATCAGACTGGTCGGCGACGTCGAGGCCTGTCGCAAGCTGGCGTGGTCGATGGTCGCCCAGACCGTCACCTGGCACTCACCGCAGGACGTGCGTCTGATGGTGTGCGCCGACCCCGAGGTGCAGGACCAGTGGCAGTGGGTGAAGTGGTTCCCGCACCTGCAGCACCCCGTCAACGTCGACGGCGCCGGCAAGGCCCGCCTGTTCGCCACCAACGCCGACGACCTGGTCGAGCTCTCGCTGGGCGGCAACGGCACCGAGGAGGCCCCGGCCCAGATCATGGTGGTGGTCGACGGGGTGGACGACGTGGCCGCCGGCCAGTTCCAGACCTCGAGCTCACACGCCATCGGCGTGCACGTGACCGGGGAGTCGAAGGTGCCCAACCGCCTGCTCGAGCGCGTCGCCGTGCTCGAGGTGCAGCCCGACGCGGTCACCCTGCACCGGCGCACCCCGCGCGGAGTGATCGCCCGCACCTCGCTGGGCAAGCCCGACCAGGTGCCCATGGTCTACATGGAGATGCTGGCCCGGGCGATGGCGCCCTACCGGCTGCCGGCCGCCAGCGTCGGCGGTTCGTCCGACGAGGAGGAAACCACCGAGGTCGTGTTCGAGCCGCCCAAGGACTACCCGGCGATGCTGGGCGTGGGTGACCCGTTGACCCTCGACGTCAGGCAGGCGTGGAAACTTCGTCCGCTGCGTCAGCACCTGCGCATTCCGTTCGGCACCGCCGAGGACGGGCGCCCCGTCGAACTCGACATCAAGGAGGCCGCGCAGGGCGGCATGGGCCCGCACGGCATCTGCATCGGCGCCACCGGTTCGGGCAAGTCGGAGTTCCTGCGCACCCTGGTGCTGGGGCTGGCGATGACCCATTCCACCGAGCAACTCAACCTGGTGCTGGTCGACTTCAAGGGTGGCGCCACCTTCCTCGGTCTGGACGACCTGCCCCACGTCAGCGCCGTGATCACCAACCTCGAGGGTGAGGTCAGTCTCGTCGACCGCATGCAGGACGCCATCGGTGGCGAGCTCGACCGCCGCATGGAGGTGCTGCGCTCGGCGGGCAACTTCAAGAACCGCGAGGACTACGAGATCGCCCGCCAGGCCGGTGCCGACATCCCCCCGATGCCCCACCTGTTCATCGTGGTGGACGAGTTCTCGGAGCTGCTGACGGCTCGTCCGGAGTTCATCGACCTGTTCCTGCAGATCGGACGAGTGGGCCGATCCATCGCCGTGCACCAGCTGCTCGCCTCGCAGCGTTTGGAGGAGGGCAAGCTCAAGGGTCTGGACACCTTCCTGTCGTACCGCATCGCGCTGCGCACCTTCTCGCCGGCCGAGTCGCGCACCGTCATCGGTGTGCCCGACGCCTACGAGCTGCCTCCGGGCCCCGGCAACGGCTACCTGAAGTTCGACACCGTCGGCATGACCCGGTTCAAGGCGGCCTACGTCTCGGGGCCGTGGCACGGCAGCCCGTCGGCGGCCACGCCCAGTGGGGTGACCGGTGACCTCGGGGGCTCCGTGATCGAGCGCCGGTGGGTGCCACCGGTGCTGGAGTTCTCGGCCTCCCCGGTGGCCAAGGTGGAGCCACCCGAGCCCGAACCCGAGCCGCAGCGCCGGGTGCCGGACGAGGGCGCCGACCCCGCGGCTGCCGAGCCGGAGCCGGCCTCGGCGTCGTCCGAGGAGGAGGACGAGGAAGAGACGATGCTCTCGATCGCGGTCAACCGCATGAAGGGGCATGGCTGGCCGG
Source organism: Aestuariimicrobium soli (assembly GCF_051192575.1). NCBI lineage: Bacteria > Bacillati > Actinomycetota > Actinomycetes > Propionibacteriales > Propionibacteriaceae > Aestuariimicrobium > Aestuariimicrobium soli. The sequence continues at coordinate 382,389 of NZ_JBPJSQ010000006.1, read as the reverse complement.
CGCACAAGGTGTGGCTGCCGCCGCTCGACGACCCGCCCACCATGGACCAGTTGCTCGGCGGTCAGCTCGTCGAGCTGCCGGGGCGCGGCCTGACCACGCCAGACACCTCGGTGCACGGTCAGATGCGCGGTCCGGTGGCCCTGATCGACCGTCCGCGGCACCAGCGACGCGACCCCTGGTGGCTCGACTTCTCGGGGTCGGGCGGCAACATGGCCGTCGTCGGTGGCCCGCAGTCGGGCAAGTCGATGGCCCTGCGCGCCATGATCGCCGGACTCGCGCTCACCCACACCCCGCAGGAGGTGGGCTTCTACGTGCTCGACTTCGGCGGTGGCGCCCTCACCTCGATGCGCGACCTGGCCCACATGGGCTCGGTCACCGGCCGCCTCGACACCGACCGGGTGCGCCGCACGATCGCCGAGATCACCAGCCTGCGCACCAGCCGCGAAGTCTTCTTCGCCGAACACGGCATCGACTCGATGGTGACCTATCGACGCGGGCGACGGGACGGGTCGATCCAGCCCGACCGCTTCCCCACCGATGTCTTCTTGGTCATCGACGGCTGGGGCACGGTGAGGCAGGAGTTCGAGGCCCAGGAACAGGTGATCACCAACATCGCCAACGGCGGTCTGGGCTTCGGCATCCACGTGGTGCTGGCGGCCTCGAAGTGGTCGGAGATGCGCTCGAACATTCGCGACAACCTGCAGACCCGCGTCGAACTCAAGCTGGGCGACCCGTTCGAGTCGGAGATCAACCGCAAGGTGCAGGTGCTGGTGCCGGCAGGTCGCCCGGGGCGAGGCATTCAGCTCGACGGGCTGCACACGCTCATCGGTCTGCCCCGCATCGACGGGGTCGAGAGCGCCGATGACGTGCAGCGCGGCCAGCGCGACTTCATCGAGCGCGTGAACCGCGCCTGGGACGGCCCGCGTGCCGCCGAGGTGCGCATGCTGCCGCTCAGCCTGCCGCGCCAGGCCCTGCCGGCCGTCACGAACGACGGTGTCGACCGACGGATTCCCTACGCGATCGACGAGCTGGAGTTGTCGCCGGTGTACTTCGACCCGAACGTCGAACCGCACCTGGTGGCGTTCGGTGCCCCCGAGAGCGGCAAGTCGAACCTGGTGAAGCTGATCCTCAAGGGCATCACGGAGCGGTACACGCCCAAGGAAGCCAAGATCGTGCTGATCGACTACCGGCGCTCGCAGCTGGGCTACATCGAGACCGAGCACCTGATCGGGTACGCCCCCTCGGCCGGCGCCGCCGGTGACCTGCTGAAGAATTCGGCCGACGCCGTGCGTGCCCGCCTGCCAGGGCCCGACGTGACCCAGCAGCAGCTGCGCGACCGGTCGTGGTGGACCGGCGCCGACCTGTTCATCGTGGTGGACGACTACGACCTGGTGGCCACGTCGATGGGCAACCCACTGGCGCCGTTCGCCGACCTGGTGAACCAGGCCCTCGACATCGGGTTGCACCTGATCATCGTCCGATCGATGGGTGGTGCCGGGCGCACGGTCTTCTCCGACCAGATCGTCGCGCGCATGAAGGACGCCCAGATGCCGGCGCTGATCATGAGCGGAACCAAGGACGAGGGCGCCCTCTTCGGCGACATCAAGCCTTCGCCCCTGCCGCCGGGTCGGGGCACGCTCGTCAACCGGGCGGGCAAGGTGATGATCCAGATGGCCAACCTCGACCACGAGCGCGACCAGCAGGGCTGAGACCCCCAGGGTTGGCTGGCACGAAGGTTGGCTGGCCAGAGGGTGGGCCGGCCAGAGGCTGGTCAGCGCGAGCGGTCGGGCCTGGCGGCGCGGTAGCCGCGCCGGTCGGCGGGCGGCACCACGAGCTTGATCAGCAGGCCCGCCCCGGCCAGCGCGAGGGCGGCGCCCGCGGCCGCCAGCGCGTACCACATCGGACGACGGTCGACCTCGGCCGGGTGGCGGGGCGTGACCGGCTCGAGGCTGGTCTCGGACGAGGGGTGCCCGCTCGACGAGACGGCCGGACCCGTCAGGGCCCGCATCGGGTTGACCACGCCATGGCCGAGGCTCTTGTCGGGCACCGAGCCCACGGGAGGATCGGCGGTCTCGACGAGTCGCTGCCTGATCTGGGCGGGCGTCAGGTCGGGTTCACGCTGCAGCATGAGGGCGACCAGGCCCGACACGATCGGGGTGGCGAAGCTCGTCCCCGTCTCGCTGACGTAGGCCTGATTGGCCAACAGGTCGGCGACGCTGGTCTTGCCGGCGGCCGGCGGACGATTCGGGCGCAGGGTGAGCACGCCCACTCCGGGCGCGGCCACGGTGACCTGATTGCGGGAGTCGGCGTGGGCCAGCTCCTTCGGGGCGATGTCCTGAGGGTTCGACAGGCCGACCGAGATCACGCCGGGGTAGCTGGCGGGGTAGGCGGCACCATCGATGCTCTGGTCCTTGTTGCCGGCTGCGGCGACCACCACGGTGCCCGCGTCGATGGCTCGCTTGACGGCGGCCGCATACTCCGGGGTGCCGTAGCTCATGGCCTGCGAGATGTTGATGACATCGACCTTGCGCTTCACGGCTTCGTCGATGGCCCGGATCGTGTACGTCGGGTCTTCCTTCTGGGTTCCGCCCTGCTTGGTCGGCTCGGCCTTCAAGGCCCGCATGGCCAGCACCCTGGCCCCGGGGGCGATGCCCGAGTAACTGGTGCGGGGGTCCAGGTTGGGCTGACCGACGATGACCGCCGTCACGCCCGTTCCGTGGCCGCAGTTGATGCCCTGATCAGTGTCGCCGACGCCGCGGGGAGCGAGCTTCTCGTCGTCCTCCAGGGGCACGAAGTTCAGGGTGGTGATCGTCTGCGGGTCGAGCAGGGCCGAGTTGAGGTTCGACACCCCGGTGTCGATCACCGCGATGGTCACCCCCTGACCGTCGAGCGCACGGCCCTGGGGGTCGGTGAGCTGCCAGGCCTGCTGCATGTGCAGCCGCTCGAGGTGCCACATGGTGGGAATACCGGCGGCTGGCGTGGGCGCGCTCGCCCGGCAGAGCTTCGCGTCCAGCGGCTCGCCCTCGGCGTGCGCCGCAGCGGGGGCCTGCAGCGACAGGATCGAGACCACGACGCCGGTCACGGCCGCGCGGGCGAGCCAGGGGGAGCGGGTGGTGGTCACCCCCTCAGGCTAGTGGCCGTCGGTGGCAGGGTCGTCGGTGGCAGGGTCTGGCTGACAGGGGCGTCGGTGACATCGGGCGCGGCTATCGTGTGCGCCATGGCTGATGAGGGCACGCGACTGCGAGCGGGGTGGTACCCCGACCCCGATGTCTCGGCCCGCTACCGCTGGTGGAACGGCAGCCAGTGGACGCAGTGGCTCTCGGCCACCCGCGACGAGGCGTTCCCGCCGCCGGGCGGGGAGGCCGTCACGCCGGTGCCCACGCGGCGCGACCGCGTGATGCGGGCAGTCTGGATCGGGCTCGCCGTGATCGCCGTCGTGATGGCCGTGATGGCCGGCATCGGCGTGGTCACCAACCAGCGGCGGGCCGACGCCCGCCCCGATGTGGCGTGGCCGCGTCCGGTCTCACCTGCCGCCACCCGCACCCCGGCGGACGGCTACAACGACCTGTACTCGGCGCCCGATGGGCGGATCACGCTGATGGACCGCTTCACCGTGCAGGCGCCGGCGTCGTCCGGGTGGACCTTCCGCAACGAGGGCAAGTCGTCCGACCTGTCGCCGTTCTTCGACCCGTACCTGTCGACCGTGCATGCCTCGAAGGTCAACCCGCAGGGCTCGAACGGGCAGTTCTTCGTGGGCGTGCCCGAGCAGTCGCTGATTCCCGAGACGATCGGTCAGACGGCGCCGGCGACGATGCAGGCGCTCGTGCAGCGCACCTTCGGCGGCGACCAGAACCGCCCGGTCGGCGCGAAGCTGCGCCACTCGGCGGCCCACCCGGGGCTCGGCGAGGGGCTGGCGGCCTGGCGCGTCACCATCGACTTCGTCTCGGCCGTCAACGACGCCCCGCTGGTGCTCGACGCGGTCTTCTTCCAGAACAGCGCCAACGAGTGGTTCGTGGTGGCGATGGTGATCGGCGGCTCCGTGCAGGGCGAACTCTCGCCCGAGTTCGACGCCGCCGTGGCCTCGGTGCGGCTGATCGAGAAGTGACCGACGGGCGGTCGGCGGCGGCATGACCGGGCGAGATGGCCACCGCCTGCGATCGTCGGGCGGCCTACAGTGACGCACATGCTCGGATACTTCGGCCCGGCCGGAACCTTCACCCATCAGGCTCTGCTGTCGCTCGGGGAGGGCGACGGGACGCCGCTGCCGACGGTGGGCGCGGCCCTCGACGCGGTCGCCTCCGGTGAGCTCTCGGCGGCGTTGGTGCCGATCGAGAACTCCGTCGAGGGTGGGGTGTCGGCCACCCTCGACACGCTGACGGCGCTGAGTCGCGGGGCGGACCAGCCGCTGCGGATCGTCCGCGAGGTGCTGCTGCCGGTGCAGTTCGGGCTGTTCGTGCGGCCCGGCACCCCGCTGTCGGCGGTGCGGCGGGTGCTCACCCACCCGCACGCCGCCGCGCAGTGCCGCGACTGGTTGCGGACGAACCTGCCGGAGGCGACCGTCACCGAGGGCGGGTCGACCGCCGGGGCCGCGCAGGAGGTTTCGGACCCCGCCTCGAAGTTTGACGCTGCCGTGTCGGCCCGCGTGGCCGGCGACATGTACGGGCTCGAGCTGGCCGCCGACGAGATCGCCGACAACGAGGCCGCCGTCACCCGCTTCGTGCTGGTCGCGCGGGCGGGCGCCGTGCCCGAGCGCACCGGCGCCGACAAGACGACGCTGGTCGCCTACATGCACGAGGACCACCCCGGTGCGCTGCTGGAGATCCTCGAACAGTTCGCCACCCGGGGGATCAACCTGTCGCGCATCGAGTCGCGCCCCACCAAGACGACGCTGGGCTCGTACTGCTTCTCGATCGACGCCGACGGCCACCTGCGTGATGCTCGCATGAACGAGGCCCTGCGGGGACTCAGGCGGGTCTGCAAGGACGTGGTCTTCCTCGGCTCCTACCCGCGCGCCGATCGCGCGCAGCCCTCGCTCGCCCGGGGAACGTCGGACGAGGAGCACGCCGCCGCCCGCGCGTGGGTGGCGTCACTGGACGGCTGACGGGTCGGGGCTGGACGGGTCGGGGCTGGACGAGTCGGGGCTGGCTTCCTCAGGGGCGGACGACGAGCAGGCACCCGGGTTCGACCCGGGCGTCGAAGCTGGTCACGTCGTCGACGGTGTCGCCGTCGAGCTCGTAGGGCAGGGGCTGGGCCACCTCGATGTGCAGGTGCCGGCCCTGCTTCATGACCACCTTGTGCTTGCGGCGCAGCAGCACCCCGACACCGTAGGCGAACCACTCGCCCAGGTTGCGGGGAGCGGTCACCAGCACGTCGAGCAGGCCGTCGCCGGCGTCCGCATCGGGGAACAGGGCCAGACCGGCCTGCACCTCGCCGACGTTGCCCACCAGCATCAGCGTGGCCGGGCCCTCGTGAATGACGTGGCCGTCGAGGGTGATGGTGGCCTCCGTGGGAGGGGTGGCGATGTTCTGGGCGATGGCCACGCCGTACGCCACCGACTTCACCGTCTTCTTGAGGCGCGGGTCGGTCGAGGCCATCACCAGCCCGTCGATACCGAGTCCGCCCATCACGGCGACGTGGGTCGAGGCGTCGGCTCGTCCCTCGACGGTGACCCGCACCAGGTCGATGGGGGAGGCCTTGCCGTCGAGGGCCAGGGCGAGGGCGGCGTCGAGGTCGGCGGGCACGCGCAGGTTGCGGGCGAGCAGGTTGGCGGTGCCCGACGGGATGAGTCCCAGGGGCACGTCGGAATGGGCGAGCTCCGAGGCGACGACGCGCACGGTGCCGTCCCCGCCGGCGGCCAGCACCAGGTCTGCGCCGGCCGCGAGGGCGTCACGGGTCATGCGGTGACCCGGGTCGTCCACGGTGGTCTCGAACCACAGCGGGTCGGCCCAGCCGCGCACCGTGAGCTCCCTGGTCAGCACCCGGCGGAAGGTGGCCAGATCGATCACCTTGGTGGGGTTGACGACGACGGCGCAGCGTCGGCGGGTGTCGACGGTGGGGGCGGACGAGGGCAACAGCAGCGCCCAGCGGGGGTCGACGTGCACCCCGCACGCCCACAGTGAGGCGGCGGTGACCAGGCCGCCGAGGAGCACCCCGCCGATCAGGTCGGTGGTGTGGTGCACCCCGAGCAGCCACCGGTTCAGGGCGACGGCCAGCACCACGAGCACGGCCAGCAGCCTCACCACCAGTTGCTGGCGGCGCCGACGTCGGCTGACGGCCACGGCGACCGAGACCAGGATGGCGGCGACCGTGAAGGCCACGACATGGCCCGAGGGGTACGAGAAACCGTGGGCCGTGGACAGGTCGCCGAAGTCGTGGGCGGGGCGCTCCCGGTGGAAGACGCGTTTGGCGACCTGTTCGGCTGCCCAGCCCACGACCACGGCGGCGACGACGGCCGAGGCGAGCCGGCGCAGGTTGGCGCGCACGGCCCAACCGCCGACGGCGAGCGCGAGCGCGGGCATCACGAAGATCGGTTGGGTGACGAAGGCGATCGCGGTGGCCGCCTCGGCCCACCACGTGCCCGGGCGCACGGTCGGGTGAGCGTGGTCGAGGGGCGACAGCGCGCCGGTGCCGAGGGTCAGCCAGCTGCAGAGGGCGAACGCGGCCGCGAATGCCAGGGTCACCCACGCGGCGAACGGTGTGCGGCCTCTCATGCGCGGCAGCCTAGCCGCCGCCACAACCCGCACGCGGGCTCGACGCGAGGCCTTGTTGAGGGGGTGCACGCAGCCCGCGTGCGGGTTGTGGCGCTGAATCGGGCGACGCTGAATCGGGCGACAGGCTGCGCGGAGGTGGGCGAACGTGTCGAATGGGGAGAGTCCCGTTCGTGGATGAGGTGTGACGCGCAGTCGCCGTCACCCGATCGAGAGGAACCAGCCATGCCCCAGTACCTGATCGCCTTCAACGACGAGTGGGTGCCCGAGCACACCCACGAGCAGCTGATCGACAAGCGCGACCGTTCCCTGGCGGTGCTCGAGGAGATGAAGGAGGCGGGTGTCTTCGTCTTCGCCGATGGCGGCATTGACGCCACGACGGCGCTGTTCTCGGTGACCGCCGACGGGGATCGTCCGGTGTTCACCGACGGACCCTTCACCGAGACCAAGGAGCATCTGGGTGGATTCACCGTGATCGCGGTGCCCGACGACGAGGCCGCGCGGCACTGGGCGGGCAAGGTGGCCGTCGCCCTGGACTGGCCGCAGGAGGTGCATCGGTTCCCGAGCATGCCCGAGTGAGGGCGGGAATCGCGCGCGACCACGGACGAGGGCTGCCGATAGGCTGACCCCATGATCGACCCGAAGCTGCTGCGCACCGACCCCGACCGCATCCGTCGCTCCCAGACCGCGCGCGGGGAGTCGGTCGAGATCGTCGACGAACTGATCGCGGCCGACGAGGCCCGACGCTCCGGCATCGTCGCGTTCGAGTCGTTGCGGGCCGAGCAGAAGGACCTCGGCAAGCAGGTCGCCCAGGCGTCCGGGGACGAGAAGGCTGCCCTGCTCGCCCGCACCAAGGACCTGGCGGCCCGGGTGAAGGCGGCGCAGGCCGAGGCCGATGCGGCCGGAACCCGCTACGACGAGCTGCTGCGCCAGATCGGCAACCTGGTCATCGACGGGGTTCCCGCCGGCGGCGAGGACGACGGCGTGCTGCTCGAGACCGTCGGCACCCCGCGCGACTTCGCGGCCGAGGGTTTCGATCCGGTCGACCACCTCGTGCTGGGTGAGAAGCTGAAGGCCATCGACATGGAGCGCGGCGCCAAGGTGTCCGGAAGTCGGTTCTACTTCCTCACCGGCGTGGGTGCCCAGCTCGAGCTGGCGTTGCTCAACCTCGCCATGCTGAAGGCTGCCGAGTGGGGCTTCACCCCGATGATCCCGCCGGCGCTGGTCAAGCCCGAGGCGATGGAGGGCACCGGCTTCCTCGGCCAGGCCGCTCAGGACGTCTACCGCCTCGAGGCCGACGACCTGTACCTGGTCGGCACCTCCGAGGTGGCGTTGGCGGCCTACCACTCCGACGAGATCCTCGAGGCCGGCACCCTGCCCCGGCAGTACGTGGCGTTCAGCCCCTGCTACCGGCGCGAGGCCGGCTCCTACGGCAAGGACACCCGCGGCATCTTCCGGGTGCACTGGTTCGACAAGGTCGAGATGTTCGTGCACTGCGACCCCGCCGACGCCGAGGAGTGGCACCAGAAGCTGCTGGGCTTCGAGAAGGAGTTCATCGAGCTGCTCGAGATTCCCTACCAGGTGCTCGACGTGGCCGCCGGCGACCTCGGCCTGTCGGCGGCGCGCAAGTTCGACTGCTACGGCTGGGTGCCGAGCCAGAACCGCTACCGCGAGATCACCTCGGCCTCGAACTGCACCGACTTCCAGGCGCGCCGACTCAACATCCGCGCGCGCGGTGACGAGGGGGTCGCGCCCGTTGCCACGCTCAACGGCACCCTGTGCTCGATGGCTCGTCCGATCATCATGATCCTCGAGAACCACCAGCAGGCCGACGGTTCGGTGCGGCTGCCGCAGGCGCTTCGTCCCTACTTCGGTGGGGCCGAGTTCCTGACCCCTGCAAGCTGAGTCCCCACCAGGGTCAGAACCAGCGGGCCAGTTCTTCGGCGGTGCCGTCGTCGTCGAAGTGGCCCGTGGTGTGGTCGGCCACGGCCTTCACCCCGTCATGCGCGTTGCCCATCGCGACGCCGCGCCCGGCCCAGGTCAGCATCTCGACGTCGTTGAAACCGTCGCCGAGCGCCAGCACGTCGGCCTGCTGCACGCCCAGTTCGGAGGCCACCGTCGCCAGGGCGGAGGCCTTGTTGACGCCCTCGGGTGCGATGTCGAGCCAGGTCGACCAGCCGATCGCGTAGCTGACGCCGTGCATGCCGACGTGCTGCGCGAGTTCCTCGAACTCGGTGATGTCGGCCTCGGGGTCGCGAATCACCACGCGACTGGCGGGTTCGGCGGCCAGCTGTTCGACGGTCTCGATGACGATGTCGCCCTGCAGGTCGCCGTCGGGAAAGGGCTTGTTGAGCCGGTAGCCGGTGCCGATGATCTCGACGGCGATGGCGGCGTTCGGCGCCAACTCGTGCACGCGGCGGATCACGGGCCCGGGGTCGAAGGTCTGCACCACCTTCAGCTCGAACGGCGGGTAGTGCACGATCACCGCGCCGTTGGAGCAGATCTGGTGCCCCTGGGGAAGGCCGAGGTGTTCGGCGATGGGGCGGGTCGAGAACCAGCCTCGTCCAGTGGCCAGCACCACGGGAACCCCCGCCTCGACGACCGACCTCACCGCCCGATGCACCGAATCAGGCATGCCGCCGTCGTGGTCGAGCAGGGTTCCGTCGATGTCGAGGGCGACGAGTTGGGGGCGCCAGGTCATGCCTCCAGCCTGCCAGTTGGGCGCGCGCGAGGGCGTGACCGCCGCGTGGGGAGCGCCTGAACTTTGGGTGACGCCGTTCTGGATCGGTCAGGCGTTGGACTCCCGCGCCGCGCGCAGGATCTCGATGATGCGCGGACGAAGCCTGGCCACCGAGACGATCTCGTCGACGGACCCGACCTCGACGGCGCGCTCGATCGAGTGCACCCCGTCGAACTCCTGGGCCACGGTCGAGATCATCTCGGCTCGCACCTGCTGACGCAGATCCTCCAGCTCGGCCTGCAGCAGCGAACGCTGCTCGTCGCGGGCGGACTCGACCCGACCGCGCAGGTCGATGACCCGGGTGTCCTCCTCGACCCGCTTGGCGACGTCCCGCGAGAAGACCACGGCAGCGGCCGGGGCCCCACCGATCACCGAGGCGTACGAGCCCTCGAGTGCCAGCACGGTGATCTGCGGGTTGAGTGCCTTCGAGAACACCACGAACGCGCCGCCGTGGTAGCGCGAGATCACCACGAACACGATCGGGCCCCGGAAGTTGACCATGGCCCGGCCGATCTCGGCGCCGTACTCCAACTGCAGGTGCCGCAGGCTCTCGGGCGACCCGTCGAAGCCCGACAGGTTCGCCAACACCACCAGCGGACGATTCCCCGAGGCCGCGTTGATGGCCCGCGCGGTCTTCTTCGACGACCGCGGGAACAGCGTTCCGGCGGTGAACTGGTCGGGGCCGTCGGCGGGCAGGAACCCGGCGCGGGCCACCGCCTTCGACTCGATACCGATGAGCTGGATCGGCATGCCACCCAGCGTCGTGTCGTGCACCACCGAGGTCTCGGCATCGGCCATGCCGGCCCACCGTTCGAGCGGCTCGTGGTCGGCATCGGCCAGCGCGCGCATCACCGTGCGGATGTCGAACGGCTTCTTGCGCTCGGCGTTCTTCTCCACCGAGAAGATCTCGCCGACCGTCGCGAAGTCCGAGCCCTCGAGCACGTGCGGCGTGGTCGACATGTCGCGGTCGTCCCGGTCGTGCGTGTGCAACGGACGAGGCCCGGCCTCACCGGGGGCCACATAGGCGTGCTCGTGGTGACGCATCAGCACCGCCTGGGCGGCCGCCAGGTCAGGAGCCCAGTACTGCGCCTCGCCGTTCGGACCCATGATGCGGTCGTAGCCGCCGAGGCCGAAGTTGTCCTCGGCCGAGACGCCCCCCGAGAAGTCGAGCGACTGCTTGCCGGTCAGCACCATCGCCGAGTCGGGGGTCATCACCAGGATGCCCTTGGTGTGCATCAGCATGGTCGCCTCGGCGTTCCAGTACGGCTGAGCGCCGACGTTGATGCCGGCCACGACGACGTTGATCTCGCCACCGTCCTGGGTGAACTCCACGATCCGCTTGAGCGCGTGGGCGACGGCATCCATGTTCTCGGTGCCGGAGTCCATCGAGATGCGTGCACCCGACGACAGCGTGAACCAGTCGACGGGCACCCGCTCCGCCTCGGCGAGGTCGAGCGCGGCCACGATGCGGTCGGCCTCGGCTCGCCCGATCGAACCCAGCGACTTCAGCGGGTCACCGAAGATGACGATGCGGCGCACCCCCTGCGGGTGCACGGGGGTCGGGGTCGACACGTCGGCGACGATGATCCCGGCCTTGTTGCGGCCCGGTTCACGGTTCGCGGGGACGAGGCGCCCGGCCTCGTCCAGATCGAGTTCGACGGCCGAACCGCGAGAGCTCGAGACCAGCCCGAACAGTTCGTAGGGGTAGACCAGCCCGCGGCGACGGGCGCGCAGCACCAGTTCGTCGTAGTGGCTGATCTCGGCCAGGGGTTCGGTGGCCGGGTCCTCGATCTGGAAGCGCACGCCGAAGCCCGGCTGGTGGGAGAACCGGACGACCGTGGGCACCGGCTTGCTCGAGCCGGGGCGGGTCACCAGCGACTGGATGCGCACCTCGGTGATGCCGGCATCGGCGGTCAGCGGCGCCAACTGCTGTTCGATGCGGCCGAGGTTGCGCAGGTCGACGTCGAACTCACCCCACACGTGGATCCAGACGTGGTTGTGGTCGAGGGCCTTCGGGGCGCGCTCGGCGCGGGCGCGGCGAATCGCGTCGACCGCGCTGATGAGGGCGCGCTCCAGGTGGGGCAGGGCCGTGATCTGGCCGGAGTCGTCGCGCATCAGGGTGAGTCGGCGCACCTGGGTGAGGCAGATCAGGCGTTCGTCCGCGGGGTTCGACTTGGCGACGGCGTCGAGCAGCACGAGGTTGCTGGGGGTCTCGACGCGGGTGAGCTCGAAGTTCGACAGTCGCCACAGGTTCAACCGGCGCGCGACCATGGGGTGCACGCCGCGTTCGAGACGCACCTCCTCGACCTCGCCGGACTCGCCGAGGCGGAACGTGTACGAGCCGACCTGACCGTGGTGGATCGGCAGCACGGCGATGGCGATGCGGTGCAGCCTGGCCATCAGCGGCATCGAGGCCAGCAGCGAGCTCAGCTTCTCGACCAACGGATCGCCGCCGTCACCGTTCTCGCAGGTCAGGTACAGGTCGACCACCGTCGTGTGGCCCTCGGGGCAGGCATCCACCTCGGCGGTGAGCAGGTCGACCAGTTCACCGCTGGGGGCGAGCTCCTCGAGGGTGGCCACCATCGAGACCAACCAGACCGGCTGGCCGTCGGCCACGAAGCGGGCCGTGGCGACGGCGTGCTCGTTCACCACCTTCTCGGTGAGGTCGCTGAGCTCCATGCCGTTGTAGTGGCGCATCGCGAGGATGCCCAGCAGCGGCTGCTCCGCCGAGACCCGGCGGGTGGCATCGGTGGTCAGGAACCCGACGAGGCGATCGGGGGCGGCCACCAGTTCGTCCGCCACGGCACGACGGGCGGGGCCGTCGGGCAACTCGTCGAGGTGACCCAGCAGTTCGGGCACCTGGGCGAGGGCCGCCGACTGCTCGGCGTCGAGCATCGGCTTGTCGAACCAGCGGAACCTGATCGACCGGGCCAGGTCGCCGATCGCGGGGAAGCGCACCTGGGTGGCGAGGATGAGCCGATCGAGGTCGGCGCGGGTGATGCCCAGCGGCTGCGACTGCCGGCTCCAGGCGCGCAGGATTCCGGTGGCCACCGCCAACGACGGCGCCCAGCGCTGCTGCACCAGGAACAGGCGGAACACGGCCTCGGTGAGCGCCTCGCTCTGCTCGAGATCGGTCACCCCGTAGTGGGCGAGCACCGTCGACAGGCGGGTGGCGAACGTGCCGGGGAGCTTCTCGCGCTCCACGTCGAGGCTGCGCAGGTAGCGCTGGAAGAACTCGCGCGAGGTGTGCACGCGGGCGTCGGAGAAGTTCTCCTCCTCGGGCGCAGCCCCGGGCTTGTTGCGGTGCAGTTCGGCGACGTCGGCGAAGACCGCCAGCAGGGCTCCCTCGCGCGCGAGCGTCTCGGAGTCCTCCGTGCGGCTGGCGAGGTGCGACTGCAGCAGTTCGTGGGGGGCGTCGGGGTCGGAGTCGTAGCCGAGCACGACGCTGCGCAGGGCCTCGAGCACCTGCTCCTGGTTGGCGCTGGTGGCCGCGGCCGGCAGGTCGAGGTCGACGGTCGCTTCCTCCTCGGCCTCGGGCTGGTCCTGCAGGGGTTCGAGCCGGGCCAGCGGTGCGCCGGTCTCGACCTGGGTGCCAGCGCGAACGAGCACCTCGCGCACCCGTGCCGCGAACGGCGCGGCGATGATCGTCTCCATCTTCATCGACTCGAGCACCAGCACCCGGTCGCCGGCGTTGACGACGTCACCCTCGGCGACGGGGGTGGCGACCACCAACGCGGGCGCCTGCGAGCGCAGCACCCCGCCCTCGTCGCGGCTGACGCGGTGCGCCTGACCGTCGATCTCGATCATCTGGGTGGGGCCGGGCGAACCCAGCAGCACGCGATGGACGACGTCGCCCAGTCCCAGGCGGGCGTTGAACTCGTCCAACCGGTCGAAACGGGCCAGCACCCGGGTGGCGTCGGCGCCCGTGCCGATGGTCACCTGGAACTCGTGGCGACCCACCCGCAGGGCCCGCACCACGTGGGTGACGCCGCGCAGCTTCAGTTCGATGGGACGTTCGAGGTCGTGGTTGGCGAGCGGACGACCACGGCGCGCGGTGTCGAGGAAGCGGGCGCGCTCGATCTCTTCGGCGGCGAGGTAGGCCTCGATGGTGGCCACCACCAGGGCGGCACCCGAGTGCGCGTTCTGCTGCAGCCCGCCCTCGGCGCGCACGCGGTCGATCCAGCCGGTGTCGGCCCAGCCCTCGGCACCGGAGCCGTCGATCACCTCGGGCTGGCGCAGCAGGTCGAGCACGAAACTCTTGTTGGTGGTGCCGCCGTCGATCACCACGGAGGTGTCGGCCATCGCGCGGCGCAGGCGGGCCAGCGCCTCGTCACGGGTGGCGCCGAAGACGATGATCTTGGCGATCATCGAGTCGAAGTCGGCGGGAATGGTGTCGCCCTCTTCGACCCCGGAGTCGACGCGGACGCCGGGGCCCTGGGGGAGCGACAGGTACTGGATGCGTCCGGGGGCGGGCGCGAAGTCGCGATCGGGGTCCTCGGCGTTGAGGCGGGCCTCGATGGCGTGCCCGATCTCGGCGGGACGATCGCCCTCGAGGCGGCCGCCGTTGGCGACATGGATCTGCAGCTTCACCAGGTCGGTGCGCGTGGTCACCTCGGTGATCGGGTGCTCCACCTGCAGACGGGTGTTGACCTCGAGGAAGGCGAACTGGTCCTCGTCCGGTTGGTAGAGGAACTCGACGGTGCAGGCGCCCTTGTAGCCGACGCGCACGGCCAGGCGTTCGGCGCTGGCCTTGACGTCGGCGACCCGCTCGGGGCTGAGCAGCGGCGACGACGACTCCTCGATGATCTTCTGGTTGCGGCGCTGCACCGTGCAGTCGCGCACGCCGAGGGCCCACGCGGTCTCGCCGTCGCTGATCACCTGCACCTCGACGTGGCGGGCGCCGGTGACCAGGCTCTCCAGGAAGACGACGCCCGACCCGAAGGCACGCTCGGCCTCGCCGCGCACGCGGTCGAAGACGTCGGTCAGGTCGGCGTCGCTGGTGACCTTCTGGATGCCGCGACCGCCACCGCCGGCGGTGGCCTTCAGCATCAGCGGGTAGCCGATGCGACCGGCCACCTCGAGGGCCTCGTCGAGACTGGCGACCTCTCCGCGGCTCCAGGGAGCGACGGGCACGCCCACCTCTTCGGCGATCAGCTTCGACCCGATCTTGTCGCCCAGCTGGCGCATGGCCTCGGCGCGGGGGCCGATGAAGGTGATGCCCAGGCGCTCGCAGACCTCGGCGAAGGCCGGGTCTTCGGCGACGAACCCCCAACCGACCCAGACGGCGTCGGCGGCGGTGGCGAGCAGCGCCTTCTCGAGCAGCGCGTGGTTGAGGTAGGGCCGCTCCGAGGCAGGACCAAGGTTGTAGGCGAGGTCGCTCTCGCGCACGAACATGGCACCCGACTCGCCGTCGGTGTGCAGGGCGATCACCTGGATCTGATCGCCGCCGGGGTGCTCGGCGTTGAGGTCGCGCACCGCGCGGATCAGTCGGACGGCTGCCTCGCCCCGGTTCACGACGGCGATGCGCCTGACCTTCTGCGCGATCGGGAACGCGGTGCTGGGCGAAGGGAGCGAGGCCATGTCGACGTCCTGTGGGTGGGCGAAAAGGGTCAACCCGACGCTACGACCAACCCGTGCCCGAAGGTGGGATGCACGCTCAGGACATCGGAGATTGATTTTGTGGGAACCCCACAACTGCCCGACGGACGAGTGCCTCCCCGCCGGGTGGGCGGGGAGGCACTCGTCGGGGGAATCGGCCGGGGTTGGCTGGCGCTGACCGGGATCGGGTCAGGCGGCCCGGCGGTCGGTCTTGCGCTCGGTGGTGCGGGTGGTCACGACCTTGTAGGCGTGCATCACCTGCTCAACCGACGGGGCGACTGCGTGCAGCCCGGGGTTCTCGACGGGGGCATCCTCGGTGCGGGCCTTGCGCAGGTGTCGCTTGACGGTCGACAGCGAGCAGCCGAGGCGACGCGCGATGGAGTCGAGCGACTCGTAGGGGTTGGCATTGCGCAACCGAATGACCTCGTCGTGGTCGATCTGACGGTTGGGGGTGGTCACACCCGCGAGCGTGTCGAGGTCTTCGGGCTTGACCTTCACCCCGAGGCGGCTGCGGATCTCGGCGCGCTGGCGAGGGGTGGTGCCGGCGACGTAGCCGGCCACGTCGTGCTCGACCACGGCGGAGTAGAGGCACGAGGTCATCAGGGGGCACTGTCGGCACAGGTCCTCGGCGGCCCGCTGCAGCTCCTGCTGCTGCTGGCGACCCTCCACGCCCTGGCAGGTGCCCGGATCTTCCAGCAATGGGTGCTGGAAGAGATCGGTACGGGTGGCGCAGGCGGTGGCCGTGAGAGTGGTCGTGCTCAACATGTGTGGTCCAACTTTCTTCCCTGAGCAGGCCCCGGTGGGGGATCCCCCCGGCTGGTTCCCGGTCGACGTTCGTGGGCTGACAACGCTCCGTCTGACGAGGTGGCCTTGGTGCTGGTTCCCCCGGATTCGGCCCGGACTCAACCTTTCCAGAACCCGCCCGACCCGGCCACGGCTAGGAGTGACGAAGGTGACTCAACTTTCCTGCGCGCGCCTGCCCATCCCCATTTGAGTAGGCGACGAAGTGGTCTGAGTATGGGTACCTAGTTTGATTCAGTGCTCAATTGTCGACGTGTGAAGGAATGCGCGGACGAGTGGCCATGCATTGGCGCGAACCATTCCCGAGGGTGAATTTCTTCTGAACGGCGGCGCCGGGATCTGCATCGTCCGCCGCCCGTGTGCCGCTACGACGCATCGTCGTAGTGGGTCTGGAGGGCCCTCGCGTCCACCTCGAAGCCGCGCCCAAACCCTCGCCACGGCAGCCAAGCCCGCGCCCACGTCTCCCCACCGCGACCTGGCTTCAGTTCCTGCACGTGGCTTCGGTTCTGGAGCGAAGCCAAGTGCCACAACTGAAGCCAAGTCGGGGTGGGGCGGCGGCAGTCGGGGTGGGGCGGCGGCTGTCGGTGGTGCGGGCAGCAGCTCGGGGTGGGGTGGGCGGTAGTCCCGCGGGGGCGGGTGGATGTCGGGGTGGGGCGGCGGTGCGCCCCCGAAAACCCGGTGGGAGGGCCGGTGGAATGCCCGTAGGCTGAACCCCGCCATGGAGACTTTTCCGCCGCGTGTGCACGCGTACGGGCTGCCGCCGGTCGCAGCCAACCCCACCCCTCGTCCCCTTCCCACGGGTGACGAGCGCCCCGACGTGCGCTCGCCCCTGCGCTTCCTGCTGTGGTTCCTGCGCCAGCAGTGGAAGATCATGGCCATCTCGGCGCTCAGCTCGGTGCTCTGGTTCGGATCGTCGGCGGTCACCCCGTGGTTGTTCGGACGAGCCGTCGACGTCGGCATCAGCCAGGGTGACGTGCGCGCCGCCCTCGGGTGGGCCGGCTGGATGTTCCTCGCCGTCACCATCGGCGTCTTCTTCGGCGTCTTCGGGCACACGGTCGTCGTCGCCGGTTGGGTGGTGGCGATCTACCGCATCATCGGCCTGATCAGCCGTCGGGCGCTGTCGATGGGTCACGTGCTTCCCCGGCGCACGCCCACGGGCGAAGTGTTGTCGGTGGCCGGCGGCGACGCCGACACCTTCGGCGCCACCCAGGAGGTGCTCACCCGCGCCATCGGAGCCCTGTCGGCCTTCATCTTCGTCACCGTGCTGGTGTTGGGGGAGTCGCCGAAGCTCGGGCTGGTGGTGCTGGTCGCCGCGCCCCTGCTGGTCGGCGCCGCGGCACCCTTCCTTCGTCCGCTGCAGGCTGCCCGCACCAAGGAACGCACGCGCTCGTCCGAACTCACGGGCATGGCGACCGACATCGTGGCGGGCCTGCGCATCCTGCGGGGCATCGGCGGCGAGAAGACGTTCGGCGACAACTACGTGCGGCAGTCGCAGCACGTGCGCAAGGCCGGGGTCGAGGCCGGCGCGTGGCAGTCGGCGGTCGATGCCCTGGCGACCCTGCTGGGCGGCCTGCTGCTCGTGCTGCTCACCTGGCTGGGCGTGCGTGAGGTGCTCGCCGGCGCCCTCTCGGTGGGTCAGCTGATCAGCTTCTTCGGGTATGCCGTCTACCTGGTGTGGCCGGTCTACACCATGTACGAGTTCGTCCAGAAGTGGGTGCAGGGCCTGGTGGCGGCCAAGAAGACCGTGGTGGTGCTGGGTCAGTCGGCCCCCTGGAACCCCGACGCCGACACCGTCGACCTGCCCCGCGATGCCGTCATCAAGGACGAGCAGTCGACCTTCCTCGCCCACCCCGGTCGACTCACGGTGGTCGTCTCGTCGGTGCCGGACGACTCCGCCGCCCTGGCCGACCGCATCGGCCGCTACCTGACGGGCATCGAGGAGCCGGTCAGCCACGAGATCGACGAGTCACTCAAGGGCCGGGCCGCACGCCAGGCCCGGGCCGAGAAGGCCGCCGAGCTGGCCGCTCTGGCCAAGGCCGACGAGGAGCAGGCCTCTCGTCCGTGGGGGGTCACCTACGACGACATCGACGTCTCGCGCTTCGATCTGGACGAGTTCCGCCGTCGGGTGCTGGTCAGCGACACCTCGGCGATGATCTTCGCCGGCACGCTGCAGCAGCTGGTCGATCCCTCGGGTCGCGCCACCCGCCAGCAGGCCGAGTCGGCCCTGCGCGTCGCCTCGGCCGAGGACGTCTACGACCTCGTCCCCGGGGGGTGGCAGGGTCGCATCGACGAGCGCGGACGAGGCCTCTCCGGCGGCCAGCGGCAACGCCTCGTGCTCGCGCGGGCCCTGGTGGCCGACCCCGAGGTGTTGGTGCTGGTGGAGCCCACGTCGGCCGTCGACGCGCACACCGAGGCGCGCATCGCCGAGCGTCTGGCCGAGGCCCGGCGCGGTCGCACCACCATCGTGACCACCGTGTCGCCGCTGATCCTGCACGTGGCCGACGAGGTGGTGTTCATGGTCGACGGGGTGTGCGTCGAGCGTGGCAGCCACCATGACCTGATGCAGCACTCGCCGGCCTACCGTGCGGTGGTCGAGCGGGGCATCGACGAGGAGGAGTCGGCATGACCCAGAACTCCGTCATCACCGAGGGGTTGGCCATCACCACGCTGGTCGATTCGGCCGAGACCTGGCTCGATCATCCCGGGATCGACGACCGGGTGGCCCCCGAACTCGACGCCGACCACCGCGGATCGGTGCTCACTCGCCTCGCCAAGTGGCGTGCCCGCCATCGCCTGCGTCGGCAGTTGGCCGAGGCCGTGCTCGCCCGCCAGCGCAACCCCGAGCGGGGTCTGCCGGTCGCCAGCAATGAGCGCGTCTTTGCGTTCCTGCGCCAACTGGTCGCCACCCGCACCCGGACGATCGTTGCCCTGGTGGTGTTCTCGCTGCTCGCCGCGGTGGCGGGCCTGATCGTGCCCCGCATGCTGGGGCGGGTGGTCGACCGGGTCGTGGGCGGTGACCCGACCTTGGCCTCGTCCCTCAACGGCATCTGTCTGGCTGCGGCCGGAGTGGTGGTGCTGCAGGGCATCCTCACCTACCTGACGCGGCTGATCACCACGGTGTTCGGCCAGGATCTCCTGTCGTCGGCGCGCGAGGAGGTCGTCCGCACTGTGCTGCGGTTGCCGCTGTCGCGAGTGGAATCGACCGGTACCGGCGATCTGGTGACCCGCGTGACCCGCGACGTCTCGGCGATGGCCGCGGCGGCGCAGTGGGCGCTGCCCCAGTTCGTCACCACCATCGGCCTGGTCGGCCTGACGCTGGTGGCGCTGTTCCTCAACTCGCCGTTGCTGACCATTCCGACCGTGCTCGGCATGCTGGTGCTGTTCTTCACGGTGCGTAGTTACCTCAAGAACGCGCTGGCCGGTTACATCGCCGAGGGTGACTCCTACTCGACCATCAATTCGACGCTGACCGAATCGGTCGAGGGCGCGCGCACGGTCGAGGCGTTGGGGCTGCAGCGGCGTCGTGCCCGGCAGACCGACATCGACGTGGAGGTCTCGTCGCAGGCCGAGCGGTACACGATGAGCCTGCGCAACCTGATGTTCCTGACGATGGACTACGCCTTCCAGGGTCCGCTGATCCTGGTGGTGGTGCTCGGGGCGGTCGGTTACGTCAACGACTGGGTGACGCTGGGGCAGGTGACGGTCGCTGCTCTGTACCTGCAGCAGCTGATCGGACCCATGGACGTGCTGGTGCAGACCCTCGACCGTGCCCAGGTGGGCATGGCCTCGACCACCCGCCTGTTGGGCATCGCCGAGGTGCCGCAGGACAGGGTGGCCTCGGGTGAACAGCCGGCCGATTCGCACCTGGTGGGGCGCGATCTGCGCTTCGCCTACCGCGAGGGTCACGACGTGCTTCACGGGGTCGATCTCGACCTGGTGCCGGGGGAGCGACTCGCCATCGTGGGCCCCTCGGGCTCGGGCAAGTCAACGCTGGGTCGGCTGCTGTCGGGCATCAACGGCCCGCGCACCGGCGCCGTGACCGTCGGAGGCGTCGACATCATGGGGCTGCCGCTCGACCGGCTGCGCACCGAGGTGGCGCTGGTCACCCAGGAGCACCACGTGTTCGTCGGTTCGGTGCGTGACAACATCGTGCTGGCGCGGGAGACGACCGCCACCGACGACGAGGTGCGCTCCGCGTTGCAGGCCGTCGACGCGCTCGACTGGGTCGAGCGTCTGCCGCAGGGCATGGCCACGAAGGTCGGTTCGGGCAATGCCCGGCTGACCCCGGCGCAGGCCCAGCAGGTGGCTCTGGCCCGCCTGGTGGTGGCCGACCCGCACACGCTCGTGCTCGACGAGGCCACCTCGTTGATCGACCCGCAGACCGCGCGCCATCTCGAGGGCTCGATGTCGGTGCTGTTGACCGGACGAACCGTGGTCGCGATCGCCCACCGGCTGCACACGGCCCACGATGCCGACCGGATCGCGGTGGTGATCGACGGGTCGATCGCCGAGCTCGGCTCGCACGACGAGCTGATGGCACTGGAGGGCGAGTACGCCGATCTGTGGCGGGCCTGGACGAGCTGACGTCGCTGGGGTGTGGTTGTTTGCGGCCAACCCCTTCCGATCCGGTCGGATGCGTGCTGTCATGGACGGGTCGAGCTGACGGGGGGAGGCGCGATGCCGATCGGCGTGGCCAGGGGGCTGCAGCGGGTGAGCGTGCTGGTGGTGCTGTGCGTGGGCTCAGCGACGCTGGCGTGCGCCCAACCGCACGACCCCGCCGCGTCCCCGAGCGCGACCACCCCGACCGTGATCGCGCTGGCCATGCCCGCGGTGCAGGCGCAGGTCGACGGTGGGGCACCGGCGTCGTCCGGTGATCCGTCGACCACCTCACCAGCGGGTGACCAGGTGCCCTCGCTCACGGCGGCCACCGACCCTCGACTGTTCGACCCGGGGCACTTCGACGAGGGCGGTCAGCCGGTCGACCTGACGCCGCCCACCGTGATTCCCAGGGTGGTCGCCCCCGCCGTGAGCTCGGCGACGGGAAAGCTGCTGTCGCGCCCGGTCACGGGCCCGATCACCTCGTCGTTCGGCATGCGGGTGCACCCGATCACGGGGGTCTACAAGCTGCACACCGGCACCGACTTCGGAGTGCCCATCGGCACGCCCGTGGGTGCGGCCGCGGCGGGTCGGGTGCTCACGGCTGGCTGGGGCGGCGCCTACGGCATCCGCGTGACCATCGATCACGGCATCATCGCCGGCCACCATGTCGTGACCAGTTACAACCACCTGTCGTCGCTCGCGGTCAGGGCCGGCGACGTGGTGGTCGCCCACCAGGGTGTCGGACGAGTGGGCTCCACCGGCTACTCGACCGGTGCACACCTGCACTTCGAGGTGATCGCCGACGGCAACTTCACCGATCCCGTGCCGTGGCTGGACGGTCGTGCGGTGATCGTGGACCTGTCGACGCTGGAGTACTCGGTGAGTGGTCCGACTCCGGGCTCGTCGCCCAGTTCGACTCCCAGTGCCGGTTCGACTGCCAGTGCAACTCCCAGTGCCGGTTCGACGCCCAGTGCCAGTCCGACACCCAGCCCGACGCCGAGTCGCAGCCCTTCACCCAGCCACTCGCCGACGCCCAGTCACCCGGCCACCAGTCAGACGCCCTCCAGCCCGACGCCCACCAGTCCAACGCCGAGCAGCAGCCCGACGCCCAGCCCCTCGGCCACACCTTCCAGCAGCCCCACACCTTCGGACCCTGCCTCGTCCGAGACTGCGCCCAGTTCTCCGGTACCCAGTTCTCCCGAGCCGAGCCCGTCGGAGTCGAGCAGTCCAGATCCCAGCAGTCCCGACCCGCTCGCTCCCGAACCCAGCCCGGCCACGACCTCACCGGAGGGCTGAGGTTCTCCCGGGACGAGGGTCAGTCCCGGGTGCAGGTCACACGCACGGTGATCCGCTCATCGGCGGCGACCTCGAAGCGGAGCCCCTCGACCACGACCTCGTCTCCCAGTGGCTGGTCACGAAACACCTGTCGCACCCGCTCACCGTCCTGCCGATCGACCGGCTCGATGCTGGCGTGCACCCCGGATCCGGTCGCCACCGGCCATCCGGTCACCGTCAGTCGGCAGGCCCGGTCGACGCTGATATCGCGCAGTTCTGCACCGGGTTCGTCCGCCGGCACGGAGCGCGCGGAGACCACCGGGGCCTTCGGCCCGGGACCGCATCGCCAGGTGCTGCGGGCGACCACCGCATCGCCGGCGGTCTCGATCTCGCCGGTGACCAGCAGGCGCTGCTGCCAGCGGCCGAACTCGTCCTCGACGATGACCGTGTTGTCTCTCAGGGCATCGGGGTCGTCGGTCTCAATGGGCGCGGTGGCGGTCGAAAAGGCGAGCCGGTCGTAGAGCGGGTCGCTCGTCCCCTCGTCCGAGGCATGGTCGACCCCGTGGTTGGCCACGGTCACCAGACCCGGTGCCCGGGCGTCGATGAGCCAACCGGCCGCGGGCACGGGCATGGGCACGAGGGCGGGGCCAGGCGCCGGCGCAGGCGTCGAGTCTGGCGCCTCGCTCGTCCAGATCGGATGGTCGGCGGGCAGCGCCAGACCGGCGAAACCGTGCATCGCCCAGTACGGCGAACCCGGGCCTGAGTAGGGCTGACGCATACGTTCGTGGGTGCCGTGCCAACCCAGGGTCAGCAGCCCGAGGTCATCGAAGGCCCCGTGATCGACGAAGTGGGCCACCGTGCGTCCGGCGGCCCGACGCACCAGTTCGGGCCGGGGCCCGACCCCCGCGATCGCGGCGTCCCACAGCCCGGCCACCACCCCGAAGCGGTAGGTGAGTGAGCGTCCCTGGAAGAGTGGGGCACCGTCGTCGGCGATGAGTCGGACGGCCCGCTCGGCCCAGTCCCCGAGGCGCTGCCGCCACAGCCCCGAGAGGCGCGCGGTGGTGGGTTCGTCCGGGGCCATGCGGGTTTGCCAGAAGAACAGGTGGTGGATGACCCACGAGTTGTACCAGTCGATGCGCGGGCGGGTGTGCGGCGCGAGCGGGGCATCGGAGTACCAGCCGTCGCCGACGTGGCACCCGGTCATGAACTCCAGGTGCTCGGCGACGCGGGCCTCGTCGTTCGCGGCGCCGACCGACCCCAGAAAGGCCTGGGTGACGGTGTGGAACAGCACCCAGTTGCAGGGCGGGTAGGCGACCCCGGACGACGCCTGCAGCCACGCCACCAGCTGCTGCTGCGTGCGCGGCGACAGTCGCTCCCAGACGAGAACCCGCGTCTGGTGCAGGGCCACCGCGAGGGCGGCAGCCTCGACCTGGGCCTGGCCGCGTTCGTCCAACGTCGGCCAGCGCTCGGGTGAGTGGGGGTCGACGCCCGCGGTGATGCCGGCGGCGTACCACTCGGCGAAGCCGTGCGGATCGTCCGGTTGGCCCGCGAGCAGGTGCGCGGCGCCCGCGAACGAACGCGCGAATGCCTCGAGGGCATCGCTGTCGCGGCCGGACGAGGAGGCCGGCCCCGGCAGGTCGAAGCGGGCGCGGCCCGGTGACGCGTAGGGCCGCAACGCGAGCAGCGCACGGGTGGCGACGGCGGCGTGTTCGGCGCGCGCCCACTCCACCCCCGAACTGGTCGCCCCCGAACTGGGCGCACCCGAACTGGCCGCATCCTCCGCCGCCCCCGGACTGGGCAGACTCTCATCAAACGGTGCAACGGTCACGAAACTTCCTCCGGGTGGAAGCGTTTGATGCGAGTTTGCGTGTGGGCCAGAGCGGGTGCGGCTGGGGCCGGGGGGCGGGGGAGGGGTGGTGCGGAGGGGTGGTGCGGAGGGGCTGAGCCGGGGTGGCGGCGGGCCAGCAGGGATCAGTCGACGCCCGACTCGATGGCCGCGCGGTCGAGCGACTCCTCGTCGTCGGTGGTGGTCAGCCCCAGGGTGGGGATGGTGCCGGCCTGTCCGGTCTCGAGCTCGCCCACGAGCTTGGCCTGCGCCCCACCGAGCTGGCCCTGGGTGGCATACAGCTCGAGCTTCTCCCGGGTGTCGGCGATGTCGAGGTTGCGCATGGTCAGCTGGCCGATGCGATCGGTCGGGCCGAAGGCGGCGTTCTCGACGCGCTCCATCGACAGCCGGTCGGGGTGGTAGCTGAGGTAGGGGCCGGTGGTGTTGACGATGGTCCAGTCCTCGCCGCGGCGCAGCCGCACCGTCACCTCGCCTGTGACCGCGGAGGCCACCCAGCGGGTGATCGACTCCCGCAGCATCAGCGACTGGGGGTCGAGCCATCGTCCCTCGTAGAGCAGACGACCCAGCCGCAGCCCCTGCGAGTGGTAGTTGGCGAGGGTGTCCTCGTTGTGGATGGCGTTGAGCAGGCGCTCGTAGGTGATGAACAGCAGGGCCATACCCGGAGCCTCATAGATGCCGCGGCTCTTGGCCTCGATGATGCGGTTCTCGATCTGGTCTGACATGCCCAGGCCGTGGCGACCACCGATGGTGTTGGCCTCCATCACCAGATCGACGGCCGAGGCGAAGGTCTGCCCGTTGATGGCCACGGGTCGTCCCTGGTCGAAGCGCACGGTGACGTCTTCGGTCTCGATGGCGACCGAGGGATCCCAGTACTTGACGCCCATGATCGGCTCGACGGTCTCGAGCGAGACGTCGAGGTGCTCCAGGGTCTTCGCCTCGTGGGTGGCGCCCCAGATGTTGGCGTCGGTCGAGTAGGCCTTCTCCTGCGAGTCGCGGTAGGGCAGCTCGCGCTCGGTGAGCCAGGCGCTCATCTCGTGGCGACCACCGAGCTCGCGCACGAAGTCTTCGTCGAGCCACGGCTTGTAGATGCGCAGCGAGGGGTTGGCGAGCAGGCCGTAACGGTAGAACCGCTCGATGTCGTTGCCCTTGAAGGTCGATCCGTCGCCCCAGATGTGTACGTCGTCGGCGTGCATGGCGCGCACCAGCAGGGTGCCGGTGACGGCTCGTCCCAGAGGCGTGGTGTTGAAGTAGGCGCGGCCACCCGAGCGAATGTGGAAGGCACCGCAGGCGAGGGCGCTCAGCCCCTCTTCGACCAGGGCCTCGCGGCAGTCGACCAGCCGCGAGATCTCGGCGCCGTACTGGCCGGCGCGGTCGGGCACCGACTCGATGTCGGGCTCGTCGTACTGGCCCAGGTGGGCGGTGTAGGTGCAGGGGATGGCACCCTTCTCGCGCATCCAGGCGACGGCCACCGAGGTGTCGAGGCCACCCGAGAAGGCGATGCCGACCTTGTGGCCGGCGGGGAGCGAGGTCAGAACCTTGGACATGCCCCGAGGGTATCGCATAAGTATTCCGCACTCAGAATAAGTATTCCGTGCTGAGACGGGGCGGGAGCGTGGCCTCGGGGATGGGTGGCCAGCGGGGGTGACCAGCGGGTGGGGTGACCCGGGCAGGTGGTCACCGGTGGCCCACGCCAGTTGGGGCAGCCACGAGGGCCTTTCTGGTCGAAAATGTCCAGGAAGGCCTCGGGCGTGCCCCAACTGGCGCGGAGGTCAGCTCACTTCCAGCCGCAGTGCACGTGACCCGAGTGTCCGGCGTCGCCCGGGCCCAGGATCTGCGTGGCACCGCGAGCCGCGCAGAAGCTCTTCAGCTTGGCGGCGGCGTTGCGGCCCGAGGTGGTGGTCGAGACCTTGACGCCGTCGATCAGGTCGACGTCGATCGCGTTGCCCGTGTAGTGCCACGAGGTCGACGAGTGGTCGCAGCCGGCAATGGCGGTCACCCGGTAGGAGTGGCCCACCCCGAAGTCGCGCATCGCCACCAGCATCGACGTGTTCAGCCAGACCCGGCGGTAGCCGACGTCACCGCCACCGGTGCTGGCCTGGCCACCATTGGCGGTGTCGAGAATGTTCTGGCGGGGGCTGGCGACGGCCGGTCCGCAGAAGTGCAGCAGGGTGATGCCCGTGTCATTCAGCATCGCCCGCGCCGCGGCGGCCCGGGTCGTGGTGGTGCCGGTGGACACCCCAGCGATCATGGCCCGCCACGTGTTGGGGCCGACGACGCCGTCGACGCTGAGGCCCTTGGCCTTCTGGAAGGCCTTCACCGCGCTCAGGGTGGCGGGCCCGAAGCTGCCGTCGACGGCCACCGAGTGACCGTTGCGGCGAAGCTGCACCTGGACGGCCTTCACCAGACTTCCCGTGTTGCCCGAGCGGACATTCACGGTGGTGAGGGCTGACCACGTGTTGGGGCCCGTGACCCCGTCGGCGGTGAGTCCCTTCGAGGACTGGAACTTCTTGACGGCCGACACGGTCAGGGGTCCGTACGAGCCGTCGGCGGTGGTCGCGGCGCCGCGACCGGTGAGCAGGTACTGCAGGCTGGTGACCTGCGTGCCGGTGGCGCCAGACTTGAGCACCGGCCAACTCTTGAACGTCACGGCCTCGGCCTGGACGGGGGATGAGCCGAGCATGAGCAAGGCTGCGAACAACGCCAACATCACGGTGGCGATTCTTTTCATGAAAGTGCCTCTCCACGTGCTTTGCGATTGCGCGGACGATCGTCCGCCGCTTGCACGCTAGGCGGCGAGGGGGGCAGTTCGACCGCGTCGGCGGCTCGTCTGCAGTGCCAGCAGTGCCAACCCGAGGACGAGCCCGACCCCACCCGCGAGCACGAAGCCGGCGTGCCAGCCCCGGAGGTCCATCGCGAGGCCCACCAACGGTGGCGCCATGGTGTTGCCCGCGGTCATGAACGAGCCCTGCCAGCCCAGCAACTGGCCGCGCTCACTGGGCGCCACCACCCGCTGCAGCGAGTCCTGGGCCGCCACCAGGGTGGGCGCGCAGAAGGCGCCGGCCAGCAGCAGGAACACATTCAGGGAGACGACATCGTTGGCGAGCGCCACCAGTCCGGTGGTGAGCCCCAGCCCGAGCACGAGCCAGATCAGGGGAATCGGTCGGTGCAGGCCGCCGTAGGCGAGCCCGGTGATCGCCGAGCCGAGCCCCCACAGGGCCAGCGTGAGCCCGATCAGCTCGGGGGAGCCGAGCCCGCGCAGGGCCGCCACCACGCCGATGTCGGTGCCGGCCAGAATGAATCCGGCCACGCCGCTCGCCGCCAGAATGCCCAGCACCTGCGGCGTCGCCCACGCGAACCTGCCGCGCCGGCCGTCCCGCACCGTCTCGGTGGGGGCGGCGGCCTCGTCCGGGCTGACGATCGGGAAGTTCGCGATCACGGGGGCGAGCGCTCCGACGATCGTGATCAGCCCGAACCCGAACAGCGCCCACGTGGTGCTGAACGTGGTCGCCAGGAAGACCGCCAGCGCCGGGCCGATCATGAAGCAGATCTCGACGGTCGTCGAGTCGAGCGAGATGGCCGTGCGGCGCATCGCGGGTGGCGTGGCGGCGATCACTCCCTGCCGGATCACGGCGAAGGTCGGGAACATGATCAGGCCCATCAGCCCGGCCAGCACCAGCAGCAACCAGTACGAGCGGACGAACGGCAGCACCAGGAACACCGGCGTGAGCACGACCAGCGAGGGCACCATGGTGCGGCGCAGTCCAATGCGGTCGAGCAGCGACCCACGCCAGGGCCCCGAGACGGCGATGCCGATCGTCCAGACCGCGGTGACGATGCCGGCCGACGAGTAGGTGCGGCCGAGGGTCTCGACCAGGTGCACGGTGAGCAGCACCCCGAAGCCGAACTGGCCGACCCGCCCGAGCACGCCGAGCAGGATGATGGTGCGCACCTGCGCCAGGGCCAGGACCTCGCGATAGGCACCGAACTTCACCGGACGAGTCTAGGGCCGGCGCCTGCGACAAACGAACGGGGCCAGAGGAACAGGGCGGGGCGATCGGGGCGGGCGACGAATGGGGCTGCCCCTCAGAGCAGCTGGCGCAGCTCGTCCACCGAATCGAGCACGAGGCTCGGCTGGTAGGGGAAACGCTCGAGATCCTCGCGGGTGGTGATGCCCGTCAACACCAGCACGGTGAACAACCCGGCCTCCATGCCGGCGATGATGTCGGTGTCCATGCGGTCGCCGATCATGCCGGTGTTCTCGGAGTGCGCCTCGATCTTGTTCAGCGCCGACCGGAACATCATGGGGTTGGGCTTGCCGACCACGTAGGGACGACGGTTGGTGGCGGCCGTGATCATGGCCGCGACCGCACCCGTGGCCGGCAGCAGACCCTCGGCGCTGGGGCCGGTGGCGTCGGGGTTGGTGCAGATGAACTTGGCCCCCTTCGAGATCAGCCGGACGGCCGTGGTGATCTGCTCGAAGGAGTAGGTGCGGGTCTCGCCGAGCACGACGTAGTCGACGTCGATCTCGGTCAGGATGAAGCCCGCATTGTGCAGGGCCGTGGTCAGCCCGGCCTCACCGATGGCGAACAGGCGGGCGCCGGGGCGCTGGCTGGCGAGGAAGTCGGCGGTCGCCAAGGCCGAGGTCCACAGGTTCTCCTCGGGCACGCTGAGGCCGCTGCGCTCGAGCCTGGCCGCGAGGTCGCGCGGGGTGAAGATCGAGTTGTTGGTGAGCACCAGGAAGCGGTGCGAGGTGTCGACCCACTGCTGCAGCAGGTCGGCCGCCCCCGGGATGGCGGCGTTCTCGTGCACCAGCACGCCGTCCATGTCGGTGAGCCAGCATTCGATGTCGCGTGGGTTGCGCATGCCCACACTGTAGGGCCGCCCGATTTCGCCGCGTCGCCAGCCGTCGCGATCGCGGACCGCGACCTAGACTCCCAGGGGTGAGCGACACCCCTCAGGCCGATCAGCCGCCGGCCTTCTCGCAGGCCACCTTCGACTTCTACCGCGACCTCGAACTCGACAACTCCCGGGAGTTCTGGTCGAGCCGGCGCGACGACTACGAGGCCCATGTGCGGGCCCCGATGGAGCAGGTGGTCGCCGAGTTGGCCGAGGAGTTCGGCGAGGCGCGGATGTTTCGTCCGCATCGCGACGTGCGCTTCTCAAAGGACAAGTCGCCCTACAAGACGCACCAGGGGGCGTGGGTGCCGATCGGGCCGGCGATGGGCTGGTACGTGCAGGTGTCGGCCGACGGGCTGATGACCGGCGGCGGCTTCTACCACGCCGAACCCGCGGCCCTGAAGGCCTTTCGGCATGCCGTCGCCGGCGACGGTGGCACCCTGCGTCGTCGGCTGGACGAGCTGCCGCGCGCCTTCGAGGTGGGCGGCGAGACGCTGGTGCGGGTGCCTCGCGGGTTCGACCCCGAGCACCCCTGCGCCGACCTGCTGCGCCACAAGACGCTGACCGTGGGCCGTCACTACCCGAGCCTGCCGGCCCATGTCGTCTCGCAGGTGCGCCGCGACTGGCGAGCGTTGCTACCGGTCATCGACTGGCTGGACGAGGCGCTGGCCGAGGGCGAGCACTGAGCCCTTCGCGGGGCCCGGGGTTTGGGTGCGCCGGGTTTGACTGCGCGGGGTTTGAGTGCACCCGGGTTTGAGTGCACCGGGTTGTCAGTGCACCAGCACCAGCTTGCCGCTGACCTCGCCCGACTCCAGGCGCGCATGCGCCGCCGCCACCTCGTCGAACGAGAACCGCTCGATCGGGGCGGGGGTGATCGTCCCCTGTTCGTAGAGAGGCCAGACCACCTCGGCGACCCGCCGACAGATCTCGGACTTCTGCTCGACCGAACGGAACCGCAGGCCCGTGGCGGTCAGCGTGGCCCGCTTGGCCAGCAGTCGTGAGAAGTCGAGGGTGCCCTTCGTGCCGCCCTGCATGCCGATGGTCACGCATCGTCCGTCGCGGGCGAGGGCGTCGAGATTCTGCTCGAGGTACTTGGCCGCCATGATGTCGAGAATCACGTCGGCGCCGTGGCCGTCGGTGGCTCGCTTGAGTCCGGCCACCCAGTCGTCGTGGTAGTCGAGGACGATGTCGGCGCCCAGGCCGCGGCAGTAGTCGAGCTTCGCGGCTGTGCCGGCGGTGGCGGCCACCCGGCAACCCAGCTGCTTGGCGTACTGGATCGCGAACGACCCGATGCCGCCGGCGCCGCCGTGCACGAGGAAGGTCTCCCCGGGGCTCAGCCGCACGTGGTCGGCGTTCGAGACGACCGTGGCGGCCACCTCCATCAGCGTGCCGGCGGTCACCAGATCGAGGCCCGCGGGCGGACGAACCACCTGCCCCGCGGGCGCCACGAAGTACTCGGCGTAACCGCCACCGGCCAGCAGTGCCACCACCTCGTCACCGACCGCGAGCCCGGTCACCCCGGCGCCCAGCTGCTCGACCACTCCGCTGGCCTCGAGCCCCATCACGTGGGTGATGCCGCGGGGCGGCGGGTACAAGCCCTGGCGCTGCAGCAGGTCGGCCCGATTCACGCCCGAGGCGACGGTGCGCACCAGCACCTCGCCGTCGCCGGGGGAGGGCCGTTCCTGGTCGACGATGCGCAATTGGTCGGGCCCGGGACGCCGTGGGCGGGTGTGGTCACCCGATTCCTCATCGGGGGTGGACTGCTCGACGACGACCGATCTCATGACCGCCAGCCTGCCACGAGCGACCTCGGGGCGCAGCCGCCGCTAGGATGACGGCCTGAGCGGGGATTCTCGCTCGGGCGAGGTCGCATAGTGGACGAGTGCAGCCGCCTTGAAAGCGGCCGAGGGCAACCTCCGTGGGTTCGAATCCCACCCTCGCCGCTGGTGGTATCCGTGCAGCGTTCCCAACGTAGGGAGAGACCCGTGGCCGACTACGTGCTCCGCCCCCGTCCGGCGATCCGCGCCTTCGTGGTCGCGGCCGTGATGAGCGTCGTCGGCGCCGCCGGGGTGGTCGTCGGTCAACTCGCCGGGCCCTCGCTGGTGGTCACCGTGGTCGGGGGCGTGCTGCTGGCGGCCGCCCTGGTGCTGGTGGTGTCGGCCTGGATCGCCAGCCGGACCAACGTGGTGCGCGTGCAGTTGGACGAGGACGGCTACCGCGTGCTCGGCCCGAAGGCCGACCGCAGCGGCCGCTGGGACGAGGTCACCAAGGTGGGTACCTCGCAGGACGGTTCACACCTGGTGATCAGCCACGGCGAGGTCGAGCGGGTGCACATCTGGTCGCCGCTGGGCGGGGCCGATCCGCAGATGCAGGGGCTGCAGGCCGAGATAGTGGAGCGGTTGGACGCCGACCGGGGATACACCCACTTCGGCTGAGCGTCGTCCGGGGGCGCCTGGGGGGGTGATGTCTCCAGCACCGCCCGATCCAAAACGGTGCCCCCAGCCCGAATGTCGTCCTTTTCGACAACATTCCCCCCCAGAGGACCGTTCTGGATCGCTTCGGCTCAGCGACCCGGTGAGGCGGACGCGCTGGCGGCCTCGTTGGGGTTCCAGGCGCAGGCGTCGACGAGGCTCTCGGCGGGCGCGGGGGTGGCCGATCCACCCGCCGACCCCGAGGTGCCGTCGGTGGGCACACTCGACTCGCCGGTCGGATCGGTCGAGGTCGGGTCGCTGCCGGGCTGGCTGGTGGCTCCGCCTGCCGTGCTGCCGCCGGTGCTTCCGGTGGTGCTCGAGGCGGACGAGGTCGCTCCCGGCGTTCCCGAGGGCTGAGTGTCGACGGCCTTGATGGCGGCGGCCACCCGGGCTCGCATCATCGCGTAGTCGGGGTCGTAGGTGATGAACCCGTCCTTCTGGTGCACGAACAGCACGCGCGCCTGCCTGCCCTTCTGCACGCGCACGGCCAGTTCGAGCAGGGCTGGCAGCAGATCCTGCGGGATGTCGGTCTCGACCATCTTCTCGGACGCCTTCGCCACCGCCTCGTAGCGGGTCAACATGGTGGCGGCGTCGGCCTGGTCGAGCACACCCTTGATCACGCAGGTCTGGCGACCCATGCGGGAGTAGTCGCCACCGTCGAGCCCGTGCCGCGCCCGGGCGTACCACATGGCGTAGTACCCGTTGAGCAGCTTGTTCTCGCCCGGCTCGATGTAGCCCGACGGGGCCCGCACGTCGTCACCGCCGATCGGGATGCGCTGGTTCACGTTGAGCCGCACTCCACCCATCGCATTGATCAGCGCCACCAGGCCGTCGATGTTGAGGGCGACGAAGTAGTCGATCTTCAGGCCGAGGGCGCCCTCCATGCCCATCTTGAGGGCGTCCGCTCCCTTGTAGTCGGTGTTGGTGAACAGGTCGGGATGGGCGGCGGGAACCTGCCCCCAGATCGCGTTCGCGAAGAAGTTGGCGTCGTTGGCGTCGCTGCCGTTGTAGAAGCCCTGCGGGTAGCGCTTGGCCAGCTCCGAGCCGCTGGGGAACGGCACTCGGGCCATGTTGCGGGGGATCTGGGTGATCACCATGTTGCCGGTGGCCGTGTCGATCGAGGCCACCATCATGGTGTCGGAGCGCACGTTGTTGTCTTCGTAGTTGCGGGCGTTGTTGTTGTCGAGACCGACCAGCAGAATGTTCAACCGCGGCTTGTTGGCCCACACGTCGGCCGGCTTGCCCTGGGTGTCGATCGTCGGACGAGTCTGCGACTTCTTCTTGTCACCCGCCTGGAAGACCCCATCGACCAGCCCGGCCTGGGTGGCGCTGTAGCGGCTGGCCACGGCCATCGGGGCGGCGATCGCGAAGCTCAAGCCGCCCACCACCAGGGCGCCGACGATCGCCTGCGCCCGGGTGCGCTGCGGGGGTCGGGTGATCAGGTGGGTGCCGACGATGACGATCACCCACACCAGGGCGATCACCACCAGCGCGACCGACAGCGGACGAAGCACCGCCGGCTTGACCGCGGTCGCAGCGGCGGCCACCGGATCGGACAGCGCCCAGCCGCCGAGGGCGATCAACGAGAGCACCACGACGGCGGTGATGCCGACCCCCAACCAGCGGGCCCTGGAGCGGATCAACCCCAGCCCGGGGATGATCGCCGACGCCAAGGTCTTGAGCAGCGAGCGCGTGAACGGGTGGTGGCGGTGGAAATCTCCGGCGGCCGCGTGCCGGGGGGTGCCGTCGTCCGGCTCGGGGGTGGCCGCGACCCCGAGATCGGCGGCCGCGCTCGCCCGGCTGTCTGCCTGGGCCGAGGTCGCCTGCGTGACGGCGGGACGAACGGCGGTCGCGTCCTCGTCCGCGATGGGGGCGGGTGCGGCGCCGACCCGCTTGGGCACGTAGGCAGCGGCGGGCTCATTCGTGGTGATCTGGGCCTGCGGGTAGCCGTCGTCGTGCGCGGCGCGGCGGCGATTGCGGCGGAACAGGGTGTCGTCGGTCAACTCGTCGCCGAAGTTCGACTGCGGTCGCTGCCACCGTTCGTGGCCCTTCCCGGACCCCCCGCGGAAGAGGTCGTCGGGCAGGTCGGACGAGTCGGGTGACCCCGACGTGTCGTCGCTCATCCCTGTTCCTCCCTGGGTTGCCCGAGGTTGACGGCTCTGTTGCCCGACGCATCTGCGGTCGCGGGCGTGTCGCTGGCCATCATAGGCACGCACTCACAGCAGGCCCATGGCCGATGCCACGACCGTTCACGCGAGGTTGAGGGTTGCCGCGTTGGCAGCCCGCGCGGGCGTCGGATAGTCTGAGCCGTCGATGCCACCCTCGGGTCGGTGTCAGGAGGAGGCGTCGCCTAGTCAGGTCTATGGCGCCCGCCTGCTAAGCGGGAGTGGTCACAAGCCACACGCGGGTTCAAATCCCGCCGCCTCCGCAGCAACGAACACCACCCCCGGTCAGGTCTGGCCGGGGGTGGTGTTTTTGTTCGCCAATTGTCAGCCCAGGCGTCGCTCCAGCTCGTCGACCTGCCGGTGCAGTTCGGCGGGCACGCGCTCGCCCAGCGAGGCGAGCCATTCGCGCACCCGCGGCACCTCGGCACGCCATTCGTCCGGGTCGACGGCCAACGCCTCGGCCACCTGGTGCGGCGGGAGATCGAGCCCCGACAGGTCGAGGGCCTCGGGGGTCGGCACGTTGCCGATCGGGGTCTCGACGGCCGACGCGGTGCCCTGCAGGCGGGCCACCATCCAGGCCAGCACGCGGGAGTTCTCGCTGAAGCCCGGCCACAGGAAGCCGTCGTCGTTGCGGCGGAACCAGTTCACGTGGAAGATGCGCGGCAGCTTCCTGCCGGGGGAGTCCTGGGCCAGCCAGTGGGCGAAGTAGTCGCCCACGTGGTAGCCGATGAAGGGCAGCATCGCCATCGGATCGCGGCGCAGCACCCCCACCTGGCCGGCCGCCGCGGCGGTGGTCTCCGACGACAGGGTGGCACCCAGGAACACCCCGTGGGCCCAGTCACGCGCCTCGCTCACCAGCGGCACCGTGGAGCCGCGTCGTCCGCCGAAAATGATCAGGTCGATCGGCACGCCAGCCGGATCGTCCCAGTCGGGGTGCAGGGTCGGGCACTGCGTCAGGGGGGTGCAGAAGCGGCTGTTGGGGTGGGCGGCCTTGGCCGCGGAACGTGGGGTCCAGTCGGCACCGAGCCAGTCGATGGCGTGCTCGGGTGCCGGCGAGTGGCCCTCCCACCAGACGTCGCCGTCGTCGGTGAGGGCGACGTTGGTGAAGACGGTGTTGCCGGCCGCCAACGTGCGCATGGCCACCGGATTGGTCGACTCGCCCGTGCCGGGAGCGACGCCGAAGAATCCGAGCTCGGGATTGACGGCCCGCAGGCGGCCCTGGTCGTCCCAGCGCAGCCAGGCGATGTCGTCGCCGAGGGTCTCGACGCGCCACCCGGGCAGGGTCGGCTCGAGCATGGCGAGGTTGGTCTTGCCGCACGCCGACGGGAAGGCGGCGACGGCATGGTGCGCCCTGCCCTCGCGGTCGGTGAGCCGGATGACCAGCATGTGCTCGGCGAGCCAGCCCTCGTCCCGGGCCATGGCCGAGGCGATGCGCAGCGCGAAGCACTTCTTGCCGAGCAGCGAGTTGCCGCCGTAGCCGGAACCGAAGCTGACGATGCTGCGTTCCTCGGGGAAGTGGACGATGTACTTGGTCGGGTTGCAGGGCCAGGGCACGTCGGCCTGACCGGGCGCGAGCGGGGCGCCGACGGAGTGCAGGCAGTCGACGAAGGGCGGGTGACTCCCGTCGCGGCGGGGTGTGTCGAGCACCGTCTGGACGGCGGCGCCCATGCGGGTCATGACGCGCATCGAGAGCACGACGTAGGGGGAGTCGGTGATCTCGACACCGAACTTCGCCTCGGGGGTGAGCGGGCCCATGCAGAACGGCATCACGTACAGGATGCGCCCGCGCATGCAGCCGCGGAACAACGGCAGCAGGGTCTGCTTCATCTCGTCGGGGTCGACCCAGTTGTTGGTCGGGCCAGCGTCCCCCTCGTCGACCGAGCAGATGTAGGTGGACTGCTCGACCCGGGCCACGTCGCCCGGGTCGGTGCGCGCGAGGTACGAGTGCGGTCGTCGCTCGGGGTTCAGTCGGACGAGCGTGCCGGCCCGCACCAACTGGTCGGCGAGGCGGTCGGCCTCTTCCTGGGAGCCGTCGCAGACGTGGATGGCCTCGGGCTGGGTGAGGAAGGCGACCTCGCGCAGCCAGGCGATCACGCCGGGGTGCTGGGGCAGGGTGCCGGTGACGGGGAGGCCCTCGAGGGTACTGGCCGGATCGGGGGTGGCCGGATCGGGGGTGAGGTGGGCGTGGGGACGGTCGGTGAGCGTCATGGACGTTTCTCCTGTACGACGGTGTACAACAGCTGTCTGGCCTCACGCTAAGTCGCCGCTGACTCCCGCGCGAATCGGCTGGCCGAGCGTTCCCGGGGTTCAGTTTGGTGTCATCGTCGGCGCTGGTCTAGAGTGGGGGACTGCCCACGATGTTCCGGAGTTATCCGGGCTGAGGGTGAAGCGCTCGTGGCTCAATGGATAGAGCATCTGACTACGGATCAGAAGGTTGGGGGTTCGAGTCCCTCCGAGCGCGCAGCTGGCCCCGCAGAGTGATCTGCGGGGCCTTCGTGTTGTGCGGGGTCGACCGGGGCTCCGGCCGGTGGTGGGTGGTGAATGGCCGTTCAGTATGAAACCCCTGACGAGAGCCGGTTTGGCGCGGGAAATGTGGGATGAATCACATTGCTCCACCTCCTCGTTGGGTCGGTTGTGATCCCGGCACGTCGCTCGTTCCTCGCTTCTACTCGATCATCGATTCCTGGGTTTCGTCGGTCGAGTAGGTCGCCTGCGACCGTGTCGAGACCCCAACACCTCCACAACCCGCCCGCGGGAGGCGAGAAGCGACCCGCCGGATGCCTACGATGGAGTCAGCCCACGATGGGTGGGGGACGAAGGAGTCGAGATGAGTTCAGTCGTGGGAATCGTGGTGCTCCTGCTCGTGGCACTGGTGGGGTTGGCGGTGCTCATCGGCGTCGTGGCCCTGGTCGTGTGGTTGGTCAACCGCAAGGACCAGCCGCTGACCTACGGCGACCCGAACACCGTGGTCGATCCGCAGCAGTTGCCTCGGGAGGGCCACACCTCCACGATGCACCAACCGCAGCAGCGCTCCTTCCCGGGCTGAGGCCTCCACGGCCCCGAGGCTCGGTAGCGTCGGGGGCATGACGAAGATCCTCGCCCACCGTGGCGCCAGCGCCTACGCCCCCGAGAACACCCTTCCGGCCTTCGAACTGGCCCTCGAGCAAGGAGCGGACGGCTTCGAGCTCGACGTGCACCTCAGCAAGGACGGCGAGATCGTCGTCATTCATGACGAGACCGTCGACCGCACCGCCAAGGGTGAGGGACGAGTCGTCGACCTCACCCTCGAGGAACTCAAGGCGATGGACTTCTCGGCGGGCCGCGATGGTTACGCGAACTGCACCATTCCCACCCTGCGCGAGGTGCTCGAACTCGTCATCGGCACCGACAAGGTCGTCAACGTCGAACTGAAGAACAACATCGAGCCCTACGCCGAACTGCCCGCGAAGCTCGATGCCCTGGTGACCAGCCTCAACCTGGCCGGTCAGGTGATCTACTCCTCGTTCAATCACTACTCGGTGCGCGACGTCATCGCCGCCGGTACGCCGGTGCCCGTCGGCGTGCTGCACCAGGACATGCTGGTCGAGCCGTGGACCTACGCCGCCGGTCTGGGAGCGAAGGCCCTGCACCCGCACTACCAATTGGTCGTGCACAACGCCGACTACGTTCCCCAGGCGCACGCCGCCGGCCTGCAGGTGAATGTCTGGACGGTCAACGAGTCCGGCGAGATGGCGATGATGATGCGCGACCAGGTCGACGCCCTCATCACCAACCACCCCGACGTGGCGGTCGCCCTGCGCGGCTGAGCCCCCGCCCGAAGCTCAGGCCTCGCCGAGCCCCAACCGCGCCAGCAGCGGCCCGACCTCGGGATCACGACCCCGGAAGCGGCGGTACGACTCCTTCGCGTCGATCGACCCGCCGCGGCCGAGCAGCTCGCGGCGGAACCGCTCGCCCGCCTCCCGGGTCATGCCGCCGGGGTTGTCGGCATCGCCCTGCTCGCGGAACCAGGCGACGGTGTCGGCGTCCATGACCTCGCTCCACAGGTACGAGTAGTAGCCCGCCGCGTACCCGCTGGCGAAGATGTGACTGAAGTAGGACGAGCGGTAGCGCGGCGGCACCAGCGGCGAGAGGGCGCCGGCCCGCTCCAACGCGGCCCGCTCGAAGGCCTCGACCCCCTCACCGGACTCCGGCAGCTCGTCCGCGCAAGCCTGGTGCCACGCCTGGTCGAGCAGCATCGCGGCGAGCAGCTCGAAGGTGTCACGACCCGACTCCTGCCGGTTCGCCACCAAGGCCTCGATCCACTCCGCCGGCACCGGTTCGCCGGTCTCGTGGTGGCGCGCGTAGCGGGCGATCAGCGAGGGCTCCCACGCCCAGATCTCGTTGACCTGGCTGGGGAACTCCACGAAGTCACGCGGCACGTTGGTGCCCGACCGCGATGGGTAGCGCACGTCCGACAGTAGCCCGTGCAGGTCGTGACCGAACTCGTGGAAGAGCGTGATCACGTTGTCCCAGCTCATCAGGCTCGGCGAGCCCTGCGCCGGCGGCGGCACGTTGCACGTGTTGGTCACCACCGGCAGGTCGCCGAGCAGCTCCGACTGGTCGACGATCGAGGTCATCCACGCGCCGCCCTGCTTGGTGGGCCGCGTGTACGGGTCGATCACCACCGCGCCGAGCCGGGACCCGTCGGCCTCCAGCACCTCGAACACCCGCGCCTGATCGGTGTAGCCCACCAGCTCGGGGTGCTCGACGAACGTGATCCCGTACAGCGCCGTCGCCGCCGCGAACACGCCCTCGACCAGCACCCGCTCGAACTCCAGGTAGGGCTTGAGTTGGTCGGTGTCGAATGCGGACGATGCCGCCTCCCGGGTGGCGTAGAACTGCCAGTCCCACGGCTCCAGGGTGGCGGCGGGATCGTCCTCGTGCAGGCGGGCCTGCAAGATCGCTGCCTCCTTCTCGACGAGCGCCACCACGCCGGGGGTGAGTCGTCCGAGGATGTCGTTGACGGCCTCGGTCGAGCCCGCGCAGGTGATCTCGTGCGCCCACGCGGCGTGGTTCGGCTTGCCCAGCAGCACGGCCCGCTCGGCCCGCAGGCGGGCGATGCGCACGAGCGTCTCGCGGGAGTCGTGATCGCCGGACAGGTTGCGCCCGACCGATGCCTCGTACACCCGGCGCCGCAGGTCGCGGTTCTCGAGCGAGTCGAGCACCGGCTGTCCCGAGGTGTTGACGATCGGGATCAGCCAGCCGTCGAGTCCGCGGGCGGCGGCGTTCTCGGCCAGGGCCTGCACCTCGTCGGCGGCGAGACCGGCCAGCTCGTCCGCGTTGGTGACGTGCACTGCGGCGGCGTTGCGTCCGGCGGTGAGCAGCGTGTCGAAGGTGGTCGACAGGCCGGCCAGCTCGGAGTTGAGGTCCTTGAGCCGGCCCTGCTGGTCGGCGGGCAGCCCGATGCCGTTGCGGTCGTAGTCGCGCAGGCGTTCGGTGAGCAGCCAGTCGGCCTGCTCGTCGAGCGTGACCTCACCGGCATCGGCCCGCTGACGCAGGGCCTGCAGGCGTCGGTGCAGGCGGGCATCGAGCGCGATGGTGTCGGAGTGGGCGGCCAACTTCGGCGAGAACTCGGCCATCAGCGCGTCGCGCTCGGGCGTGGTGTCGGCCGAGCGGGCGACCCAGAACGCGTTGATGCTGCGCTCGAGCGTGGCGCCGGAGCGCTCCCAGGCCTCGAGCACGTTCTCGACGGTCGCGGGCGACTCGTCGGTGGCGATCAGCTCGAGGGCCGCCAGTTGCTCGCGCATGCCGACCTCGACCCCCTCGCGGTACTGGTCGGTGGTGAGGGTGGCGTAGTCGGGCAGCTGGAACGGCAGCGTCGACGGGGTCAGCAGGGGGTTCTTCGGTGCGGTCACGAGGGCCTCTCAGTTCGTGGTCTGGGGGGTGTTGAGGGCGGACGGCAGGTGCTTGGCCCAGAACTCGAGGATCTTCTCGAAGCGCTGGCGCCGGTGCCACGGGCTGCCCGAGCGGGACAGTTCGTGGTTCTCGCCGGGGAAGATCAGGATCTCGGTGTCGACCCCGGCCTGCTTGAGGCGTCCGTAGTAGTTCAGCCCCTGCGCGATCGGGCAGCGCAGGTCGAGTTCGGAGTGCAGCACGAGGGTCGGGGTGGTGACCTGGTCGGTCAGCCACATCGGCGACTGGCGGTTCATCTCCTCGGCCGTGTGCCCCTGGTACTGACCCGCGAAGAACCATCCGATGTCGGACGACCCCACGAACGTCGCGCCGTCGAGGAACCCGCGCTCGACGATGGCTCCCGCCCAGCGGTGGTCGTGTCCGATGATCCAGGCCGTCATGTAGCCGCCGTAGGAGCCGCCCATGATGCCGACCCGGTCGGCGTCGAGGTCGGGGTTCTCGGCGAGGGCGGCGTCGAGGAAGGTGAGGATGTCGGCCATGTCGAGGTTGCCGAAGTCGCCCTTGATGGCCTGCCCGTGCTCGGCCCCGTAACCCATGGCTCCGCGCGGGTTGCACGCCACCACCGCGTAGCCCGCCTCGAGGTAGGTCTGGAACTCGTCGAAGTAGGTCTCGTGGTAGGCCGCGTACGGCCCGCCGTGAATGTTGAGCAGCACCGGGGTCTTCTGCTTGCCGCGGCCCTTGCCGGTCGCGGCGGGCTTCAGCACCCAGCCATGCACCGGGTAGCCGTCGGCGCCGGTGGCCTCAAACTCGACCGGGTCGACGATCGTGGTCTCCCGCTGCAGGGCCGCCGAGAAGTCGGTGAGCACGCGCAGCTCGCCGTCGCGGGCCTTCCCATCACGGACGAGGGCGACCTCACCCATCGTCCGCGGGCCGGCCACGGTGGCGACCACGATCTCGCCCGCAGGATCACCGACGGCGGCCACCCCCTCGGCCATGAGGGCGCCGTCGTACAGCACCTCGACGCCGCCCTTGGCGGTGACCGTCAGGATGCGCCCCGAGCCGCGGTGGTCGTCGGTGACGATCACGCCGTCGTCGCCGAACGGACGAGGAGGGCTCGCCACGGTGTAGCTGGCGGGCGTGAGCTCGGTCACCTTGCCGGCCTTGGGCTTGCGGCTAGACGGGGCGGGCATCACGAAGATCTGGGCGTGGTGGCCGACGAAGTCGAGACCATCCTCACCAAGCGGCTGCCCGATGAAGAACAGGTGCTTGCCGTCGGCCGAGAAGACCGGGTTGCTCGCACCCAGCAGGTGGTTCTTCTTCGAGATCGTGCCCGTGTTGGTGAGCCGAGTGACCTGCTTGGACTCCACCGCCAGGTGGTAGAGGTCGTCGACGAGGTCGTTCTCACGGCCGTCGTGGGCGCTCGCCGACAGAATCAGGGCCTGGCCGTCGGGGGTGAACACGGGGTTCGTCCAGTCGATGTCGTCCTCGGTCAGGCGGGTGGCCGGGGGCACGAGCGAGGACGCCTGCGGGTCGTCCTCGTCGGTGGCCGGCTTCGGCTTGGCCCGCCCGATCGGCTTCACCCGCGGCTCGTCGTCGAGGCTGGGGGTGGCCACCGTGAAGACCTGCAGCGGGCGCCCGTTCAGCCAGCCGACCCCGTTCATCTGCAGCTTGTTGCCCGTGAAGTGGCGCGGGTCTTCCAGCGCGGAGGGGATGTCGTCGTCGGTGCCGTAGCGGCCCGGCTCGGGCACCCGGGCGGTAAAGGCGATGGTCGCACCGTCGGGTGAGAAGCAGAACTCGCGCACGCCCAACTTCTGGTCGGTGATCGCCACCGGTTCACCACCGGACGACTCCACCAGGTGCAGCTGCGGCTTGCCGTCGACGGCTCGCAGGAACGCGATCAGCTCCCCATCGGGGGAGAACTTCGCCCCGGCGTCGGCTCGTCCGCGGGTGATGCGGCGCGGCTGGTCCGAGCCCTCGTCGCCGTCGGCGCTGAGCGGCACGCGCCACAGCTGGCCGACATAGCTGTCGACCTCGAAGCTGGGGCGGCTGGTGGAGACCAGTGCCCAGGTGCCGGACGGATGGATCTCGGGAGTCGAAACGGTGGTCAGCAGGTCGAGTTGGTCGGGACGCATGGATCCAACCTACTCAGCCACGAACTCCCGCAGGAACCTCGTGCCCGGCCGGTCGAACACTGTCTCGGGTGATCCCTCATTCACGACGCGCCCCGATTCCAGGTGCACCACATGGTCGGCCATGGCGCGAACATCGTCGATCTCGTGCGTGACCAGCAGTGCGGTTTTCGAGGCCAGGCGGCTGGCCAGGAGGGCGCGCAGTTCGGGAATGGTGGTGACGTCGACCCCGGCGAAAGGTTCGTCCAGTAACACCAGTCGGGGATCGACCGCGAGGGCGCGTGCAATGGCCACCCGTTTTGCCTGCCCGCCCGACAGTTGCCGCGGACGACGTCCCGCCAGGTCAGCGAGCCCCACCGCGTCGAGTTCGGCCTCGGCTCGGCGGCGCGCCAGGGCGCGGGAGTGCCCGTGCGAACGGGGCCCGTAGGCGACGTTGTCGAGCACGCTCAGGTGGGGGAACAGGCTCGCGTTCTGCCCGACGACGGCGCATCCGCGACGTTGGGTGGGCACCCAGACGCGTCGTCCGTTACCGGAGCGCACCCACAGACGTGGGCCGAGGGAGATCTCACCGGCATCCGGGGCCAGGGCGCCGTGCAACAGGTGGACGAGGGTCGACTTGCCCGCACCGTTGGGGCCGATGACGGCGGTGGTTCGTCCGCCGGGAAGATCGAGGTCGAGGTCGAGGCCCCGCTCCGCGAGGGTGGCGCGCACGTGCACGGGGTCAGCCACGGATGCCTCCCCAGCGGGAGGTCGCGACCACCAGTACAGCCGCGACCGCCAGCAGCACCAGCGACAGGGCGAGCGACAGGTCGGGGTCGGCCTCACGGAGCAAATAGATCTCCAGCGGCAGGGTGCGGGTGACCCCGGGCAGGGAGCCCGCAAAGGTGAGCGTGGCGCCGAACTCGCCCAGGGCGCGGGCGAAGGCGAGCGCACCGGCGGCCACGATCGCGGGCGCGCTCATGGGAATGGTCACGGTCAGCAGTACCCGCAAGGGATGCGCCCCGAGCCCGGCGGCGACGAGTTCGTGGTCGCCGGCATTCGATCGCAGCGATCCCTCGAGCGAGCCGATCATGAACGGCAGCGAGACGAAGACCTGGGCGACGACCACGGCGGTGGTGGTGAACCCGATCTCGATGCCGGCCTGCGACAGCGGACGACCGATCAGCCCCCATCGTCCGAAGGTGGCGAGCAGGGCCAAGCCTGCGACGACCGGCGGCAGCACCATCGGGAGGCTGAACAGCGTGCGCGCCACCTCCACCCATCGCCCGCGGGCCCGTGCCAGCACGACGGCCGTCGGCACCCCGAGGAGCACCACGATCACCGTGCTGACCACGCACGTGCCGAGGCTGAGCCCCAGCGCCTGCTGCGCCTCGGTGGTGCCCAGCAGCGTGGGCAGCCTGCCCCACGGGGCGCGGATCACCAGGGTCAACAGCGGCAGCCCGATCAGCGCTGCGGCAAGGGAGAATGCCACCCAGGCGGTGCGGGGTGGCGGGGCGGTGACGCGGGCTCGGGACACCGTCGTCAGACGCCCGCGCCTGCCGGGCCGAAGCCCTTGGCGGTCAGCAGACGCCGGCCGGTCTCGCCGGTGACCGCGGCGATGAACGCATCGGCCCCGGAGCCCTTGGTGGTGCCCTTCACCCTGGCGATGTAGAGATGGGTGGCCCGCTTGTCGGCGCCGGGCAGGGTGATCACCTCGACCTCGTCGTTGGCGTCGGTGGTGTAGGCGACGCCTGCATCGGCCTCACCGGAGGCCACCTTGCCGACGACGTCGGTGACCTTGAGTTCCTCCGAGACAGGCTTGAGGGTGATCGAGCGGTCCTGGGCGACCTGCAGGGTGGCGCGACCGCAGGGAACCTCGGGGGCGCAGATCACCAGCTTCTTGCCGTCGAGATCGGCGAGGTCGGTGACACCCGCCGGGTTGCCCTTCGGCACCACCAGGGCGAGTTGGTTGGTGGCGAACTCGCGGGGCGTCTCGACCAGGCCGCCCTTGACGGCGCGATCCATCGTGGTCTTGTCGGCCGTGGCGAGCACATCGGCCGGCGCGCCGCCCTCCAGCTGGTCGACGAGCCCCGACGAGCCGTCGAAGCTGAACGTCGCCGGGGTCTTGGCCTCGTCCGCGATCTGGGGGAAGACCGTCGAGAGCGAGGCGGCCGCGAAGACGGTGGTCGTGTCGGGCTGGGAACTGCAGGCTGGCAGCCCGAGGGCAAGGGCGGCGGCGAGCACCAGTGCCGCGGCTCGGGCCGCGGCCCGGCGCGGCGAACGGCTGGGCA
Source organism: Aestuariimicrobium soli (assembly GCF_051192575.1). Classification (NCBI taxonomy): domain Bacteria; kingdom Bacillati; phylum Actinomycetota; class Actinomycetes; order Propionibacteriales; family Propionibacteriaceae; genus Aestuariimicrobium; species Aestuariimicrobium soli. The sequence goes on along the minus strand of NZ_JBPJSQ010000006.1, from coordinate 339,000 downwards.
CGGAGTGGGTCATGCGGGGGCTCCCTCGAGTGAGACGTTGGTGGCCTTGATGACCGCCGTGGCGATGGACCCCACCTCGAGGCCCAGGTCGTTCACGGCCTCGGTCGAGATCAGGGAGACGACGCGGTTCGCGCCGCACTGCAACTCCACCTGACTCATCACTGGATCGCTGACGATGCGGGTGACGATGCCGGTCAGATGGTTGCGGGCCGAACGCCGGTGTGAGCCGGGGTCGAGCGCGTCGTGGTCGACCTCGGCGGCGAGTTCAACCGCGAGGGTGGCGGCGGCGGACCCCTCGACGACCAGACGGTTCGCGTCGTCCTTGTGGGCGCTCAGCCGGCCCTGGTCGACCCACCGACGCACGGTGTCGTCGCTCACGCCGAGCAGGGTGGCGACCTGAGAGATCCGAATCTGCGGCATGAAAGGAAAGTATCAGCCGCATCTGCGCGTTCATCCACCGGGGTGATGGAAAGCACCGATCGTTACCATGAGGCCATGAACCAGCATCGCGCCTGCGTGATCACCTGCTCCGACCGGGCTCACGCCCACGTCTATGAAGACCGGTCGGGCCCGATTCTGCGGGAGGGGTTGGCCTCGCTCGGGTTCGCGGTCGGCGAGCCCGTGATCGTGCCCGATGAGGCGGACGAGATTCGCGCCGCCGTCGTGGCGGCCATCGACGCCGGCGTGCGGGTGGTGATCACCACCGGTGGCACCGGGATCGGGCCGCGCGACGTGACGGTGGCGGCGACCCGGCCCTTGTTGGACGTGGAGATTCCGGGGATCGGCGAGGCGATCCGGGCGGCCGGGGCGTCCAAGACCCCCCTGTCGTGGCTGTCGGGAGGCCTCGCCGGGGTGGTCCGACGGAAGGGCGTCGCGCCCGCGGTGGTGATCAACGTGCCCGGGAGTCGAGGCGGGGCCCGCGACGCCCTGGCGGTGCTGTCGCCCCTGCTCGTGCATCTGGTCGACCAGCTCGATGGGGGCGACCATCCGATGGATCCCGTCGGCGCCAGCTGACGGGGCGCGCGCTGCGATTCGCAGCGTTCCGAGGGTCAGATCTGTGAGGCGATCGCGATGGCGATGAAGATCAGCAGGCTGAGCCCCAGCAGTGAGCGGCTCACGGTCAGTGATTGCCCTCGTCTGATCGCCATGGCTATGAGCCCACCCACCCAGGCTCCCGACCCCACGGCCAGCCCGACCAAGTGGAGTGGCTTGGCGGCCGGGAAGCACCAGTCAGACGCGTTTGCTCCGCCGTCGGTGGCGCACGCCCAACTGGCTCCCAGTAGCCACGCTGCGAGACCGGCAGCGATGGAGGCCACCACGAGTGCCACGTCGATGCTCCGGCGCTCCCTCGCGCTGGCGGGTGAGGACATGTGAACCCCCAGATGGATGGTGCGACCCTTCTCTCGGGCGAGATTGAGGGTCGGGTGGCAGTCGGACGAGTGGGCGACTCCGCGCTGGCCACTCTAGCCGCGCCGCCGCGCATCCATTCCGAACGCGCTCCTCTGCAGGAAATGTTGGTGCCGGCTCTTGTGCTGGGGTGGGTGGGCTGTTTAGTGTGTGCTCGCTGGCTTGTTGGCCAACGTTTCCGGCGTAGTCCTGGCGGTGGTGCTGGGTGTGGATCGATGAAGATTCTGATGGTGGTTCTGCGTCGGTTGGTTGCTGTGGTGGTGGGGTTGGCGTTGGTGTGGTCGGTGGTCCCGACGGGGCGGGCGGTGGCGGATCCGACGTCTCCGGCAGATTCCCCTTCCCCGTCGCAGGGTGATCTGGTGCGTCCTGATTGGGTGTCGGCGACGGTGACGGCTCGGGCGACGGGGCAGCGGGTGGAGGTGTTGTCGGAACGTACGGAGTTCGGGTCGACGTGGGTCCGTCCTGATGGGGTGGTGGATCAGGAGGTGTCGGCCGGTCCGGTGCAGTTTGAGGACGCTGCCGCCGAGGGTGGGTGGCGCAGGATTGACACGCGTTTGGTGCGGGGGGCGGACGGGCGGCTCCGCGCGAACGCGGTGAAGGATGCGGTCATGGTGGGCACGACCCCGGCCGCTGCTGTGGTGAGTGTTGAGGGCGGTGTGGGGTTGTCGTTGCCGGGGGTGCAGCTGCCGGTGCCGACGGTGGAGGGGTCGACGGCTGTCTACGCCGAGGTGGTGCCCGGTGTGGATGTGACCGTGGAGGTGTTGCCGGCCGGGTTTGAGTTGTTGTGGGTGGTGAAGTCGAAGGCGGGCGCGGCGGAGCTGGTGTCCCGGTTCGGGAAGGCCGGGCAGGTGGTGTTGCCGACCACGGTCACCACGGATGGTGGAGTGTCGACGTCGGTGGATGCTGCGGGCGGGTTGGTGGTGACCAATGCCAAGGGGGCCCGGGTGGGTCGGTTCGGTTCTCCGGTGATGTGGGATGCGCCGGACACGTCGGCGGGCAAGGGCCCCGCCGTTGGGGACCGTGGTGTGGGCGATCGGGGTGTGGTGGAGCCGGTGGTGTTCAAGCCGGCGGCGGCGACGTTGCGGGGTGGGAAGGCGTCTCGGCGGGTGGATGTGGTGGCGTCGGTGGCGTGGTTGACGGGGGCGGAGCGCCGGTTCCCGGTGACGATTGATCCCACGTATGCCAGTGATTATCGTGCGCCGGCGTTCGACACGTTCGTGCAGCAGGGTTTCACGACGGATCAGTCGGCTGATGGGGAGTTGAAGCTGGGGAACAACGGGTCGGGGCAGGTGGCGCGCACGTATTTCAATTGGGACAACACTCTGTTCAAGGGCCGCACGATTGTGTCGGCGTCGTTGTCGATGTTTGAGAAGCATTCGTGGTCGTGTGAGGAGCGGGCCTGGTCTGCCTACGATGCGGGGTTGTCGAGCACGGCGTCCCGGTGGACGGTGCAGCCGTCGGTGGGGTCGAAGCGGGCGACGTCGACGCAGACGAAGGGCGCCTCCACCGCGTGTCCGGCGGGGCGGGTGTCGATGTACAACTTGACGGGTCTGGCGCAGGCGTGGTCGGCCACGACTGCTGCTCAGGTGGGGATGATGTTGCGTGCTGATGATGAGACCGATCCGTATGGGTGGAAGCGGTTCTATTCGGCCGACAGCAACTATCAGCCGTTGTTGAGTGTGTCGTACAACCGGGTGTCCGGGTCGCCGGCCACTCCGGGTTTGACGGGGCCCAACTATCGGGGGGGTGCAGTGGACATCGAAGACACCGACGGCGTCGGCGGTGGTGCCGAATGATCCGGACGGGAACACGGTGCGGGCTGAGTTCCGGGTGTTCACGTCGGCGGGGTCGGGCACGAATCCGGTGTCGTCGTGCGACACGGCGATGGTGGCCGGGGGGACGAGTGTCACGTGTGTGATGCCGGCGATTCCCGACAACGCGACCTACTGGCTGCGGTATCGCACCTGGGATGGCTACGGCTATTCGGCCTGGTCGCCGGCGCGGGAGTTCACGGTGGCGGGGTCGGTGCCGAATACTCCGTCGATCTCCTGTCCGGCCCCGTACGGCAACGGTTCGTGGACGGACACGGTTCCGTCGTCGAAGGTGCGCTGCACGATCACGGTGACCGGGTCGACGACCTCGGCGCCGTTGTGGGCGGCGGGCACGCTGGACGGGGTCGGGTTTGAGGCGGCGGTCACGCAGCCGACTTCGTCGGCGTCGTTCTCGTTCCCGTTGGATGTGGCCAATGTCAGCGGCCAGCACTCGATCAGTGTGTATGCGATTTCTCCGATCGGTACCGCATCGGCCACCCGGACGCACACGTTCGGGCTGGGTCAGTTGGCGTTCGCCACACCGGCGGAGAATGCGGTCACGACCGACACGGTGGCGTTGCGGGCGCAGGGTCCGGCGTCGGCGACTGGTTCGAGTGTGCAGTGGCGGGTCGGGGGCGCACTGGACGCCACCTCCGGGTGGGCATCTCCGCCGGCGTCGGCCACCAGCTCGTTGACGTTCAGCCTGCCTGCTGGGACGGTGTCGGGGCTGTTCGACACCACGGCGTTGGTGGGGGTCGCAGACGCCTCCGGGGCGAAGGTGTCGGCCAGGACAGCCAGCACGGTGGAGGTGAAGGTGTGTTTCACCTACGTTTCGGGCACGAAGTGCGCGACGCGGAGCATCGTGCGGGTCCCGCATGCGTACGGTGCGGGTTTCCCGACCACCGATGCGGGTCCGGCGTCGATCGCGTTGTGGACTGGTGAGGTGCAGGTCTCTGACACTGACGCCGAGTTCAACACCCCGGGGGCAGGGCTGTCGGTGTCGCGGACGTTCAGCTCCCTCGCCGGTCCTGCCGAGCCGAGGAACGCGATCTTCGGCCCCGGCTGGGCAGCGTCGCTTGATGCTGCCGAGTCCGCCGGGTTGTCCGGTTCTGAGGTGTATGACTCGACCCGGGTGGACGGCACGATCGTGGTCGAATCGGCCGAGGGGGACGTGTTGGTGTTCGCGGCGCCCAGCGGGAAGCGACGCACCACCGCCACCCTCGAGGCGGGCACCTGGAAACCGGTCACCGACGACACCACCGCTTCCGGGCTCGCCCTGACAATCACCACCTCGTCCGGGACCGTGTTCGTGACGATCACTGACGACGATGGGGTGGTCACCACTTTCACGGGCGCTGCCCCTGCTGCTGGCACGGATGCCACGTTCGCGGCGTTCACCGTCGCTGATGCGGTGACGGGGGAGAGCACCAGCTACCGGTACGACAATCTGGGTCGGGTGACCGCCATGGTTGCCCCGCTGCCTGAGGGGATCGGTTCGTGTGACACGGCGGCCCCGCAGGCTGGGTGCCGGTTCCTGAGCTTCACGTACTCGGCCACCGACTACTCGTCGGTGACGCCGGATGCTCCGTGGCGTTTGACGGGTGTGTCCGCCACGAACGGCACCACCACCAAGCAGGTGGCCTCCTACACCTACACCGGCGCCACCGGCCAACTGTGGAAGGCCACCGACACCCTGACCGGGCTGACCACCACCTACACCTACACCACCCCAGGGAAGATCGCCACGATCACCCCGCCGGGGGAGAAGCCGTACACCATCGAGTACCAAGCGACGGCGCCGGCCCTGGTGTCGGGTGTCACCCGGACGCAGCCAGCCCCGCTCACCGGCACCATGCAGCTCGCCCGGATCCTCCCGATCACCGATCTGTCCACCGTGACCGGGCTGAACATGGTCCAGTTCGGCCCCGGATCCGGCTACGACCTTCCGCGTGTGGCGACGCGCGGGTTTGCGGTGTTCGGGCCCGACCGGGTCAAGCCGGCTGGTGCTGCCATCGCTGCTGATGATTGGCCCTATGCCAGCCTGTATCTGACCGATGATGATGGGTACACGATCCACACCGGCAGCATGGGTGCCGGCGAGTGGCAGTTGGATGCCACCGTCTACGACGACCACGACAACGTCATCAAAACCTGGGATGCCCGCACCGTCGCCGCGATCCGCGCCAACCAAGCAGACCCCGAGCGGAACCTTCTGGACGGGCCGGTGGCGCAGCTCGCCAGCGACACCACCTACACCGCTGATGGTGCGCACGTGGTGGCGTCGGTGTCACCGATCCGCCGCGCCGTCATCCCCGGCGGTGACCCGGAAGGGATGTCGACCCGGGTGAAGACGGTCACCCTCTACGACGAGGGAACCCCCACCCCCGCCGAACCGGCCTGGTTGGTGACCCGGATCCTGACCACCGTCATCGACGGCGACGGCACCGAAGTGTACAAACTGGGCGCCACCATCAACGGCTACGCCAAAGTCGACCCGGCAGATGTGAAGACCGGGTGGGAACTGCGTCAACCCACCACCGTCACCACCGACATGAACGGCGACCAACAAGCCAACACCGGCGACATCACCCGCACCACCCGCTACGACGCCCGCGGCCGCACCATCGAAGACCGCCAACCCCTCTCGTCGGGTACCGATGCCGGGACCCGGCAGACCCTCTACTACACCGGCACGGGAACCGGCGGCTGCGTGAACGCCACCTACGCGGGCCTGGTCTGCCAGGTCGGACCCAAGGCCCAACCGTCGGGGGTGACTGTGCCGGTGACGAAGACGACGGGTTACACGTGGGCGATGCAGCCCACCACCACGGTCACCACGTCGGGGACCGTGACCCAGACCACCACCACCGGCTACGACACCGCGTTCCGGCCGACCACCTCGCAGACGGTGACCACCGGGTTGGCGTCATCGACACCGGTGCCAGCCACGACCACCACCTACGACCCTGCCGGGCGTGTGGCGTCGGAGTCGAACCAGTGGGGCACCATCAACCACAGCTACGACGAGTGGGGCCGCGAAACCCGCTACGAGACCACCTCCGGTGGCCAAACGGACTACTCCAACACCACCTACGATGCTCTCGGGCAGGTCGCCACGGTGGTCACGAATCAGACCACCACCGTCTACACCTACGACGGCACCGACGCCCTCGGCCAAACCGAACGCCGCGGCCTCACCACCAAGGTCACCGTCACCACGTCAGGGAAGACGTGGACCTCCACCGGCGCCTACGACGCCCAAGGCACCCTCACCCTCGAGAAACTGCCCGGCGGAATCATCAAACGCAGCACCTACGACACCGCGGGTGAACTGGTGGACCACACCTGGAACGGGCCCGCCACCCAAGCCGACGGCACCATCACCCCAGACCAGCCGTGGTTGGCGTGGTCGTCCCGGTCGGATCCGGCGGGCCGGGTGGTGCACGAGTGGATGCCTGACGGGCAACTGGCCACCAGTGGTGACCTGGGTGCCGCGGTCGCGGCGTCGGACCGTTCCTACAGCTACGACCCGGCCGGTCGGTTGACACAGGTGCGGGACTTGACCGGTGATCCGACCATCACCGCGGCCACCCCGTGCACGCTGCGGACCTATGGTTTCGACCGCAACGGCAACCGCACCAGCCAAGGCACCGCCACCAGCGCCAACAACACCCGCCCCACGACGGTCACCAGCAGTGTCAGCCCCGCCTACGACACCGCAGACCGGCCCACCACCGGCGCCAACGGGACCGGCACCTACACCTACGACCCGCTCGGCCGTCAAACCAGCATTCCCGCCGTCGACACCCCCCAAGGCGCTACGGCGGGTAACACCGGTCTGGCCTACTACGACACCGACGCCATCCAGTCCATCACCCAAGCAGGCACCACCATCGGGTTCACCCTGGACGCGGGCCTGCGGCGTTCCACCCAAACCACCACCACCGGTGGGGTGTCGTCGACGTTGATGCGGCATTACACCGACAGCAGTGACAACCCCACCTGGAGTGTCGACACCACCAGCGGGCAGACCACCACCACCCGCTACGCCGAACTCATCGCAGGAGACCTCGGCCTCACCATCACCACCACCAACACCGGCACCACCGCGACCATCGCAGTCTCCGGCCCCCGCGGTGACGTCACCTCACAAATCACCCTCCCCGCCGACGCCACCACCCCCACCACCGGCACCCCAGCCGGCCTCGACTGGTGGAACGACTACACCGAACACGGCCAACCCACCACCCCCCAGACCGTGACCCCCGGCTCCACCACCGGCATCGGCTACGGCTGGCTCGGCGCGAAACAACGAGCCACCACCCTCCACGGCTACACCCTCATGGGAGCACGCCTCCACAACCCCACCACCGGCCTCTTCACCAGCCTCGACCCCATCCACGGCGGCAACGAAACCACCTACGGATACCCCAACGACCCCATCAATCATGTAGACCTCGACGGTCAATGGTGCGTGGGGAGAGTCGGGAATAGTTGTCCTCGAGTTTGGAAGAACGGTAGTGGCGAAAGGATTCACGTCTCGAATGCCACGCTGGGAAAGCTGCAGGCGAAGCACGGCATTTCCCAAAGTACGGCCAGATACCTGCTTGAGCGACTTGGGCCGGATCGAGGAGTGGTACGCGGGGCGAATCGAAAATCATTCGGAGGTCGGCTCTACGAAATGCAGTGTCGCGGGTGGTTGATCAAGCGCTGTGTGCCAACGGGGCAATCTATCTACGTAACAATCATCGTGGATTACTCCAGTGGTCGTCCTAAGAAGACAGACGGAACGCTGGTGACGATGTTTTGCCTCACAAACCGAGGACATAAATGCCCATCATGGGTTAACAGTCCGAAACTTCGATAGATCGATCGGCGAATCAGATGCTCCCTTGCCCATGTTGCGGCCATCTCACAATAACCAGGATTGGATACTTTGATCTCTGCCCCGTTTGCTACTGGGAGGACGATTATGCGCAGAGCCAGAACCCAGAGTCACCACTGGGTGCAAATGGCTACAGCCTTGTGGAAGCGAGGCTGAACTTTCAAAAGACTGGAGCTTCTCATCCGGAGTTCATTGGCCTGGTTCGTCCTCCCACCCCTCTAGAGCGCAATTGAAGTAGCTTCGGAACGGAAGAATCAGTCGCGATCCCTTGGCTCTGCGTCATGGTGGGGCTGCCCAGACTTTGGTTGAAACCTGACCCGTGAGGATATGTCCTCGCTGGAAGGATGTCTGTCATGCCGAAGCCGTATCCCAAGGAGTTCCGTCATGAAGGTGCTCTACCTCGCTGTCCGACAGCGGGAGGCCAACCGGCCCAACCCCACGGGCAGGATCAACGGCTGGCAGGCCATCATGAACGTCCTCGCACTGACCTACGGCGACCGCCTGGGTCTCAACTAGCCGACACCACTCACACAAAAAATCTGACACACCCGTGCCAGGTCATGGTTTACGAATGCGAGGTTGACCGAAGGGGTCGAGTCTCCGGTCGGATCACGCGTGTGGGTACGGTCTATCCCGATGGAAGCGGTGGGACGCGGTATGTGGCGGCAAGGGTGCCAAAGGTCTATTCGATCGCGGGAACTTTCCGCGCTGGTGGAGCGGGTGGATTGTCCATCCGTGGTGGAAGTGGGGCAGGCGTGAGCAGCAAGATGCGCTAAAAGACTAAGATCTGCACAATTCAAGGCGAGGGGAACATGTATGGGAATGACGTGGATGGGCGCGGCATTTAAGAATCGCGCAGAGGTGGACAAGTTTGTCGAGCAGACATTGGATGACGTGGATTGGCTGGATGATGTGTGGTCGGAGCTTGTCGGGCTCATCGCATTCAAGGGTGTAGTCGGGGTCTGAATCCGCCGGCCTCGAGGAGCGCTCGGGCGATGTAGTTGGTGAGGTTACGGAATCCGAGGGCAGAGCCACGTAGGTGCTCGAGGCGACCGTTGATCGCTTCGGTGGGCCCGTTGCTGGATCGTGGTCGGTCGAAGTAGGCCAGGACGTCTTCGGCGCGGCGGGACAGAGTGCGGCCGAGTCGGCGTAGTTCGGCAAGGCCGGTCGGGACTCCTTGGCGGACGGCGTCGATCACTGACCGCATCTGTTCACGTCCCTGGCTGGGGTCGGGGTGCCGGTAGGCGGCGACCATGCGCTGGTAGATGCCCCAGGTCGCCTCGACCGCGACGTGCTCATCGACGGCGAAGAGGGCCTTGAGGCGTGCGACCTGTTTGTCGGTAAGCAGGTCGGCGCCGGTGTGCAGGGTCCGGCGGGCGGAGTAGAGCGGGTCGCCCTTGCGGCCTCGGTGTCCGCGGGTCTGTTGCTGGACCCGGCGGCGGGCCTCGTCCATCGCCTCCCCGGCCAGCTGGATCACGTGGAAGGGGTCCATCACCGTCACCGCGTCGGGGAGCTCCTCGGCGGTGGCTGCAGCAGCCGCGCCGGCCCGGTGCCGTCACGGACCGGCGTCAGGTCGATGATGACTGTGACGAACTTGTCGCCCTTGCGTGTGTGCCGCCAACAGTGTTCGTCGACGCCGAGTACATGGACGCCGTCGAGACGGTGCGGGTCGTTGATCAGGACCCTCCTGCCCTCGGCCAGGACCGCGTCGTTGGCGGTGTGCCAGGACACTCCCAGACCCTCGGCGACGCGAGCCATGGACAGGTGATCGACCACGATCCCGACCAGTGCCCACCTCAGCCCCGTCCGGGAGATCTTCGCCCTCGGCTCTGCCGCGGCGGTGGTGCCCTGACGCCACACGTGCCTGCACTCGGCGCACCGGTAGCGGCGCACCGTGATGAGCAAAGTGGTGGGCCGCCAACCGAACGGAGCGTGCGCGAGACGCCTGGTCACGGTGTCACGCGGGATGCCCTGGCAGCCGCAGCGCCTGCACCAGTCGTCCGGCTCCACCACCCGGCAGGCCAGGACGGCCCGGTCGGGCTCGAGGAGCTGGCCACTCACCTCCAGCCCGAGCTCGTGCAGGCCTGCGAAGGTGGTCAGGTCGGGGCGTGTGGAGGTAGCGTCGGGCACGTCGAGGTCTTTCGGATGGCTGGCGTAGGAACCTCCATCATCGGAAGACCTCGACCCCTACCCCGCCAGCGACGCGCCCACGACCCATACACCGTCATCTGCGAAGAGCCGCTTGTCGACGGGGACCTAGAGGAGCCCGAGGCCCTTCCAGATGGATGGGATTCCCTGCCTGGTGATGCCGATGTCCCCTTCCCGCGACGAGCCATTGAGATTGAGGGGTTCATGCTTTTCGAGGCCCTATTGCCCAAGGGTGGCGCATTGCGGTGGGCCGTATCCGGTGGTGAAGAGATCTCCGATGACATCTTGGGGTTGGGTGGTTGGCAACTGTTGACAGCCGAACAGGTCGCCAATATTGCCAGTGCGCTGCATGAGCTGGATCCGCAGGACCTTGCCGATGGTGCGGATCCCAAGCAACTAGCATCGGCGGGAATTCTCCCCTATGGGCGCCGTTGGACTCGCCGAAGGGTGATGGAGGTCTTCAGCGAGGAGTGCTTCGCGTTCGTGGACTTTTACCGGTGGGCCGCCCACAATCGGGCCCTGATCATTCATTTGATGGCCTGATGCGACGCATCGTCACGGCAGCAGCCATCTGGAACGCGCTTCCGATCCAACAAGCGCTTGAGACCGCTGCATCAGGCCCTGATCTCGATGAGAACATCTGCAGTGATTCTCGGCTGCTCGCTCCGGGGGTCACGGGCCTGGAGTCCCTGTTGGTGCAAGCTCGCACCCCTCATTGGATCAATGTGGCTGGGAGGGGGTCGCCGACCAGGGCGGTACTGTGTACTGAGCCGGAGTTTCGTGCCCGGGAAGATGAGCACGCGGAGGCCGCTGACAACTTGTCCGTTTGCCCTCTCGCGTCCATGGTCGTCGACCGCCTCCGGTGGAGTTACTGCCACCTCAAGATCAACCTCCACCCCGGCGCTACCGCGGTGGCCGAGGCCCTCAGGAGGCTCGACTGGTCAGGGGTGACGCTGCACGACTTCGTCATTGATGTGCCGTTGTTCAAGTTTCCAGACGGATTTGCCCTGGACTCGCCCGAACTCAGGACGAACGAGTGGATCGCACATGTTCTTCCCAGCATCAAGGACTGTCTCTTGTTGTCGACGACCATCTTGGGCTGCCATGCCGTCGCGCGACGCTTGGATGCGCCACGAGTGAGGGGAACCGTCGAGAAGTGGCGCTGGGCACTTTTGGGCCTTTCCATGCAAGACCCCTTCCCTCTCCTCACTCGAGAGTTCTTGGTGCGGTACTTTCCTGACAGCAGCAGCGACAAGGTCCCACTCAGTCGTCAGCGCACACAATCCAAGAATGCTTTGGTTGACCTGCTGGAGCAGACGAAGAACACACATCAAGTCTCCAAAGTCGAGAAGGTGTTCAGCGAGCCCTTTACGCGCTTCTGATCCCACGTACCGTCCGCTTCGTCGCTGACGAGGACGACCGACCAGTTGGTGGCGTCAGGTCTGGCTCCTCGACGTCGCACGAACCTGGCATCGCTGGATCGACGACGCGCTGGACTGGACTACGAGGGCGGGCTCAATGCCGCCGTGAGCCGCTCGGCCGACGTACCCAACCCCCAGCGCGCGGTGAGCGCCGCTACGCGCTCGTCGTCGTGCGGCAGCCGCTCCAGGTCGAGCGCCGCGGTGTCGAGCTCCAGATCGGTGACCACCTGCACGACCACCTGCGCCGGCCCCAGGTAATCGATGGCCCCCTCGAGCTTGCGGCGCAGGGCCGTAGCCGGGGCTGATCCCGGGTCGCTCGCCGCGGCGGCGATGTCGTCCAATCCAACCCCCCATAGGCGGCGATCAACTGGGCGGCGGACTTCCTCCCCGATCCCGGCCGCACCGGGCAGCAACGGGAGGCGTTCCTGTCGCGGTTCGATGCGGTGAGCTACCTCTACCTGACCCGAGATTCGCAAGCTGGTGGGAGGGATCGACGTCACGGCCGACCCGTTTGGTTACGGTGGAGCGCAATGGTTGGATCCCGGCCAGGTCACGGATACATCCGACTACCTGGCCGAGTTTGACGTGTCCGCTGCCATCCTTGGGGTCGACGTGGGGGAGATGAATCGGGGCGAGCTCTATCCAGCGTTCTCTGAGTGGAGTCTGGATTACGTCTCCGAGCTCGTCAATGATGAATGGGATGGATTGTGTCGGCTCTACCATCACGCCTCCTCAAAGAAACTGGGCGGTCTTCACGTCATTGAATAGACCGTCGCGCCATCCCACGGCTCCAACAGTGGGCTGGCCTGGCGGCGCTGCATCGGCGACGCGCTGGCGCAGACTACGAGCACGTTGTCGATGCGGCCGCGAGTCGGTCGGCCGATGTTCCCAACCCCCACCGCTGGCCGAGCGCGGCGATGCCGTCGTCGTCGAGCGGCAAAACCTCAACCGCCTCAGTGGTCGTCCGGGCGGGTCCAATCGCCGGACGTGCCTCCGGGCTTCGCGACCACTTTGGCCGAGGTGATCTCGGTGAACCGGTCGACGGCGTTGGCCATGTCGACCACCGCGGAGGTGGCGGCGGGCTCCGTGACCAGCGCTTGCAGGACAACCCCCCGGTGCGGTCGGCGGTGCGACATCGCTGCCGTGACGTCGCCGACGTGTGCAGGCGTTGTTGGCGCTGTCACTTGTGCTGGGCGGTTGGGCTGTTTAGTGTGTGTTCACTGGCCCGTTGGCCAACGTTTCCGATGAGGTCCCGGCAGTGGTGCTGGGCGTGAGCGGTGATCCATGCTGAAACCTGTCCAGCCCGCAGCCTTGGCGTGCATGTTCCTGGTGGCTCTCTCATCCCTCTACCTTGGGGCTTGCTCCCAAGCGGACCCCACGTGCACATTGGCGGGCAAGCAGAAGTTGATGAACATCGGCCAGGCCGTCGCCCAGGCCACATCCGCCACGGAACTTCAGTATCAGGATGCAGACTGCGACAGCGGAGGCTCGGCCTACGCCCAAATGTTGGTGCCCAACTCCGGATTCGCGGCACTGACGCGTGGTGAGTTGTGCGTGCTGGCCGAGTCCGGTGAATCCTACGACTACCAGTGCCGTGTGGATAATGAGTCGTTCGTCGTCGTCAAGATTGACCGAGGGCCGAAGGGCGGTATCAGTACGCTTGTTTGGGTGGCTCGCGATTACTGAGCATCGACGCTCAGTGCCCCCGGTCCTTGACTCAGGCGCTTCCTGATGAGCGCAGCTTCTTGGTAGGTTCAGTAGTCTTCTTTGTTGCGGGGGTCGTGGTACTCCTGCAAAGGCCCGTGTACCTGCCACGGTCCCAACCCCCACCGCTCGGCGAGCGCGGCGATGCGGTCGTCGTCGCGCGCCAACACCTCAACCGCCTCAGCGGTCGTCCGGGCGGGTCCAATCGCCGGACTTGCCCCCGGTCTTCGCGACCACTTTGGCCGAGGTGATCTCGGTGAACCGGTCGACGCCCTTGACCATGTCGACCACGGCGAGGGCGGTCACGGTCACCGCGGTCAGGGCTTCCATCTCGACCCCGGTGCGGTCGGCAGTGCGCACCGTGGCCTCGATGGCGACCCCCTCGTCGGTCACCTCGAGGTCGACGACGACGCCGTGCACGCCGATCACGTGGGCCAATGGCAGCAGGTCGGGCACCCGCTTGGCGGCGGCGATGCCAGCCACCCGCGCCACCGCGAGCACGTCCCCCTTGGGCACGGTGCCGTCACGCAGTGCCGCCACCACAGCGGCCGACGTCCGCACGAACCCGACCGCCGTCGCAGACCTCACCGTCGGCTGCTTGTGCGTGACATCGACCATGCGGGCCCGGCCGCGATCGTCCACGTGGGTGAACGTCGCCTTGTCGCTGCCGTGGGTGCCCTCGTTCATGGGGACACCCTATGGGTGCGGACGAGGTGCCCCGCCTCGACCCGGGTGACGTCCTCGTCCACCACCGCCAGACTGTCGGCCAGCGCCAGCGACGCCACCAGGTGCGAACCCGACCCCAACCGATGCACCGGCTCGACCCCGCCCTCGACGATCCGGGCCGGCAGGAACTGGCGGCGTCCGGCCGGGCCCGACCAGCCCACCCGGGTCGGCAGCGCGACGGCAGGCCAGTCGTCCGACCAGCCGCCCAGTCGAGCCAGCAGCGGGCGCACGAACAGCCAGCTCGACACGAACACGCTGACGGGGTTTCCGGGCAGCCCGAGCAGGGGCACGCGGCGTCCGTCGGCGGACGTCAGCAGCCCGCTGGCCTGGGGCTTGCCCGGCTGCATGGCCACCTTCACGAACGAGATCTCGCCCTCGACCACCTGCCGCACCACCTCGAAGGCGCCCACCGACACTCCGCCGGTGGTGACCACCAGGTCACTCGTCGCGGTCGCGCGCTCCAGCACCTCACGGAAGGCGTCGGCGTCGTCGGGCGCCCGCTCGACCAGCGACACCTCCGCGCCGAACTGCCGCACCAACCCGGCGACCAGCGACGAGTTGGAGTCGGGAATCCGACCCGGGCCCAGCGGTGCACCGGGGGCGGCCAGCTCCGACCCGGTGGCGATCACCGCCACCCGGGGTCGTCGCACCAGCCGCACCCGGGCATGCCCCAGCGAGGCCGCCGACGAGGCCGCTCCCGCCGTCCACCGGAGCCCCGCGGGCAGCACCACCTCGCCCGGCGCGACGTCCTCCCCGCCCCGGCGCACGTGTTGGCCCGCCCGCACCGGCTCGCGCACCAGAACCCGGTCGGGCAGCGGCACGTCGCCCAGAGGCTGGTCGGTCTGCTCCACCGGCACCACGGCGTCTGCCCCCGGCGGCAGCGGGGCGCCGGTCATGATCCGCGCCGCCTCACCGGCGCCGACCCTCGGCCAACTGGTCGCCCCCGCGGGAATGTCGCCGACCACCCGCAGGCTCGTCGCAGCATCGGCCACCAGGTCGGACGATCGCACGGCGAACCCGTCCATCGCCGAGTTGTCGAAGGGCGGCACGGCGACCTGTGCGGCCACGGGCTCGGCCAGCACCCGGCCGAGGCCGTCGTCGATGCCGCACTCCTCGTCGTCCAGTCTGAAACCCAGGGCGAGCACCCGGGCGAGGTACTCCTCCACGGTGAGCATGCCCGTCGCCGGAGGGTGTGGAGTCATGGGCGGGCCGCCCGCAGCGGCAGCACAGACCAGCGTCCGCGCAGCGCATCGAGCACCATCACCCGGCCGACCAGGGGCTCCCCGAAACCCGCGAGCAGCTTGACCGCCTCGGTGGCCTGCAGCGACCCGACCTGGCCGACCATCGCCCCGAGCACACCGATCTCGGTCGCCCGAGGGTAGTCGTCGGGGTCGGGCTCGACGGGAATCAGGTCGCGCAACCACAGCCGGTCGCCGTGGGCGTCGGGCACCCCGAACACCGAGCACTGACCCTGCATGCCGACCGCGGTGGCCCACACCAGCGGACGCCCCGCCTCCCGGCAGGCGTCCGAGATCAGGAACTTCGCCGCGAACGTGTCGCAGCAGTCCATCACCAGGTCGTAGCCGCGGAACAACTCCGGGGCTTCGTCGGCGGTCAGGTAGTCGGGGACGACCTCGACCGTCACGTCGGGGTTGAGCAGCTGCAGCCGTTCGGCGGCCGAGTCGGCCTTGTTGCGGCCGAGCTCGGTGTGCAGCACCTGCCGCTGCATGTTCTTCAGTTCGACCACGTCGCCGTCGACGATGCCGATCCGCCCGACGCCGGCGGCCGCCAGGTAGGGCAGCGCAGCCGAGCCGAGCCCGCCGGCGCCGATCACCAGCACGGACGAGGCCAGCAGTCGCAGCTGACCGGCCTCGCCGAGACCGACGACCGAGGTGTTGCGCACGTAGCGCTCCTGTTGCTCGGGGCTGAGCTGCGACGTCACGGGCACTGGCTCCACTCGTGCGTGCCGTCGGGGAAGTACTGCTTCTTCCAGATCGGCAGCCGCGCCTTGGCCTCGTCCACGAACTCGCTGATGGTCGCGAACGCCAGTGCCCGGTGCGACGTCGCCACCGCCACGTACAGCGCCACGTCGCCCACCACCAGCGAACCGACCCGGTGTTCGGCGGCCAGCGCGTGCACCCGCTCGCGGGACCGGAACTCCGCCAGCAGCGCGGCCATCACCTCGTCCGCGCCGGGGTGGGCCACGTAGTCGATGGCGGTCACGGCTCGTCCGTGGTCGTGGTTGCGGACGACGCCCGCGAAGGTCGCCACCGCCCCGGCGGCGGGGTCGTCCACCGAGGCGAGCAGTGCGGCGGTGTCGAGAGGTTGCTCCGAGATCGGGGTCACCGTGATCCTCAGCTGGGCTTGGGGGCGTTCTTGCGGGCGTAGCGCCACCACGTGATGGCGATGCACCCGACGGCCCACACGGCTCCGATGATGTAGAAGGTGGTGGCCGACATGATCGTCAAACCTACCCCGAACAGGAACGGCCCGAACGCCGCGATCGCGGCCGTCCACCCGATCACCCCGCCGGCCTGACGGCGCTCGAAGATCATCGGCATCTGCTTGAACGTCGACGCGTTGCCGATGCCGGCGAACAGGAAGATCGCGAGCATGCCGAACAGGAACAGGTTGAAGTCACCCTTCAGGGCAGCCGCCGACGAGGTGTCGGGGGTGAGGGAGGGGATGGTCACGAGGATCGACACGAAAAGCCCGATGCCGGAGATCAGCGTCCAGATGGCACCGCCCATGCGGTCGGTCAGCGGCGAGAACAGCACGCGGGCGCCGGCGCCGACCAACGGACCGAGGAAGACGAACTTCACGGGATCGGGCACGTCGTAGCCCTCGATGAGCACCCGGGCGGCGACCCCGGTGCCCTCGACGACGGCGGAGTTGCCGATGCCGTAGAGGTTGTTCATGAGCAGGCCGAACTGCGCCGACAGGCCCGAGAAGGTGCCGAAGGTCATGATGTAGAGGATCGTCATCCACCAGGTGTCCTGGTTGCCGAAGATGTCGAACTGCTGGCGGATGCTGGCCTTCACCGGCACCGAGCGCAGCACGATCCACGCCCAGATCGCGACGCACACGATCAGCGGCACGTAGAAGAAGGCCGCGTTCTGGTACCAGACGTCGACCGGCGGCTGGCCGGGGCGCTTCATCGACTGCGAGGCGCCGAGGAAGCCGACCATCGAGAAGCCGATCATCCACGGGGTGAGTACCTGCACCAGCGAGACGCCGAAGTTGCCGATACCGGCCTGCAGGCCCAGCGCGGTGCCCTGCATGCGCTTGGGGAAGAAGTAGGACGTCGACGGCATGAAGCCCGAGAAGGCGCCGCCGCCGATGCCGGCCAGGAAGCTCAATGCGAGGAACTTCCAGTACGGCGTCTGGCCGACGTTCTGCACCTCGACGCCCCAGCCGAGCACGGGCAGCAGCAACAGCAGCGTGGTCGCGGCGACCATCTTGCGGGTACCGATCTTGGGCGGCAGGACCATCCAGAACAGGCGCATGAAGCCCGCCGACAGGCCCGGCATCGAGGCCAGCCAGTACAGCTGGGTCTTCGTGAAGGTGAACCCGAGCGCGTTCAGCTTGGGAATGATCGCGCTGGGCAGGAACCAGGCGACGAAGCACAGGGTGAGACTCACCGTGGTGACGATCAGCGTCTGCCACGCCAGTGGCTTGTTCCAGAGCTTCTCGTCCTCGGGGTCCCAGGCGGTCAGCCAGTCGCCCTGGGTCTCGGGTCGGGTGCGTGCGGTGGTGGTCATGGTCGGTTCCTCGACTGTGAGAGGTGGCGGGAGAGGAGGGTTGTCGTCCGAGGGGGATCAGGTGGGTTCGATCTGGCCGGCCAGCTCGGGGGAGGCGCGGTGCAACATGCCGTGGATCGTCACGTGCATCCAGGCTCCGCACACCACGACCAGCACGAAGATGCAGAAGAAGGTCGACGACGGGAATCCCGACCAGGCCTTGGTGTAGGCGAACAGCGGCGGCAGGAAGAACCCGCCCAACCCGCCGAGCATGCCCACCAGGCCACCGACCGAGCCGACGTTGTCGGGGAAGTACTCGGGGATGTGCTTGAAGACCGCGGCCTTGCCGAACCCCATCGCGCAGCCGAGCACGAACACCAGCGACACGAATGCCGGCAGCCCCATGGCGTAGGCGAGGTGCTGGGTCTGCGTGCCGTCGGGGTGCGCGACCACGATGTGCCCGTTGGGCATCATCAGGATTCCCGAGGTCAGCGCCATCAGCGCGAACGTCAGGTACATCACGCGGCGGGCGCCGAACCGGTCCGACAGCCACCCCCCGAACGGACGAAGCAGGCTGGCGGGGAAGATGAAGGTGGCGCTCAACAGTCCGGCGACGGCCAGCGAGACCCCGAAGTTGTCGACGTAGTACTTCGGCAGCCACGCCGACAGCGCCACGTAGGCGCCGAAGACGGCCACGTAGTAGAGGCTGAACCGCCACACCCGCACGTGCCGGAGCGGGGCCAGCATCTCGCTCAGCGGCTTGGACCGACCCGGCACCCGGTCGTGGCGGGGCACCACCAGCCAGGTGACGACACCCATCACCACCAGCAGCGCGGCGTAGATGACCGGCACCAGCCGCCAGCCGCCCTGGATGCCGAACACGTAGGTGCTGCCGGCGGTGGCGACGATCAACGGGGGGCCGATGAACTTGGTCACCGAGGCGCCCACGTTGCCGGCTCCGAAGACGCCCAGAGCGAGCCCCTTGCGGTCCTGCCCGAACCACGCGGAGTTCCAGGAGGTGCCCACCGAGAACAGGTTGCCGGCGAAGCCGACCAGGAAGGCCAGTGCCAGCACGGCGCCGTAGCTGTCGGCCCGCGACACCAGATAGGTCGGGATGGCCGTGGCGAACACCAGCACGAGTGTCACCACTCGGCCGCCGTACCGGTCGGCGAGGATGCCGGCGGGCAGCCGCCACAACGAGCCGTTCAGCACGGCCAGTGCCGACACCCAGCTGAGTTGCTCGTCCGACAGCCCCAACTCCTTCTGGATGGGGATGCCCAGGATGCCGAACATCAGCCAGACGGCGAACATCAGCGTGAAGGCCAGGGTCGAGACGGTCAGCACCCTGCCGGCCCCACGGCTGGTGGGGCCAGGATTCGTGTCAGTCATGTCGATGGGTTCGGGGTCAGCGGCGGCTTCAGCGGCGGCGGTTGTCGGGGGTGCCGATCGGGTCCCACCCTCGTCCCTTGGTGGTGGACGAGGCGCGGGCGCCGACGGCATCGCGCGAGCGGTAGACGATGTAGGGGCGGAACAGGTAGTGGAACGGGGCCGAGAAGGCGTGCACCAGTCGCGTGAACGGGATGCCGGCGATCAGCACGAGGGCGATCACCACGTGCGTCTTGAACTGCCAGGTGGCGCCGGCCATCGCCTCGATGTCGGGTTGGAACACGAACAGCGAGCGGAACCACGGCGAGACCGTCTCGCGGTAGTTGTGCTCCTCGCCGGTGGACGTGTGACCGCCGGTGAGGGTGGCGACCATGCCCAGGCCGACCACCAGCGCCAGCACCAGGTACATGATCTTGTCGTTCCACGTGGTGGCGCGGAACACCTGCGGGGTGCGGCGACGACGCCAGATCAGCATGCCCAGCCCGACGGCCAGCCCGATGCCGGCCAGGCCGCCGCCGTACAGCGCGCCGGTGTGGTACGCGTGCTGGCTGAGCCCGATCCAGTCGGTGAACGCCTTCGGGATCAGCAGCCCGACCACGTGGCCGAGGAACACCGCCAGCAGCGAGAAGTGGAACAGCGGCGAGGCGATCTTGAGCAGTTTCGACTCGTACAACTGCGACGAGCGGGTCGTCCAACCGAACTGGTCGTAGCGGCGACGCCACACCAGCCCGCCGACGAACACCACCAAGGTCAGGTAGGGGAGCACTCCCCACAACAGGGCATCCATGTCAGCTCCTCACGCTGCTCGACCGCGCCG
This sequence comes from Aestuariimicrobium soli, assembly GCF_051192575.1. Lineage (NCBI taxonomy): Bacteria > Bacillati > Actinomycetota > Actinomycetes > Propionibacteriales > Propionibacteriaceae > Aestuariimicrobium > Aestuariimicrobium soli. The sequence continues at coordinate 318,955 of NZ_JBPJSQ010000006.1, read as the reverse complement.
TCGGGTAGCCGAGCAGCACTGGCTCGGCCCCCAGGCCGACCGTCTCGGCGGGGGGACCGGCCAGGAGGGCGCGCACCTGCTCCTTGGTCTCGGGTGACTCGCCACCCAGTTCGCGGCAGATCGCCACGAGCAGCCCGGCGTGGGGCAGGGAGTCCTTCTCGAGCCCCAGGCGCAGTAGCTCGAGGCTGGCGCGGTAGCGGTTGAGGATGCCCAGTCCGAGCACCGGGTCGCCCGTGGCGGCGAACTCCAGCACCATCGGCAGGTGGTCGGGCAGTTCGCCGTCCAGGTCGACCAGCAGCCCCGAGTCGCGGTAGGTCTGCTTGATGCTGGCCAGCACCTCGCCGCGTCGGCGGGTGTCACCGTCGGTCCAGTAGGTCAGGTGCAGCGCGTGGCGTCGCGACAGGTCGAACTCCTGCACGTGCCACCCCTGGGCCTCCATCAGCGGCATCGACCGCAGGTGGGCGATCGTCGCCTCGACGTCGGACGAGACCCCCGCCTCGGCGGCCGCCCGCTCGATCAGGGGCAGGCGCTCGAGCAGGGCCTCGTCCGGGTAGCCGAGCAGCAGCGCGGCGCACTGGAACACGACGGCGGTGCGACGCGACACGGTCGCGGTGGTCTGGGGGCGGGCCATCACGCACCGCTCGCATCCTGCTGGCGCGCCTTGGCGTCGGCGTAGGACTCGATCGCGACGGGCACCACCCGGCCGGACGACGACCCGAACGGGCCGTCCCCGCCGGCGCCGGGTCCGCCCTCGAAGTCGAGCGAGCAGCCCATCTCCTCCAGGTTGTGGGCCTGCTCGCGGTGGGCCTTCGGAATCACGTAGCGGTCGTCGTACTTGGCGATCGCCAGCAGCCGGTACATCTGCTCCATGGCGCCGGGCTCCATGCCGACCGCGTGGGCCAGCTCGGGTTGGCGCTCCCGGCCCAGCGTGACGTCGCGCATGTAGGAACGCATCGCCGCCAGCTTCTGCAGCACCCCGCGGACGACCTCCACGTCGCCCGCCGAGAACAACTCGGCGAGGTACTCCAGCGGGATGCGCAGCGACTCGATCGCGCCGAACAGGTTGCCTCCGGCCTCCGAGTCGTGGCCCTGGGCCTTCAACAGGTCGACCACCGGCGACAGTGGCGGCACGTACCAGACCATCGGCATCGTCCGGTATTCGGGGTGCAGCGGCAGCGCGACCTTGAAGTGCTTGATGAGCGCGTAGACCGGCGACCGCTGGGCGGCGGCGATCCAGTCGGCCGGGATGTCGTTGGCCTTGGCGTCGGCGATCACCTGCGGGTCGTGCGGGTCGAGCATCAGGTCAAGCTGGGCCTCGTAGAGGTCCTTGTCGTCGGCCAGTGCCGCCTCGGTGACGCGGTCGGCGTCGTAGAGGATGATCCCGATGTAGCGCAGTCGTCCCACGCACGTCTCGGAGCAGACCGTCGGCAGCCCCACCTCGAGGCGGGGGTAGCAGAAGGTGCACTTCTCGGCCTTGCCGGAGCGGTGGTTGAAGTAGATCTTCTTGTACGGGCAGCCGGTGATGCACTGGCGCCAGCCGCGGCACTTGTCCTGGTCGACGAGCACGATGCCGTCCTCGGCGCGCTTGTAGATCGCCCCCGACGGGCACGAGGCCATGCACGACGGGTTCAGGCAGTGCTCGCAGATGCGGGGCACGAAGAACATGAACGTCTTCTCGTACTCCAGCTTGATCTGCAGGTTGGCCTCGTCGCGCAGCTTCTGCAGGATGGGGTCGCCCTCGTCGGTCGCGGCCACCCCGCCCAGCGCGTCGTCCCAGTTGGCCGAGGCCCCGATCTGCATGTTCTCGCCGGTGATCAGCGACTTCGGACGAGCCACCGGGAAGTCGTCGCCCAGCGGCGCCTGCACGAGGTTCTCGTAGTCGTAGGTCCAGGGCTCGTAGTAGTCGCCCAGCTCGGGCTGCACCGGGGAGGCGAAGATGCTCAGCAGCTTCTTGAACCGGCCGCCGGAGCGCAGCTTGAGGCGTCCGGACTTGGTGCGAACCCAACCGCCCTGCCACTTCTCCTGGTCCTCGTAGGTGCGGGGGTAGCCCTGGCCGGGGCGGGTCTCGACGTTGTTGAACCACACGTACTCGGTGCCGGCGCGGTTCGTCCACGCCTGCTTGCAGGTGACCGAGCAGGTGTGGCAGCCGATGCACTTGTCGAGGTTCATCACCATGGCCACCTGGGCCATGACGCGGCGCTTGGTCGGACGAGGCCCGGTGGCGGTGCTCGTGCTGGTGCTGGTCGTGGCGGCCATCAGTACTGAACCTCCTGCGAGCGGCGACGCACGGTCGAGACGATGTCTCGCTGCACGCCGGTGGGGCCGATGTAGTTGAAGGCGTAGGTCTGGTGCGCGTACCCACCGATCAGGTGGGTCGGCTTGAGCAGGATGCGGGTCACCGAGTTGTGGATGCCGCCACGGCGGCCGGTGGCCTCCGACTTGGGTACGTCGATCGTCCGTTCCTGGGCGTGCTGCACGTAGCAGATGCCGTCGGGCAGCTTCGAGGTGACGACCGCGCGGGCGACGAAGACGCCGTTGGCGTTGGTCAGCTCGATCCAGTCGTTGTCGGCGACCCCGATCGAGGCGGCGTCGGCGCTCGACAGCCAGGCCTGGGGTCCGCCTCGTCCGAGACTCAGCATGAACAGGTTGTCCTGGTACTCGGAGTGGATCGACCACTTGTTGTGCACCGTCAGGTAGCGCACCGTGATGGCCTTCTCGCCAGTGGGGCCGAGCTCGGGCTCGCCGTAGGCCCTGCCCATGTCGAGCGGCGGCCGGAACGTGGGCAGTTGCTCGCCGGCGTCGATCATCCAGTCGTGGTCGAGGAAGAAGTGCATGCGTCCCGACAGGGTGTGCCACGGCTTGAGCCGTTCGGTGTTGATGGTGAACGCGGCGTAGCGGCGGCCGCCCGTCTCGGACCCCGACCACTCCGGCGAGGTGATCACCGGCTGCGGGCTGGCCTGGGTCTGCGCGAACGTGATCAGCTTCTCCTCCGACCCCAGCGCGAGGTCGACGAGGTCTCGTCCGGTCTTCTTCTCCAACGTGCGGAAGCCCTGGGTGGCGAGCTCACCGTTGGTGGTGCCCGAGAACGTCAGGATGGCCTCGGCGAGGCGCTGGTCGGTGTTGATCGCCGGACGACCCGCGGCGGGGCCGGTCGGGTACACGCCGTGCAGCTTCGCGAGCCGCTGCACCTGGTGCGAGACGTCGTAGGTGATGTTCTTGGTGGTGAACCCGAGCTTCTCGGCGAGCGGCCCGACGGTGAGCAGCTTGTCGGCGATGGCGGTGTAGTCGCGCTCGACCACCTGCAGCACCGGCAGGTTCGTGCCCGGCACCGCGGGCAGGTCGGTGTCGAGCCAGTCGGGCACCACGCCACCGGGCTGCGCGAGCTGGCCGGGGGTGTCGTGCTGCATCGCGACGGCCACCAGGTCGCGGCGGGTGTCGAGGCGGCCCTTGGCCAACTCGGAGAGCCTGAGCGCCAACTCGGTGAAGACGTCGAAGTCGCTCTTGGTCTCCCACGGCGGGTCGATGGCCGGGGTGAACGCGTGCACGAACGGGTGCATGTCGGTCGACGACAGGTCGTGCTTCTCGTACCAGGTCGCGGCCGGCAGCACGATGTCCGAGAGCAGGGTCGAGCTGGTCATGCGGAAGTCGGCGGTGATCAGCAGGTCGAGCTTCCCCTCGGGGGCCTCGTCGTGCCACGCCACGTGCTCGGGCTTGAGGTCGGCGCCGTGTCCGTTCTCCATCACGTTGTGGTGGGTGCCGAGCAGGTGCTTGAGGAAGTACTCGTTGCCCTTGGCGGAGCTGCCGAACAGGTTCGAGCGCCACAGGATCATGGTGCGCGGCCAGTTCTGCGGCGCGTCGACGTCCTCGACGGACGACCGCAGCGCGCGACTCTTCAACTGCTGGGCCACCCATTCCTGGGGGGTGGCGGCCTCCCCGCGCTCGACGGCGGCCAGGGCGGCGTCGGCGAGGTCGAGCGGGTTGGCGTCGAACTGCGGGTAGAACGGCATCCAGCCCAGCCGGTGCGAGAGCGCGACGGCGTCGGCGGTGTGCAGGCCGTCGAGGCTGCCGGTCGACAGCGGCGACTTCACCCGGTCGGACGAGAAACCGTCGGTGCGCCACTGGTCGGTGTGCATGTACCAGTAGGCGGTGCCGATCATGGTCCGCGGTGGGCGCGACCAGTCGAGGGCGTTGGCCATGTGGAACCAGCCCGTCATCGGACGACACTTCTCCTGACCGACGTAGTGGGCCCAGCCTCCGCCGTTCCTGCCGATGGAGCCGGTCATCATCAGCAGGGCGATGATGGCGCGGTAGGTGACGTCGGCGTGGAACCAGTGGCAGATGCCGGCGCCGATGATGATCATGGTGCGGCCCTTCGACTCCGCCGAGTTGGCGGCGAACTCGCGGGCGATGCGCAGGCACGCCTCGGCGGGCACCGAGGTGATCTCGGCCTGCCAGGCGGGGGTGTAGGGCACGGCTGCGTCGTCGTAGTCCTGCGGCCAGGTGCCGGGAAGGCCCTCTCGTCCGACGCCGTACTGGGCGAGCATCAGGTCGAAGACGGTGGTGACGAGGTGGCCGTCGACGCGGCGAGCGGGCACGCCGCGGCGGATGATGGTGCCCTCGCCCTTGGGGTCCTCGAAGCAGGGCAGGGCGATCTCGACCCGTTCGATGTCGGGGGTGTCGAGGCCGGTGGCTGCCTCGTCGAGCAGGCTGAGGGCCGGGCGCAGGTCGCCCAGGTCGAGGTTCCACTGGCCCTCGCCGTCGGCGGAGTATCGGTCGCCCATGGTGCCGTTCGGCACGGCCGGTCGTCCAGTGGCCTGGTCCCACATCACGGTGCGGAAGGCGGCGTCGCTGCGGTGGCTCTCTGCGGCCAGGTCGGCGGCGGTGAGGAACTTGCCAGCGGTGAGGCCGTGGCCGTCGGGGTGCTCGACGAGGGTGACCAGCATGCCGAGGTCGGTGAACTGCTTCACGTACTCGTCAAAGTAGGCCTCGCGGCGGTCGACGAAGTTCTCCTTGAGGATCACGTGACCCATGGCCATGGCGAGCGCCGCGTCGGTGCCGGCCTGGGCGGGCAGCCACTCGTCCGCGAACTTCACGTTGTCGGCGTAGTCGGGGCTGACGGTCACCACCTTGGTGCCGCGGTAGCGCACCTCGGCCATCCAGTGGGCGTCGGGGGTGCGGGTGACCGGCACGTTGGAGCCCCACATCATCAGGTAGGTGGCATCCCACCAGTCGCCCGACTCGGGCACGTCGGTCTGGTCGCCGAAGACCTGCGGGCTGGCCACCGGCAGGTCGGCGTACCAGTCGTAGAAGCTGGTCATGGCCCCGCCGATCAGGTGGGTGAAGCGGGTGCCGATGGCGTGGCTGACCATGCTCATCGCCGGGATCGGCGAGAACGAGACGCAGCGGTCGGGGCCGTAGTTCTTGATGGTGTTGACGTAGCTGGCGGCGGCGATCTCGATCGCCTCCTCCCAGCTGATCCGCACCAGACCGCCCTTGCCGCGGGCGCGCTGGTAGCGGCGGCGCTTCTCGGGGTCGGTCGAGATCTCGCGGAAGGCCTCGACGGGGTCGCCCAGCCGGGCCTTGGCCTCGCGGTACAGCTCGACGAGCACGCCGCGGGCGTAGGGATACCGCACCCGGGTGGGCGAGTAGGTGTACCACGAGAAGGCGGCGCCGCGGGGGCAGCCGCGGGGCTCGTACTCGGGGCGGTCGGGGCCGGTGGTGGGGTAGTCGGTCTGCTGCGACTCCCAGGTGATGATGCCGTCCTTGACGTAGACCTTCCATGAGCACGAGCCGGTGCAGTTCACCCCGTGGGTGGAGCGAACGACCTTGTCGTGGCTCCAGCGGTCGCGATAGAAGACGTCACCCTGCCGCCCGCCCTGACGGAACACGGCCCGGCCGTCGGCGGTCTCGTCCCACTTGGAGAAGAACTTGCCGACCTTCAGCAGGGCGTCGGAGGCGGGTCCGTCGAGGCGCGCGTCGTTGCTCATGGGCCCGATTCCATCATGGCCGGGCTGGTTTGCACCGGCGGGGGGTAGAAATTCCTACAGTGTGTAGTGGACGCCCGGTCGGGCCCCGGCGTCGCGGGCCTGGTCTGGGGTGTCGAGGTCGGCAACGGCGCTGGTCGGAGCGGGAATGGTGGCGAGGTCCAAGGTGTGGAGCACGCGTCTCACCCCGCGGTCGCGGGCGTCGTCGGGCGAGCCGATCGCGGCGGCCAGGGCGGTGCGCCGGTAGCACGCGGCGAGGTACTGCACGAAGCTCTCGTCGTCGACCAGGGCGAGGCCGTCGCGACCCTCTGTTGTGGTGCTTGGTCGCGGGCTCTCGGTCAGCAGCGCGACCACCTCGTCGGGGTGGGCCAGGTCACCGGCCAGCACGAGCACCTCGTCGACCTCGGCCGGCAGCGAGGCCAGCGCCGCGGCGATGCCCGCCAGGGGCCCGCCCAGGGGCGGGTTCTCGAGCACGAAGGTGACCGGTTCGGGGGTGCCGAGCGGACGGGGCGTGCCCGCGACCACGATCGTCTTGGCCACCGACGAGGCGGCGGCGACGGCGCGGTCGAGCAGGGTCTGGCCGGCGATCTCGAGGGCGAGCTTGTCGGTGCCCATGCGCTCGGAGGTGCCCCCGGCGAGAATGATCGCCGCGGTGGTGGGCACGCGCCTCACCCGCCCGCGAACGGGGGCAGCACGTCGAGCTGGCTGATGCCACCCACGGGGCGGGAGCGGTCGTCCAAACGGACACCGTCGGCCAGCAGGCTGCTGGCCGCGAGCACCTTCGGCAAGCGCTCGGGGTCGTGGTCGGGCAGCCGGTCGGGCAGGGTGTCGAGCAGCTGGGCGACGCTCAGGTCGGAGGCGTCGAGGGTGGTCTCGTCGGCGCCTGCGGCCTCGGCGGCGCCGGCGAAGAAGCGGATCAGCATGGGCGGTTCCTTCCTGGGTTTGTCCGGTGGACGGGTGGGGTCTCAGCCGCCGATGGCGCTCATGGTGCGCACCGGAGGCAGGAACGTCGGGTCGTCGATCCCGTGTCCGCGGGGCTTGTCGGCGTGGGCGCCGACCCAGGCGGTGGCCAGGTCGTGGTCGGTGCCGCCGGAGCGCAGGATCGTCCGCAGGTCGGTCTCGGTGCGGCTGAACAGGCAGGTGCGCACCTGGCCGTCGGCGGTGATGCGCGAGCGGTCGCAGGCACCGCAGAAGGGGTTGGTGACCGAGGCGATCACCCCGATGGTGCCGCCCGGGTGGGGGTGGTCCGGGTGCGACGGGTCGGGTTCGACCTGCCACAGCTCGGCCGGGGCGTGGCCACGGGGCTCGTCCAACGGGGTGAGGGTGAGGTGCTCGCCGAGCTGGCCCAGGATCTCGGCCTGGGTGACCATCGCCGAGCGCACCCACTCGTGCCGGGGGCCGAGCGGCATCTGTTCGATGAACCGCAATTGCAGCCCGCGCTCCAGGCAGAAGCGGGCCAGCGGCACCACCGCCGCCTCGTTCTCGCCACGCATGATCACCGCGTTGATCTTGATCGGACGAAGGTCGGTTCCGAGCACGGCGTCGATGGAGCGCAGCACGTCGGGCAGGCGGTCGCGGCGGCTCAGCCGGGCGTAGGTCTCGCGGTCCAGAGAGTCCAGCGAGATGTTGACCCGGTCGAGCCCGGCGGCGATGAGGTCGGGCAGGCGCTTGTCGAGCCCGAGTCCGTTGGTGGTGAGGCTGGTCTCGGGGGCGGTCCCGTCGGCGGTGCGCAGGGTTGTGGCGGCGGCGATGATGCCGGCCAGTCCGGGACGTAGCAGGGGTTCGCCGCCGGTGAAGCGCAGCTTGGTGATGCCCAGCCGCTCGACCGCGACCCGCAGCAGTCGCACCACCTCGTCGTCGGTGAGGGCCTCGTCGGTGGGCAGCCACGGCAGTCCGTCGGCGGGCATGCAGTAGGTGCAGCGCAGGTTGCAGCGGTCGGTCAACGAGACCCTCAGGTCGGTGGCCACGCGGCCATGGCGATCGCCCAACTGCATGGACAGAGCCTACGCACGCCCTCGGACGAAGACCATGGGGGCCCCGTTCGGCGGACGGGGCAGCGGTGGCACACTGAGGGGGTGAACGACCAGGGCCAGCAGTTGGGAACCACCCGCGCCCAGGTGCTGCAGACGGTGCAGCAGTCCGGGGCGCCGGTCGGTGTCGCCGAGGTGGCGGCCGCGCTGTCGCTGCACCCCAACTCGGTGCGTCACCACCTCGAGGAACTGTCGGCCGCCGGTCACCTGTCGCGGGTCGTGGAGTCCCGCGGCCAGCAGGGCCGACCCCCCGCCCGCTACACCGTGACGGCCCAGGCGCCGACCCTGGGGCAGACCCACCTGGTGGAGCTCGCACAGGTGCTCATCGACGAGTTCGTGGTCGAGGCCGACTCGCGCGACAGCCGGCTGGTGAAGGCCGGACGAGGCTGGGGCCGCCGGTTGGCCGACGACGGCGGCGACACCACCCAGGCGGACGACGACCTGGTGGTCGTGGCGCGCGTGCTGGGTGAGCGCGGCTTCTCGGCGCTGGCGGACGAGCGCCGGGTCACCTTCGTGAAGTGTCCGTTCCGCGGGGTGCTGGCCGGTGAGCAGCTGCAGGCCGCCTGCCACCTGCACCGGGGGTTCATCGAGGGCGTGCTCGAGCAACGGCAGTCGTCCGAACGGCTCGACGACCTGCAGGTGGGCAGGACGGAGTGCGTGGCGACCTTCGCCTGAGGGACTGTTGGTCTGGTTCTGGCTGGCGCGTCAGGCGCTGGGGCCGGGCGGGAGCGCCCGGGTGAGGCTCAGCTCGGGCGGCAGGAGCGGCTTGCCCTTGGCCTGCCGCTTGATGACCCGGCGCCGGTCGGCGTCCGTGGGGAGGCGCACCTTCACCGAGCCGCTGGCCTGACCACGCAGGATGATGCGGGGCAGCCCCTTGCGCGGGCGGGTGAGCACACCCTTCTGCTCGGTGGTGGTGCGCTCCGACTGGTAGGTGGTGGTGTCGACGCCCCAGCCCTCGGGGACGATGATCGTCACCGCGCCCAGGTAGCCGATGAGGACGAGGTCGATCACGCGGGTACGGGTGGTGGCCTGGCTGAAGTCGAGGCGGCAGCCGCCGTAGCTGGCGTGCACCTCGAGGAAGGGCGGCACCTCCCACGGACCCTCGACGCTGAGCAGATGCCAGGTGCTGCCGATCAGCACCAGCGGCTCGTCCCAGGAGTAGCCCGGGCCCTCACCGACCAGCGACTCGGCGATGGACTGGTCGAGCTGCTCGGCCGGCACGAGGTCGCCGAGCACGTCTGCGATGTCGCCCCTGGTCACCGCCCCGAGGGCGCGGGGGACCCGCGACTCGAGTTCCTCGAAGGTGAGTCGACCGTCGGCGGCGGCGTTGCGCAGCACCTCGAGGGCGTGCTCGCGTTGTGCGGTGCCCACCCGCAGGTGGCGGTGGTCGCTGCCGGCGGTGGTGGGTTCGTCCATGCGGACACGCTAGCGGGGCCCCGGTTCCGGTGCACGGGGCCGCCGCGCTCCCCAGCCTCTGAGCGTTTGCCTGCCGAACCTGCCTTTGCCGCTGCTGGAACAAGGGCAAAGGCACGCCCGGGAGGCAAACGCGAGTGTTCCGGGACGAGGGCCCCGAGCCAGTGCCCCGGACGAGGGCCTCTCAGGCGTCCGGAATCTCGAACCCGAGGTAGCCCGACTGATCGGCCCGCGGGTCCGGACCCCCGCGCACACCCGTCTCGAGCGCGTCGATGCGGGCCAGGTCGTCCGCGCTCAGCTCAAAGTCGAAGACGTCGAAGTTCTGGGCGATGCGGCCCGCGTTGGTGGACTTCGGGATGGCCGAGCGGCCCTGCTGCAGGTGCCAGCGGATCATCACCTGGGCGGGCGTCTTGCCATGCGCCGCGGCGATCTCGGCGATGGTCTCGTCGTCCATCACACTGCGGCGCTGGTCACCCCACCCGGGGTAGAAGGTGATGCCACCGATCGGCGACCACGCCTGGGTGAGGATGCCGTGGGCGGCGTTGGCGGCCTGCACGTCGCGCTGCTGGAAGTAGGGGTGCACCTCCACCTGGTTCACGGCCGGAACCACGGTGGTCTCGGCCACCAGCGCCTCGAGCTGCTCGGGCATCATGTTGCTGACCCCGATGGCCCGCACCTTGCCGTCGGCCAGCAGGGTCTCGAGGGCCTTGTAGGCCTGCACGGTGCGCTCCGCGAAACCCGTCCCGGGCTGGTGCAGCAACAGCAGGTCGAGCTGCTCGACGCCCAGCTTGCCGGCGGCCTTGTCGAAGGCGTGCAGGGTCTCGTCGTAGCCGTAGTCGCTCACCCAGATCTTGGTCTCGACGAAGATCTCGGAGCGGTCGACCCCCGAGCGGCGGATGCCCTCACCGACCTCCCGCTCATTGCGGTACGAGGCGGCGGTGTCGATGTGGCGGTATCCCGCCGCGAGGGCGGCCTCGACGGCGGCAGTGGTCTCGTCCGGGGGGCTCTGGAAGACACCGAGCCCCACGGAGGGCAGGGTGACGCCGTTGTTCAGCTGCAGGGTGCGCACATCAGTCATGTGCCCATCGTCCATCGGCCGGCACGGTCCAGACAGGCACTGGCTTTGCCCTCTTCACCCGTCACTGCCGACAAACTTCTACACCGTGGCTCAACCAACCGCCCCAGAACGGGGATTGGTCGAGCCACGGTGTAGAAGTTTGTACCGACAACCGTCGGCGGACGACCTCAGGCCCGCCCGTAGACCAGCACCGAGTAGGGCCCGAGCGCCACCACGGCCGACGCCGGCTGCCCGTCCTGGTCGACGGCATCATCGGCGGTGACGTCACTGGCCGGCTGGTCGCCGAAGGTGTCGGAGTAGATCTTCGCGTCGGAGTTCAGCAGCAGCTTCCACTCGCCCGGGTGCGGGAACCCGATGCGGTAGTCGCCCCAGACCTGGTTGCGCAGGTTCACCACGACCACGACGTCGTCGCCCGGCCCGCCGTTCATGGCGCGGTGGTAGGCGAGCACCTTGGTCTCGTCGTTGGCGTGCAGCACGGTCGTCGCCTGACCCATCAAGCCCAGCGAGGTGCCATGGGCGTTGAGCCGCAGCTCGACCAGGTCGCGGTACAGGCGGGCGATGCCGACGAACTCCTCGAGCAGGTTCCAGTCGAGGGGGATGTCGTCGGAGAACCAGCCGCCCTGCAGGAACTCCTGCCCCTGGAACAGCATCGGCACGCCGGGGCTGGTCAGGGTCAGCGCCGCCCCCAGCGTCGATCGCTTGGTGGCGAACCAGCCCTGCGGGTCGGCGGGGTCGACCTCCTGGTTGACCCGGGCCTTGCCGTTGGCGACCTCGTCGTGACTCTCGGTGTAGATGGTGCGCTCGTACGCGTCGCCGTAGTTGAAGGTGACGGCGTTGGCCACGGCCGCCACCGAGCGTGAGTTGTCGTCCAAGGTGGTCAACTGCGCCCGGATCGGGTGGACGAAGTGCTGGTCCCACTGCGAGTGGAAGCCGGCGCCGTCGGCGTCGATCGAGGTGACCTCGGCCTCGCCGTGCAGATCCTCGGCGATGGTGATGGCGCCCGGGTGCAGGCGGCGCACCTCGTCGTTGATGAACCGGCAGGTCTGCCAGCCCTCGGGAATCGAGCGGTCGAAGCCCGAGACCGACCGCATGTACGGCGTCATGTCGAAGCGCAGGCCCTGCACGTGGTACTGCTCGAGCCACATCAGGGCGTTGTCGCGCAGGAACTGCCGCACCTCGGATCGTCCGTAGTCAGGGCGGGTGTCACCCCACGGGGTCTCGGAGCGCCAGTCGTTGAAGAAGTAGATGCCGCCCTTGCCGTTCTCACTCCAGCCGTCGAACTGCCACAGGTCGAGGTCGCTCGGCCCGAAGTGGTTGTAGACGACGTCGACGATCACCGAGATGCCCCGCTTGTGGGCCTCGCGCACGAACAACTTGAGGGCATCGGGGCCGCCGTAACTCGACTCGACCGCGAAGATGTGGGCGGGGTTGTAACCCCAGGACTGGTCTCCGGCGAACTCCATCAGCGGCATCAGCTCGACCGCGTTGACGCCCAGCTTGTCGAGGTGGTCGAGCTGCGCGGTGACGGCTTCGAGGTCGCCCGCGCCGTCGTCCCCGCGCGCGAACGAGCCCACGTGCATCTCGTAGACCACCAGGTTGTTCAGGTTGGGGGTCGAGAAGGTGTCGCCCTGCCAGTCGAAGGCGCCGTGGTCGACGATCACGCCGTTGCCGACCGAGTTGGTGACCTCGTAGGCGTAGGGGTCGATGCGCCACAGCATCTGGTCGCCGTTGGTGATCACGAACTGGTATTCGTCGCCGGCCGAGGCGCCCTCGACGCGGGTGTACCAGTAGCCGTTGCCCTCGTGGGTCAGCGGGTCGGCGTCGGTCGACCACTCGTTGAACTGTCCGGCGACCGCCACCGCGCTGGCGTTGGGGGCCCACACCCGGAAGGCCACGCCGCCGTCGGCGACGATCGCGCCCATGCCCGGCACCGGATCGTCCGCCTTGGCACGGGCCGGCGGGGCCGAGGTCTCGTCGGTGTCGGGGTCCTCGTCCGCCACGGCCGCATCGGCGCGACGCGGGCCGCCGGTCGCGGGCTGCGGGGCGGCCAGATCGAGCTCGGCGTCGTCCCACTGCCCGTCGGTCTCGTTCGTGGGGAACGGGTCGCCGACCTCGGACGAGCCTGCGGGCTCGGCCTGCGCGGCGCGCTCGGCGGGAGTCGACTTGGCGGAAACGGCGCTCTTGATGCGCGACCAGACGTTGTTCACAGGCCCAGACTACGGGTTGGGGCACGTGCGACAGGTGGGTCGGGGAGCGGCGCGACCATTAGGCTGGGCGGGTGCTGACGATGCAAGACGCCCTGACCAAGCTGTCCGAGTACTGGACCTCGCGTGGCTGCCTGATCTGGCAGCCCTTCAACACCGAGGTCGGCGCGGGAACGATGAACCCCGCCACCGTGCTGCGCGTGCTGGGTCCTGAGCCGTGGGACGTCGCCTACGTCGAACCGTCGGTGCGACCGGACGACTCCCGCTACGGCGAGAACCCGAACCGCCTGCAGACGCACACCCAGTTCCAGGTGATCCTCAAGCCCGAACCGGGCGACCCGCAGGAGCTCTACCTGGGCTCGCTCGAGGCGCTGGGCATCGACCTGTCGAAGCACGACGTGCGCTTCGTCGAGGACAACTGGCGTCAGCCGGCGATCGGCGCCTGGGGGCTCGGCTGGGAGGTCTGGCTCGACGGCATGGAGATCACCCAGTTCACCTACTTCCAGCAGGTCGGCGGGGTGAACCTCGACCCGATCCCGGTCGAGCTGACCTACGGCATCGAGCGCATCCTGATGAACCTGCAGGGCGTGACCCACTTCAAGGACATCGCCTACGCCACCGCCGCCGACGGCCGCACCATCACCTACGGTGAGGCCTTCGGTCAGCAGGAATACGAGATGAGCCGCTACTACCTCGACGACGCCGACGTCGAGGCCAACCGGTCGCTCTACGAGACCTACGTCGGCGAGGCCACCCGCATGGTCGAGGCCCGCCTGCCCGTGCCGGCCCACAACTACATTCTCAAGAGCTCGCACGCCTTCAACGTGCTCGACGCCCGCGGTGCCATCTCGACCACCGAGCGGGCCAAGGCCTTCGCCACCATGCGCCGGCTGATGCGCGACACGGCGAACCTGTGGATCGAGCGCCGCCAGGAGCTGGGCTTCCCCCTGATCCGTGAGGCCGCGGCCGAGCTCGAGGGCCCCGAGACGACTGACCCCGCGTCGCTGCCGACCGATCCGCAGACCTTCGCCCTCGAGATCGGACTCGAGGAGCTCCCCCCGCACGAGGTGCCGCTGCAGGTCGCGGCCGTGAAGTCCGCCCTGGAGTCTGCGCTGGGGGCGACCCGGCTCGAGCACGGGGCGGTGTCGGTCGACGGCACCCCGCGTCGTCTGGTCGCCATCGTCGAGGGTGTGGCCGCGCACGAGCCCGACGCCGAGGTGCTGAAGAAGGGCCCCAAGTGGGCCGCCGCCTTCGACGCCGACGGCAAGCCGACCAAGCCGCTCGAGGGTTTCCTGCGCGGTCAGGGCGTGACGCTCGAGCAGATCGAGAAGGCCGACTTCAACGGCGCCGAGCACGTCGCGGTGCGCTCCACCCAGACCGGACGAGCCGCGCTCGAGGTGCTGGCGGGCATCGTCGAGGGCATCGTCACGGGCCTGCGTGCCGAGAAGAACATGCGCTGGAACGACCCGTCGTTGTCGTACTCGCGGGCGATCCGCTGGCTGGTGGCCCTGTGGGGTCCGGCCGTGGTGCCGGCGCGGGTCTCCGATGTCGTCGCCGGGCGGGTCACCCGCCTGCAGCGCGACGCGGCCGGGTTCGCCGATGACGTGGTGCGCGGCGAGGTGTCGCTGGCCTCGGCCGCCGAGCTGGTGCCGGCCCTCGTCCGCGGTGGGATCGTGCTGGCATCGGACGAGCGCCGCTCGTCCGTGGTCTCGCAGGCGATCGAGCTGGCGGCCTCGGTGGGCGGCACGATCGACGTCGACGGTGAGTCGGCCCTGGTCGATGAGATCACCCACCTGGTCGAGCAGCCGTTCGGCGTGCTCGGCGGGTTCGACGAGAAGTACCTCGAGCTGCCCGAGCGGGTGCTGACCACGGTGATGCGCAAGCACCAGCGTTACCTGCCGGTGTATGCCGCCGACGGCTCGCTGGCGCCCCACTTCGTGACCATGGCCAACGGCGCCTGCGACCCCGAACTGGTCGCCGCCGGCAACGGCTCGGTGGTGCGGGCCCGCTACGAGGACGCTCAGTTCTTCTGGAACTCCGATCTCAAGGCCGAGCGTGCCGACGAGTTCGTGCCCGGACTCGAACAGCTGACCTTCGAGGAGACCCTCGGCTCGGTGGGAGCCCGCGCCCGGCGCATCGCCGAGGTGGCCGGCGCGCTGGCCGGGCGGGTGTCGCTGGCGGGCGACGAACTCGCCACCCTCGAGCGCGCAGGACAACTCGCGAAGTTCGACCTGTCGAGCCAGATGGTCGTCGAGATGAGCTCGCTGGCGGGCTTTGTGGCGCGTGAGTACGCGGCGCGGCTCGGGGAGACCCAGCAGGTTGCCGATGCCCTGTACGAGATGGAGCAGCCGCACACCTCTGCCGACGCCGTTCCCGCCTCCGTGCCCGGCGCGCTGCTGGCGCTCGCCGATCGGTTCGACCTGCTGGCCGGGCTGTTCGCGGTCGGGGCGAAGCCGACGGGCTCGTCCGACCAGTTCGGTCTGCGCCGGGCGGCGCTGGGCGTCGTGCGCATCCTGCGCGAGAAGCCCGAACTCGCCGCGATCACCGTGCGCGACGGCATCACGGACGCCGTCGAGCGGGTGCGCGCGCAGGGGGTCGAGGTGGCGGACGACGCGATCGACGCCGCCGTCGAGTTCACCGTCGCGCGGTACGCGCAGTTGCTGCGCGACGAGGGCGTCTCGGCCGATCTGGTGGCGGCCGTGCAGCCCGCCGCGGAGGCTCCGGGGGTGGCGCAGGCGCTGCTCGCGCAGATGCAGTCGCGGCTGGAGTCGGACGACCTGCGGGCCCTGGTGGCGGCGTTGGTGCGGATCACGCGCATCCTTCCCGCCGGCGTCGAGGCGACCTATGACGAGGCGGTGCTGTCGGAGCCGGCCGAGAAGGAGCTGGCCGCGCTGGTCGGGCACCCGGTCGGCCACGGACAGTTCGGCGAGTTCGTCGACGGGTCCGCCGAGCTGGTGGCGAAGACCCAGGCGTTCTTCGACCAGATTCTCGTGATGGCCGACGACCCGGCCGTGAAGGCGGCGCGACTGGGGCTGTTGGCCTCGGTGTTGGCCTCGGCGCCGGCGGGTGTCGACTGGCGAGCGCTCGATCTGGCGCTCGGCTGAGTCGGCGCGGTTGGTTGAGGAGCGAGGTACGAGCGTGTCGAGACCACAGTCCAACCCCTTCGACCCCACCCTCTGGGAGCCGGTCGAAGGGTTCGAGTTCACCGACATCACCTACCACCGCGCCAAGCACGTGCCGGCGGTCAGGATCGCCATCGATCGTCCCGAGGTGCGCAACGCATTTCGTCCGCACACGGTCGACGAGCTCTACCGCGCGCTCGACCACGCCCGGCAGTCGGCCGACATCGGCTGCGTGCTGCTGACCGGCAACGGACCCTCACCCAAGGACGGCGGCTGGGCCTTCTGTTCCGGCGGTGACCAGCGCATTCGCGGGCGCTCGGGGTACCAGTACGCCGAGGGTGAGACCGCCGAAACTGTCGACGACCGGCGGACGAAGGCCGAGGGCGGGCGACTGCACATTCTCGAGGTGCAGCGCCTCATCCGGTTCATGCCGAAGGTGGTGATCGCGCTGGTCAACGGGTGGGCCGCCGGCGGCGGACACTCGCTGCACGTGGTCTGCGACCTGACGCTGGCCTCTGCCGAGCACGGGCTGTTCAAGCAGACCGATGCTGACGTCGGCTCGTTCGACGCGGGGTTCGGCTCGGCCTACCTGGCGCGCCAGGTGGGGCAGAAGGTGGCCCGCGAGATCTTCTTCCTGGGTGAGACCTACGACGCCCAGCGGGCCTACGAGATGGGCACCGTCAACAAGGTGGTGCCGCACGCCGAGCTCGAGACCGTCGGGCTGGAGTGGGCGGCGAAGGTGTGTGCGAAGTCGCCGACGGCGCAGCGCATGCTGAAGTTCGCCTTCAACGCGATTGACGACGGTCTCATCGGGCAGCAGGTGTTCGCGGGTGAGACGACGCGACTGGCGTACATGACCGACGAGGCCGTCGAGGGGCGGGATTCGTTCCTGGAGAAGCGCGACCCGGACTGGTCGGCCTTCCCCTACTACTACTGAGTGGGCGGCGCTGGGGGAGGGGCTCCGGGCCAGACCGATCCAAAGTGGTCTGCTGGCGCAACATCTCGTCATTTTCACCAAGATTGCCGCTGACGGCACCGGTTTGGAGCGCTTCGATGCTGACACGGCCCGGGGTCAGCCCTCAGGCCCTCAGCCCACCAGCCGCAGCGACGTCTCCGCCTGCCCGATCCGCAGCGTCTGCCCCCACCCGAGGGTCAGCGAATCTGCCTCGATGCCATCGCCAAAGGCCACCAGCCGATCCGACTGCACCACCAGGCTCAGTTCGTTCCCGACCAGCTCGCCCTCGCTCAGCGTGGTGCCGGTCGCGGGCGATGGCCATGGCTCGCGGACGAACCAGACCAGCCGGGGATCGGCCGGAGCCGGCAGCGCCAGTGGGCTGCGCCGCTCCTGCGCGATCGAACTGCACCAGCCGGTGGCACCCGTCCCGGACGACACGATCAGCCCCGACGAGGCCTGGGCTTCTCGTCCCGCCCCCGGTGGACTCAGCTCGTAGCGTGCCGTCTGGTGACTCGGGTGCCCCACGAACACCTCGTTCAGGGCGACCAACTGCTGCCCGTCGTCCAAGCGGGCCCGCACCATCGTCCGCTCGGTGACCCGGTCGCGGTGACGCAGCAGGTCGCCCACCTCGAACGCCCCGTGGGTGACCAACACCCCGGCATTGCGCCCGGGTTCGGGGTCGACGCCGATCACGGGCTGCCCGTCGAGGTACTTGGCGACATTGGCGACCAGTCCGTCCTGGCCGACCACGACCACCACGTCGTCGCGGGAGAACAGGAACCGCGAGACGTCGGTCCGCTCCACCCTGCCCTGCCGCCAGTCCAGCGGAATGGCGGCCGCCACGGCCTCCAAGGCTCGCTCGTTGCGCAGGTGGCGTTCCTCGAGTTCGTCCAGGTCACGCCCGCGGGTCGACAGGAAGAAGGCTGCTTGTCCACGCGTGCCGTGCGTGGCCACCAGTTCCTGGTACTCGGTGCGCCGGTGCACCAGGACGACGCGAGGGGTGAGGCTCATCGTCGCTCGGGCGCCTCGGGGTCGTTCGCCAGTCTGGTCAGCACCCGGGTGAGCAGGTCGGGGCTGAGCACCAGGGTGTCGATCTGCGGCAGGTTCGTCGCCGCCTGGTGTGCCGCCAGCGCCAGCAGCACCGACTCCGGCACCCCCTGGTAGGCAGCCACCCGGGCAGCCTCGGCGTCACCCTTCGCGGCCCCGGCCAGCCGGGTGCTCTGGGCACGCGCCTCGGCCAGGGTGACCTCACGCCTGGCCTCGGACTCCACGGCAATCGCGGCGGCCTGCGCCTTCTCCTCGGCATCCCGGCGAGCGTTGGCGCCGCGCTGGGCCACCAACTGTTCCTCGCGGCGGGCCAGCTCGATCTGGGTCTGCAGTTCGTTCTCGCCGATGGCCCGCTCCCGCTCGACGGCGATGGCCCGTCGCTCGAAGCTGGCCTTGTCGGCCTCCTGCTGCACCAGTTCGCGGGTGGGGGTGCGCAGCGCCTTCTCGACTTCGGGTTCCGGACGAAGCGCGACCACCCGCACCCCGACGGCGGTGATGCCGGTCTCGGCGAGGCGCTCGTCCGCCCGCAGCCCCTCGGCGATGACCGTGCGCACCGGTCCGACGCCACCGGCGAGCGCGGTGGTCAGGTCGACCGTGGCCAGCAGGTCGACGGCGTACTGCTGCGCCGTCTCGGTGAGCAGCCCACCCACCTGGTCAAGCGGCGTGCCTCGCCAGCGACCGTTCCCGGGATCGATGGAGAAGTCGATCCGGCCGGCCGCCGCTCCCGGATCGGTGATCCGGTAGGTGATGGTGGCCTGCACCGTGACGTCCTGGAAGTCGCTGGTGCGGGCGTGGAACAGCAGCGGCAGCTCTCGGTCGTCCACCGGCACCTCGTTGAGCACGGCGCTGAGCGGCCGGAACCAGAACGAGCGACCGACTCCCGAACGCACGGTGCGGCCATCGCGGATCTGCTCCACGTGGGCCGTGCTCGATCCTCGCAGGTGGCGGACGAAGGGATAGCGGGCGATGTCGGCCATCAGGGGACTCCAAGCATGAGGGGCGAGTCAAACATATCGGGGGTGCCGGTGCAGCGAACCGGTGCGGATCAACCTGAGACCTGCGGCCCCACGCGCCGACTCGTCCGTCTCACGCGTCCTGGTCGTCCTCGGGGGGCGACCAGGTGGCGGCCAGACGGGTGGCCCGGGCCACCGCCTCGTCCGGCGCCATGCCGCGCCCGATCGCGACCCCCACCAGGAACGTTGTCAGCGGTGCGGCGGGGCGCATCACGCCGTGGGCCGCATCCCTGGCGAGGTCGAGCACCGTGTCGACCTCGCAGTCTGCGGGTGCCAGGCCAAGGTCGGACGACACCGCCGCCGCCCACGCATCCAGCCCGGGGCCGCTCATCGCGCGACCGAGAGGGCGTAACCCCGTTTCACGACCGTGCGCACGAGGTCGCGGCTGGCCGCCGACTCGCGGAGCCGGTTGATCGCCGCCTCCACGGCGTGTGGACCCACTCGTTCGCCCGGCAGCAGTTCGCCGAGCTGATCCCGGCTGAGCACGCCGCCGCGGGCAGCAGCCAGTGCCCGCAAGAGTTCGAGGCCGGTCGGGGTCAGGGGCAGGAGTCGTCCGTCGAGCACCGCGGCATTGGCGCGTACCAGCAGAGGCCCGGCCACGGTGGGAATCCCGGCGGCGGGGTCGGCGTAGTGCTCGACCAGCCACCTCACCAGCGCACCCAGCCGCCAGCGCTCGGGGTGGCTGACGGACAGGCCCGCCTCCTTCAGCGGAGCCGCGGTCACCGGGCCGACCGCCGCCAGCACCAGCTCCCCGCTGGAGGCTCGACGCCGGATCGGGGTCACGAGCTCGGCCTTCTGCACGGCGTCCAGCCACGACCTGGAGCCCGGAGCCGAGGTGAACAGCACGGCGTCGGCTCGTCCCTCCGCCACCTTCTCGACCCACGCGGCATGCGCCGTGCAGTCCGGCGGCGGTCCCCAGCCGTAGACCAGCACGGGCACGACGGTCGCCCCGGCCTCGAGAAAGGCCTCGTCCAGCCCGTCGGAGCCATTGCCGTGGTGCTGCACCGCGACCCGGAGCCCGGCGACGCCTTCGGTCAGCAGGTGGTCGCGCAGTTCGGCAGCGGTCTCGGACTCGGCCACCCAGTCCGCTTCGAGACCGGCGGCCTGGATCGCACCCCGCGCCTTCGGCCCCCGCGCCACCAACCGCGCGCCCCGCATGGCGGCGATCAGGTCGTCGGCCAGCCCGGCGGCATCGGCCGCCTCGATCCAGCCGCGGAAGCCGATGCCGGTGGTGGCCACCACCACGTCGGGAGGGGACGCGATCAGCTCCCGGCTGCGGGCGACCAGTTGGGCGTCGTCCAGGTGCGGAATGGTGCTCAGGCTGGGGGCATGGGCGACGGTCGCGCCGCGCCGCTCGAGGGCCGACGCCAGCTCGCGCTTGCGCCGGTCGGCCGTGATCACCACGGTGCAGCCGACGAGGGCGGTGCCGTCCTCGGACATGTCACTCCTCCCTGCCATGCGTTGACGCCGAACCTAGTTGCGGGATGTTTCAAGCCTGTTTCGGGCGGGCAACGAGCACGGATCAGCGCGCTGCTGCGGTCGTCCGGCGTGGGCTCAGATCGACCTCGCCCGAGGCCAGCAGCCCGGCCACGGCGTCGCGCACGTCACTGCTGCGACGCGGGTCGGGGGAGCCCACTGACAACACCCCCACCATCACCGGGCCGTGCCGGGTGGTGGCAGCCTGCCTCGCCGACCCGGAGTCGGCGCGGGAGGCGTTCACGCACCACAGCCTGCGCTGGTCGGCCCAGCCGGCGACCCGTCGGTTCACCTCCTCGTCATCGGTCGTGGCCAGCACGAACCAGGCGGTGTCAAGGTCGCTGCGGCGCACCCGACGGCGGACGAGGCGCACGCCGCCCTCGGCCTGCATCCGGGCGAGTGCAGCGGTGGTCTCGGGGGCGACCACCGTCACCCGGGCACCCTCGGCCAGCAGCCCGGGCACCCGGCGGGCCGCGACCCGACCTCCGCCCACCACCAGCACGTCCCGGTCCCGCAGGTCGACCCCGATCATCATGATGCCCGGCGCTCCTGCCCGAACCCCAGGCCCTGCCCGAACTCCTCGTCCTGGCCGAACTCCAGACTCATCTCCAGCGGGACCTCGACGATCTCCAGCGGGACCTCGACGATCACCTGCCCGTCCTCGACGGCCACCCCGAAGACCGCCAGATCGCGCCCCAGCCCCGATCGGGGCTGCTTGTCGAGATCGGCCAGGCATCGTCCGGTCACGAGGGAGAAGACCTGCTTGTAGACCGGGGAGGCGACGGTGGGCTCGTCCCCCTTCGAGCCGGTGATGCCGCGGCTGATCACCGAGGCACCCGAGAAGGGGTCGAGGTTCTGCACCGCGTGCACCTGACCGTCGCTGAGTCGGAACAGGGCCACCTGCAGGTCGCCGACGAGCGCGGCCACCCCCAGTTCGGGCACCAGCCTCTCGTAGGCGCAGACCTGCACCCGGGTGGTGAGGGCATCGAGGGTGGTCATCGTCGTACCTCCAGATCTGCACCGGCGATCAGCACGGCGCCTCGGTTGCCCGAGGAGAGTTGACGTTCGTCGGCGGTTGCCGGACGACGTTGCCCCCGCTGTTCCACATAGGCCAGCGTGGGATCGGGCTCCTCGGGGGCGTTCACGAAGCTCGTGAACTGCTTGAGTCGCTCGGGGTCTTCGAGGACGGCCTTCCATTCGTCCTCGTAGGTGTCGATGTGGCGGGCCATGTGCGCGTCGAGATCGGCGCAGATGCCCAGCGAGTCGGTCATGATCACCGCACGGATGGCCTCGAGCCCGCCCTCGTACTCCTCCTGCCAGGCGGCGGTGCGCTGCAGCCGGTCGGCGGTGCGCACGTAGAGCATCAGGTAGCGGTCGATCACCCGCAGCAGGGTCTCGTCGTCGACGTCCTCGACCAGCAACTGCGCGTGCTTGGGGGTGAATCCGCCATTGCCGCCCACGTAGACGTTCCAGCCCTTGTCGGTGGCGATCACGCCGACGTCCTTGCCGCGGGCCTCGGCGCATTCACGCGCGCACCCCGAGACACCCAACTTGATCTTGTGGGGGCTCCGCAGACCGCGGTAGCGCAGTTCGAGGGCGATCGCCATGCCCACCGAGTCCTGCACCCCGTAGCGGCACCAGGTCGAGCCGACGCACGACTTCACGGTGCGCAGCGACTTGCCGTAGGCGTGTCCGGACTCGAGTCCGGCGTCGACCAGCTTCTTCCAGATCACGGGCAACTGCTCCAGCCGTGCGCCGAACAGGTCGATCCGCTGGCCGCCGGTGATCTTGGTGTAGAGACCATGATCCTGGGCGATCTGCCCGATCAGGATCAGGTGCTCGGGCAGGATCTCGCCGCCGGGGACGCGGGGCACCACCGAGTAGGTGCCGTCCTTCTGCATGTTGGCCATCACCCGGTCATTGGTGTCCTGCAGTGCGGCCCGGTCGGCGGCCAGCACGTGCTTGTTCCACAGCGTCGCGAGGATCGAGGCGACCGTCGGCTTGCAGATGTCGCAGCCGCGGCCGGTGCCGAACCGGGCCAGGATCTCGGAGAAGGTCTCCAGCTCGGCCACCCGGATCGCGTCGAAGAGTTGGGCGCGCGAGAGGGCGAAGTGCTCGCACAGGGCGTTGGAGACCTCGACCCCCGCCTTGGTGAGTTCTGCGCCCATGATCTTCTTCACCAGCGGCAGGCATGAGCCGCACGAGGTGCCCGCGCGGGTGCAGGCCTTCACCCCCGCCAGGTCGGTGCACTTCTGGTCGCACACGGCCGAGCGGATCGAGCCCGCACTGACGTTGTTGCACGAGCAGACGGTCGCCTCGTCCGGCAGTTCGACCTGGGGACGCTCGCCCGAACCCTCCGGCAACAGCCAGGCCGCGGGGTCGAGCCCCAGTCCCGAACCGACCATCGGACGAAGGGACGAGTACGCCGACGCATCTCCCACGAGGATGCCGCCCAGCAGGGTGCGGGCGTCGTCGGTGAGCACCAACTTCTTGTAGACCCCGGCGACCGGGTCGGAGTAGACCAGCTCGAGGGACCCGGGGGTGGTGGCGAAGGCATCGCCGAAGGAGGCGACGTCGACGCCGAGCAGCTTCAGCTTGGCGGCGGTGTCGGCGCCGGGGAAGGTGGCGCGTCCACCCAGCAGGCGGTCGACCGCGATCTCGGCCATGGTGTTGCCCGGCCCGACCAGACCGATGCAGGCACCCTGGATGCAGGCCACCTCGCCGATCGCCGAGACCCGGGGGTCGTCGGTCAGGCAGGTCTCGTCGACCACCACGCCGCCGCGCTCACCGATGCCCAGCCCGGCCTCGCGGGCCAGTTCGTCGCGCGGACGAACACCGGTGGCGAAGATCACCACGTCGACCTTGAGGTCGTCCCCCTCGGCGAAGGTGAGCCGGGCGGCTCGTCCGTACGAGTCGGCCTTGACGGCCTTGGTGGAGGTGTTGCAGCGCACGGTGACGCCGAGGTTCTCGATCAGCCGGGCAAGGGCCTGACCGCCGCCCTCGTCGACCTGCAGGTTCATCAGACGATCCGCGAACTGGATGACGGTCGACTCGGCGCCCAACTCCTGCAGCGCTCCGGCGGCCTCCAGCCCGAGCAGGCCACCGCCGATCACGGCGCCGCGCACGGGGCGGTCGATGCCGCGCTCGGCGAGTTCGGCGGCGCGCTGGCCGACGTAGGCGTTCAGCGCGGCCACGTCGTCGATCGTCCGGTAGACGAAGCAGCCGGGCAGCCCAGCCCCTTCCATCGGCGGCGTCCACGCGTACGATCCGGTGGCGAGCACGAGGTGGTCGTAGCCGAAGCTGCGTCCGTTGCGGTCGGTGACGGTGCGGGCCTCGCGGTCGATGTCGACCACGGCTGCTTCCCGATGCAGCGTCACCCGCGGGTCGTGCCACAGGGCGGGGTCGCCCAGAGCCAGGTCCTTGGGGTCGCGCCCGGTGAAGTAGGTGGTCAGCGCCACGCGGTCGTAGGGGGCGCGAGGTTCCTCTGCCAGCACCGTGACCTGGAATCGTCCGTCTTCGTCGCGTGAGCGCATCGCCTCGACGAAGCGATGGGCGACCATGCCGCCACCCACCACGACGATGTTCTGTGCCCGGGTTCTGCCGTTCGGGATGGGGCCCTTCGTGGTGTGTCCGGTGTTGGTGTGTCCGGTGTTGGTGTGCCCGGTGTTGGTGGTGCCGTGTGTGGTCACGGGATCATCCCTCCGATCGGCCCGCGAGTGCGGGAACCCGGTTCTGGCCGGTCTGGTGGCCGGTCTGGTGATTGGTCTGACTGACGTCATGGGTGGCGCTGGAAGGGCTCTGACCGGCCGCGCGGGCGCAGGACCGCACCAGTTCGCCCACCAGCCCGGCGCAGTCCCCGCAGCCGGTGCTGGCGCGGGTCTGCCTGCTCACCTCGGCCGCTGTGGTGCAGCCCTCGCGCACGGCCTGCAGAATGCGACCCTTCGAGACCGTGTTGCACTGGCAGACGGTGTCGTCGTCGCCCATCTCGGCCGCCGAGGTCGCCCTCGGGCGGGCGGCACCGGCCAGGGGGCGGACGATCAGGTGGGCGGGGTCGCGGGGCACCGGCAGCATCCGCGTGTACATGGCCGACAGGTCCGTGGCGCACTGTTGGTCGCCGATCACGGTGGCTCCCACCAGCAGCCCGTGCGCCACCACCACCTCGACGTGGCGACCGATGGCGGGGTCGGAGAGCCTCACCGTCCGCACCTCCCGCTCGCCCCTCACCTCGCGCTGGGTGTCGGCGACCGCACCGGTCAGACCCATCGTCACAACGTCGAGCCCGGGAGCCTTGACCCGCACCACGTTGGTGAGGTCGGTCGGCTCGTCCACCAGGTCGGACGAGGTACCCGTCATTGCCGCCACCAGCCGCGTCGACTGCCGCCACCCCTGGGCCACCAGGCCGGTGCCACCCTCGGGTGGCTGGGCGCAGTCACCGATGGCATGCACGTGCGGGTCGGCCGGGGACGACAGGTCTGGGCCGACAACAATGCCGCGGTCGCAGGGCAGCCCGGCGCGCCTGGCCAGCGTGGTCTCGGGCACGGTGCCGGCACACATCACCAGCAGGTCGCAGGGGAGGGTGCGGCCGTCGGTCAGCGAGAGCCCGGTCAGCACCCCGCGGCGATCGGTGACGGCGCTGATCGAGGTGTGGGTGACGACCTCGACCCCCAGCTGGGCCAACCGTCCGGTGGCGATCTGGGCTGCGGCGGCACCAAGCTGTCGTTCCATCACCCGGCCGGAGTGGTGCACCACCGTCACGGCGAGCCCGCGGGCGGCCAACCCGGTGGCCACCTCGAGCCCGAGCACTCCCGCCCCCAGCACCACCGCCCGACGCGCCCTCGGCAGGGTGGCGAGGATGCGCTGGGCGTCGTCCAGGTCCTTCAGCACGCAGACCCCCGGCAGCAGGCCGCGCGGATTGGCCAGGCCGTGGATGTCGGGGATGCGGGCCTGTGATCCGGTGGCGAAGACCAACCGGTCCCAGGCATGCTCGATGCCACGGGAGTCGGTGACGGTGCGGCCAGCGAGGTTGACCTGGGTGGCCTCCACGCCCCGCAGCACCTGCGCCCGGTCCGACTCGACCCAGGGTAGCCGCAGCGTGGCGCTGTCGGTCTTGCCCGCCACGACGCTCGACAGCAGCACGCGGTTGTAGGGCGCATGATCCTCTTTCCCCAGCACGGTCACCCGGGCGCCCTCGTGGGAACGGAGCAGGTCGTCCGCGAACCGGGAACCGACCATGCCGTGACCGATGACGACGACCTTCATGAGGCGATCACCCCCGCAGGTGCGTGGGCCGCCTCGATCCGGACGGCGGTCACCTTGAACTCGGGCATGCCGCTGATGGGGTCGGTGGCGTCGTTGGTGAGCCGGTTCGCGCTGCCCAGCCCGGACCAATGGAAGGCCATGAACACCGTGTCGGCCCGAATGTCCTCGCTGAGCCGCACCACGGCGATGGCCTGCCCGCGACGGGTGGTGAGCAGCGCTTCATCTCCGTCGGCCAGCCCGATCCGGTCGGCCAGCAGGGGGTGCACCTCGACGAACGGGCCCGGCTGGGCGGAGTTCAGCTCGTCCACTCGTCGGGTCTGGGCCCCGGACTGGTAGTGCTGCAGCACCCGGCCCGTGATCAGGTGCACGTCGGCATCGGCTCGCACGTCGTCGGCGGGGGCATGGTGCTGCACGGGCAGCATCCGGGCGCGACCGTCGGGGGTGGGGAAGCGGTCGAGGAACACCCTCGGAGTGCCCGGGTGGTTGTCGGCGGGGCAGGGCCAGTGCAGCTCCTCGCCGGCATCGAGGCGCTGCCAGCTGATGCCGGAGTAGTCGGCCACGCCACCGGCCGAGGCCAGGCGGAGTTCCTCGAACACCTCGGCCGGGTCGCTGCTGAACCCCTCGGTCACACCGAGCCGGGCAGCGAGTTCGCGCCAGAGCCACAGCTCGGAGCGCACCCCGGCTGGGGGCTCCACGGCCAGCCGGCGGCGGATCACTCGTCCTTCGAGGTTGGTCATGGTGCCCTCCTCCTCGGCCCACTGGGTGACCGGCAGCACCACGTCGGCCAGCAGCGCGGTCTCGGAGGGGACGAAGTCGGCCACCACCAGCAGATCGAGCGACCGTAGGGCCGCGGTCACCTTGGTGGCGTTGGGGGCCGAGACCACCACGTTGCTGCCGTGCACCAGCAGCGCCCGGGGGCCGTCGTCGGTGCCCAGCAGGTCGAGCAGCTGCACCGCGGGCACCCCCGGGCCGGGCAGGCTGTCGGGATCCACGCCCCACACCCGGGCCACGTGGGCGCGGGCAGCAGGGTCGCTGATCGACCGGTAGCCGGGCAGCTGGTCGGCCTTCTGGCCGTGCTCGCGGCCGCCCTGGCCGTTGCCCTGGCCGGTGATCGGCCCGAAGCCAGACCCCGGACGACCCACCAGTCCCAGCACCAGGGCGAGGTTGATGGCGGCCTGCACGGCGGCGGTGCCCTGCGACATCTGCTCGATGCCTCGCCCGGTGAGCACGTAGGCGCCGCGTCCACCCCGCGCGGGCGAGGCCTGCGCCAGCAGCCGGGCCGTGCGCCGCAGGTCGTCCGCCGGGACCCCGCACACCTGCTCGGCGTGCTCGGGCCACCAGCCTGCCACCGAGCGGCGGACGTCATCGAGGCCCTGGGTGCGGGCAGCGAGGTAGGACTCGTCGGCCAGCCCCTCGGCCAGCACGATGTGGGTGAGGGCCAGGATGACGACCAGGTCACTGCCGGGAACGGCGGCGAGATGGATGCCCTGGGCTCGTCCGGTGGCATCGGTGCCGGCCAGTTTGGCGGTGGCCGACTCCCGCGGGTCGACGACCACCAGTCCGCCGCGGGAACGCACTCCGGCGAGGTGCTGCACGAACGGCGGCATGGTGGCGGCGACATTCGACCCCAGCACCAGCACCGCGTCGGCACCGCCCAGGTCGGCCAGCGGGAATCCCAGACCCCGGTCCATGCCGAAGGCGCGGTTCGAAGCGGCGGCGGCCGACGACATGCAGAAACGGCCGTTGTAGTCGATGTAGCGGGTGCCCAGCGCCACTCTGGCGAACTTGCCGAGTGCGTAGGCCTTCTCGTTGGTGAGGCCGCCGCCCCCGAAGACCGCGATCGAGTCGGCCCCCAGCTCGGCCCGCAGCGCGCTGATGCGGGCGGCCACCAGGTCGAGGGCCTCGTCCCAGCTCGCCTCCCGGAACCCCTCACCGGAACGGATCAGCGGGGTGGTGATCCGGTCGCTGGCTCGCAGCACCTCGGCACAGGTCCAGCCCTTCTGGCACAGTCCACCCCGGTTGGTCGGGAAGTCCCGTCCAGCCACCTCGACCGGCAGCCTGCCGCCGGTGGTGAGGGTGAGGGTCTGGGCGCACTGCAGCGCGCAGTAGGGGCAGTGGGTGGCGACGGCCGCGGGCCCCGGTTCGCACGATGGGGTCATGTCAGACCCGCTCCATCAGGGCGCCCCTGCGCAGGAAGAACAGCCAGGTGAGCACGGCCATCACGCAGAAGACACCGACGTAGATCTGCAACGCCGGCACGATCGACCCCATCGACTCCCGCGACCACTTGTAGACGAAGGGGATCGCGAACCCACCGAAGGCGCCGACGGCCGAGATGATGCCGACCGCACCGGCTGACTGCCGCTTGAACTCCAGGGTGACCGCGTCGGAGGTGTCGGGATCGAGCCCGCGCAACCGGGTGAAGATGGCGGGGATCATGCGGTAGGTGGAGCCGTTGCCGACCCCGGTGAGGGCGAACAGGGCCAGGAAGCTGGCGAAGAAGAGGCCGATGTTCTGCTGCTTCACGCCGATCACGGCTGCCCATCCGGCCGCCGCCATCAGCACGAAGCTGACCACGGTGATGATCGATCCCCCGAACCGGTCGGCCAGCTTGCCGCCGTAGGGTCGCGCGACGGAGCCGACGAGCGCACCGGCGAAGCCCCAGGTGAGGGCCACGTCGGGACGGTTGAAGACCACCGTCAGCAGGGTGGGGAAGGCCGAGGAGTAGCCGATGAACGAGCCGAAGGTGCCGATGTAGAGCAGCGCCATCAGCCAGGCGTGCGGGTACTGCATGGCCCGGATGGTGGGGGTGGGGTCGGCCTTGGCCTCGCGCAGGTTGTCCATGAACAGGAAGGCGCAGACGGCGGCGGCGATCGCCAGGGGTGCGTAGACCAGGCCGGCGGCGGCCAGGCCGACACCGCCCAGACCGACCGCGAAAGGCACCAGCTTCTGAGCGACGGCCACGCCGATGTTGCCCCCGGCGGCGTTCAGCCCGAGCGCCCATCCCTTCTGCTTCTCGGGGTAGAAGAAGGTGATGTTGGCCATCGACGAGGCGAAGTTCCCGCCGCCGAGGCCAGCGGTGGCCGCGATCGCCACCAGCACGCCGAACGGGGTCTGGGGACGACCGACCGCCCACGCCAACCCGAGGGTGGGGATCAGCAGCAGCACGGCCGAGACCACCGTCCAGTTGCGTCCCCCGAAGATCGGAACCATGAAGGTGTAGGGGATGCGCAGCAGCGCCCCGACGCCGGAGGCGACCGCCAGCAGGGTCAGGCCCTGCCCGGCGGTCAGCGCCCATCCGTTCACCCCGGAGGTGACGAGGGTGCCGGCGGCATCGTAGGTGCCGTACATCTTCACCACGACGATCGACCAGAGCAGCCAGACCGAGAAGCCGATGTGTTCGGCGATGATCGACCAGAGCAGGTTGCGGTCGGCGATGGCCTTCCCCTTCGAGCCCCAGAAACCGGGATCCTCGGGCGTCCAACGCTCGATCCAGCGGCCCTTGCCGATGACGCCGGCCTCGGCGGGTTCGGTGGTGGCGATGTCCTGCACGGTCATGGGGAGCTCCCAGGGGTGTGATCGGGGTCAGTGTTCGACGCTGTGCAGTCACGCTAGGCAGCCCATGTTTCGACCGATCAACCGGGTGTGACGCGCCCGCGAACTCCTGCTCACATCGCCGTCGGCGCCGATGTGAGATCGGCCATTCGCCCCCGATCCTCCAGGTGTGTGACCGGGGCGTCCGGCGCCCGCTTGGCTCCGGGTGGCGAGCGGAGCACGATGGGGGAGTGACGACCGCACCGAAGCCCTCGGACCAGCCGCGAAGCACGTCGCCGCGCCATCTGGCCGACCAGGCGACGGGTCCCCAGGAGCGTCCGCGTGGTCGCGCGATCAGTCGGCGTTTGGCCGCGGGCTGTGGTGCCCTCGCCACCGCCGCCGGGCTGGCGATCTCGGCACTCGTGGCCCAACTGGTCGACCCCGCCGCCTTTCCCGTGACCGCGATCGGCAACCGACTCATCGAGCTGTTCCCGGCCGATCTGGTCAACTGGGGCAAGGAGAACCTCGGCACCGCAGACAAGCCGGTGCTGCTCGCGGGGGTCGCCGTGGTGGCCCTGGGTCTGGGCGCGGTGGCCGGACTGCTGGCTGCCCGCCGACGTCACCTGGAGTGGCTGGTCGTGGTGCCGCTCGCGGTCGTCTGCCTGGCGGCCGCCTTCTCGGGGGCCGACGCCAGCTTCCCGCTGACGGCGTTGCCCACGCTTGCTGCCGTGGCGGTCACGGTTCCGGTGTTGGTCACCCTGCTCGACCGGGCCGAGTGGCGCCGGTTCCCCAACGGTTCGATGGACCCCGCCGGGCGGCGGAGCTTCCTCACCGCGGCTACCGGGGCCGGGGCCGCGACGGTCATCGGGTTCGGCGGCTCCCGCGTGCTCGAGGCCACCATCGCTCCCGGCTCGGGTTCGGTGCCACCGCTGCCCACGCCGGCCGCCACCGCGTCGATCCCGGCCGGGGCAGAGCTCGCCCTTCCCGGCCTCAGCCCCTACGTCACCCCGGCCAAGGACTTCTATCGCATCGACACCGCTCTCGTCGTGCCGCGCATCTCGGCCGACGACTGGCAGCTCTCGATCGTCGGCATGGTGCGCAAGCCCCTCACCATCGACTACGCCACCCTCACCAGCCGCACCCTGGTCGAGCACGTGACCACCCTGACCTGCGTCTCCAACGAAGTGGGCGGCAACCTCGCCGGCAATGCCGTCTGGCTGGGGCTGCCGATCCGGGAACTGCTCGCCGAGGCCGAACCGCTGCCCGGGGCCGACATGGTGCTCTCCCGCTCCCAGGACGGCTTCACCGCCGGCACTCCGCTCGACGCCCTCACCGACCCCGACCGGCAGGCCCTGCTGGCCGTCGGCATGAACGGCGAGCCCCTGCCCCGCGCCCACGGCTACCCGGTGCGGATGGTCGTCCCCGGCCTCTACGGCTACGTGTCGGCGACCAAGTGGGTGGTCGAACTGAAGGTGACCACGTTCGACGCCGACCAGGGCTACTGGACGCCGCTGGGCTGGTCGGCGCGCGGCCCCATCAAGCTCGCCTCGCGCATCGACGTGCCCCGTGCCGGCGGCGAGGTCACGTCGGGTCCGGTGGTCGTCGCCGGCGTCGCCTGGGCCCAGCACACCGGCGTCAAGGCCGTCGAGGTGCGCGTGGACGAGGGCCCCTGGCAGCCCGCCACCCTGGCCGAGGTCACCTCGTCCGACACGTGGCGACAGTGGCACTTCACGTGGACGGCGAACCCCGGCGAGCATCTGGTTCAGGTGCGCGCCCAGGACGCCACCGGGGCCTGGCAGATCGAGGCCGAGGCGCGTCCCGATCCCGACGGAGCCACGGGGCTCCACGGGGTGCAGGTGACGGTGAAGGCGTAGCGTGGGGGTCTCGTCGACGAAGGTGGGGTGAGCCAGCGTGACCTCTGCGAACCGGGCGCGCATCGCTCTGGCCGCACTGCTGGCCCTCCCGCTGCTCGGGGCGTGTTCGCCCCGCACCTACGGCGTCGTGGGGCTGGCACTCGACGACCAGGGCAGGGTCGTGGCGCACGCCCACCCGTGCCGGCCCGACGCCGGCTTCGACCGCGCCGTGATCGACGTGCGCGCCGAACCGGCCACCCCCGGTGGCCCCTACACCAGCGTCGACGTGGTCGTGTGGGAGTCGCCGACCAGTGCGTCGGGGCCCGTGAGTTGGCGGGTGGACGAGGTGCCCGGCCCCTCGTGGCGTGACGGCCACGGTCAGCCCGCCTGGCAGCCATCGACCACCTATCGGCTGGCGGTCAGCGAGACCGGCAAGAAGGACCAGTACTCGCTGGCCCGACTCTCGTTCACCACCGACGACCTCGCGCGCCTCGAGCGTGGCCGGGTGTGGCTGGATCGTCCGCAGGGTGGGTCGATGTCGGTGGCCGACTTCGCCGCGGGGAAGGCCTGCGCACCCGAGTCGTGAGCCGGGCTCGACATCCTTGCCCCGCCGGTCAGCGCCGATGCCAGCCCGGTCGGCCCCGGCGACCTAGAGTGGCTCGGGTGTCGTCCCTGCGGTCGGCCAACT
The DNA here is from genome assembly GCF_051192575.1 of Aestuariimicrobium soli. Lineage (NCBI taxonomy): Bacteria > Bacillati > Actinomycetota > Actinomycetes > Propionibacteriales > Propionibacteriaceae > Aestuariimicrobium > Aestuariimicrobium soli. Next base: position 287,299 of record NZ_JBPJSQ010000006.1, on the reverse strand, counting down.
ACCGCTGGTGGCTGGTCTCGGACTCCTCCGGCGTGGTCGGGGGGTCATTGCGCGGGTTCGCCGTGCCGCTGGTGGTCTACCTGCTCAGTGGGTCGGCCGTCTGGGCGGGGGCCGTCGGCACCGTCGCCGCGGTGATCACCACGGTGTTGTCGCTGCCCGGCGGGGTGATCGTCGACCGACATGACCGTCGGCGCCTCGTGCGCTGGTACGCAGTCGGCAGCGTGCTCGTCTGGGGTGCGGTCACCGGCTTGGGGGTCGCGGGCTGGTTGACGTGGCAGGTGGTGTTCGCGGCGGCCGTCGCCGGCGCGGTGCTCGCCGCCCTGTTCGGGTCGGCCACCGATGCCGCGTTGCGTTCGGTCGTCGACCTCGAGGACTTCCCGCGAGCGATGGCCGTCAACCAGGGACGAGACGCGGCCATCCGCCTCGCCTCCGGCCCTCTGGGCGGCCTGCTGCTCGGGGTGACCAGCTGGCTGCCCTTCCTGGGCACGACCCTCGCCCACCTGGTGCAGGGGCTGACCATCGGGCGGGTCAATGGTGACCTCGCACCGCCGGCGCGCGAGCCGAAGTCGGTGCTGCACGACCTGCTCGAGGGGCTGCGCTGGATGCGGGGACAGTCCGTGATCGTGCACGTCTCCCTCGTCGCGGTGCTCACGAACTTCGGGTTCGGTGGGGCGTTGTTCGCCTTCAATCTCGTGCTGCTCGCCACGGGCCACACGCCGTTCCAGGTGGGGGTGCTCGACGCCGCCTCGGCCGTGGCGGCCCTGGTCGGCTCGTTGTTCGCGGCCCGACTGGTCGCTCACGTGCCCACGGGCGTGCTGGTGATCGCGACCCTCGCGGTCGACACGGCGCTGTTCGCGCCGGCCATTCTCGACCAGTCGTACGTGGTGCTGGTGGCGGTCAGCGCCGCCGTCAGCCTGCTGGTGCCGGCGCTCAACGCGTCCGCCCTCGGCTACCTGTTCGGACGAACCCCCGTCGAGTTGCAGGGGCGCATGCAGTCGGTGCTGGGCGTGGTCTCGATGGGCCTGGGGTCGCTCGCTCCGGGGCTGGTGGGACTCCTGCTCGACTGGCGTGGCGCCCGCGTGACGATCGCGGTGTTCGTCGGGGTGTTGGTGCTGGCGACGTTGGCGACGATCTGGTCGCGGCCGATCCGCACCATTCCCAGACCAGCGGGCTGGGAGACGGCGTCCCCCAGCCCGTCCGGCGACAGCCCCGGCGGCTCAGCGCAGCATGAGCTGGAACCGCACCGGCACCCCACCGCGCCCCGCGACGTCGACCGTGACCCGGGCGACTCGTCCGACCCTCTCGAGTCGAACCCCTGAGCCCTGCACCCGCGTCCAGGGCGCATCGGCCAGTTCCAGCACCAGTCGCCCGGCGCCCTGGGTCGGGTCGGCGATGGCGACGTCGGCCATCCCGGGAGTGCGCTTCGAGATCACCGTCGCTGGTCGTTCGACGGTGAGGCCCGCGGCCGATCCCGCACTCCAGAAGGCGGCGGCGGTCACGACACCGGCCGTCACGGCCTGCACCTGGGCGGTGTTGCTGACCACGGTCACCGGTGGCTTGGCCGCGAGCTTGCGGGTGGTGGCCTCGTCCGCGTGGGGCAGCAGCAGATGGGCGTAGGTCCCCCTGCCGGACGAGGGGTGCAGCACCTGCAGGGTGGCATACCCGCGGGTGTGAGCGGTGGTGCTCCCTCCCGTGTTGATGGCACGCCACGAGCCGGTCCGGGTGATGGCCGAGGCCTCGACGGCGGCTGGCGCCAGGAAGACGTATCCGCCGGTGCCGGGCAGGTGGGCCCACCGTGGCTCCTCGATGCGAGTCGGCTCGCCGATGCGGACACCGTCGACGACCAACGCTGCGACGGCGTCCCCCGTGTTGCGATGGTCCACGACCGACCGTGTGCGCCCGCCCTCACCCGCGACGACCGACACGGACAGGTGGGGCGCCGTGGCCGAGCCCGCCTCCTTGGACTTGATCTCCACTGAGAGTCCTTGGCTTCGTCCATTGAGGGGCTCCACGATCGCCAGCGTCACCACCCGGCCGGCGGCCAGGTCGTCCGCCAGTGACGCGGTGAGATCGACGGCCCGCCATGCGAACCCTCCCTGAATGGTGACCTCGCCGATCCTGTCGCCCAGGGGAGGGCGGTTGTTCCAGGTGAGGGTGGCCTCGTTGAAGTCGCCAGTGCGGTACACGGCGACGGTGTCGGTGGTGCCGCCGGAGTCGTTGACCCGCGCGTGCAGGTTGAGAGCGATGCTGGCGATCGCCGAGGGAGTCGCCTCGGGGGCGAACCGCAGGTAGGTGTGCCGGGTGTACCCGGAGTTCACGGTGGCGACCGACTTGACCAGCAGGGTGCCCGACGCGCCGGCGGGGGTGTCGGCCCGCGACCCGTCGTTGACGTGGGCATCGGCCGACACGGGCACCGTGTGGGTGGCGGTCTGCGGGGCGCACGTGATGTCGGCCCCCAGACACGCGACCAGGTCGGGGGTCGCGAACCAGGTCTTTCGGGCCGTCAGCCCGGTGCCTCCGGGGCCGATCAGGTGCTGCGCAGCCAGCGACCACTCGTCGAGCACCGAGCCGCCGGTCCACTCGTTCTGGGGGCAGCGGGCGCCCCACTCGCCCTCCACCTTCGGGGGAAGGGGAGTGGTGTCGACCGTGGTGCCCGCCGGCGCCGTGAGGTCAGAGGTGGGCCAGAACTCGTCGTCGTAGTGCGCGTCATCGGTGTCGAGGTAGAGGTAGGTCATGCCCGCGCTGGTCTGGGCCCCGAGGTTGTTCTCGCCGTTGCCGCACTCGTACCACGCGATCCGCGACGAACACATCGCGACGGTCAGCGCCCAGCGGTTGTTGGCGCCGCGATGCACGAGCCGGTCCATGCCGGGGAACAGACGACCGCCACCCGTGTCGGGTCGCGCCACCACGGCAGAGCTGAGCAGGGCGTGCACGAGGGCGGTGCGCACGATGCTCGCTCCGTTGAGAATGTCGTGACCGGACGACCCGGTGCGCCCCGCCTCGATCCACTGGCGGCACAGTCCGCGCCACCGCTCGGCCATCGCCGGCTCGACCGCCTCCGCCAGGCGAAGGATCGCCTCGATGGCCGCGTCGCCGTCGGTGAGGCTGCGGCTTCCCTCCCGCGAGACGGCGCGACCGCGCACGGAATCCATCATCTGTCCGCGATACACCAGCGGTGCATACGACCCCTCGACGGCCTGGTCGAGAATGCTGCGGCTGGGGTCGGTGATCGCATGGCCGCTGCCCGCGAGCAGGGCGAACAGCTTCGACAGTCCGCCGAGCAGCACCACTCCGTACGTGCCGGTGTAGCCGATCGTCGAGTGCTGCACGAACGAGCCGTCGCGGAAGAACCCGTCACCGCTGGTGACGTACTGCCACGTGTCCGAGAGGCCGTCGACGGCGTGCCGCAGCCGTTCGGTGTCGCCGCTGGCCAGCGACCGAATGATCACCGCTTGGCACAGATCGACGCGGTTGGCGCCCGTGGAGGTGACCACCTGCCGGGGTGGCATGAACTGGGTCCAGGGGTCGGGGACGAAGTGGTCGATGGCGGCGCAGTAGGCGGCGATCTCCTCGGGGGAGAGGTGGTCACGGACGATGGCCATGGCGTCGGCCAACTGGCGGCTGGCCCCGATCTCCCACGACCACCAGTTGCCGGTCTCGGCTCGTCCGGCGTGGTAGACGATGCGGTTCAGGTCACGCAGGGCATCGAGCGTCACCGCGAGCAGGGTCGCGGACTGGTGGTGCTTCGATCCCGGCGTGGCCCATGCCCGGGCGAAGGTCGCCACGCGGGTGTAGCTCGACACCATCAGGGCGTCGTTGGTCAGCGGTTGGTCATCGAAAACCTGGGCGCGGTCGGGGGTGGTCACGAGGTGGGTCATGGCGTCCTCGACCGACGCATCGAGCGTGGTCAGGGCGGCCGCGAAGACGGCGGCCTCCGGATCGATCAGGTGCCGGCCGGTGAGGAGGTCGATCCAACGCTGCCGCAGGGTCTCGTAGTCGCCGTCGGTGAGCGGTGGGGCGGCATGGGCCCATTGGGCGAAGCCATTGCTGAGCGCGGCCGTGACGGCTGCGACGCCAGCGCCGGCGAGCACCGATCGGCGGGAGATGCGCAGGGGGACGGTGGAGGGATTGCTCATGCGGGGGTCCTCTTCGGTGAGGCGGGGGATCGCCACCCGGGTGGGATAGCGCTTTCCGTATCGTGAGTGATCACCCTCCGAACGTCCGCTCATGAGTGGACAACGCTCAGTCGACGTGCGCGCCCGTGGGCGAGACACCGACCCCCGGCCAGCCTCGACGCTCGTAGGTTGGCCTCATGACCGTTCCACCCCTGCCGAGCCACTTCGCCCGTCTCGACTCCGTGCCAGCGGGCCAACGTCTCGACCTGCTCGCCACCCCGGTGGCGCACGCCATCGCGGCGCTGCCCGATGCCCGGGTGTTTGCGATCGACCCCGACCTGGCCGACACCGCCGCCCTCAACGAGGCCTTCGACCTGCCCGGGGAGTCGGCCGCCAACTGCGTGCTCGTGGCGGGGCGTCGTGGCGACGACGAGCGCTGGGTCGCCTGCCTGGCGCTGGCGACGACCCGTGTCGACGTGAACAAGACCGTGCGCAAGAAGCTCGACGTGCGCAAGGCCAGCTTCGCCCCCATGGACGAGGCGGTCGGCCGCTCCGGCATGGAGTACGGCGGCATCACGCCCGTCGGGTTGCCGGACGAGTGGCCGATCTGGATCGACGCCGCCGTGCACGCCCAGGACTGGGTCTGCATCGGCGCGGGCATCCGCGGCGCGAAGCTGCTGGTTCCCGGTGCCTCGCTGGCGGGGTTGCCGCATGCCGAGGTGGTCGAGGGGTTGGCGGCCTGAGTCGTTGGCGGCCTGACTCGTTGGTGGCCTGAGTCGTTGGTGGCCTGACGGGGACCTGCGCTCAGACCACCTCGAGGTCGTCCACCGAACCCAGGGTCGGGAACGGGGCGTGCGGTTCGCTCTGGTACCAGAACGCCGTCGACGCGATGTCGTCGCGCAGCGGCAGGTACCGCCCCTGGCCGTCGCGCTCGGTGCCCCAACCCAGCGCCTGCACGGTCACCTTGAGGTCGGACGAGAACCTGATCGGGTCGGGCACATGCCAGCGGTACAGCCCGAATCGCTGGTTCATGCGATACGGAGGCTCGGGCTGGATCACCTGCGGCAGGCCCAGCCACGGCGTCGAGTAGGTGCCGTACTGTCCCGGCGGCTGCTCGAAGTTCCAGGCCCCGCCGAAGTAGTCCTCGGTGCCGGTGCCGCAGATGGTCGGCCACTCGTCGCCGTCGAGGTGGAACTTGACCTCGCCCTCACCCCACCAGCCGTTGTTGTTCGCCTGCCACGCCAGGTAGGTGCCGACGTAGTGCCCCTGCCCGCGAACCCCGTCGAGCAGCGTGTGCACCGCGCCCCGGGCCAGCGGGTTCGACCGGCGCCACTGGGCATGGAAGTAGGCCGCGTCATCGGGCACATCGGTGAGGGCGTAGGTCGCCTGGTAGTAGAAGCCGCGGCACTCGTCGCCGACCAGGTTCTCGACGGTGATCCGGGCGCGGCGGCGGAACGGCAGCTGCCAGTAGGAGTTGAAGCCGCCGGCCGGGTTGACGGCGATGGGCATCGAGTTGACGTTGGCGCGCTCGCACCAGCCCATGGCGAAGAAGTCACCCAGCGGCACCTCGACCGAGGGGGTCTCCTCGTCGTCCCAGTACATCCGCAGCACCAGCCGTCGCCACCAGGTCGGGTGCACGGTGAGCCAGAGGTGTTGGATGCAGCCGGGGCCCTCGATGTCGGCCAGCACCACGGTCTGGTGCCCGGCGATGTCGATGGAGGGGGAGACCTTCCACCCCTGGCCCAGCTCACGGGCGACGACCGCCCCGGTGCCCTCGGTGGCCTTGCCGCCTTCGCCCTTGGCCCCCGTCGGGTTCTCGGCGCTGATCGAGCGGGTGAGCGCGGGGGAGAGCAGGGCGAGGTTGCCCAGGTGGGTGCCCAGGCCGTTGAACGTGGGGTGCTGCGGTGAACTCATGTGTCCCACGTTGTCAGCTGGCGCCCAGGTTCGCCGCGAATCGTCCGAAGAGCCATCTGCCGCCTCTCGTGGCATCTGCCCACGTTGCACCAGGGGGCAAACGAGACAAGAGGCGGCAGACGACGGGAGGGGCTGAACCGGCGACCGACCGAACCGGGAGTGGTCTCGACGGGCCGTCCGAACGCGCACCACCCTCGTCGACGGCACTACAGTGAGACCGCACCCAAGGTCTGCCGTGGCACCCTTCCCGCCGACCTCCCACCACTGTTGCTTCGAGGCATCCGCATGACTGAATCCGTCGACGTGCTCATCATTGGCTCCGGACCCGTCGGGTCGACCTGGGCACGAACCCTCGGCGAGGCCAAGCCCGACCTGTCCCTGCTGATGGTCGAGGTCGGCCCCGAGATCCCCGGTACCCGCGGCGACCACACCCGCAACAAGTCCGCGGACGACCGCCACGCCGCCGAACTGCGCACCCAGGGGCCCGACCGGGGCATCGTCCGCGCCGACGCGCTCGACGACATCGCCCCCGGCCTGGACCCCAGCCTGGAGTTCCGGCTGACCATTCTGCCCGGGTTGTTCTTCCTCGACCCGCGTCCCGAGCGCGGCGACGGCGAGGTCGGCCTGCCGGCCGCCAGCATGGCCTCCGGCGTCGGTGGCATGGGCATCCACTGGGGCACCTCGTGCCCGCGCCCGAGCCAGTCCGAGCGCATCGGTTTCATTCCCGAGAACGAGCTCGACGAGGCCCTCGACAAGGCCGAACAGCTGCTGCAGGTAACCACCCCGCCGGTTCCGGGCCACGGCCTCGCCGAGGTCGTCCGGCAGGCCATGGCCGAGGTCTTCGACGGCCCCGGCCTCACCCCGGCCCAGTTCATGCCGACCGCCACCCACTGGGAGCAGGCCGCCGACGGCACCCAGAAGCTCGTCTTCTCGGGCTCCGGCGCCATTCTGGGCGACCTCGAGTCCGAGGTGCCCGGCTTCGAGCTGCGCTCCGAGACCCTCGCCAAGCGGGTGATCGTCGAGAACGGACGAGCCGTGGGCGCCGAACTGGTCAACCGCGTCACCGGCGAGAGCTATGAGGTGCGCGCCGACCGGGTCATCGTCTGTGCTGACGGCCTGCGCACCCCGCAGGTGCTGTTCGCCTCGGGGGTGCGCCCGCCGATGCTGGGCAAGACCCTCAACGAGCACTTCCAGGTGAACACCTTCGTCCAGCTCTCCGAGGAGTTCAATCCCGACCACTTCGAGCACGGCCCCCGCGACATCGTGCAGCCGATCGTCCCGTTCTCCGACGACCGCCCCATGCAGGGAGGCACGATCCTGCTGGCCAACTCGGCCTTCGCCGACGCCGACGACCAGCACGAACACTCCAAGTTCGCCCTGCTGGCCTGGTACGGCGCGAAGGATCTGCGCGAGCAGGACGCGGTCGAGTTCTCCGACACCGAGACCGACTTCTACGGCATGCCGAAGATGCGCATTCGCTACGGCCGGTCGGCGGTCGACGAGCAGACCCTTGCGGACATGAAGGCGAATTCGACCCGGATGGGCGAACGCATCGGCACCATCACCATGCCTCCCACCGAGGCGGCCGGCGGCTCGTCCCTGCACTACCAGGGCACGGTGCGCATGGGTGAGACCAACGACGGCAGCTCGGTCTGCGACCCGTGGCTGAAGGTGTGGGACGTCGACGGACTGTACGTGGGCGGCAACGGGGTCATTCCGACCTCGACGGCGTGCAACCCGACGCTCACCTCGGTGGCGCTGGCCTGGCGGGCAGCCCGCCAGCTGGCCTCCGAGCTGTGACCAGACCCCACCCCCACGAGGTCGGCCAGGGAGCTCAGTCGAGGCCCACGAAGGCCCGGAAGGCGTCGACGCCCGCGTAGCTGATCGGCTCGTCGGGGCGGACGAATGCCTCCGGGGTCAGCACCAGCGCGTGGTGGGTCTGCCACCCGCGCTCGTCGGCGCGAGGTTCGCGGGTGGTGTCGGCGATCCGGTAACCCACCTTGCGGCTCACCCCGAGCGAGGGCTGGTTGTCGGTGAAGGCACCGGAACGACACTCGACGGCACCCAGCTGATCGAACGCGAGCGCGCACGCCAACTGCCGCATGCGGGTGCCGATGCCTCGCCCCTGGAAGGCGAGGCCGAGCCACGACCCGGTGGTGGCGACGCGCACGGTGGCGAAGTGGCGACCCGAGAGTCCCTGCACCCCGACCACGCGGCCGTTCTCGAAGACCCCCAGGGTCAGCTCCCAGTCGTCGGGGGTGATCGCCGCTCGCCTCGACCACAGGAAACGCAGCGTGTTGGCCGGCAGGTCGGCGGGGTCGGCCAGGGTCCACGGATGCTGGAACGGCATGAAGTCGGGCGCATGCACCCCCGCCCGGGCCACCTCGACGAGGGCGGGCAGGTCGTCGTCCGACAACCACCGCAGTTCGAGGTCGCCGCAGCGCACCCGCACCCCGGCGGGCGGGAACAGGTCGATGAGAGTGGCCATGGGGTCACCCTGCCAGAGCGCCGGAGCCGCCGAACAGTGCATTTCGCGGACCCCCCTTGGGGGTGTGGCGGGTTTGGGGGCAGACTGTCGCTGAATCGTTTCGAAGGAGCTGCCCCGTGACCACCGTTCTGACCCGCCGCGGCCTCGCCGTGGGCGCGTTGGTCAGTGCGCTCGCGTCGACGGCAGCCTGCGGACGATCCACCGCCTCGTCGTCGTCAGTGGCTGCCGGGGCGGCGGCGGTCACCGACGACCTCGCCGCTCTATTGGGTCGCCACGGGCTCGCGGGCCGGACGGTCGAAGAGGTGGTCGAGGCCCTCGATCGCGACCCCCGGCCGCGACCGCTGTCGTTACGGGCCAAGGTGCGCTCGACCTCGGTGGTGCTGACGGACGACCGCAGTGAGCTCGTGGTTCCGCTGACCGGGGGGCGTCACTACCTGGCGATCGCCCCGTTCGAGGCGACCACCCACGAGTGTCACGTCCATGCGGCGGGATCCTGCTCCGGCGAACTGCCCGACGAGCCGGTGCACGTCACCATCACCAGCGCCAAGGGGGTGGTGTTGGTCGACACCGACGCCGTCACCCACGCCAATGGTTTCGTGGGCTTCTGGGTGCCCCGCGGGCTCAAGGGAACGGTCGAGGTGGCCTGCTCGAGCAAGCGCGGTCAGGTGGCCTTCTCGTCCGACCCGAAGGGCGCCACCTGCCTGACCAACCTGCAGATCAACTGACCCCATCCGCAAGAGGGGGCAGGCTCACTCGGCCAGGCCGTAGAGCCGGTCGCCGGCGTCGCCCAGCCCGGGCACGATGTAGCCGTGCTCGTTGAGGCGCTCGTCGACGGCCGAGACCACCAGCGTGCAGGGCACGTCGAGGTCTCCCACCAGCGCCTCGAAGTTCGCGATCCCCTCGGGGGCGGCCAGCAGGCAGATGCAGGTGATGTGGTCGGCGCCGCGATCGACCAGGAACTTCACCGTGCCACCCAGCGACCCACCCGTGGCCAGCATCGGGTCGAGCACGTAGCACTGACGCCCGGTGAGGTCGTGGGGGAGGCGCTCGGCATAGGTCACCGGCTGCAACGTCTCTTCGTTGCGGGCCATGCCCACGAACCCGACCTCGGCGGTCGGCACCAGCTTCATCATGCCCTCGAGCATGCCCAGCCCGGCCCGCAGGATCGGCACCACCAGCGGGGCGGGGCGAGACAGTCGGGTGCCAAGCGTCGGCGCCACCGGCGTCTCGATCTCGTACTGCTCGACGCGCACCTCGCGGGTGGCCTCGTAGGCGAGCAGGGTGACCAGTTCCTCCACCAGTTGGCGGAAGGTGGTCGAGTCGGTGTCCTTCTTGCGCAGCAGGGTCAGCTTGTGATCCACGAGTGGGTGTTCGACGACTTTGAGTTCCACGCCCCCACTGTCCCACACGGCTGCCTCTCATACCCGGGTGACCTCGCCGTCGCGACATGGCACGATGGAGGCACGTCCGTCCCGAGTGGTCGGGGATTCGTCCGGGCGGGTGAAGGAGGACGCCATGACCGCCGACGGTGACGACGTGTTCACCCGCGATGACGACGACCTCGACGATCTCGACCTCGAGGAAGTCGAGGACGACGACGATGATGACGAGGACGACGACGACTACGACGACGACCTCGAAGACGCCACCGTCGAAGACATCGACTGCGTCGTGGCCCTCTACCGCGAGGACGGGTTGCCCGTCGCCCAGTCGCTGGCGCCCGAACTGGCCAACGACCTCGATGAACTGATCGACCAGTTGCGCCGGCTTCCCGGCGACGCCGGTTCGCTGGGTGCGGTGTCGATTGCCGGTGAGTTCTTCGTGCTGGTGCGCGTGCGCGGACGCAACGTGCAGGCGATGCTGTCTGACTCACTGGCCGCGCAGGAGTGGCCGATCGCCCGCGACGTGGTCGACTACCTGGGCGTCGATGTCTCCGATGACGACGATGACGATGCCGAGTTGGTCGGCGACCTCGACATGCTGGCCGACCTGGGCGTGAGCGAGTTCGAACTCGAGAACCTGCTCGAAGACCTCGACGAGAGCTCGGACGACCAGCTGGCCAGGTTGGCCAACCGCATCAAGTTCGGGCCGCAGTTCCAGCGTGCCGCCGCCCAACTGGGCTGACGCGGCACCACTGGGCTGATGAGCAAGTGGGACGAGCCGATGCGGCACGCGCTCACCGAGGCCCGGGCGGCGCTCGAGCACGGTGACGTGCCGATCGGGGCGGTGGTGCTCGATCGTGATGGACGAGTGATCGCGCGCGCCCACAATGAACGCGAGCGCCACGGCGACCCGACCGCGCACGCCGAGGTGGTGGCCCTGCGCCGCGCCGCCGAGCACACCGGCGAGTGGCGGCTCGAGGGCTGCACGCTGGTGGTCACCCTGGAACCGTGCACGATGTGCGCCGGCGCCCTGGTGCTCGCCCGGGTCGGCCGCCTCGTCTTCGGCGCCTTCGACGAGAAGGCGGGGGCGGTGTCGTCCCTGTTCGACGTCGTGCGCGACCCGCGACTGAACCACCGCCCCGAGGTGGTCAGCGGGGTGCTGGCGGACGAGAGCGCCGCCCTGCTGCGGCAGTTCTTCGCCGGCCACCGCGCCGGCTGACCCCCGTGCCAGGGCCACAGTGATGCTCGGGTCACGGGCTGCCAGGGGGCTCGATTGGCGGCAGGGGACTCGTCCGCGCTATGGTTTTCGGCGGTGACGTGTCTGAGCGGCCGAAAGAGCTCGCCTCGAAAGCGAGTGTGGTGAAAGCCACCGAGGGTTCAAATCCCTCCGTCACCGCCGAGTGAACTCCCGGGTCCCGTCCAAGGGCCCGGGAGTTCTCTTTCTGCCGGCTGCCCTGCGGTAAGTTTCGACCAGCTTCCCGCCACCCGCCCCGACAGAGAGGGCCGCCCGTGAGCCTTGACCACGCCCTGCTGCTCGCGGCTGCGGTCACGCTCGTCGCGATCGGCGCGGCGCGGTTGTCGGCGCGGGTGGGTCTGCCGGCGCTGCTGCTGTTCCTCGGGGTGGGCATGGTGCTCGGCGACTCGATCCTCGGCATCGCCTTCAGCGACACCCGCCTCGCCGCCGAGCTGGGCTTCGCGGCGCTGGTGGTGATCCTGGCCGAGGGTGGTCTGACCACCAAGTGGGACGAGATCAGGCCGGCCGTCGGCATGTCGATGCTGCTGGCCACGGTCAGTGTCGGGGTGACGGTCGCCCTGGTCGGCGGATTCGGCCATTACGTCTTCGGGCTGTCGCCGGCGGTCTCGATCGTGTTGGGTGGCATCGTCGCCTCGACCGATGCGGCAGCAGTCTTCTCGGTGCTGCGCAACGTGCCGATCCCGGGGCGACTGCGGGCCTCGCTGGAGGCCGAGTCGGGCCTCAACGATGCCCCCACCGTGCTGATCGTCACCGCCGCGACCGGGGTGGCGCTGGGCCACGCACCCGAGGGCGGGTGGTGGATGGCGGTGCTGCTCGTGGTCGTCGAACTGCTGGCCGGGCAGGTGTTGGGGCTGGTGGTCGGCTTCGTGGCGGCCTGGGTGATGCGCAGGGTGCAGCTGCCGTCGTCCGGTCTGTACGCCATCGCGGCCGTCGCCTGGGCCTTCGGGGTCTACGAGCTGGCCGAGGTGCTGCACGTCTCGGGGTTCGCCGCCGCCTACGTGGCCTCAGTGGTGCTCGGCAACTCACAGCTGCCGCACCGGCAATCGGTGCGTGCCTTCGCCGAGGGGGTCGGGTGGATCGCCCAGATCGGTCTGTTCGTCATGCTCGGGCTGCTGGCCAGCCCCGGTCGCATCACCTGGGCCGTGGTCAGCGGCGCCCTCGTGCTGGGGCTGTTCCTGATCGTGGTGGCTCGTCCGTTGTCGGTGGCGGTGGTCGCGGCCTGGTTCCGGGTGCCGTGGCGCGAGCAGGTGTTCATGAGCTGGGCTGGTCTGCGCGGAGCGGTGCCGATCATCTTGTGCACGATCCCGCTGGCGGCCGAGGTTCCGGGGGCGCAGCAACTGTTCGACACGGTGCTGGTGCTGGTGATCGTGTTCACGTTCGTGCAGGGGCCGACGTTGCCGTGGGTGGCCAAGCGGCTGGGGCTGCTCGACCCGCACGGGCCCACCGATGTCGACATCGAGGCCGCACCGCTCGACCGGCTGCGCGCCGACCTGTTGCAGGTGCGGGTTCCGGTCGGGTCGAAGTTGGCTGGTGTCAGCGTGCGTGAGCTGCGGTTGCCGAAGAACGCGGTCGTCTCGCTGGTGATCCGCGACGACACCCCCTTCGCCCCCGCCGGTCGCGACCGACTCGAGGTGGGCGACGAGCTGATGATCATCACCCCGAGCCAGCAGCGCGCCAAGGTCGAGGTGCGGCTCACCGAGATCGGACGAGGTGGCCGCCTGGCCCGGTGGAACGGGATCCGCGCCGACTGACCCCTGCCGTCGCCGGTTGGTAGCGGGGAGTGGTCAAACCGCAGCAGCTGAGGCCCATCGATCCCTGGTGCGGATCGATGGGCCTCAGCTGCTGCAGTTTGACCACGGTCGAGGCCGCACCGACCACCCCTCACCAGAGACGAGCACCTGACCGGACTGCGCGAGGGGGCCATGATGGCAGCATGCGCGTGCCTTCGAGGTTGCCCCAAGACGAAGTTCAATGGCTTGGCCTTGATGACCGCTCTTGGCCTGAAACGGCTAGATTCGGTCCCCGACGGTTTGAGACGTATGCACGACTACGCTTCATCCCGGACCCCCAGTGGCCCGGACAAATGGAACACGACGTGCAACTGCCACCCGATCACCTGAGCGAAGGTCAACAGCTCAGCGGGGTCTTGGGTGTCTTGTCACGACATACGAGCACGCCACATCGAGTCTTCTTCTGCGTCTGGGACGGCTGGTGCGACCTCAATCATTCCCCCGAGTGCAGCATCGGCACTGATGATCGCTCCTACTACACGTTTGCAGGGGGTCTCGATCACACTCCCCCTGGCTGGGCGTCGTTGGACGCGGGCGAACTGCCAGCCCTGATGTGGCCCGCAGACCACAGCTGGATCGTCACCAACGACGTGGACCTGCACTGGGCGGGGATTGGATGCTCGGCTGGTGCAGTGCAAGATTTGCTGGCGCTGGACTTGGATGTGGTTCGGGTGGATCGAGATGATGAGTTCCCAAGCTTCTCCGGCGGGGCCGCCAATCGGCTTTAGCTGCTGAAGACGTTGGTGGCGCTGGTCGGGGCGAGTGGGGCCAACGGCTGGTCTGCAGTGTGGGGCAGCCCAGTCGAATCTGCCGCGGGTGCTTGGGTCGACCCTTGCCGCGGGGCCGGACGGGCCTCGTGGCAGACAATGCCATCGCGTGACGGGGGCCGGCTCAGCGGGTGGGAGTGGCCGACGGAGAACCCGAGGGCGATCCCGACGGCGTGGGGGTGGCCGAGGTGGGCAGGCAGACCTCGCCGCCCGGAACCGCGATCCACAGGGCACCCTTGTCGTTCATGCCGGCGTATTCGGTGCCGATCAGCACGTCGACGGTGTGGTCGGGACGATCGTCCGCCTTGATGGTGGCGCCCTTGAAGTGGCCGGCGACCAGCTTCACCTCGGGGTTGGCGGCCGCGGCGCCGACGATGACGGTCTGCTTGACCCGCTCATCGGTGTTGTCGACGTGCTTGATGATGAACCCCTTGGCCTTCAACGCCTTGGCGACGGAATTGGCCTGGCCAGCCTTGTAGCCGCCGTTGAACACGCTGACGGTGACCTGCTTGGCCTCGAGCTTCTGCGGAACCTTCTGCGTCACGCACGGGTCGGGCAGGTGCTCGGGCACGGGTGCCATCACGTTCTTGTAGCCCCACCACGCTCCCCACGTGAGTAGGCCGAGCAGGCCGAGTAGCAGCACGGGGGTGGCGATCATCCGCACGATGCGCATCTGGTCGTGTCTCCTGTCCTCGGCGGCTGGGTCGGGGTGGGGGCGGGCAAGTCGTCCGCCCGGGGTGCGGTCAGTTCAGTTCGAGCACGCGGGCGTGCATCGTCTGCCTCTGCTGCAGCGCCGCGCGCAGGGCGCGGTGCAGGCCGTCCTCGAGGAAGAGTTCGCCGCGGTAGCTGACCACGTGGGCGAAGAGATCGCCGTAGAAGGTGCTGTCGTCCTCGAGCAACGCCTCGAGATCGAGGGTGCGCTTCGTGGTCACCAACTCGTCGAGCCGCACCTGGTGGGGGGCGATGGCCGCCCACTGCTTCTGCACATACCCGTGGTCGGGATAGGGCCGGGTGTCACCCACACGCTTGAAGATCACTCGGTCACTCTAGCCAGCCGATGGCCTGCATCAAGGACCGACCCTCAAGCCGTGCTCAAGCCGTGACCAACTCCTTGGGGTTCTGTCAGCCCTGTCTCAGCTTCCGGGGTGTGGGCCGCCGAGGGGTGGATTAGATTCCTTGTCATGAGCACTGACGCGACCCCGCCGGGAACCGACTCCACCGGCACGAAGGCCATCGTGGATTCCATCACCCGGGGCTACACCTTCGAGGAGGCCAGCATCGAACTGGGGGTGCTGATGGCCGATGACACCCCGGTGCCCGACGCGAAGATCCGCATCCCCCTGAGCATGCTGAACCGTCACGGACTGGTGGCCGGCGCCACCGGCACGGGCAAGACGAAGACGTTGCAGCTGATGGCCGAGCAGATCTCGGCGGCCGGCGTGCCCGTCTTCGCCGCCGACATCAAGGGCGACCTGTCGGGGCTGGCTTCACCCGGTGAGTCGAACGAGAAGCTGCTGGCGCGCACCCAGAAGATCGGTCAGGACTGGCAGCCGATCGCTGCCCCTGTCGAGTTCTACGCCCTCGGCGGCGAGGGCATCGGGGTGCCGCTGCGGGCCACCATGTCGTCGTTCGGGCCGATCCTGCTGTCGAAGGTGCTCGAGCTCAACGACACCCAGGAGTCGACCCTCGGCCTCGTCTTCCACTACGCCGACCAGGCCGGTCTGCCGTTGCTCGACCTGGCCGATCTGCGGGCCGTGCTCACCCATCTCACCTCCGACGAGGGCAAGCAGGAACTGAAGAACATCGGCGGTGTCTCGGCGGCGACCGTGGGGGTGATCCTGCGGGCGCTGATCACCCTGGGCGACCAGGGGGCCGACACCTTCTTCGGTGAACCCGAGTTCGACACCCGCGACCTGCTGCACGTGACCGGCGACGGACGAGGCGTCATCTCGCTGCTGGAGTTGCCCAACCTGCAGTCGCGGCCCGCCATCTTCTCGACCTTCCTGATGTGGCTGCTGGCCGACCTCTTCCATGACCTGCCCGAGGTGGGCGACGTCGACAAGCCGAAGCTGGTCTTCTTCTTCGACGAGGCCCACCTGCTCTTCGACGGCGCCTCGAAGGCGTTCCTCGACGCCATCGCGCAGACCGTCCGGTTGATCCGGTCGAAGGGTGTGGGTGTCTTCTTCGTCACCCAGACCCCCAAGGACGTTCCGGACGACGTGCTCGCCCAGCTGGGGTCGCGGGTGCAGCACCAACTGCGCGCCCACACCCCCAATGATGCGAAGGCCCTGAAGCAGACGGTGCAGACGTTCCCCACCTCGTCCTACGACCTGGCCGAGGTGCTGCAGCAACTGGGCATCGGCGAGGCGATCGTCACCGTGATGGACCCGGACGGCGCCCCCACCCCGGTGGCCTGGACGCGGATGCGCGCCCCGCAGACGCTGATGGCACCCACGGACGAAGCGGCCATGCGAGCAGGCGTCGCGCAGTCGCAGATGCAGGGCAAGTACGGGCAGGCCATCGACCGCGACTCCGCCCGCGAGATGTTGGCCCGCAAGCTCGAGGAGGGGGCCGCCCAGGCGCAGGCCGAGCAGGCCCAGGCCGATGCCGCCAAGCAGGCGGCCGCAGACGAGAAGGAGCGGGCCCGCCTCGAGCGCGAGGCTGCCCGGGGCCAACGGTCGACCCGCGCCCAGAAGTCGGCGGTCGAGAACGTGATGGGCAATACCGTCGTGAAGTCGTTCATCCGCACCGCGGGGAACGAGATCATCCGTTCCATCTTCGGCACGGCCCGTAGGCGCCGCTGACCGGGGCGACGGGCCGTCCGACCCCTTATTTCATGGTTCCCTGGGCGACCGAACCCTGCAGCTGGCGCTGGAACAGCAGGTACACCAGCAGCACCGGCGCCACGGTGATCACGACGGCGGCGAACATGGCGCCGAAGTCGACCGCGTAGCCGGCGTCCGAGGTGAACCTCGCGAGCCCTTGGCTGAGCACGTAGTTGTCCTGATTCGTGTTCAGCGCCACGGGCAGCACGAACTGGTTCCACAGGCCGAGGAAGTTCATGATCGCCACCGACGCGAGCCCCGGCTTGGCCATGGGCAGCATCACCTGGAAGAAGGTGCGCCACTCGCCGGCGCCGTCGATCGCCGCAGCCTCGCTGATCTCGTAGGGCAGGGTGCGGAAGAACGAGTACAGGAAGAACACGGTGAACGGCAGCGCGAAGCCGACGTAGGTCATGATCAACCCGAACAGGGTGTCCTTGATGCCCAGCTGCTGCAGGATGAAGAACAGCGGCACGATGGCCAGGAAGATCGGCAGCATCAGCCCGGCCAGCAGCACGTAGTAGATGATCCGCGAACCGGGGAACTCGAAGCGCGCCAGCACGTAGGCGCACATCGCCCCCAGCAGCATCACCAGGAACAGCGCGCAACCGACCACGACGATCGTGTTCAGGAAGTAGTCGCCGATGCCGGCGGTGTTCCAGGCCGCGGTGTAGTTCGACACGTTGAACGACGACGGCCACGAGAACGGCGAGATGAAGATCTCGCGGGTGGTCTTGAACGAGGTCATCAGGGTCCACAGCATCGGGAGCACGACGACCAGGCTCCAGAGCACCAGCACGACGTGCGCGCCGACGCTGAAGGCGATGTCGCCGCCCTTGGCCGCGTCGGGAGATGGGGCGGGCGCCGGGGCCGTAGTGGGGGCCGGGGTGGAGGTGCTGGGAGCGCTCATGCCATCGTCACCTGGTCCTTGCCTCCGGCGAGGCGGTTGATCGCGAACACGATGGCCGCGAAGAGCATGGTCAGCAGTCCGATCACGACGCCCATCGCGCAGGCGACCCCGAACAGGTTCTTGCCGAAGGCCGTGTTCAGCAGCACCTGCGCCATCGTCAGGGTGGAGTTGTCGGGCCCACCGAACGGGTTCAACACGGCCACGTAGACATACAGGTCGAGCGCGGCGATGCCGAGGTAGATGAAGGCGGTCTGCACGTTCTCGCGGATCAGGGGAAGAGTGATCGACACCGCGGTGCGCAGGCGGGAGGCACCGTCGATGCGGGCGGCCTCGTAAATCTCGGCGGGAATGCCCTTGATGGCCGCGATGAACAAGATCATGTAGAAGCCGATGTAGCCCCACATGATGACGAAGGTGGTGACGGCCTTGGCGGTCGACACCTCGCCCAGCCAGGCGAAGTCGTCGAAGGACGACAGGCCGAGCCAGGTCAGCAGGCCGTTCACGAGCCCGTTGGGGTCGAAGATCAGGCTCCACATCAGGCCGACCACGACGGCGGGAATGGCGTAGGGGAAGAACGACACCACCCGGTAGAGGCCCGCACCGCGCAATCCGCGGGTCTGGCCCACGGATCGTCCGGCGACCGTGATGACGGTGGCCAACGCCAGGGCCAGCACGATCACGCAGATCGGCAGCACCAGGGCGAAGAAGAAGTTGTTGCCCATCGCCTTGAGAAAGATGTCGTCGGTGAGCACCCGCTGGTAGTTGGCGAGGCCGACGAAGTCCATCTTCTTGGAGTAGCCGCCCCAGTTGGTGAACGAGTAGCCGATGGCTTGCACGAACGGCGAGACGACGAAGATCACGTAGATCGCCAGCGGCACGCCCAGGAAGGCGGCCATGAAGGTGATCCGGTCGAGGGTCCAGCGGTTGCGCCGCCGCCGGCGGGGGGCCGCGGTGACCGCGGCCCCCCGCACGGCGTCGCTCACTTGGTGACCTCGATCTTCTTCACCGAGTCGTCATTGCGCACCTTGTCGGTGATCCCCTGCAGCGCCTTGGTGAGCCCGGCGGCATCCAACTGCCCGGCCAGGAAGGAGTTCCACGGCACGAGCATGTCCTTGTTGGTGCCGTACAAGCTCACGAAGCGCCAGTTGAAGGTCTTGTCGCCGGCGTTGGTGAGCATGGTGGTCTGCGAGACCAGCGCCGTCGACCCGAAGCCGTCCGCGGGCACCGTGTCCTTCACGATGGTGGGCGACAGCCGGGTCTTGGCGAAGTTGGTGGCCGCCTCCTTCGACAGCATGGCCCGCATGAACTCCTTGCCCGAGGCGACGTTCTTGCCCTTGGCCGGCACGATGAACGGTTCGCCGGCGGCTGCCCGCACGGCCTCGTGCCCCATCGCGGGGCTGTCCGAGACGGCCAACTCGGGCACGCCGGTCATCTTGAAGCCGTCCTTGGTCTGCTTCGACATCTCGTTTTCGATCCACGAGCCCGAGGGGTAGAGCAGCGCTTCCTGGGCCTGCGACCACTGCGCCTGGGCGGCGGTGAACTGGGTGCCCTGGCCGCCGGGCTTCATGTACCCGGCCTTGATGATGGCCTCCAGGCCCTGGATGGCTCCCTGCACCTGCGGGAGCGACCAGCAGCCCTCCTTGAGGTTCTCCAGGGCCAGGCGCACCTCGTCGCCACCCTCCTTGATGGCCGAGTCGACCACCAGGGTCTGGTAGTAGGTGGCGGCTTCCTTGCCCCACAGGAACAGGTACTTGCCCTTCTCCTTCGCCTTGGCGCCGAGCTCGAGTGCCTCGGCCCAGGTCTTCGGCGGGGTCCAGCCGTTCTCCTCGAAGAGGCTGGCCGAGTACCAGATGCCGTAGACGCTCATCACGTAGTTGATGACCTTGAACTTGCCGTCGTAGACGCCGGGGTCCTTCACCCCTGGGAAGAGGGTGTCGGCGATCGGGGTGCCTTCGTAGTTCTTGGCCTCGAAGACGTCGTCGAGTTCGGCCAGCTGGTCGAGGATGGCTCCCAGGCCCATGGCGCCGGCGCCCGAGTTGTCGACCACATCGGGGGGTGTGCCGCCGACGAAACGAGGCTGCAGCTCCTGGGCGATCTGCGTCGAGGGCTTCACCTCGGCCTTCAGGCCGGGGAACTTCTTCTTCATCTGGTCGGCGGCGAACGTGCAGTAGTCGTAGCCGTAGCCGCCGTTGAAGATCACGGCCTCGAGCGAGGCGTCCTCGGCGACACCGAAGGGGTTGTCGTCTGTCTTGTCGGCGCCGCCGGTGTCGGTGGTGGTTTCGTCCGAGCCGCCACCGGTCGCGCAGGCCGCCAGTGGCGCCACGGCCAGAGCGGCGATGGCGCCGGTCAGCAGACCGCGCCGCCCGAAGGGGCTGGTCTCGAGAATCGGGGTCATGGTTCCTCCAGAATCGATCGTCATTGATGGGGGAGGCGTCAGCGTTGCCCTTCCTTGCGCGGAGCACCCGCCCCGGGTTGATCCGGGGCGAGCGATTCGCTCACTGACAAAGGGGTGCACACTGATCGCTTGAGCGTTGATTCACTCAACCACGGGCGAGGTTCAGGGCGGGCCGTGGCGCCCTCGGACGAGGCGGTTCGCTCTCGTCCGCTGTGCTTGGATGAACCGGTGACCCAGACCCAGCACCGCCACCACCTCGGCGTGACGATCATCATCGCGATGCTGGGCATGATCGGTCCGTTCACCATCGACACGATGTTCCCGGCGTTCGCGCAGATCGGTCGCGCCTTCACCGTCGACACGGTGGCACTGCAGCAGCTCACCAGCGTCTACCTGGTCTCGTTCGCGGTGATGTCGCTGTTCCACGGCCCCATCTCCGATGCCGTCGGACGAAAGCCGGTCATGCTGGCGGGCCTCGCCGTGTACGCCCTGGCCTCGGCGGGTGCCGCGTTGGCCCCCGACTTCGGTGTCGTGCTCGCGTTCCGCGCGCTGCAGGGGCTGTCGGCCGGAGCCGGCCAGATCATCTCGCGCGCGCTCATCCGCGACCTGTTCGCGGGTGCCCAGGCCCAACGGCTGATGGCCCAGGTGTCGATGATCTTCGCCGTCGCCCCGGCGTTGGCGCCGGTGATGGGTGGCTGGATCCTGCTGGTGGGCGACTGGCGGTTGACCTTCTGGTTCCTGGTGGTGTTCGCCGCCGTGCTGTGGGGGTTGGTCTCGCTGGGGCTGCCGGAGACCCACCCCGCCGAGCGCCGGGTGCCGTTGCGGGTGCCCACCATGCTGCGTGGCCTGCGGGCCGTCTTCACCAACCGCATCTTCCTGCGGTTGGGGGTGGCGGCGGCGTTCTCGTTCGCCGCCCAGTTCCTCTACATCTCGGCGGCGCCGATCTTCATCGTCGACCTGCTCGGCAAGGGCGAACGCGACTTCTGGATCTTCTTCGTGCCGATGATCGCCGGCATGATGGCGGGCTTCTTCATCAACGCCCGCATGGCCGAGCGCATCTCGGGGCGGCGCCTCGCCACCATCGGGTACTGCCTGGCCATCGGCGCAGGCCTGCTGAACGTGATCCTGT
Source organism: Aestuariimicrobium soli (assembly GCF_051192575.1). NCBI lineage: Bacteria > Bacillati > Actinomycetota > Actinomycetes > Propionibacteriales > Propionibacteriaceae > Aestuariimicrobium > Aestuariimicrobium soli. The sequence goes on along the minus strand of NZ_JBPJSQ010000006.1, from coordinate 266,332 downwards.
CGGCCCTGCCGAGTGCCCCGCAGCTGCCGTGGGCGGTCGTCGGGCCGATGCTGATCGCCTTCGGGGTGGCCCTCAGCTTCCCGGTGGTCAATCTGGTGATGCTCGACCTGTTCCCGCTGCTGCGCGGGGCCGCGGCGTCGGGTCAGTCGTTCCTGCAGCTGCTGCTCAATGCCGCCCTGGCTGGCGTGATCGCCCCGCTGGTGACCGGCAGCGTGTTGCAGTTGGCGCTGGCGTCGGCGGCCTTCTCGCTCGGTGGCTTCCTGCTGTGGTTGTGGCACCTGCGGGCCGTCCCCGCCGAGGTGCCCGACGAGCTGGCCGGCTCTCAGGGGGCCACCTCGGCTGGGGGTGTCGCGTGATCGTTGTCGGCGTGGACGCCGGCGGCACCTCGACCAAGGCGCTGGCCTGGGACGTCTCGACGGCGGCCGTCGTCGGCACCGGCCGCTCCGGCCCCGGCAACCCCAACTCGGCGGGCGTCGACCTGGCCCGCGGCCACGTGCTCGAGGCGGTGCTCGGCTGTGTCGGTGAACGAGTCGAGGAGGTCGGCTCGGTCGCGCTCACGATGGCCGGCGGGTCGGCCACCGGGGGAGCGTTGGCCGGGCTCGACGAGGCCGCCCGCGCCGCCGGACTCAAAGGTGCGATCACCGTGCACCCCGACCAGCTCGGCGCCTGGTTCTCGGGCACGGCGAGCGAGCGCGGGGTGGTGCTGATCGCGGGCACGGGGGCGGTGGCCGCCACGGTCGTCGACGGCCGCATCGATGCGCTCGTCGACGGAGCGGGCTGGCTGCTGGGTGACGACGGGGCGGGCTTCTGGATCGGTCGTCGCGCCGTGCACGATGTGCTCGCCGCCATCGACGGACGAGGCCCCGCCTCCGCCCTGGTCGATCTCGTGCTGGCCCGCACCCCGCAGGAGGCGCGGCACCGCGATCGTCCGGGTGACCCCCGTCGGGTGGCCGTCATCGAGCACTGCTACGGCCTTCGTCCGGCGCAACTGGCGGGGTTCGCGCCCCTAGTGGTGCAGTCCGCGGGCGACCCGGTCGCCGACCGCATCCTGGCCGACGCCGCCGACCTGCTGGTGGGCACGCTCGACGCCGCGCTCACCCGGCTCGGCGACTCGTCCGGGGGTGCGGGTGACGAGGCCGAGGTGGTGCTCGCCGGGTCGATCGCGGGAGTCGACTCGGTAATCCGTGACCGGTTGGTCGCCCGACTCGACGGACGAGCCCGGTACGCCGGCGACGGCGTGATCGGCGCCACCCTGATCGCCCTGCGCGAGGCCGGGCTGCCCGCCGACGACAACGTACGGGCCGCGCTGGTGGCCGCCTCGTCGGGCCGCTGACGCACCCACCCCGAGGGGTTCAGGGCAAACCCTGAAAGCTCCCGTGGCGGGCATGCTGTGGGCCGAATCACGCCGTGGCTGGGCCGATTCCGTGCAAATCTTGTCTGTGGACCAGTGGCCGACCAGGGCCGAGTCTCTCGCGCATCACCCGCGCGAACCCAGCACAGGAGGACCCTCATGGGACTGTTCGACATCTTCGGCAACAAGAGCGACAAGGCCCCTCAGCGACCGGCCATGGATGCCGCGACCGATGGGGCCGGCGATGACGTCGCCACCCGGCTGATCCAGCAGCTGCTGGCCGTCGGGATCGACGGCAAGGGCCCCGCGAAGAGTGCCGCCACCGTGGCCGACAAGGTGCTGGCCGACTGCGGCGGCGACGTCGAGAAGGCCATCAACAAGCTGTGCGCCGGCTACCTGCGCACCGCCGCCGGCGCCGGTTTCCTGACCGGTCTGGGTGGTTTCGTCACCATGCCGGTGGCCCTGCCCGCCAACATCGTGGAGTTCTACGTCGTCGGCACCCGCATGGTCGCCGGTGTCGCCCACCTGCGTGGCTACGACCTCGACAAGGCGCAGGTGCGCACCGCGGTGCTGCTCACCCTGTCGGGTTCGGGTGGCTACGACGTGCTGCAGAAGGTGGGCGTGAACCCGGTCACCGGCAAGGCCACGGCCGTCGCCCTCGAGCGGCTGCCGCAGGCGGCGCTGATGATGGTCAACAAGGGCATCGGCTTCCGGCTGATCCGCCAGCTCACCACCAAGGGCCTGTCGAAGCTCGGCAAGTTCGTTCCCCTGGCGGGCGGTGTCATCGGCGGCGGGCTCGACCTGTACCTGATGAACCGCATCGCCGACAACGCCCGCCGCGAGTTCCCGCTGTCGGTGAACTCGAAGCTCTGAGCCGACGCGCTCTGAAGCGCCACCCGCAGGGTGACGCAATCGCGACTGCTCGACGCCGAATCTGGCCCCCAGAGGGCTGGTTTCGGCGTCGAGCAGTCGTATCTGCGTCACCCAAGGTCACGACCTTGGTCTGACGACGCCCTACCATCGCGGGAGCACAATGGAGGCATGACGAACTTGGCAGCCCAGAAGGCCCCGCGTGCCCGCGTCAGGTGGGTCGCTCCCGTCGCCGTGCTGGGGATCGCGCTGGCCGTGCCGGCGCTGGTGCAGACCAGCGCGAAGGCCGACCCGACGCTCCCGGCCATCACCGCCGAGAAGCTGGTCGCCGACGTGATCGCGGCCAAGCCGGCGGCGATGCAGGGTGAGATCACCCAAACGATGGACATCGGCCTGCCCGAGCTGGTCGGTGGGGTGCAGAAGCCCTCGACCCTCGACGTGATGAACCTGGCCCAGGGCACCCACACCTGGCGCGTCTGGTACGACGGTCAGCAGTCCGGCCGGCTCGCGCTGGTCGACGGCACCAGCGAGGCCGCGATCATCACCAACCCGACCGACACCTGGGTGTGGAGCTCCCTCGACCGCGAGGCCGTCCACTCGAAGACCCCGGCCGGTCAGGGCCCCCGCGAGGAGCTCACCGTCACTCCCGCCGAGGCCGCCAAGAAGCTGCTCACCACCGCGGACGAGTCCACCGCCGTCACCGTCGCGGGCACCACGACCGTGGCCGGCCACGCCGCCTACGACCTGACCCTGACCCCCAAGGACGGCACCACCTTGGTGAAGAAGGTGTCGATCGCGGTCGAGGCCACCACCAATCAGCCGCTGCGGGTGCAGGTCTACTCGACGCGGCAGAGCGACCCGGCGGTCAACATCGGGTTCACCTCGCTGCAGTTCACCCAGCCCGACCCCTCGGTGTTCACGTTCACCGCGCCCCCCGGCACCAAGGTGACCGAGAAGTCCGACGTCAAGGCCTCGAAGCCGACCACCCCGAAGAAGCCGGTGCAGACCCCCGAGCGCACGGGCCAGAAGCCGACCGTCACCGGGTCGGGCTGGGGCACCGTCGTCGTCGCCAACGGCCTCGGTGACCTCACCGGAGCCCCGGCCGAGCTGACCGGAGTGCTGCAGACGCTGCCGAAGGTCTCGGGCGACTGGGGCAGCGGACGCATCTTCGAGGGCACCCTGTTCACGGTAGTCGTCACCGATCAGGGTCGGGTCGCCGCCGGAGCGGTGCCCGCAGCCCAGCTCTATGCGGCCCTGAAGTGACCGCCACCGAGCAACACCTGCACGCCGTCCTCACCTCGGGACTGACCAAGACCTTCGGCCAGCAGCGCGCCGTCGACGACGTCGATCTGGTCGTCCCACGGGGAGCCGTCTACGGTTTCCTGGGCCCCAACGGTTCGGGCAAGACCACCACCATCCGCATGCTGCTCGGGCTGATCCATCCCACGGCCGGGTCGGTCACCCTGCTCGACGAGGCTATGCCCGCCCGGGCCGGACGCGTGCTTCCCCGGGTCGGTGCCCTCGTCGAGGGCCCGGCCTTCCACCTCCACCTGAACGGACGCGACAACCTGCGCCGCCTCGACGCCGCCGATGCGACGGCCGACCCGGGCACCTCGTCCGCGCGCATCGGTGCCGCCCTCGAACGGGTCGGACTCACGGCGGCGGCCAGGAAGCGGGTCAAGAACTACTCGCTGGGCATGAAGCAGCGGCTCGGCATCGCGGCGGCCCTGCTGCAGCCCCATGACCTGCTGGTGCTCGACGAGCCCACCAACGGGCTCGACCCGCAGGGCACGCGCGAGGTGCGCACGCTGGTGGCCGGGTTGGCCCACGACGGCACCACCGTGCTGGTGTCGAGCCATCTGCTCGCCGAGGTCGAGCAGATGTGCAGCCACGTCGGCGTGATGAGCAAGGGACGACTGGTCGCCCAGGACTCGCTGGCGGCATTGCGCCGCGCCCACGGGGTGCGGGTGCGGGTGACCACGCCCGACACCGACCTGGCCGTCGGCGCGCTGACCGGGCTGGGACTCAGCGAGGTCGCGTCGTCCGGGGCCGCTGAGGTGACCGCCCGCCTGGGTGACCACGAGGTCGAGGCGGTCGTGCCCGCCCTGGTGGGGGCCGGGGCCAGGGTGCTGGGGTTCCAGGCCGACTCCGACAGCCTCGAGGAACGATTCGTGGAACTGACCGGGGAGGGATTCGATGTCCGCTGAACGGGTGGACGACGTGGCCGTCGACGAGTCCGAGGCCCCGCAGCCGGCCGTGCCACCCCAGCGCAGGCGGCTGGCGTTCTGGCGGCTCTACCGCAGCGAGGTCGCGCTGATGCTGTCGCGGCGGCGCAACCAACTGGGCATGCTCATCCTGGCCGCGGTGCCGATCGTGATGGCGGTCGCCATCAAGACCTCGGGCGATGACGGCGGCCTGATCGTCTCGGTGGCCAACGGCACGGTGATCCCGATGTTGGCGCTGATGATGGAGTCGGCCTTCTTCCTGCCCATGGCGATGTCACTGCTCGCCGGCGACGCCATTGCCGGTGAGGCGCACGCCGGCACCCTGCGCTACCTGCTGATCACCCCCGTCGGGCGGGTGCGGCTCTTGGCCGTGAAGTTCCTCGGCCTGATGACCGGTGCCTTCCTGGGCACCTTCCTGATCACCGTCGTCGGGCTCGTCGTGGGGCTCGCGGTGTTCGGCGCAGGCCCGTCGATGACCCTGTCGGGCACGTCGATCACGTTCGCCCAGTCGCTCGGACGAGTGACCCTGATGGCGCTGTTCCTGGCGCTGATGATGACGGCCGTGGGAGCGGTCGGGCTGTTCCTGTCGACGTTGGTCGACCAGCCGTTGGGCGTGACCGTCGGGTGCATGGTGGTGGTGATCCTCAGCTGGTTGGCCGAGGCGACCACGCAGTTGTCGTGGCTGCAGCCCTACCTGCTCACCCACTGGTTCCTGCAGTTCACCGACGTGTTGCGCGACCCGCCGCTCTGGTCGCGGGCGGTGACCGGGCTGTGGGTCGCGCTCGGGTGGACGGCCGTGGCGCTGGTCGCGGCCTGGGCCCGGTTCACCAGCAAGGACATCGCCAGCTGAGGCGTGGTCGTCCGGCGCTCACCGGGCCGGTCAGGCCCGCGGATCGCCCTGCACCACCTCGACGGGCACGCCGTGGCGGTCGGCCTGCTCGGCGATCGTCCGCAGGGCCTGCTCGCGCTCGGCATCGGTGCGTTCGGCCAGGCTGATCAGCGTGAACCCCGCCCGGGCGCCGATCTCGTCGATGATCTGGGCCTTCTGCACGGTGGTGGTGGCTCGGGCGAGCACCCCCTTGGCGTCGGGCAGCCGGAACCTCACCTCCAGGTGGTTGAGACCGTCGTGGAAGGCCTTCGCCGCGATCGCCAGCCCCAGTCGGTCGCCGCGGGGGTGGTCGTGCAGATTGATGCGGTCGTGGGTGACGACCTCGACCGCGGAAATCTCGGCCCAGTCGAGGCGAAGGGCGCCGGCCACCAGCAGGTGATCGGGCATGACCACGAGGTCGATCAGGTCATCGCCCCGTAGCTTGGCTGTCGACCGGTGGTTGACCCAGAGCAGCACGGTCAGCACGAGACTGGCGAGGGCCAACCCCGCGATCACCCAGGCCCACCAGCGGCCCACGATCACGGCCATGGTCACGAAGCCCACGCTCAGCGCGGACGACAGCAGCACCGGTCGGATCGCTGCCCGGGCGCGCGCCAAGGCCTCGGTCGGGCTCGTCCAGAGCGCCAGCAATTGCCCGGGGCGGATGGCGGGGGAGGCGGAGTCGTCCATGCACGAACTGTGTCAGGCGACCGGTTCGGGCGCCACGGTGGCCCTCGCCGCGGGGGTCGCCGTTCGTCCGGCGATCAGCACCAACAGCAGCCCCACCAGGGTGGTCGGAATCGCCAGATAGAACACGCCCGGGTAGCTCCAGGTGGCGGTGGCGCCTAGGGCGATGATGGCGCCCGAGAGAATCGCCCCGACCTTCGAGGCATTGTTGAACAGTCCCGAGGCCAGCCCGGGCCGGGCGATGATCGACTGGAAGAGCGTCAGCCCCACCCCGGTCATGGTGGCGAAGCCCCACGACTTGAAGGCCTGCCAGGGCACCAGCAGCCACGGGTTGGTGATCACCGACATGCCCGCGTAGTAGACCATGAAGCTCACCGCCCCCGTCGCCACCAGCGCGAACGGCGAGAAGCGGCGGTTGAGTCGTCCGAGCAGCATCAGGGCGGGGGCCTCGAGGCCGGCGGCGGTGCCGAGTGCGATGCCGGCCCAGAAGACGGGCAGTCCGCGGTGGTCGTGCACGAGCAGCTGGGTGACCGCGACGGTGGCCGCGTTGCCGGCGCTGAGCAGCACGAACGCCGCGAAGATCGCCACCAGGCTGAGCCGTGAGATCTGCAGTTCGGGGGTGATGGTCGACGCGGCGGCTGCGTCGTCGGTGGTCATGCTCGGACGAGTCGCCTGCAGCGCCACGGTGACGGCGCTGACCAGCACCCCGGCCCCGAGAATCAACCAGAGCACCGCGTGAGGTCCGGCGGCGCCGATGGCGAAGGTGGCCAGCGGCTGGCCGGCGATCCAGGCGAACGAGACCCAGGCGCGCACGTTGAGCACGTCGGAGGCGGTGAACCCCGCGTGCCGCATGTGGGCGAACAGCAGCGTCATGCCCACCGTGGCGGGGGCGGCGAGCAGCAGCATCGACGCGACGCCCAACCACAGGGAGCCCGCGGCCAGCATCACGCCCGCCCAAGCCACCGACGCCAGCCCGCAGACCAGCATGGGGCGCAGGTAGTCGCCGATCCGGTCGGCGAAGCCCGGAATCAGCAGCGAGACGACCAGCCCGAAGGCGTTGTAGCCGCCCAGGATCCAGCCGACCTGCTGCGCGGTGGCGCCGAACAACTCGGTGAGCAGCAGGGCGATGGTTGGGCCGAGGAAGCTGAACAACAGTCCCCAGAGCAGGGCGGAGGCCGACACCAGGAATCGCTGCACCCCGACACCCTGTCACTCGTTCAGTTCGAGGGCGCGGTTGCCCATGTTTTTCGCTCAAGGACGGGTCTTCGCTCACGGCCGGCTGGGTGCGTCGAGTGGGAGCCGTGTCTGGCGGCCGTGTCCGGATCACCCCCCATCGCCGTCCGTCGATCCCGTTGTCGCTCCCGGGCGGGCGCCGTAGCGTCGGAGTCACCGACAACGAAGCCCAGGAGGGCCACCATGACCATCACTGCAGCGCCGCAGACCGACCTGACCGCGCCGCCCGCCACGTACGCCGACGAGGTGCTCGCCGACTACGCCCGCCAGTACGCCGAGCAGGGGTTCGTCCGCGTGAAGGGCCTGCTCAGCAAGGACGAGGCCGCCGCCTACCGGGCCGAGACGCACCGGCTGCTGGCCGCGCTGAACCGCAACGACGACCCGACCTGGGGGTCGGCCGCCGAGGTCGCCGGCGGGGTCAAGACCAGCCTGCAGCACCTGCATGACGCGCAGTTCTACTCGGCGGCCTTCAGCCGGCTGCTGGTCGACCCTCGCTTCACCGAGGTGGCGTCGGCGGTGCTGGGCACCCCCAACCTGCAGTTGCACCACACCAAGGCCTTCGTGAAGCCGCCGGCCAACGGATCGCCGTTCCCGTTCCACCAGGACTATCCGTTCTTCCCGCATCGCGACCACAAGGTCGGCGCCGTGATCTTCCACTTCGACGACGCCCCGGTCGCCAAGGGCTGCGTGAAGGTGGTGCCGGGCAGCCATCTCGAGGGCCCCCGCGAGCACGACTCGAACGGAGGCTTCCACCTGCCCGACATCGACCCGGCCACGGCGATCGACCTCGAGTGCGAGGCCGGTGACGCCATCTTCTTCCCCTACCTGACGGTGCATGCCTCCGGGGTGAACGTCGCCGACGAGGCCCGCACCACCTGGCTCGTGCAGTTCCGGGATCCGGCGGATCGTCCGACCGTGAAGTCGCACGACCACTCGCTGGGGCAGGGCATGATCCTGGCCGGAGTCGACCCGAGCGGCCGCTCGGGTGGGGAGCCGCCGGCCCCGGCAGCCGGTCAGCCCGCCATGATGGGGGGATGAGTCCCGCCCCGGCTTCCTTCGATGGTGGTCAGGATGCAGCACCACGGGCCGAGCATTGCGCACCAGACAATGCCTCGGCTGTGGTGCTGCATCCTGACCACGAGGCGCTCGGTCAGGCCGACGTGTCGGCGCTGATCGGACGATTGACCGCCACCCGCATCGACGGGTGCGACGTCGATTTCACCGACTGGGGCTTCTACCCAGACGCGGCCCACGGTGGCGTGCCCTGGCGCAACTGGTGGCACCGGCACTCCTACTACGAGGTCTGTCTGGCCTATGCGGGCGCGGGGGAGTTCCGGCACGGCGACGAGGTGTTCACCATCACCCCGGGTCAGGTCTTCCTTGCCCGCCCCGGCGTGCTGCACGAGATCGAGTCGAGCACCGACGACCCCCTCGGTATCGCCTTCTGGGGGCTCGACCTGGTCGGGTCACTGCCGGTGCCGATGCCCGCCTGGGCGCTCGGGCTCGACCACGGCCCGGTGGTCTCGACGCGGGTGGGGTCGCTGCCCGCGTTGGTCAGTGCGCTGGCCGCCGAGGCGAGGTCTCCGAGGTCGGGCGCCGCCGGAGTTCTGCGCGCTCTCGGGGCAGCGCTGGTGGTCGAGACCGGGCGTGCCTTCGCCGCCCCCGACACCCTGGCCGTCGAACCACCCCCGCGCGACCGCGGCGAGCAGCAGTACCGGGTGATGGTGCGTTACCTGCGTGACAATCTCGGACGGCCCGTCGCCGTGCGCGACGTCGCGGCGGCCGTGCACCTGTCGGAACGGCATGCCGAGCGCCTCTTCCGGCAGCAGGCGGGGGAGTCGCTGATGGTCACCCTGCGTCGGCTGCGGGTGGAGCGGGCGGCCGGGTTGCTGCGCGACGGCGACGACAGCGTCACCGACGTGGCGGCGCGGGTGGGCTATCTCGACGTGGCGTCGTTCCGGGCCGCCTTCCGTGAGGTGCTGGGGCAGTCGCCGAGCGAGTACCGGCGCACGAACGGAACCGTGCACAGGGGGGCGGCGCGCCAGGGGTGACCCCTCGTGGTCACGGGCTGCGGGGTGGTCACGGGCTGCGGGGTGGTCACGGGCTGCGGGTTTGGTCGGGGGCTGCGGGTTTGGTCGCCCGCGGTACCCCGGGGGAAGATGAACCAGCCCCACCCCTCGCCCCGGAGACCTGCACCATGCGCCGACGCCACCGCCCGCTTGCGGTGCCCCCGTGGCTGCTCGTGGTCCTGGTCACGGCGCTCGTGGTCGCCGTCGGGGTGGCCGGAGTGCTCGCCCAGCGCCTGCTGCAGCGCACGCCCGACGCCCCTACCACGCCGCTGGTGACCGGGGCGGACGGTCGTCCGACGACCGCCTGCGACGCAGCCGCCGAGGCCGAGGGGCTCGTGCCGATGAGGGTGCTCGACCTGCCCGAACACGCCAGTTGGACGACCACCCCGCCCGCCTACGCCTATGACCAGGTGCCGCAGGGGTTCGTGCCCGAACGCGTGGGCTACTGCCTTGAACTGGGCGACAAGGCCAGCAGCCGGTGGGCGTTCGCGTCGATGCTGCCGACGGGCAAGGAGTCCGATCTGGGGATGCCCATCGGGGTCGGCGCCATCACCCGCCAGTCCGCCCGCGACCTCACGGTGGCCAGCAGCGACGGCTCGGTGCCCGCGGTGGAGCACGGCAGCGGCTGGCTCGAGATGTGGCCCAATTCGTACTCGGCGCTGGCGTCGCGGCAGGTGCCCGGGCGCTACGCCGGCGACGAGTACCCCTCCGACGAGGTCTTCGACGCCGACGACACCCCCAGCGGCGGTGAGTTCGGCTCCTTCCAGGTGCACAGCGTCGATGCCGCGGCCCGCACGTCGGCCACCGTGCTGGCCGTCAACGGGTGGGCGGGCCGTTCGAGCCTCGACGTCGGCATCGGCTCGGCGGCCGGGCAGGACGCGGGTCACACCAATCCCGACTGGACGTTCGCGCAGAACGCCGGGGAGTTCTCGACCAGGCGGCTGACGTTCTACGCCCGCGAGGCCTCGGCGGTGGTCGAGACCGGGCCCAAGCCGCTGCAGTTGTTCGCGCGCGAACCGGGGGCCGCGCAGGTGCGCACGACCATCGCGGGTCGGGTCACCGGCCCGTCGGTGCGCGTGCGGCTGGCGACGACCCGGGCGGGCTCGACCACCGTGACCGACCTGCCGCTGTCGCAGGGGCGGTTCTCGTCCGAGGTGACCATTCCGGTGGCCCTGGCGGGAACCACCTTCGAACTGCGCGCCACGTCGGGTGCGGTCGAGCGGGTGGTCTGGCGGGCCGAGGACGTGCTGGCCGGCGACGTGATCCTGGTCGAGGGGCAGTCGAACGCGGTGGCGGCGCGCATCAAGGGCACGGGGCACGCGGCGGAGTCGCGGTTCGTCCGCAGTTACGGCTCGCAGACCTGGTTGACCGCGGCCAGCCTCGCCGACGACCAGTGGAATCTGGGGGTCGCCGACACGCTCGGCAATGCCGGCTCGATCGGGCAGTGGGCGGCCGAGATGGGGCACCGCATCGTGACCGAGCAGAAGGTGCCGGTGGCGATCATCAACGGCGGCCACGGCGGCAAGCCGATCGGCTTCTTCCAGCGGTCCGTCGACGGGGCCGCCGACCCCGACACCAACTACGGCCGCACGATCCTGCGGCTGCGTGGTGCCGGGGTGCAGCAGAAGTTGTCGGGGGTGTTCTGGTACCAGGGTGAGGGTGACCACGACAAGGCCTCCGTGCACGTGGCCGGGTTCAGCCAACTGGTGGCCGACTGGCGCGACGACCTCGACGGGCCGCGCATCTACGTGCACCAGGTGCGTGCCTCGCCCTGCGACGACCCGGCCGCGATCGCCCTGCGAGAGGGGCAGCGTGAACTGCGCGGACGACTCGACGTGCGCCTGCTGTCGACCAACGGCCTGAACGCCCAGATCGACTGCCACTTCGACTTCGAGGGCGGCTACCGGGTGCTGGGGGACTGGAACTACCGGGTGCTCGCGGCCGACCTGTACGGCGCCCCGGGGCAGGGCGTGCAGGCGCCCGACGTGGCCGCGGCCCAGCTGGATCGGCAGAACGGCCGGGTGGTCTGGCTCAGCCTGCGCGACGCCGACACGCTCACCGTCGACCCCGGCGCCGAGCGAAACTTCGTGATCGCCGGCACCGTGGTCACGTCGGTCACCTTCGAGAACGGACGACTGAAGCTGACGGCAGCCTCCGACGTGGCGGCGGGTGCTGAGGTGCGCTATCTGGGCCACTTCGGGTCGGGGCCGTGGGTCAGGGCCTCGGGTGGGCCGGGGCTGCTGGCGTTCGCGGGGGTTCGGGTCGGCTGAGGTCTGGGTGGCTGGGGTTGTGGGTCGATGGTGGTCAAACCGCAGCAGTACAGGGCCATCGATCCCTGGTGCGGACCGTTGGCCCTGTGCTGCTGCAGTGTGACCACGTCGCGCCGGTCACCCCCATCGTCCTGCTGCCCGGGGCTCGGCAACCTTTGGCAAGGCCGCGGGGGCCGGGGAACGCCTTCCTAGGGTGGAGCCCATGACTGCACCCTTCCGCTTCGCCGCCATCGGACTCGACCACGCCCACATCTACGGCCAGGTCAAGGGCCTGCTCGAGCAGGGGGGTGAGCTCGTCGGCCTGTGGACCGGTGATCCCTCGTCCGCCGTGGCCCAGACGGTCAAGCAGAACTACCCGGACTTCCGCTGGGTCGACGATGCCGAGGAAATCTACGGTGACCCCAGCATCGACATCGTGGTCACCGCGGCGGTGCCCGCCGATCGCGCCGAGATCACCGTGAAGGCCCTGCGCTCGGGGCACCACGTCGTCACCGACAAGCCCGGCGCCACCACCTTCGAGCAACTGCAGGCCATTCGCGACGCGGTCACCGAGTCGGGCAAGTTCTGGTCGGTGACCTTCTCGGAGCGCTTCGAGGTGCCCAGCGTCACCAAGGCCGGGCAGTTGGTGCGTGAGGGTCGCATCGGCACCGTCGTGCAGACGCTGGGGCTCGGCCCCCACCGTGAGATCGACAAGGTTCATCTGGGCACCGGGGCGACGGGTCGTCCGGAGTGGTTCTACGACGACTCGCGTTTCGGCGGAATCCTGTGCGACATCGCCTCGCACCAGATCGACCAGTTCCTGTGGTTCACCGGTCAGTCCGACGGCGAGATCGTGCACTCCGCTGTGGGCAATTTCGCCCACCCTGACACCCCGAAGATGCAGGACTTCGGCGAGATCGTGCTCAAGGCCGGCGACGCCCAGGGTTACATTCGCGTCGACTGGTTCAATCCGCAGGGCCTGCCCACCTGGGGCGACGGTCGACTCGTGATTCTGGGCACCAAGGGCTACATCGAGCTGCGCAAGTACGTCGACATCGAGGGACGTGAGGGCACCGATCACCTGTTCGTGGTGGACGACAACGGCACCGAGTACATCCACTGCGAAGACGTCGCCCTCGACTACTACCCCAATCTGGTGAAGGCCTTGTCGGAGGGCATGGACGCGGCCGAGCAGGAGCAGATGTTCACCGTCATGCGGCTGGCGATCACCGCCCAGCTAAATGCCGAGAGGCGCGGATACGCGGTCTGAAGGGGGCGGAGTCAGCAGTGATCAGGGGGCGCATGGCATGCGTGCTCGTCGGGGTCGGGGCCGGAGGATCAGTGCGCCCCGCCACTACTGAGTCAAGACCTATCGAGTAACGAGGAGTACTCCAACCCAGCGCCACCTCGTCCGAGTCGTCCGGCGGCTGACGTGAGCATGCTGGCCGTCGAGGGACTCCATTTCCGCTTCCGGCGCGGCGACGACGACCTGTTCGACGGGCTCACCCACGAGTTCACCCCCGGCCGGATCACCGCGCTCACCGGCCCGTCGGGGCGCGGCAAGTCCACTCTGTTGTACGTGCTCGGGCTGCTGCTCACCCCTACCCCGCCACCTGCGCGTTGAGGTCGCGGGCCGTCTGCGCGGTGGCGGCTCCCAGGACCACAGAAGCCCCCCACGGTGACCGGGGGGCTTCTGCCCTCTGGGAGGCTGGCGGAGGATACGAGATTCGAACTCGCAAACTCGCAACTTCCGATTCCTTGTCAGAGGGTGGATATGGCGTCTGACTAGGGTGTCTGGTTCATCACTATTCGCTTTGCGTGGACACGCGTAGGCATGGCAAGCGAATCTCGGGGCACACTCGGGGCACGAATCGTTCTTCAATCTGTTACGAGATGCGGCGGCAGAGGAAGCGAGAGGGGGCTGAGCCATGGCGGAGGGCCGGCGACCGTGGGGCAAGGTTCGTCAGCTTCCCTCCGGGCGTTACCATGCGTCCTACATCCTCGGCAGCGTTCGCGGCGGTTATCCGGGCACCCGGTACACCGCGCTCCAGACGTTTGATGCGAAGGGGGACGCCTGGGGGTGGCTCGACCGGGAACATCGGCTGATCGATCGCGGCGACTGGACTCCGCCGATAGACCGATTCCGCGAAGCCGAGGAGGAGCGCCAGCGCAAGGAAGCCGTCAGGCAGGCAGCGGCGGCGGTGCCCACCATCGGCGCCTACAGCTCGCAGTACTTGGAGCGCAGTGAACTCGCTGCCACGTCGCGGGACCGCTACCGACAGCTCCTGAAGTTCTACATCCTTGCCGAGCCGGCGACGATCACACGGCGGGGGATGATCAAGGGCAAGCCCGTCGCGAAGCACAGCCTCGGCGGTGTGCGCGTCACCGAGTTGACCCGCGCAGATGTGCGCCTGTGGTGGCAGGGTCCCCCGGTCAGCACGCGCGAGTCGTCGTGCCGGCAGGCACGGGGGTGGTCGACCTCGAGACATCCGTACGGCGACCATCGACGAGAATCTGACCGCTTCAGACGACGACTTGAGTTTTCGTGCCCTCCCCGAATGTGCTCAGTGAACGGCACGAGTACCCTCGGGCGCGATGACGTGGGCCGCCACTTCCCATCAGGCTTCGTCTGTGGAGGCGATCTGCTTGGTCTCCCGCTCGCCTCCATCGTCTACAGAGATGACCTGCACGATCTCGCCATCGGCGGTGCTGAGGAAGAGAAGCTCCACGTCGTGCTCCTTGCCAGTGGGGGAGGCGGCCAGTGCACGGATCTGCTCTTGACGTTTTGTGACTGACTTGACGCTGTCGTGCCAGCGGCCCTTCAACTCGATCGTCGTGAGTTGCTCCGTGATTGACGCGGCTGCACGGTCCGCCTCTTCGAGCTGGTGGGCCTGCGAGTCCAGGAATTTGCGGAGCGCCCTGTACGGGTTCTGTGGATCTGCGAGCGCAATCCCGGCAGCATCAGCCAGAAGTGCTTTTCGCCTGATTGCGATTGCACCACGAGCCATGTGGAGTCCGCGGATGACGTAGTCGATGTCCTCGCGATTATGGGCGAGGAGTTCCTCGAGCCGACGGTAGTCGACCTTGCCGTCCGCGTCGACGAGCTTCTTGATGAGACCTTGGTGCTTATCCAAGAACTGCTGGGAGCGATGGAACTCGTCGTAGGCGCTCTTGAGAGCCAGATCGAGATTCGGGTTGTGGCCGTCGAGCATCAGGCTGATCGCCCGGGTCAGCTGAGCATCAGCGGATCGTTGGTCCTTGATCCGCTCGACGTAGTGCCGCTCCTCCTGGCGGCCCAGGAGCGCCTCCACCTTCCGCTGGTGGGCGCGCAACTCGCGCTGGGCGACCATGTCGACGACCATGACCGTGCCGGCGACTGCGAACACCGGCCAGCCGGCAGCAATCGCTCCGCCGGCCGCCACCGGCTTCAAGACGGCTTGTGCCGTGATACCCGTCCCGTTGCGGGCGAAGCCCCTGAAACCCGAGGTCCCCACTGCCTTCACCAGTTCGGCCCCCTTGGGAAGCAGGACACGATAGAGCGTGGGGTTGGCCGGGTTCAGAGCCTTCACGATCTCGACCATCGACTGCTGGGCCGAAGTGTTGACCGGCACTGTATGAAACTTCGCGATCTCTGCTTCGGCAACTGGACGGTACTCGACAGCGATCGGAACCGCGGCCTCTTCAAGTGCTTCCCAGACAGTCATGGCCGAAGAGTCGACGACGCGAAGCACCTCCTGCGACACGAGCACGCCTGCCAACGGGTACTCCGGGGCCATCTCAGCCTCGGGGACCTCGGTGGCGTCCTCGTGCTGTGGGTCGCTTGGCGCAGGGCGCTTGGCGAATCGCCAGAGCAGCGCGGCGGCCACCAGCACCGCGATGATTGCAGCGACGATCAGCAGGGGCTCCATGGGCCACAGGCTATTCGGACCCAGCGACAATCCGAGGATGGCGGCGTATTCCGCGCCACCCATGTCGCAGGGTGCGCGAGGGTGGCCTTTCGGCTGGTCCACCCGACGCGCAAGCCCTATCGTGCCGCGGCGGGCCTGTCTCCCTGCGTCACCAGAACTGACGACGAGCCATGGCCGGGTACACCTAGCGGCCAGTTACCTTCGTTGATCGTCGGAGGCGACTCGACTGTCCGACGCGACTCTGCGCCGTAAGTCGGTCAGCCGGGCCCGGGCGTGGGTCCGCGGCATCTTCGCGAGGTTGAGGGGCGGATCGAGCGCACCGAGCACGCGCGTCTCGAGTTGGTCGAGGGCGTCGGCGTCGGCCACCGGGACGGCGATGACCCGAAGGTGCTCATACATCCATCGGGTCAGCCGGTCCTCGTCGATCGTGGATTCCCCACGCTGGGAGGCGAGCACCGCACCGAGCGTGCGGCGAAAGGTCGAAAAGTCGTGGCGTCCGCCCAAGTGCATGCCGCGGATGCGACCCCACAGGGTGTTTGACGACTTCTGACCGCTCTTGGCTCGGGTGGCGCCCGCGAGCCCCGCGTAGATCAACCCGCTGCCGATTGGATGGCCGAGCCCTTCGCTGAGGTCGCGCGCGCCGGCGTCGTCCACCCACCAGCTGTAAAGGCCAGGCCCGCCAAACCCAGCCCCCTGGGTCGCCACGAAGTCCTTCGGGGTCAAAGCGTGATCGGCCCGCCGAAGCTGATCCACCAACAGGGACGCCGACGGCGGCTGCGTGCCGGGCGCCGAGCCACCCACGGCGCTGTACCACCCCAGCCGCTGCCCGAGCGTGAGCCCAGCCAGCGGCTCGACCACCTGCGCACCCGCCGCTAGTAGGTGGGCCCGGATGGCGTCGGTGTAGGCAGCCCCCGCATGCACCTCGATCACACGCCCCTCAAGAGTGCCGGACGCTGCCAGCAGTTGGTGAGTCACCGAGATCCCCCACTGGCGACGATAGGAGGCCGAGGCCCTGGCGAGGTGAAGTTCGTAGGGCTCGATCACCTCTTCCGGCGCCACGAGTCCGTACTTCGCGGACAGGATGTACCAGCGCTCCGTTGTCTCCTCGGCGTATCGACGCGCCTTGCGGAACAGGTCCGAGACGTACAGATCCTTGGCAGGGGCAGCACGGCTCTGTTTGCTCTTCACGCAGCCCACGAGCACGATGTCGGGCCCACCCGATGACCGAACTGGAGCCAGCGATGGGTCTGGCTTGGGGAGATGGCGGTGCACCGGCCGATCAGGGCTACCAGCGCGGATGAACGTCACGCACCGGCCGGGGACGACATCGGTCGTCGTGAAGCCCGGCCACCCGGACCTCGCACCTGACCAGAATGCGCGGTGATTCCTCGCCGACGCCGGCAGCCCGCCAACGAGCGCATCCAGTTCCTCCCAGTCAAACGTGCGCTCATCAACGTCACGGAGTGCCTCGCGGAGCGGATCCCAATTGGCCATGCTTGCCATTCTGACCGGGGTGTGGGCGCAACGGGGCTGCTTGTCCGCCCACGCGTCGGCACGGTGCCGGCGCAGCGAACCCAGCCCACAGCGATCCGCGATGCCCACAGCCGCCCCGCCAGCGCGTGACCGCTGCCCGCAGCAGTCCTCTTCCCGACCAACGCGAACAAGCACTCTCAAGCTGCTGGCAGGGCGACGCGAGGTAGCCGACTCACTCGGTCAGCGACCGCGGCCGTGACAGCGAGGTCGGGTGCGGGCAACGATGGAACAAAGCGTCGACGTCGCGTGGGGCGAGCGTGAGGATCCGGCCGCACCGGTTGACGGGGAGCACGCCCTCGGCAATCCGGCGACGCAGGGTCTTCACGCTTACCCCGATCCGGACAGCTGTCGCAGGCAGTGACTCGTAGGTATGCGCGGTCATGGGACTTCCCTTCTTTGGCCCCAAGTGAGCGGGCCTGTGGGGAGAGAGGACCACGTCATCGTTACCCGTCCGCTGCGTCGGGAGGTGCCCACATCCGCCTTTCCAGAGCCGCGCTCCAGCCCTGTGCCGACGTGTCGTTCCTTGTGGAGAGCGGGTTAGGTGACTGTCCGGGCAGGCGAAGCAATGGAAGGCGCAGGGCGCGGGCCCGCTGCGACTCCGCTGGAATGGCCGTGGGCCGCCTGATTGTTCATCAGGCCACCGGTCGGACAGTTCCTCGACGAGACCCGCCTGCTGCGCGACGCCCTCGGCCAACTGGTCACCGGGGCACTGGCCGGCCTGTTCGACGCTCCCACCACCATCGCCGTCGACTGGACGGCGCCGATCCAGTCGTTCTCCCTGTCGCGCCTCGAACCCCTCGGCGACGAGGCCATGGGCATCGCCTTGACCTGCCTGTCGTCGTGGGGGCGCGCCATGCGCGAGATCAAGGCCCCCGGCGACCTGCGCATCAACATCCACGACGAGATGTGGAAGCAGATGCGCCTCGGCCTCGAAGCCGTCAAGAGCCTGGACGCCGACATGCGGTTCTCCCGCCGCGACGGCGAGATCCAGTTCGTCGTCGGCCACAAGCCCGGCGACATGCTCTCCGTCGGTGAGTCGACCTCCGCCGCCACTGCGATCGCCAAGGAATTGCTGAACCTCGCAGACCTGAAGATCCAGGGGCAGGACCCCAGCGCGCCGAGGAAGAGCGACAGCACGACGGCGGGCAGCCCTTGACATGTGAGTATTTGGTCACACATCATCGGTCCATGGAGGACGTGTTCAGGGCCTTGGCGGATCCATCCCGCCGGATGCTCCTCGACAGCCTGCGCAGTCGCGACGGCCAAAGCTTGGGTGAGCTGTGCGAGGTCCTCCCGAACATGACTCGTTATGGCGTCAGTTCTCACCTTGACGTCTTGGAGGCAGCCGATCTGATCTCGTCGAGGCGCGACGGTCGACTCAAGCTCCACTACCTCAACGCTGTCCCCCTACGCGAGATCCAGCGTCGCTGGCTCTCCAACTTCGGCGCCGCGACAGCGGATCGCCTGCTCGGCCTCAAGGCCTCCGTCGAACACAAGGAGAATGCAATGAACGACCGACACGTCTACACCGTGTACATCGACGCGCCTCGGCAGGCGGTCTGGGACGAGCTCACCGCCACCGGCCGTCCGCTCGAATGGCTCTATGGATCCATCACGGAGGCCACGTGGGAGAAGGGGACGCGCTACTCGTACTCCACGGCAAGCGGCGATGTGCTCATCGACGGCGAGGTCGTCGAGGTGCGCGAGCCCGAGTACCTCGCCATCACGTTCGACTGCCATTGGGACCCGGAGGTCGAGGCCGAGGCGCCCGGCCTGACAGAGTACGAGCTGACAGAGGAGAAGGGGCAGACCAAGTTCGTCGTGATCCAGTCCAAGAACGGGCCGGTCACCACCGCCCAGTCGATCGAAGCGACGCCGTGGATCTATTCGACGTTCAAGAGCGTGATCGAGGCACGGAGCGGCAGCTTGGCCTGATCGCCGCATGGCGACGGCAGCGCCGTGCTGGGCGGGGTCGCCGCGGGGCTCGCCTGGCTGGTCACGGTCCTGGGTGGCGGCGCGCTGCTCGCCTCGTCGTCGGCGTCGGGTGGGCGGGGTTCCTCCGCCGCCGCTTCGGCGGCCTCACCGGCGGCCCCTTCGGCGCGGTGGTCGAGGTGACGACGACGGTGGTCCTCCTCGCCGCCGCCCTCGCCGGTTGACCTCACTGGCTGTGTGACGTGACTCAGTGGTTGCGCAACGCGTCGATCAGTTCATCCTTCGACATCGATGAGCGACCCTCGATCCCGATCTCGCGCGCCCGATCCATGAGTTCCTTCTTCGTCCGGTCCTCGTAGTCTTCGGCCTCGGCACCCTTGCGGCCGACCTCCTCCCGCGACGTCGCCGCAGCGGCGTTGGCAATCCTGGCCGCCTTCTCCTTGCTGGCCCCGTCGTCGCGCAGGGCCTCGTACAGCTCCGGGTCCTTGACCGAGGGTGCCGGTGTCTTCTTCTTCGGCATTGTTCCTCCTTTGGTGAGCAGGTCAGATGGTCGCCCGACCGCCCGTGACGCCGATGATCGTGCCCGACACGTAGCTGGCATCACGCGGTGACGCCAGGAACACGTACGCGGGCGCGAGTTCGGCGGGCTGCCCGGCGCGACCCAGCGGGGTGTCGGCCCCGAACTCTTTCATCTCCTCGCCATCGCGCGTGGCCGGCTGCAGTGGCGTCCAGATCGGGCCGGGGGCGACCGCGTTGACCCGGATGCCCTTGGGGCCCAGACTGTCGGCCAGCGTGACGGTCAAGTTGTTGATGGCCGCCTTCGACGCGGCGTATTCGATGAGGCGCTCGGACGGGTCGTAGGACTGGATCGAGCTGGTGTTGATCACCGACGACCCGGGCCCCATATGGGCGACGGCTGCTTTGGTGATCCACAGCGTCGCCTGGACGTTGGTGTTGAAGACTCGGTCGACGGTCTCCTTTTCCAGTCCCTCGAGACCGCCAGCCCCGTCGCGGGTGAAGTGGAAGCCCGCGTTGTTGACGAGGATGTCGATTCCGCCGAGTTCCTTGACGGTATCGGCCACCAATTGGGAACAGAACTGCGCATCCTGGATGTCGCCGGGCAACGAGACACCCTTGCGACCGGCCTTCTTGATCCACTCGACGGTGTCGTCGGCGTCGGACTGCTCCTCGGGCAGGTGGTTGATCACGACATCGGCGCCTTCGCGGGCGAACGCGATGGCGACGGCGCGGCCGATGCCCGAATCGCCTCCGGTGATCAGAGCGCGCATCCCCTCGAGCTTGCCGTGGCCCTCGTAGCTCTCCTCGCCGTGGTCGGGCACCGGATCCATCTTCAGCGCCAGCCCCGGCGGCGGCTGTTCCTGCGAAGGGAACCCGCCGTCGGGATGACTGGCGAGGTCCTTTGCGTGCTTGGCCACCTGCGCTTCATTGTCCTGCTTTGGCACCCTGAATCCTCCTGAGGCGGTTGTCTTCGACGGCGATTTCGACCCTAACCCCGCTCTGACAAGGCTGTCCAGAGGTTCCGTGACAAAACGAAGACCCCGCCGAGGGGGCGGGGTCTCATGGCGGAGGATACGGGATTTGAACCCGTGAGGGCGTGAACCCAACCCGCTTTCCAAGCGAGCGCCATAGGCCTCTAGGCGAATCCTCCGCCGGGCAGCTTACAGGCTCACGCTCGTCCGGCGCGAACCGCCACCGCCCGCCGACCGACCGAGGCCCGCAGGCCAGCTTGTACCGGGGGGCCGACGAGGTCCGGGGGACACCCGTCAGCGCTCGTGGAGCAGGGCGCTGCGCTCCAGGTACTCGTCGGGGGAGAGGTCACCGTCGGCGAGGCGACGGGCCAGCACCTCCTCGGGGGTCTCGCCCCGCTGCACCAGAGCGGCCTCCGGTCCGTACTGGTGTGCCCACGACGGTCCGAACGGACGACCGCTTAGCTCGCCGGGGTGGCGGCTGCCGACGAGCTGCTCACGGCCCTCCCAGGCGAGCGGACCCAGCCGGCCCTTCTTGTACAGCACGAGCAGCAGCACGGCCACCATGATGACGCCGGTCACTGGTCAGCCTTTCCGTTGGCGGCTCCCGGGCTGCGCAGCACCGAACTGCGCTCCAGGAACTCCTCGGGGGTGATGTCGCCCGTTGCCAGGCGCATCTTGAGGGTCTCGAAGGCGGCGTCCTCGGCCGGCCGGCTCGCCGACCAACCCGTCACTGGGGAGGCGTCGCGGTGTCGTCCGAGCCAACGAATCGGCCCGACGCGACCCTTGGTGACCAGGACCACCGCGGCCACCGCGAGAGCGAGGAAGAACAGGGCGGGCAGGATCAGGCCGAACAGGCCGGGCCCGTGGTGCATGCTGCCGAAACCGGGGTGCATGCCGCCGTGCAGAAGGTAAGTGTCCATGGCTTCAAGTGAACGCGGGTGAGCTCTCGCGCACATCGGCCAGGATGCTGGTCTTCGCGCGGCGCTCCTACGTCAGCTGACGTAGGCGAAACTCGTCCCGGCAACCGATGTCGACACCGTCACGGTCTCGTAGGCTCGAACGGTGAGCCTTCCACCCACCCCGGCCGCCGACGGCCTCGCCCAGCGCGCCCGCACGCGCGGTTGGCGGTGGCTGCTCGACGCCGCGGCCGGGTTCGGCATCGGCTGGCTGCTGGTCGGGGGGTGGATCGTCACGCACCAGGGCTGGCAGCCCGACGGACGGGGGCCGGCCGGCCGTCATCCACGCCTGGACGAGCACGCACTGGCCCCCGACGGGTGGGTGCGTGGTTCGAGCGTGCTGGTGGGGGTCGCGGTGCTCGCCAGCCACCTCGCCCCGCGCACGGCCTGGGTGGTCGGACTCGCCGGCGTCGCCCTCTACCTGGCCAACGGCGGCGCCCCGGTCGCGGCCGTCATCGCGGTGGTCGTGCTCGGCAAGGGACTGCTGTCGCTACCGCAGCCCACCCGCCAGTGGCCGTGGCTGCTCGGATTGGTCCCCGCCTACGGCGCGGTTCTGCTGGCCGACGACGCCGGCGCGACCGCCCTGTTCCAGGTGCCGACCATGATGGTCTGGACGGTGCTGCCGCTGCTCGCCGTCGCCGCCGTCCGGGCCCGGGGCCGCCAGCGTCGCCGCGACCGGCAGCTCGAACTCGACCGGGTGGCGCGCGCCGAACGACTGCGACTCGCCCGCGACATCCACGACGTCGTCGGCCACTCCCTCTCGCTCATCTCGCTGCAGTCCGGGGTGGCCCTGCGGGTGCTCGACACCGACCCCAGCCAGGCCCGTCGCAGCCTCGAGGCCATCCGCGAGACCTCCAAGCAGGCCCTCACCGAGGTGCGCACCACGCTGGGAGTCTTCCGGGAAGACACCCCGGACGAGCCTCCGCTCGCCCCGACCCCGGGGCTCGTGCAGGTCAGGCGGCTGGTGGAGCAGGCGGCGTCGTCCGGGGTGGACGTGACGCTGACCAGCGAGGTCGACCCCGCGACGGTGCCGGCGAGCATCCAGGCCGTGGCGCACCGGGTGGTGCAGGAGGGGGTGACCAATGCGTTGCGGCACGCCCCGGGGGCGTCGGTCAGGGTCGAGCTCGTTACGACCGGTGACGCGTTGCTGGTGAGGGTGGCCGACACCGGACGACCGGTGGCCCCCGTGGTCGAGGGCAACGGTCTGACCGGCATGCGGGAGCGCGTGGAGGCGGTCGGCGGACGGCTCAGTCTTGGGCTCGGGAAGACGGGACCGAGCGGGAGTGGGTTCGTGGTGGAGGCCACGTTGCCGATCGGGGGGCGGGACGCATGATCACCGTGGTGCTGGTCGACGACCAACCGCTGGTGCGGATGGGGCTGCGGGCCCTGCTCGACGCCGAGGGCGACATCGCGGTGGTGGCCGAGGGGTCCGACGGTGACGAGGGGGTGCGGCTCGTCCGCCGTCACCGACCGCAGGTCGTGCTCATGGACATCCGCATGCCCGGAGTCGACGGGCTGACCGCCCTGCGCGAGATCGTCGGCGACCCCGACCTGGCGGGCGTGCGGGTCGTGGTGCTGACCACCTTCGAGTTGGACGAGTACGTGTTCACGGCGCTCGAGGCCGGGGCATCGGGCTTCCTCATCAAGGACGCCGAACCGGACGACATCGTGCGGGCGGTGCGGGCCGCGGCGGTCGGGGAGGGACTGCTGTCGCCGACGGTCACCAGGCGGGTCATCGGGAGTTTCGCCGGCACGGGGCTGGCGCGGCGGTCGTCCGTCGTGCACCCCGGACTCGACCAGCTGACCGACCGCGAGCGGGAGGTGCTGGGGCTGGTTGCGGAGGGGCTCAACAATGACGAGATCGCGGCGCGGCTGGTGATTTCGAAGGCGACGGCGCGCACCCACGTCGGCAACATCTTGGGCAAGCTGGGTGCCCGCGACCGGGCGCAGTTGGTGGTGATCGCCTACCGCTCGGGGCTGGCCTGAGCGACCCCGCGCGACCCGACCCCGGCGAGGCCCCAGCGGACGGTCTTCACGCCGAGTCGGCCACGGAGTCGTCCGCTGCGGGGTTGCGGGAAGCCGAGCATCTCGGCCGCCCACGGCTGCAGGATCGCGAGCCCGCCGGTGGCCAGCAGCCCGTATGCGGGGCGGGCCCACCACTGCAGCGGGGGCTCGTCGAGCAGGAACCGGGCGGCCTCGAGGGCGGCGGGGGAGACCTCGAGCTCGGCGCGGAACGAGTCGATGGCGGCCTCGAGCTCGGCGACCGAGGTGGGCGGCGTCGGAACGC
Source organism: Aestuariimicrobium soli (assembly GCF_051192575.1). NCBI lineage: Bacteria > Bacillati > Actinomycetota > Actinomycetes > Propionibacteriales > Propionibacteriaceae > Aestuariimicrobium > Aestuariimicrobium soli. The sequence goes on along the minus strand of NZ_JBPJSQ010000006.1, from coordinate 242,674 downwards.
CGAGCTTGGCGGCGGCGAGGCCGGCCTGGGCGACGTAGCGGTCCTCGTCGGCGGTTGTCAGCGGGTCATTGCCGTAGGCGCGGTGGCCGGTGAGGAAGGCCCAGATCTCGGCGACGTGCACCCACTCGAGCAGGCGCGGGTCACTGGCGCGGTAGGGGCGTCCGCGGAAGTCCTTGCCGCGCACCCGGTCGTGCACGGAGCGGACCCGGGCGATCATCGCCTCGGCGTCGTCGATGGTGCCGAAAGTGGTGCGTCCGATGTAGTCGCTGGTGCGCTGCAGCCGCCCCCACGGGTCGGTCTTGTAGCCCGAGTGGCCGGTGACGCCGGCCATCGCGAGCGGGTGCAGGGACTGCAGCAGCAGGGCGGTGACGCCGCTGGAGAACATGGCGGCGTCGTCGTGCACCCGCCAGACGGGATCGGCCGGGGTGAACCAGCGTTCGCCGGGCTTGTCGACGGTGTCGGCGCGCCTGGCCAGCGCGTCGTCGCCGCCGACGCGGTGCACGATCGCCATGCCGACGCGGCGCTGCAGGGGTGCGAGGGCTGTGGGCATGGGTCCAGCGTAGGCGGCGCCGGTTGGGACGACGCTGCCCCACCGGCTAGACTGCTCGGCAACCCCCGTGCGGCGGCACCTCGCCCAACTCCCCCAGGGTCGGAAGACAGCAAGGGTAAGTGAGCTCTGTCGGGTGCGCGGGGGCCTTTTCATGTCCGGACTCTGCCCGCCCTCCCTCCGCGCCCGCCCTCGTCCCGCGCCCGCCCTCGTCCCGCGTTTGCCTCTCGGACGTGCAGTTGCCCTTGTTGCAACAGCGGCAGATGGATCGTGGGCAGGCAAACGCGGATGTGGGGATCGGGGTGGAGGCCGGAACGACGAGGGGCAGAGTCGGCGGCTGGCGAAACTGTCGCACCGCTTCTCTAGAGTGGGGCCCGTGACTGACGACTACGACGACGCCCTGGACTTCGACGACGACGTCGAGGGCTCGGACGACGCCGACCTCGCCTTCGAGCAGGACGGCCCCGGCCTGTTCGACTTCGACGACGCGGACGAACCCGCTGCCGCCAGCACCGAACCCGAGGTGGTGGACGAGCCGGACGATGCGCCCGCCGATGAGCCGGCCGATGACCCCGTGGTCGAACTCGCTCCTCCGGCCGCGGCGGAGCGGGCCCCTCGTCCGACCGTTCCCGACGCACCGTTGGCCCTGTACCGCCGCTACCGGCCGGACACGTTCGCCGACGTGATCGGCCAGGAGCACGTGACCGAGCCGTTGCAGCGGGCGCTGGCCAACAACAAGGTGAATCACGCCTACCTGTTCTCGGGTCCGCGCGGGTGTGGGAAGACCACGTCGGCCCGCATTCTGGCGCGGGCCCTCAACTGCGAGCAGGGGCCGACCCCGACGCCGTGCGGCGAGTGCCAGAGTTGCCGCGAACTGGCGCGCGGGGGATCGGGGTCGATCGACGTCATCGAGATCGACGCGGCCTCCCACGGTGGCGTGGAGGATGCCCGTGACCTGCGGGAACGCGCCTTCTTCGCACCGGTGAACAGCCGCTACAAGATCTACATCGTCGACGAGGCGCACATGGTGACCTCGGCCGGTTTCAACGCGCTGCTGAAGCTGGTGGAGGAACCGCCCCCGCACGTGAAGTTCATCTTCGCCACGACCGAGCCCGAGAAGGTCATTGGCACGATCCGGTCGCGCACCCACCACTACCCGTTCCGGTTGGTCCCGCCGAAGGTGCTGTCGAGTTACCTGGGCAGGCTGTGCGAGGCCGAGGGGGTGCCGGTCGACGAGTCCGTGCTGCCGCTGGTGGTGCGCGCCGGGGCGGGGTCGGTGCGCGACTCCCTGTCGGTGCTCGACCAACTGCTCGGCGGTGCCGGTGACCAGGGGGTCAGTTACGAGCAGGCCGCCAGCCTGCTGGGCTTCACCCCCGACACCCTGCTCGACGAGATCATGGACGCGTTCGCCGCCGGTGACGCCAAGGGGGTGTTCGCCACCGTCGACAAGGTGATCGAGGTGGGGCAGGACCCGCGCCGGTTCGCCGAGGACCTGCTGCGTCGGTTGCGTGACCTGGTGATCGTGGCGGCGGTGCCCGATGCGGTGTCGTCGGGGCTGATCGACGTCGCCGGCGACCAGGCCGAGCGGCTCACCGTGCAGGCCCGAGGACTGGGTGCCGGCGAGTTGACCCGTGCCGCCGAGGTGATCGCCCAGGGGCTGACCGACATGCGTGGGACGACCGCCCCGCGTCTGCACCTCGAGCTGATGTGCTCGCGGGTGCTGCTGCCGGGTGCCGACGTCGACGGACGAGGCATCCACGCCCGCCTCGACCGGCTCGAGCGCAGGTTGGCCGACACCGGGGTGCCGGTGGACCGCAGCGCGGGGTCGCCGACGCCGGAGCCCTCGCCCCGGGAGTGGGACGACGCGGCGGCCGTGGCGGAGCGCCCGGCCGCTCGCCCGGTCCAGCGCCCAGCGGCTCCGGAGGCGCCGGAAGGCAGTCAGGGTGCTTCGCTGCAGGAACCCGCGCGGGAGTTTAAGGCTCAGGAGCCGACCAAACCCGAGCCGACGAACCCGCAGCCGGTGACGCAGTCGCAGGCAAGTCAGCCGGCGTCCCAGCCGGACGCGAGCGAGCCGCAGACCCAGGCCGAGCGGCCACGTTCGCTGCAGCGCCCACCCGCCCAGCGACGTCCCGAGCAGCCCCAGGAGGCGGCCCCGCAGCGTCCGACGGCCGCCGCGTCGGCACCGGGCACGGTCGACGTCACCCGCGTTCGCGCGGAGTGGCCGCGCGTGCTCGAGGAGGTGCGGTCGCGGCGTCGGTTCTCCTGGATCCTGCTGAGCCAGAACGCTCAGGTGCTCGACGTGACCGACGGGGTGCTGACGTTGGGGTTCGCCAACCCGGGGGCGCGTGACAACTACTCCCAGGGCGGCACCCCCGATGTGTTGGCCGACTCGCTGGTGGAGGTGCTCGGCGCCAACCTGCACGTGAACGCGGTGGTCGACGGCACCGAGCGCAGCCACGCCGCCCGCGGTGGGCAGCCGACCGGGCGTCCCACGCAGGGGCCGGCCGCGGCTGGTTCGTCCCACGGTGGGGCGAGTGGCCGTCAGGCGGGCGGGTCGGTGACCCCCGACACACAGGGCCAGGCTGGCGCGGCGAGCGCGCCGGTCGCCGGTGCGGCGGGGCGTCATCTGCAGGCGGTGCCCGATCCGTCTCACCCGTCGTCGCAGGAGCCGCCGCCCGAGGGTGACGACGACCCCGACCCGGCCGACGACGCCACTCGAGCGGAGCTGGCCCCGCCCGCCGATGGCGGCGCCGAGGCGCGTGCGGATCACTCCGACCACGTGCGGCGGGCGAAGCAGGCCATTCGTCCGACGGTGACGGCCAGCCCGCCCTCGCCGGACATTCCGGCAGCCCCGGACGAGGACGAGGGCGACGTGCTCGCCGAGGACGACGACCCGGTCATCGACTCTGGTGCGTCGGCGCACGAGCTGATCGCGAAGCACCTGGGCGGCACCATCATCCACGAGGAGTGATCGGTTCCCGTCGGTCGAGGTTGTGCAGATTCCGTCGGTCGCTCGTGCCTCGCTCCTCCTCGATCAGGGGTGGTGGGGGTTCCTCCGGTCGAGGGTGACCGCGAACAACTAGGCTCACGGCCATGGACTTCCGCAACGCCTACGCCCAGGGGTTCGCCCGCGTCGCCGCCTGCACGGTTCCCGTCGCCGACTTCGATCCGGCCACCAATGTCGCCCGCATCATCGAGCAGGCGAAGGCGCTGCACGACCAGCACGTGGCCGTGGCCGTCTTCCCCGAGCTGGGGGTCAGCGGCTACGCCCTCGATGACCTGCTGCTGACCGATTCGCTGCTCGATGCGGTCGATGCCGGCGTCACCGAGATCGTCGAGGCCTCCCGCGACCTGATGCCGATCCTCGTCGTCGGCGCACCTCTGCCCATCGGCCACCGCCTGTACAACTGCGCGGTGGTCGTCCATCGCGGCGAGGTGCTGGGCATCGTCCCGAAGATGTACCTGCCGAACTACCGCGAGTTCTACGAGAAGCGTCACTTCGCCTCCGCCGCGACCCTCGAGGTCGACGAGATCGAGCGCCCCGAGTGGGTGCGGCCCGGCTCCGACCCGTGGGTGCCCGTCGGCTCCCGGTTGCTCTTCCAAGTCGACGACGTGCCCGGGCTCACCATCCACGTCGAGGTCTGCGAAGACATGTGGGTGCCCGTGCCGCCCAGCTCGCACGCCGCGCTGCACGGCGCCACGGTGCTGCTGAACCTGTCCGCCTCGCCGATCACCATCGGACGAGCCGCCGACCGTCACCTGCTGGCGCGCTCGGCCTCGGCCCGTGACAACGCCGTCTACGCCTACGCGGCCGCGATGTTCGGGGAGTCGACCACCGACCTCTCGTGGGACGGCATGACCATGGTCTACGAGGTGGGCGCCCTGTTGGGCGAGAGCGAGCGCTTCCCGCAGACGGCCCAGGCCACCGTCGTCGACGTCGACCTCGACCGGTTGCGGCAGGAGCGCTTGCGCCAGGGGTCGTTCGACGACAACCGCGCGGCGCTGACCAGCGAGGGCTGGGACGACGGCTACACCGTCGTGCACACCGAGCTCGACCCGCCCGCCGGCGACCTCGGGCTGCTGCGCAAGATCGACCGCTTTCCGTTTGTGCCCGACGATCCCTCCCGCCTCGAGCAGGACTGCTACGAGGGCTACAACATCCAGGTCTCGGGGCTCGAGCGGCGCATGCTCGCCATCGGTGGCGGCAACCCCGAGAAGGCGCCGAAGATCTGCATCGGGGTCTCCGGTGGCCTCGACTCCACGCACGCGCTGATCGTCGCCGCCAAGGCGTGCGACCGGCTCGGGCTGCCGCGCACGCACATCCTCGCCTACACGATGCCCGGGTTTGCCACCACGGAACACACCAAGTCGAACGCCCAGTTGCTCTCGGAGGCGCTGGGGGTCACCTTCGAGGAGGTGGACATTCGTCCGATGTCGACGCAGTTGCTCAAGGATCTCAAGCATCCGTTCGGCGACGGCGAAGAGGTCTACGACGTCACCTTCGAGAACGTGCAGGCCGGCGTGCGGTACGACTTCCTGTTCCGGGCCGCCAACCACCACGGCGGCATCGTGCTGGGCACCGGTGACCTGTCGGAGCTGGCCCTGGGGTGGTGCACCTACGGGGTCGGCGACCAGATGAGCCATTACGGGGTCAACACGGGCGTGCCGAAGACCCTGATGCAGCACCTGATCAGGTGGGTGGTCTCGTCCGGTCAGTTCGACGACGAGGTGAACGGACTGCTGGAGAGCATTCTCGACACCGAGATCACCCCCGAGCTGATCCCGACCAAGGAGGGCGAGACGCCGCAGTCGACCGAGGCGTCGGTGGGGCCGTACTCGCTGCAGGACTTCACTCTCTACCAGTTGCTGCGCCACGGCACTCGTCCGCGCAAGATCGCCTACCTGGCGTGGGTCGCCTGGCACGACCGGGAGGCCGGGGAGTGGCCCGCGGGCTTCCCGGACGACGACAAGGTCGCCTTCGACCTGCCCACGATTCGCCAGTGGCTGGTGACCTTCGTGAAGCGGTTCGCGACCAACCAGTTCAAGCGGTCGGCGCTGCCCAACGGCCCCAAGGTGGTCTCGGGGGGCACGCTCAGCCCGCGCGGCGACTGGCGGATGCCGTCTGACGTGAGCGCGAAAGTGTGGCTCGACGAGATCGAACGCGACGTCCCCACCGCCTAGACTGTCGGGGTACGTGTGACCCACACCCCGATGTGACGAGGAGACACCGTGTTCGGTGAAGGCATGGACATGAACGCCCTGCTGGCGCAGGCCCAGGCCGTGCAGGCCCAGCTGCAGTCGGCCCAGGAGGAACTCGCCAACTCCGAGTTCACCGGTTCGGCCGGCGGCGACCTGGTCGTCGCCACCGTCAAGGGGTCGGGGGAGCTGACCAACCTAATCATCAAGCCCGAGGCCATCGACCCGGACGATGCCGAAGGTCTCGCCGACCTGGTGCTGGCCGCGGTGCGGTCGGCCAACTCGCAGCTGCAGGCCAAGGCGGCCGCCGTGATGCCGCAGATGCCCGGCGGACTGGGATTCTGAGCCTTCGTGTATGAGGGTGCACTGCAGGAGGTGATCGATGCGCTGGGCACGCTGCCCGGCATCGGTCCCCGCTCGGCCCAACGGATCGCCTTCCACCTGCTCGACGCCCCTGTCGAGGACGTCAACCGGCTCGCGGATGCCCTGCGCGAGCTCAAGGAGAAGGCCAAGTTCTGCGAGGTCTGCTTCAACGTCTCGACCGAGGATCGCTGCGCCATCTGCCGCGATCCGCGCCGCGACCACAGCTACCTCTGCGTCGTCGAGGAGTCCAAAGACGTCATGGCGATCGAGCGCACCCGCGAGTTCCGTGGGCTCTACCACGTGCTCGGCGGCACCATCTCGCCGATCGACGGACGAGGCCCCGGCGACCTGCACATCAGGGAACTCTTCCAGCGCCTGCAGGACCCGGCGATCACCGAGGTCATTCTGGCCACCGACCCCACCGTCGACGGTGAGGCCACCGCCACCTACCTGACGCGCCAGCTGTCGCCCACGGGGGTGACCGTGTCGCGCTTGGCCAGCGGGCTGCCGGTCGGTGGCGATCTCGAGTACGCCGACGAGGTCACCCTCGGTCGTGCCTTCGACGGACGACGCGTGGTCTCCCAGGCGGCTCCGGTTCAGTGATCGGGTCGTAGACCCCCCGCCCAGCACCCAGCCGCCCCGACCCAACCGCCCCGCACGCAAACCGCCCCGCACCCATGGCGACTTGGCTTCAGTTGGTGCACTTGGCTTCGCTCCAGACCTGAAGCCAAGTGCACGAACTGAAGCCAAGTCGGGTGTGGCGGGGGGGTTGGTCGGGTGTGGCGGGGGGTTGGTCGGGTGTGGCGGGGGTTGGTCGGGTGTGGCCCGGGCTGGTGGGGGTGCCCGGCTGGTGGGGGTGCGAGCTGGTGGGGGTGCCGGGGTTGGCGGACGTGGCCAGCGCCGGTGAACACCTCAGCGGGTCGGCGGTGTCTCCGGCGTGTTCCGGCGCCAGGCCTTCATCAGGGAGCGCCGCTCCTGGGCGTTGGCGGGCAGGCCGAACGGACGAGCGACCATCGCCCCGAACGCCGAACCCGCCGCCAACCAGACGGCCGTCAACACGGCGGTGAGCAGCAGGCGGGGGGACTCCGAGGCCAGCACCGTCTGCCCCTGGTCGAGTTGCACCGTCGCCAACAGCCCGCGGTAGGTGATCATGCCGGGCAGCAGCGAGACCACCCCGGCCGACAGCAGCGCGAGCTGGGGGATCCGCCACCGGCGCGTGCCCAGTTGGGCGACGAACGAGACCGCGAAGGCGCCCAACCCGGCGGCGGCGGCCGTGCCGATCTGGTGCACCAGCAACCCCGACACCACCACCCCGAGCGCTCCGAGACCCGCGCTCAGCGGCAGCGATCGCGGGCCGAGATGGCTCGAGACGGCGAAACTCAACGAGATCAGCATGGCGGCGGGCACCTGCACCATCAGGGGAGTGATGCCTCCCACCTGGGGCGTGAGGTAGGCCGGCACCCCGAACCTGAGCCCGATCCACAGGGTGGTCAGCAGCCCGAAGATGATGCCGCCTGTCTGCAGCAGCACCTCGATCATGCGGGCGCCCGACGTGACGTAGTACCCGTCGATGGCATCGCGGGCGGCGGTCATCAGGGCCAGTCCCGACAGCATCGCCACCATCCCAGCCGAGACCACCATCGACGGCGACACCGACAGCGGCACCGCGGGAGTGGCTCGTCCGACCATGATCAGGATCGCCACCAGGCCCAGCACGGCGGCGCCCGAGATCTGCTGGAAGAACCCCGGCATGCGGGTGCGCGCGACGAGCCACTGCACCCGCTCGATCACGGCGCAGACCAGCGCCGCGAACACGATCTCGCCCAGGTTGGCGCCGATCAGCAGGGCGACCGCGCCGCCCAGCACGCCCGTGGCCGTGGTCACCAGCCACCCGCGATAGGTCCGCGGACTGCGAGCCTCCGCCACCACGGCCTCACGCGCGGCCATCAACTCGAGCCGACCAGCGGCGATGTCCTGCCCGATCCCCTCGAGCCGGGCCAGTCGCTGGTAGTCGGTGGCCCTCGTCCGCACGGTGCGCAGCAGCGAGATCGGGTCCTCGTCGAAGCCGCGCTGGTGGGTCATCGTGACCGAGGTGAAGGTGACGTCGACGTGGCTGGGCACGCCGTAGTGGTCGGCGACCAGCAGTGCGAGTGCGGTGGCATCGGCCGCCGAGGCGCCCGCCCCCAGCGACAGCGATGCCAGCCGGGTGGCCACGTCGAGCACGATCCTGGCCTGCCTGGCCTCGAGTTCCTTCAGGGACTCCTCGCCGGTGAGGGTCGTCGAGGTCTCCCGACTCGCCTTCCAGGCGGCTCGTGCCCGTTCGCGCCAGTCCATGGCCGTGAGCCTAGTGCGTGGTGTCGTTTGGCGAGACGGGCCCCTCGTCCGGGCGTTCTGACTAGGGTCGAGACATGATTCATGCGCGCCTCGAACTGTTCAGCGAATCCCTCGGTATGTGCACCTCCGTGACGGTGCTGCTGCCCCAGAAGACCACCGGCCAGATCGGCATGGCGGGGGCCACCAGCGACGGCAAGCCGCCCGTCCTGTGGCTCCTGCACGGAGGCAGCGATGACGACACCATCTGGCTGCGGCGCACCTCGATCGAGCGCTACGCCGCCGAGTACGGCATCGCGGTGATCATGCCGCAGGCGGCGCTCAGCTTCTACTGCGACGAGGTGCACGGCCAGAAGTGGTGGACCTGGATCTCCGAGGAGCTGCCCGCCATTCTCGCCGACACCTTCCAGCTCTCGCAGCGCCGCGAGGAGACCTTCGTCGCCGGGCTGTCGATGGGCGGGTTCGGCGCGTTCAAGCTGGCCCTCAACCAGCCCGGACGATTCGCTGCCGCCGCCTCGCTGTCGGGTGCCCTGTGGAGCCTCAGCCCCGAGTTGAAGGAGCGCCTCAGTGAGCGCTTCCACCACGTCTGGGGGGACGAGGGCCTGGTCGAGGGCGGCCCCGACGACCTGGTGGGCCTGCTCAACACGGTCGACAAGCAGGCCCTGCCCAAGCTGTGGACGACCTGCGGCACCGAGGACTTCCTCTTCGAGGACAACCTCGTCTTCGAGAAGGCCGCCGCCGAGGCCGGGGCACCGCTCGAGATCGAGCACCGCCCGGGCGAGCACGAGTGGGGCTACTGGGACCAGGCCATCCAGGACGTGTTGGCGTGGCTGCCGATCGAGAAGGCCGCCGGCACCCACTGAGTCACCCCACCCGCATCTGCCCACGTTGCGCGCACCTGCCGCATGTTGCAACGAGGGCAGATGCGAGCAACGTGGGCAGATTGCGTGGGGGTTTCTCCCCGATTCCGGACGAACGACCCCCGCGCATGCTTGGTTGGTCAGATCCGCTCATCCCGAGCGGGGTCTGAACCCCCCGGAAGGACCTCCATGACTCCCGTCAGCCGCCGTGCACTTCTGGGCAGCGCCGCCCTCGGGGCCGCCGCCTGCTCGGTCGGGCTGGGCACCGTCGCCCAGGCCGCACCCACCTCGTCCACCATCACCCCCGGTGACCCCTACGGCCCCGGAACCGACCTGCACACGCGCAAGTTCGACCTGCGCGCCATGTGGATCGCCACCGTCACCAACATCGACTTCCCGTCGAAGCGTGGGCTCACCGCCGACCAGATGAAGGCCGAACTGATCGCCTGGCTCGACCTCGCGCAGCGGTCGAACCACAACGCCGTCGTCTACCAGGTGCGTCCGACGGCCGACACCTTCTGGCCATCGGCGCTGGAGCCGTGGTCGCACTGGCTCACCGGCACCCAGGGCAAGGACCCCGGCTTCGACCCGCTGCAGTTCTGCATCGACGAGGCACACGCCCGCGGGCTCGAGGTGCACGCCTGGTACAACCCCTTCCGCGTGGCCATGGACGAGGCCGGTGCGGCCCTCATCCCGACGCATCCTGCCCGCGTGCACCCCGACTGGACGATCCCGTACGGCGGCAAGCTCTACTACAACCCGGGTGTTCCCGAGGCGCGCCAGCACAGCATCGACGTGATCATGGAATCGGTGCGGGCCTACGACATCGACGCCGTGCACTTCGACGACTACTTCTACCCCTACCCGGTCGCGGGCGTGACCTTCCACGACGAGGAGCAGTACGCCCAGTACGGCAACGGCATGAGCCTGGCCGACTGGCGCCGCTCCAACATCGACGACCTGGTGCTCCGGCTCGGTGCGGCCATCAAGCAGGCCAAGCCCGAGGTGCAGTTCGGGGTCTCGCCGTTCGCCGTGTGGCGCAACGTCGGCACCGACCCCGAAGGCTCGCAGACCACCGCCGGCGCGCAGACCTACGACGACCTGTACGCCGACACCCGCAAGTGGGTGCGGGAGGGCTGGATCGACTACATCACCCCGCAGATCTACTGGTCGCTCACCCTCGCCGCCGCCGAGTACGACAAGGTCGCCGAGTGGTGGCTCGAGCAGTGCGAGGGCCGCAACGTGCACCTCTACATCGGGCAGGCCACCTACAAGGTCGCGCTCAACTTCGACCCGCCGTGGAGCGATCCGCAGGAGCTCAACCGGCACCTCGAGTGGAACGCCCAGTACGGCGAGCGCATCGGCGGCAACATGTACTTCTCGGCCAAGGACGTGCGGGCCAACCGGCTCGACGCCACGGCCATCGTGAACGCCACGTGGTACTCCCGCCCGGCGCTCACGCCGCGGTCGCCCTGGCTCGACGCCGTGGCTCCGAGCGCACCGCAGAAGGCCTGGCGGCTGCCGCAGGACCGCATCAACGTGCTGTACGGCTCGTCCGACACGAATGCGCTGCTCATCTACCGGGTGCCTGCCGGAGTCACGCCGACTCCCGAGGCCCTGGCCGATGCCCGTCACCTCGAGGCGATCGTGCCGGCGGTGCCCAACGACGGTGAGGAGCGGCTGCAGACGATCACGCTGCCGGCGGGATCGTCCGGCGATGTCTACTACGTCAGCGCTGCCGACCGGCTCAGCAACGAGTCGGCTGCGGTGCGGGTGCGCTGAACGACGACACCGCCCGTGCCTTAGGCTCGGCCGATGACCGAGACCACGCCTGACGACCACCTGCTGCCCCCACCGGCGCCGACGCTGACCACCGCCCAGAGACTGCTGGGCAATGAACTGGGCCGTCATGGGCTGGCGATGATGGTGGCGGTGGTCGTCGGGCTGCTGGCCAGTCTGTGGTTCGTGGTCACCCGGACGCGCGGGAGCGGCCTCGCGCTGCTGTTGACCAGCTACGGCCTCTACGGCTTCACCTATCTGGGCCTGAGCCACTGGTTGTTCCGCGGGCTGCGCGGGGTGGAGCTCCGAGAGGTGTTGCGGGCGACCTCGTCCCCGAGCAGCACCCTGCGAGCCTGGTTGCTGGGTCTGCACCCGACCTCGTGGGGGCTCACCTCGGCGCTGTTGGCGATGGCGGCCGTCGGTGCCGTGGTGGGCTTCGGCCGGGACTGGGGTGGCGCCCACGTGATGATCTCGGCGGTGCTCTGTCTGCTCGGCAGCTGGGTGTTGCTGTTCGCCACCTTCGCCGTCGAGTACGCCCGACTGTGGGCCTCGGGTGAGCATCTGCGGTTCCCCACCAGGCCTGGCGACAGGGACGACCAGGTGCGCGCCTTCGAGGACTTCATCTACCTGGGCGTGCAGGTCTCCACGACCTTCGCCTCGTCCGACGTGGAACTCCTGACGACGCGGGTGCGGCGACTGGTGACCACTCAGGCGTTGGTCGGCTTCGTCTACTCGACGGTGATTCTGGCCCTGTTCATCTCGCTGGTGCTCACCCGGGTGTGACGCGGGCGACGAGGCCGGGTCAGCGTTTGATCGTGATCGCGGTCGTCAGCGGACCCTTGGCCTTGAGGGCGAGGGTGCGCTTGATGCCCTCCTTGTAGGTGATCACGAACGAGGGGGGCAGGGTGAGAGTCAGGGTTCCGCCGGTGACCTGTTGGGGCACGTCGAAGAGCACCTGCTGGGGGTTAGTCTGCGTGATGTTCTTCCACAGATCGATCACCTGGCCGCGCGCCTTCGCGACCTGCTTGCCGACCGTGAGCGTCACCTGACGGGTGGGGTCGATGCTCACCTGCACCGGCCAGTTGTCGTAGTCGGCCCGCGTGCGGTGGGCGAGGACGAGCCACCCGCGTCCGGCCTTCGCCCAGCCGACCTGGGGGTGCCACGGTGTCAGGAAGCACTCGTCGGGCACGAACTCGGTCTCGACCGTGATGCCGCCGGAGTTGGTGCCGTCCGACCAGGTGGCACTCGTCGTTGCCGTCGGGGCGGTGGCCTTCGTGGTCACGGACGAGGCCGCCAGCGCCATCAGTTGGCTGGCGGCATCATCGGCGAGCCTGCCGGTGCGCAGGTCGAACGTGGCGGTCCGCTTCTCGTCCGTGACGGTCAGGGCGGCCTTGGCGCCCTTCGGCACGCTGAGCGCCAGCGCGATCACCTTGCCCGCGAAGCCGACGTTGTCGTGGTGGGTGCCGACGAGTTCCGTCAGGTCGATGTCGGCCTTGCCGGCGACGATCCGGCCGACTCCGCGGTGCTCCTTGGTGAGGGACATCGGTGCCCACGGCCGCAGCAGGACCAGCAACCACTCCTGACCCGAGGCAGCCGGACGAGGCCGGGCGGTGGGGCCGCCCTCGCCGGCGACCTGCCACACCCACAGCGACGGGAGTTCCTGGGAGATCGCGGTCTGCACCCGAAACGACAGGTGGGGGGCGCCCAACGTGCCGGACGACATGCCCTTCAGCGCCAGGCGGGGGTCGCTGGCGAAGGCCTTCGAGATGACGGCGTCGGGCGGGGCGGGGGTCGAGGACCGGCTGGGGCTGGTGGTGGGGGCGGGTTGCTGCGAGCTGTCGTGGGCCGAGGTTGTCGGCGAGACGAGGCTGCAGGCGGAGAGGGCCGACAGCGACGCCGATGAGAGGACGACGAGGCCGAGTCCGCGACGGGTGAACGACGGATGGAGGCGATCAGTCACGTCGTCCATTGTCGGGAAGGTGGGGTCAGGGCGCGTGTCCGTGGGTGATCTCGACACGGCCGCGGGCGCCCTACTCGATCAGCGGTGGTGGGGACGCTCAGCGGTGGTCGTCCTCTCAGCGGTGGCCGGGAACCTGGACCGTCACCGGGGGCAGTCCCTCTGGATGCACCGTCACCGCACCGGACCCCCGCACGTAGACGATGGCTCGCCCCTCGAAGGTGCGTCGCCGGGGCTCGCGGTAGGCCGTGGTGTCGGCCAGATCGCCGTTGTCGAGGCCCAGCAGCGTCGGCCCGTCCACCGTCACCGAAACCTCGACCTGATTGTCGGCTCCCTCGACCACGCGACCCGACTCGTCCACCAGGGTCAGCTCGAGCTGGTGCACCTCCCCGCTCACCCGGGCCGCCGACGGCGCGGGCGTCCACTCGTCCACCGTGAGCGCCGCCGCCACTCCGGACGCCTCCAGTTCGTCCGTCGCCTCGTCGGTGCCGCGGCGCGCGACCGCCCGCAGCACACCCCCGGCGGGGTTCGCTCGTCCGCGGAAGTACCCGCGCTCGTCGTCGAAGGTCAGCTCGACGGTGGCATCACCGCAGGTCAGCTCGACCTCGTCGGCGTTGGAGAAGACCGCCACCTCGAGCTCGTCCGCCCCCTCGCCCGCACCCACCGAAGACCACACCCGAGCGAACGGACGCCGCCACTCGCTGTCCGCGTCCACCTCGTCGGCCACCGGCCGGGTGGCGAGATGCACCACCAACGACTCCGACCACCACGAACGGCGCAGGTGGAAGCGCTGCTTGGGGAAGCCCGCCGTGGTCAGCAGTCCGGCGCCCGACCCGTGGCTCGGCCAGCCGTGGGTCTCGCCCAGGTAGTCGATGCCGGTCCACAGGAACTGTCCCGAGATGAAGGGGTGGTCGGTGACGGCGCGCCACTCGGCCCACCCGTGGCCGTTCTCGGAGCCCAGCAGCGGCTGGTCGACGAACCGCGCATGGTCGTCGACGTAGAGGTGCTCCTTGTAGTTGTAGCCGATCAGGTCGAGCCGATCGAGCAGCCCGGTGCGGCTCGACAGCTCCGGGAACGCGGCCGCCAGTGTGACCGGACGCGACGGGTCGTGGCGCTTGACGATGTCGATCAGCTCACCCGCCAGCGTCGTGAGCCGGCGGATGTCGGGCCGGTTGGGGTCGTAGACCCGCTCGGCCGCCGGCTTGTTGGCGTCGTTGTTGCCGGTCATCTCGTTGAACAGCGGGCTGGCGTAGGGGTCGTTCGGGTAGTCGATCTCGTTGCCGATGCTCCAGGCGATCACGCTGGGGTGCAGCTTGTTGGCCTCGACCATCGCCACCAGGTCGGCCTCGTGCCACGCCGGGTAGTCCTTGGCGTAACCCTGCAGCTTCGGCGGGTAGACGTTGTGCCCCTGCCACCACTTGTTCTTGGGGCTCTCCCACTCGTCGAAGGCCTCGTCGATGACGAACAGTCCGAGCTCGTCGCAGAGGTCGTACAGCTCCGGCGAGTGGGGGTTGTGGGCCATCCTGACCGCGTTGCAGCCACCAGACTGCAGCGTCTGCAGCCGCCTCAGCCACACCTCCTTCGGCACGGCGACGCCCAGCGGTCCGGCGTCCTCGTGCAGGCAGACCCCCTTCAGGGTGCGCGGCTCGCCGTTGACGAAGAACCCGTCGTCGGTGTCGAACGCCAGGGTCCGCAGGCCCACCACCGCGGTCTCCCGGGAGAGCTCCACCCCGTCGGACGAGGTGACCACGGTCACCCACTCGTGCAGGTGCGGGTGCTCGTCCGACCACAGCGCCGGCGAGGAGACGTGCTCCGTGGAGTGCAGGTCGGCGCGCTCGCGGGCCGTCAGCGACAGGCGGTGGCTGCGGGTGGCCACCGTCGACTCCTCGACCCCGTCGGTGGCGCGACGCTGGAGGGTGTGGGTGACCACCACCTCGCGGGCCTCGTCGGTGTGGTTCACCACGGTCTGGCTGAGCTCGACGACGGCGAGGTTCTCGTCCGCGCTCGTGGTGACGAGCATGGACCCGTGCTCGGCCACCGCGACCGAACCGCGCACCTGCAGGTCGACCCGGCGGGTGAGGCCAGTGCCGTTGTACCAGCGGGAATCGGCCAGGTCGTGGCGCTCGACGCGCACGGCGATCACCAGGTCGTCGTCCGGCGCGTAGCCGAGGATCTCGGTCAGGTCGAAGCTGAACGTCGACCACCCGTTGGGCCGACCGCCCAGGTGGTAACCGTTCACCCACACGTCGGCGTTCTTGTAGACGCCGTGGAAGACGAGCCGCAGATGGTCGCCGTCGCGCAGCCCCAGGTCGGCGATGGAGGCGTGGCAGCGGTACCAGCCGACCCCGCCGGGCAGGTACCCCGTGCCGCTGGAGGCGGTCTGGTCGAAATCGAGTTCCACGGCCCAGTCGTGGGGCACGCGGACGGCGCGGAAGTGGGACTCGTCGGTACTCTTCTTCCAGGCGTCGGCGTCGTCACCGAGCAGGAAGACCCAGTCGGTGAGGGTGTGGTCAGACATGCGGGGCAAACCTCAGTTCATGGCAGGGGGAGTGTCGGGGAAGGCGCCGTAGCGGCGGAAGACGCGGACGAAGACCGTCGCGTTCAGGAAGGCGATGCCGGCGAAACCGAACGCCAGCCAGGCGATGCCCCAGCCGACGGCGATCGGGTACCAGACCGAGACCACGACGGCGAGCACGGAGACCAGGGCGACGGTGAACGCCGACACCCCGTGGCGGGCCGACATGCGGCGCGAGATGTTGAGCACCTCGGGCACGGAGTTCTCGAAGGTGGCCTGGTAGGGGAAGACGAACAGGATGGTCGAGACCACCCGGAACCCGAACCAGATCACCCCGATCCACAGGACGATCCGCCACCCCGTCGAGACGTTGAGGTTCTCGGCGACCACCCACCAGGCGCCCACCACCGCGAGCAGCAGCAGGCAGATGACGCCCAGGATCGTCCCCTGCTTGAAGTTGGCGCGGAACGAGTCGAGGTAGCGGCGCGAGACCGACTCGTAGTCGTCGGTGACCAGCCGCATGGCGGTGTCGTTGAGGGCGGTGAGCGAGGCGCCGAGGGTGACCACCGGCAGCGAGGTGGCGATGAACAACAGGTTCAGCACCATGACGTCGGCGAGCTTGGCCAGGAACCGCGACAAGGGCGAGTACGGGCTGAGCAGGTTGGCCACGGCGGGGTCCTTCGGGAGGGTGGACGAGGGGCCGCGGAGGGTACGGCCCCTCGTCCGGGTTCGGGCTGGGTGGACGGCCGGGTCAACCGGCCACGATCACTTCAGCTTGTTGTCGGTGGCCCACTTGTCGAGCTGGGCCTGGATCTCCTTCTTGGCGTCCTCGTAGCCGGCCTGCTTGAGCTTGTCACGCATCTCGGTGATGGCCTTCTCGGGGTCGGCGAACTTGCCGTACTGCAGCTGCGGGATGTACTGCGAGAACACCGAACCCATGGCGGCCAGGGTCGAGTCGAGGTTGGTCTTGTCGAACTGCAGGGTCGAGTACGGGTAGTCCTTCGCCATGCCATCCAACTCCTTGAAGATCTCCGCCTTGTTGGCCGGCTCGCTCACGCGCGGCAGCTCGAACTCGTCCATGCGGCCGGCCCAGAAGTTGGTGCCGAGGGAGTCCTTCGAGGCGTCGTAGCCCTTGGGGGTGTCGAGCTTGTTGTCGCTGGTGATGACGTAGTCGGTGCCCTCGATGCCGAAGTTCAGCAGGCGGTAGCACTCCTCGTCGTTGCGCAGCAGGTCGTAGACCTTGAGCGCTCGGGAGGGGTTCTTCGAGTTCGCGGCGACGGCCATCGCACCGTGGGTCTTGATGTCGCGGAAGATGTTCTTGTTCTCCTGACCGAACCAGAACATGTTGACGCCGGCGTTGGGCTGGCGCTCCTTCATCGAGGTGATCAGGCCGAGGTAGGTCTGGGTGTGGTGCTGGTCGGCACCCGACAGGCCTGACAGGAACTCCTCGCGGGTGTCGCCGTCGTAGTTGAGGGCGTCCTCGCGCCAGACGCCCAACTCGCCCCACTGCTTGGCGATCTTGGCGGCGTCGATCAGCTCCGACGACTCGGCGTACCACGATCCGACGGTGTAGGGATCGGCGGCGGTGGTCTGGAAGGGGTAGTAGTTGCCGGCCGACAGCTGCTGGATGGTCTGGCCGTCGGTGTGGCCCTGCAGGTAACCGGTCAGCGGGGTCTCGTTGGCGCCGGCCACATCCCACGGGAAGGCTTTCTTCTGGTTCTGCTTCACCCAGGTGAAGTAGGTGGTCAGGTCGTCCCAGGTCTGTGCCTTGCCGTCGGCCAGGCCGGCCTCCTTGGCCCAGTCCTCGCGGTAGAAGTAGCCGTGGTTCGTCCACTGGGTGTAGTTGTCCTCCGGCATGAAGTAGATCTTGCCGTCGGGCAGCTTGCAGAGGTCCCAGTCGCCCTTGGAGTTGACCTGCTCCCAGGTCTTGGGGGCGTTGGTCTTGAGGATGTCCTCGTCCATGGCGTAGAAGGCGCCCTTCTGGGCGTTCTCCCAGCCGAACAGCCAGTCGGTGGCGGTGGTGATCAGGTCGATCTTCGAGTCGCCCGACAGCAGCTGCACGTTGTACTGGGTCTGCCAGTCGGCCCATTCCACGTAGAACAGGTCGAGGGTGGCCTTGACCTTCTCGGTGAGGATCGGGTTCAGCTTCTCGAGCATCTTCTGGTAGCGCCCGTTGGTTGGCTTGTCGCCCAGCACGAGCATGGTGA
This sequence comes from Aestuariimicrobium soli, assembly GCF_051192575.1. Taxonomy (NCBI): domain Bacteria; kingdom Bacillati; phylum Actinomycetota; class Actinomycetes; order Propionibacteriales; family Propionibacteriaceae; genus Aestuariimicrobium; species Aestuariimicrobium soli. The sequence goes on along the minus strand of NZ_JBPJSQ010000006.1, from coordinate 224,919 downwards.
TCTTGACCTGGGTGTTCTCGTCGACGCTGTCACCGCTGCCCCCCTTGCTGCACGCGGCGAGGGTGGTGGCGGCCGCAGCTGCGGCGACGGATCCGAGGACGGCACGACGGGAGAGTGCGGTGTGGAACATGATTTTCCTTGACTTTCGACGGGACTTGCTGGTGGTTGGCGTTGCTGGATGAGGTGTTGGTGAATGGGCGGACGAGGGTGGGTGTCAGCCCTTGACGGCGCCGACGGTGATGCCGCTGACGAAGTACTTCTGCACGAACGGGTAGAGCAGGATGATCGGACCCGTCGCGACGACTGCGCTGGCCATCTTCAGGGTGTTGCTGGGCAGGTCGGTGATGGTGACGTTGGCGCCGGCCACCGAGGTGCGCAGGGCATTGGCGGTGTTGATGATGTTGTAGAGGTAGTACTGCAGCGGCTTGAACTCGACGGTGCTGCCGAGGTACAGCGAGCTGAGGTACCACTCGTTCCAGTAGCCCAGCGCGAGGAAGAGGCCGATCGTGGCCAGGGCCGGCTTGAGCATCGGCAGCACCAGTTGGGCGAAGATGCGGAAGTCGCCAGCGCCGTCGATCTTCCCCGACTCGATCACCTCGTAGGGCACCGAGCGTGCGAAGTTCTTCATCAGGATGATCAGCCACGGCGACAGCAGCAGCTGCAGGAAGACGGCCAGGTAGTTGCCGCGCAGTCCCAGGGTCACGGCCACCCACAGGTAGGTGGGGGCCAGGCCCGCCGAGAACAACGTCGTGAAGTAGATGAAGAACGAGATGTGGTTGCGCATCGGGAAGTCCTTGCGCTGCAGCGCGTAGCCGGTCATCGCGGTGATGGCCAGGCCGAGCGCCGAACCGGCCACTGTCATGATGACCGTGACCGCGTAGCTGCCCACGATCTGCCGCGGCGAGCGGAAGATCAGCTCGTAGGCGTCGGTCGAGAAGCCGCGGGGGAACAGGCTGAAGCCGTGTTCCATGATCAGCGACTCCTTCGAGAACGACGCCGAGATGATCAGCAGGAAGGGCAGCGCGCACAGGATCGCGAAGATGCCCACGGTGACGTACGAGATCGTCCGCAGGGCCACCTCGGAACTGTCGAGCTTCATCTTGCGAGGCCCGCTCGGCATGGTGGTGCCGGTCAGGTCGGGGGTACCCAGGCTGGGTCCGCCGGGAGTGACCGCGTCGGTGTCGGTGGTGCCGGCCGCCGGAATGCCAGCGCCGGTGACGTGTGCTGTGCTCATGTCAGGCTCCTTCGTCCGGCTCAGAAGAGGGCGTAGTCGGCATTGATACGACGGACGATCCAGTTGACCGTCATCACCAACAGGAATCCGAACAGGGACTGGTACAGACCCACCGCCGTCGAGGTGGTGAAGTTGTTCTGCGACGTGAGCATGCGATAGACGCTGGTTTCGATGATGTCGGTGGTCTGGTAGAGCTGGGCGTTGTTGCCGACGAGGTTCCAGAACAGACCGAAATTGCCGCGCATGATGCCGCCCAGCGAGAACAGCAGCAGAATCACGAAGGTGGGCTTGAGGCTCGGCAGAATGATGTAGCGAATGCGCTGCCAGGCCGAGGCGCCGTCGATGGCGGCGGCCTCGAACATCGAACTGTCGAGGCCCATGATGGCCGCGAAGTAGACGATGGAGCCGTAGCCGGTGGACTGCCACAGGTGGGCGAGAATGATGATGAACGGCCACAGCCCGGCCTGGGAGTAGATCTTGATCGGGTCGCCGCCGGTGGCCTTGACGAGGGCGTTGACCGCGCCGGTGTCGTAGTTCAGCAGGTTGAACGCGATCACGCCGATCAGCACCACCGAGACGAAGTAGGGCAGGAACATCAGCGTCTGGCTGACCTTCTTGAAGTACTTCGAGCGAATCTCGTTGAGCATCAGTGCGAGCGCGATCTGCAGCACGTTGCCGATCACGATGAAGGCGAGGTTGTAGAGCACCGTGTTCTTGGTGAGCAGCCACAACTGGCCCGACTTGATCAGGAACTCGAAGTTGCGCATGCCCACGAAGGGGCTGCCGAAGATGCCGTCGCGGTAGTTGAAGTTGGTGAACGCGATGTAGGCACCCGGCATGGGGCCGTAGGCGAACACCAGGAAGAACAGGATGGCCGGCAGGCACATCAACAGCAGGGTCTTGCTGTGCCGCATGCCCTTCCAGAAGCTTGGGCCCGTCGACGGGCGGGAATCTCGTCCGCGCCGCTCACGGGTGCGGGCGCGTGCTGCCCCTGCGGTGGGTTCGGGGGTTGCTGTCGCCACGTACCGGTCCTCGCTCTCGGGGGAATGTTTGCGTTGCCATTGGTGGCCGCGGATGCCCGGGGTGCTGCGCTGGTGATGCAGTGGTGATGCGGTGGTGATGCGGTGGGCGGTGCGATCTGGCGGTGCGGGAACGTTCCCTGGGTGTCTTCCTTGACTGACCGAGCATCCGGTGCCGACGGTGGCCCCTGCTCGTGAATGGAACGATACAAAGCGGCGCTCGGGGGTGTCAAGGGTTTCGTGGTTGCGCTGCCATGTGAGCCTCGGCGGCTGGTCGCGGGGTCGGGATAGGGCACCCCGCTGGGAGTTTGCACAGGAGGAGTGGGTAAACCTGTGACATGGACATCACGACACCCGACCTGCCCACCACCGATCTCACCGACCTGCCCAGCGCCGAGACCACCAGGCGCGAACTGCCCCTCAGCGAGGCCCCCGCTTCCGGCTGCGGCTGTGGCGGCCACGACGAGGTGCTCCCCGAACTCGACGCGCGGGCGATTCCGCACGCCATCCGCCACGGCGCCATCCTCGGCGCGCTGGGTCAGCTGACGCCGGGGAAGGGCCTGGTGCTGGTGGCTCCGCACGACCCCAAGCCGCTGCTGCGCCAGATCACCGACATCTTCGGTGACTCGCTCACCGTCACCTACGACCAGCGCGGCGCCGACTCACCCCAGGCGGACGGTGCCGATGCGGCCTGGAAGCTGCGGATGGTGCGCCGCTGATGTGCAGTTACTGCGGCTGCGACGCGATCGGCGTGATCGGTCGATTCATGGACGAGCACGTCGAGATCATCAACGCCACGGGAGATCTGCGGCGTGCCGTCGAGGGTGGCGATGCCGACGAGTGCCGCCGCGGAGTCGAAGCGGTGGCGGGCCTGCTCGGCCCTCACACGGGCGCCGAAGAGGTGGGCCTGTTCAGCGTGATGAAGAAGCAGGACGAGTTCGTCGACTACGTCACCCAGTTGTGCGGCGAACACGTCGGCCTGGACGACCTGCTCGAGTGCGTGGCGACCGAGCCCGATCCGACGCTGCGGCACCAGGTCTTCGACCTCTTCGAGGACGCCCTGCGTGCCCACATCGACCGCGAGGACAACAGCCTCTTCCCCGCAGCGGCCGTCTCGCTGGTCGGCCCCGACTGGGACGAGATCGACACGCTCACCCATGAGTATGACCACGGCACCGGCCGAGCCCATGCCCACGAACCGCGCACGCACGAACCGCACGCCCTACACGATTGAGGACGTTCTGTCGGGCTGAGTCCCGTCAGGCGCGGCCCGCCAGCATGGCTCGGTGCAATTCGTGTGCGGCGTCCACGACGTCGTCCGTGAGGGGCGTGGCTCCGCTCACCTCGCCGCGCGCACTCCCGCCGACCCATACGGGCACGCGGGGCGAGAGGCTCGACAATGACCTGACCACAAGGTTCGCGGCCGCCGCATCGGTGTCGCTGTGGGCGCCGATCACCGCCACTCTGGCGTGGCTCTTCGTCGCGGCCTCGCGCCAGTCGCTCGCCGGTAGATCTGCCCCCAGGTAGACGACCCGTGCACCGAGTCGGCGCAGGCAGGTCGCGAAGGCGAGAACTGCGATCTCATGACGCGCGCCCGGCGGCAGGCCCACCAAGACGATCGGTCCGGCCTTGCCCGGTCGCACCGTCCCTGATTCCTGCTGCCCTGGGCTTGATCCCACGTGCTGCCCCGAGCTTGCTTCTTCCGACTCGTGGAAGCTGTTCGACAGGGCACGCATCAACTCCGCCGAGATCTGGTGCTCCTGTGCCACGGAGATCTCGCCGGTGGCCCACGCCTGGCCGATCCGCCCCAGTTGGGGTATCAGCCACGACCTGATGACGGCGTCGAACGAACCCGAGCCGAAGGCCCGATCCACGGTGGACGAGAGCAGTCCCGGGTCGAGGGATGACACAGCCTCAACCAAGTCTCCACCCTCGTCCGTCGGCGTTGCGGCATTCCGTCCGACCGGCCCTGCGGTCAGGCTCGCGGCTGCTTGCGCGGCGCGCATGCCCTCGCCCACGCGGGCGGCCATCTCGCGAAGGATCTCGATCTGGTTGGCGTCGTAGAGCCGATACCCACCCTCGCTCCTGGTGGGTTGGATGATGCCGTAGCGGCGTTCCCAGGCGCGCAGGGTGCTCGTGGCGACGCCCGAGAGCGCCGCTGCCTGGCTGACCGTGTACACCTGTTCCCCTTCCCGGCCGCGGATCGCGTGCCGACCCACGTCGCCGGGTGGGTCTGAGAAGATGCCACGGAATTGCTTGCGCGCGTTCGACCGCCCGGCTACCTTGGAACAACATTAGACAAACATTCGACAGGGTGTCGTGAGGGGCATGAATGTCACAGACTTCTGAGTATCCGGCATCGCCGTCCGGTGACGACGTGGTGCTGCTCGATGACTCGGGCCACCAGATCGGGCGGGCCGACCGACTCAGGGTGCACTCGTCGGAGACCCCCTTGCATCTGGCCTTCTCGACCTACTTGTTCAACGCGCACGGTGACGTGCTGCTCACCCGCCGTGCGGTCACCAAGGCCACCTGGCCGGGGGTGTGGACGAACTCGGCCTGCGGGCACCCTCGTCCGGGTGAAGACCTCGAGTCGGCCGCGCGCCGCCGGATCAGGGAGGAACTGGGACTGACCGTGGGACCCTTGGTGCCCCTGCTGCCGGACTTCCGCTACCGCGCCACAGATGCCTCGGGCATCGTCGAGAACGAGGTCTGCCCGGTGTATGCAGGCTTCGTCACCGACGAGGACCCCGTCGCCGACCCCGCCGAGGTGGCGGAGTGGGTGTGGGTCCCGTGGCGGAGTCTGACCACGGCTGTCGCGGCGATCCCGCAGGCCTACAGCCCGTGGTCGGTGCTGCAGATACCGCAGGTCGACCGTGCCCTGTCGGCTGGCATGGCCGGTGGGCTGACGGTGGTCCCCGATCTGGCTGCCGCGAAGCGCGAGGTCGACCAGGTGCTGCGCGAGACCCTGGTCACCCTGAGTGCCCAGTGGTCGGTGCACACGGAGGGCTTGGGCGTTGACGTGCTCTCGGAGGACCTGCCCGGCTGGCTGCTCGCACTGCTCGCCACAGGCGGCAAGCGGCTACGCACGACGATGGTCTATTGGGGTTTCATCGCCGCCGGTGGTGTGCCGGACGGTCAGGGTTACCGTCACATGCTGCGCGCCGCTGCCGCCATCGAACTGCTGCATCTGTTCGCGCTGATCCATGACGACGTGATGGACGAGTCGGACCAGCGACGTGGCCGCCCCTCGGCGCACGTGCAGGCCACCCTCTGGCATCGCACGCACGGTGCACGGGGCGAGAGCGAGGCCTTCGGGCGGAACCTGGCAATCCTGCTCGGTGACCTCGCCCACGCCCTCGCCGACGGGCTGGTCGACTGCTTGCCTGAGTCAATGCGCCGGGTGTGGCGGGAGTTGTCGGTGGAACTGATAGCCGGTCAACGGGCCGACCTCACCGGAGCGGCGGCCGGGCGCCGTGATCGGAGCCACGCCGAGCACGTGGCCCGCACCAAGTCAGGGCGCTACACGGTCACCCGACCGCTGCAGTTGGGGGCTGCAGCCGCTGGCGCCCAGGACAGTGTGGTCGACTGCCTGACCACGTGTGGGGATCACCTCGGACGAGCCTTTGCCTTGCGCGACGACCTGCTGGGGGTGTGGGGCGACCCTGCGCTGACCGGGAAACCCGCCGGCGACGACCTGTTCGAGGGCAAGGCGACGGTGCTGCTGTCATTGGCCCGGGAGCGCCTTACCGGCGAGTCTGCCGACCTGCTGGCTCGGGTGGGAACCCCTGCCTTCACCCACGAGGACGTGCCCACCCTGGCTGACCTGATGCGTCGAGCAGGAGTGGAGGAGAGGGTCGAGACCATGATCACCGAAGAAGTGGACGAGGCGATGGACTGCCTGGCCGGTGCACCGCTGGCGCGCGCCGGTGTCAACGGCCTGACCGAGGCGGCGCAGATGCTCGCATGGCGCACGGCATGAGGGCGGGCCACACCATCGTGGTCGGTGCCGGGCTGGCGGGTCTGGCAGCCGCGCTGCACTTGGCCGGCGATGGTCAGCGGGTCACGCTGCTGGAGCGCGAAGAGCAACCGGGTGGCCGAAACGGCTCCTTGGAGCAGGACGGGTTCCGCTTCGACACCGGTCCCACCGTCTTCACCATGGTGTCGCTGTTGAGAGAGGCCTTTGCCGCTGTCGGCCGCCGGCTCGAGGACTACGTCAGCCTGCGTCTGCTCGACCCCGCCTACCATGCCTTCTTCGCCGACGGCTCGCGCCTGCTGGTGCGCCCCGGTCACGAGAAGATGCGGGAGGTGATCGCGGACGAGTGCGGCGAGCGCGATGCCCGCGCCTTCGACGACTTCGTGGCCTGGCTGCGACGGCTCAACGACGTCGAGATGCCGCACTTCATCGACACCAACTTCGACTCGCCGCTGGGGCTGGTGCGCTCGCCCCGGGCTGTGGCCGAACTGGTGCGATTGAGGGCCTTCCGCAGCCTCGGTCCCGAGGTGGCCCGCCGCTTCTCCGACGAGCGACTGCACCGGGTGTTCAGCTTCCAGGCGATGTACGCGGGCCTGGCCCCGGCCCAGGCCAGGGCCCTGTACGCGGTGATCACCTACATGGACTCGATCGAGGGCGTCTGGTTCCCCGAGGGCGGCATGCACGCTGTACCGGTCGCGATGGCCCGGGCCGCCAGCGATGCCGGAGTCGAGATCCGCTACCGGGCGTCCGTCGACCGGGTGACCAGGCGGGCGGACGGGTCCGCGTCCGGGGTGCACCTGGAGTCGGGGGAACGCATCGCGGCCGACGCCGTGGTGGTGACCGCCGATCTGCCGGTCGCCTACCAGAAGCTGCTGCCGGACCTGACCCCGCCCCGGGTGGCCCGCCGCGGTCGATACTCACCCAGCGCGGTGGTCTGGCACCTCGGCGTGCGCGGTGGTCCGCCGGAGGGCTCCGGGCACCACAACATCCACTTCGGCGACCAGTGGGACGAGGCGTTCCGCGACCTGTTGGAGCGCGGTCGCACGATGCGCGACCCCTCCCGGTTCGTCTCCGTGCCGTCGGTGGACGACCCGGACGCCGCGCCACCGGGCTGCAGCACCCTGTACGTGCTCGAACCGGTGCCCAACCTCGAGGTCGGCCGGATCGACTGGGCCCAGGAGGGCCCCCGCCTGCGCGAGCGCATGCTCCGATTCCTGGAGGCCTCCGGCTATCCCACCGAGATCGTCACGGAGCGGTTGGTCACGCCGGCCGACTGGGCCGAGCAGGGGATGGCGGCGGGCACCCCGTTCGCACTCGCCCACACGATCGCCCAGACCGGTCCCTTCCGGCCGCGCAACGTCGACCGGCGGGTGCCGGGGCTGGTGTTCGCGGGCTCCGGCACCACCCCCGGAGTGGGCATCCCGATGGTGCTGATCTCGGGCAAGCTGGCCGCCCGCAGGGTCCGCGAGCTGTCATGACCGGCAGTCTCGAGGTCGGCTACCGGCGCTGCGCCGAGCTCACCCACCGGTACGGCACCACCTACTACTGGGGTGCTCGGTTGCTGCCCCGATCGCAGCGGCGGGACGTGTTCGCCGTGTACGCGTTGTGCCGGCTGGCCGACGACATCGTGGACGAGCCCGAACGGGTCGACCTGGCGGTGCCGCAGGAGGGCACCCCCGGCGAGCGGCTGGCGGCCTTCCGTGACCAGTTCTTCCGGGCGCTCGCGGCCGGCACCTCGGACGAGCCGGTGATGGCGGCGATCGTCGACAGCATCGGGAGCCGTGGTACCGATCCGGAGTGCTTCGAGCGGTTCTTCCGGGCGATGGCCTCCGACCTGGACCGCTCCACGTGGCAGAGCTGGCAGGAACTCCGCGAGGTCTACATGGAGGGGTCCGCGGCGGTCATCGGCGAGATGATGCTGCCGGTGCTGGAACCGCTCACGCCCGAGGCCAAGGGCCCGGCCAGGTCGCTCGGGAACGCCTTCCAGCTCACGAACTTCCTGCGCGACGTCGACGAAGACCTCGACCGTGGACGCGTCTACCTCCCCCAGGAGGACCTGCTTCGGCACGGGGCCGACCCGTGGCTGCGCAGGGTGACGCCGCAATGGCGCACCATGATGGCCGAGCAGGTCGCCCGGGCCAGGGCCCTGTACGCCCACGGTCAGGAAGGGCTGGCGATGTTGCCGGCTCCGTCGCGTCGCTGCGTGGGCACGGCGTTGGTGCTCTACAGCCGCATCCTCGACCGGATCGAGGCCGCTGACTACGACGTCTTCTCCGGGCGGATCAGAGTGCCAGACTCCGAGAAGCTCGGCGTGCTGGTGAGGTCGTGCGTGCTCGGGGTGCCCCGGGTCGATTTCTGAGCCCTTCAGCGGGCCAGCACGCCGGTCAGCGGCACCGTCCACAGGTCAACCCCACGCACGCCCCACCCCGCCAGCAGCTGGTTGGCTGCCTGGAACCCGGTGGTGGCCGCCCGTTCCATCAGCGCGACTGGTTGGTCGCAGCGCACCCAGTCCCCGGCGAGCACGAGCCGCGGCGAGGGCGTACCGACGCCGGGACGATCGTTCCACGGTTCGGGGGTGATCAGGGCGCAGTCGTCCCGCACCAGCACCTCGCGGTGCAGCACCGGCGCGGTGCGGGTCTCGGGCCAGGCGCGGTGCAGTTGCCGCTCGAGGTCGGCCACCAACCGGTCGCGAGCGGAGGTGTCGTCCAGCACGGCAGGAGGGCAGGCGTAGGCATGCAGCTCGACCACCGATCCTCCGTGCTCGCGTGCCCATGTGGCGGCGCCGGCCTCGAAGCGCTCCAGCAGCGAGATGTTGTCGAGGGCGCCGTAGCCGGCGGTGCCCAGGAAGGCGGGACGGTCCGCATCCGCAGGGGTACCCAGCCAGAGGCGGGTGACCACGAATGGCGGGGCGTTGCGAGTGCGCTCGACGGCCTCACTCCACGCAGCCCAGAGCGAGGGGTTTCGTGGATACAGCTCGGCTGTCGGCAAGTGGGCGACCACCTCCCGGGCTGCTCGGGGATCGGTCGCCAGCACGCAGGCGTCGGCGGTCAGGAGCTCGTCGCCGAGCGTGGCCTGCACCGAGCCCTCGTCCAGCTGCAGGTCGGTCACCGCCGTCCCGGTGACAACCCGGACGCCGAGGTCGGTGAGACGGCGCCCGAGCGGTGCCCACAACCGGGTGTCGTAGTCGTCATCGGGCACGTCGAACAGCAGGCCCTCGGATGACCCCATGAAGTAGGTGTGGAACATGGCGACCAGTTCGCCCGCCCCGAACTCGGCGGGGTCGGCGAAGAACGACCGGGCGAACACCTCCAAGGCCAGTTCGCGGGCCGGACGCGGGAACCGCAGCCGGTCGAGGAAGTCGGCGGCCGACTCGCCGTCGTAGGCGGCGTGGGTTCCGGGGAAGCGGCACCTCAGCAGCTCCATCGCCGCCGGCACGTTGACGCCCGCCAGCGAACGCAGGGTGAAGGCGGGGCTGCGCATCACGAACCGGGCGACCGACCACGGGGGAGTGGTCGGGAGGCCCGCGAACGAGTCGCGCATGCCGTCGGGGCGCTGCAGCGGGTAGTCGTCCACCGCGGTCAGGAAGCCCAGCCCGGGATCGACCCGGCCGAGCAGGGAGCGCAGGTTGTAGTACTGGCGGAAGAAGGCGTGGAACCCGCGGCTCATGGTGCGCCCCCCGGGCAGCGGCCAGGCGGCCACCCGTCCGCCGAGCCTTTCGGTGGACTCGACCAGGGTCACCCGCACCCCGGCCTCCGCCAGCACGGTCGCGGACGCCAGCCCGGCGATCCCGCCGCCCACCACCAGCACGTGGTGGCGGGCGTCGTCCCCGTCCGCACCCGTGGGCCCCGGGTGCCGGACGGCGTGCGGGTCTGTGCCCGGGTGCCGGTGACCACCGGTGGACGTGGTCCGCAGTCGGGGGAGTCTCATGCTGCACGCTCGTCGTCGGGTTCGGGAAGGTGGGCCCGCTCGGGCGCTCCCGCCCGGGACGGGGCGCTCGCCGCCGGTGCCTCCGGGGCGCGCGCAACGAAGGTGTGCAGCACCCCGCGCTGCCAGCCACCGGCCGTCCGGGTGGCGATGTCGGTGAAGCCGGCAGCCGCGAGCCGGTCGCAGAAGGTGGTCACCGAGTCGAACTCGACCACACTCCGCCACAGGTAGCGGTGCAGGTGCCGGTCACCGCCCACCAGGGTCGCCAGCGGCAGGATCACTCCGCGGCAGACCGCGTCCCACACGCGGCGGGCGCGCCGGTTGCCGGCCACCGAGTACTCCATCGCCACCAGCCAGCCGCCGGGGCGCAGCAGGTCGCGCACCTCCGCGATGCCCTGGTCGCGACGCTCAGGGGGCACGTTGCGGAACAGGTAGCAGGCGAGCACCCCGTCGTGGCTGCCGCGACCCCAGTCGTCCGGGTCGAGCTCGCCGATCACCGCCTGGTCGAACCTGACCCGGGCCGGCCAGTCCTTGTGCGCGGCCCGCCGCAGCATGCCCGAGGAGGCGTCCAGCCCGACGATGGACGAGTCGTGGGGCAGCGCCCCGAGCAGGGCGCGGGTGGAGGCGCCGGTGCCGCAGGCCAGGTCGAGGGTCGAGAGGCCGGGCCGATCGCCCAGGCGGGTGGCCAGCACCTCGGCAGCGCGGCGGAGTTCCAGGTGGTAGCCCGGGTTGAGGGCGACCAGCAGGTCGTAGTGGCTGGCGCCGTGGTCAAAGGCGTCGGTGGTGGTCATCGGGCGTCCTTCCTGTGGTCGGTGCGCCGGCGCCCCAGATGGGTCCACACCAGCAGCGTGAGCGTCACCATCGCCCACCCGAAACCGAAGTCCTCGACCGGGATGTCCCACGGCACGCGCAGGCCCAGGTGATGGGCGGGGTTGTAGAGCACGATCGGGTCGCTGAGCTTGGTCAACCAGCCATCGACCAGGGCTTGGAAGAAGAAGACGATCGCGATCCCCAGCCAGTACTGCAGGCTGCGGAACAGGCCGGTGCGCAGCCACAGCAGTTCGACGGCCACCACGCCGACCACCGCCAGCACGGTCAGCAGGGTGTACTCCGGGATTCCGAAAGATGCCGACTGCCACGGGGTCATGGGGTCTCCTCCCGGTGGCTGGCACCGGATTGCCCGGCCTCGGGTTCGCGACGGGTCCCCAGGCGGCGGACGAGCCCGAGCACCGTGCCGACGGCCTCGTGGGTGAGCAGACCGCAGATCGGGACCACCACGAAGAAGACCAGTTCCTCCAGGGGCATCGGGCCCAGCATGATGCCCGTGGTGAACCTCGGGCTGTAGCGCCAGTGGTCACGGATGATGCCGAGCACGTCCCAGGCCACGAACACCACCAACGTCGGCAGCAGCGCGAGCAGCAGCCTCAGGGGGCGGCGGTAGACGCGGGCTCGCAGCACGAACTCCAGCGGCAGCGTGATCAGCAGGCAGCCGGCCATCAGGGCCAGGTACTGCAGGTGGTCGTTCACGGTGTGCCTCCCGACGATCCGGCGGTGCCCCCCGGGCTTTTGACCCGACCGGGGCTCGCCATCAGTCGGAGCCGCAAGCCGCGCACCACGTAGCCCTCGATCAGGTCGGCCCATTCAACCGTCGGCTCGGCAATCGTCGGCTCGGTCACCACCACGGGCGCCCGGTCGAGCAGGCGGCTGATCAGCACTTCTGCCTCGAGCAGGGCCAGCGGCTGGCCGGGGCACTTGTGCGCGCCGTCACCGAAGGTGAGCCCGGTGGCCTGCACGCCGCTCGGCATCGATCGTCCGGGGCAGAGCGCACCGGGATCATCGGTGATCGCCCGCGGGTCGGTGTTCGCCTGCCGCACGGCCACGTCGACCAGGTCGCCGGCAGGGATCGTCCAGGCCCGGTCGCCGTCGGTCACGGTGAACGGGGCGGTCACTCGGCGGTAAAGGTGCCCGACCACCGGTTCCAATCGCAGGATCTCGGCCAGCACGGCGCGGCGCCCCTCGGGCTCGGCAGCCCGATAGGCGTCCCCGAGGGCCTGGTCGGTGAGCAGGTGCCAGGCGGCCATGGTGATGAACTCGCGGGTAGTGACCATGCCAGCGGTGCCGTAGGTGACGCACTCCACCAGGATGTCGGCGTCGGTGTGCCCCTCGGCGATCAGGTGGCTGATGATGTCGTCGCCGGGTCGACGCCGCCGCTGCCGGATGGCCGGCCGCACGTCGGCCAGGTGGAAGCCGACGATCGGCACCAGGCCGCGCGCCGCCGCCGTCGCCCACTGGCGGCCGCTGCGTCCGAGCCGTGGCTTCGACAGGTCGAACGGGGGCTGCCGGAAGAAGGCGGTCAGTCGCCGGGCCATCGCCCTGGTGTGGTCAGAACCCGCACGCGGGTGGTCACCGACGCCGAAAACGGCGGACCTGATCCGCCGACGTGCGGTTTCTGCGGCGGTCGGGGTGCGGGTGAGCCCCACCACCTCGGCCGTGACCTCGACGGTGAACAGCAATGCCAGCTCGTCGAGGGGGAAGGATTCGGCGTCGGCCACCTCGTCGAGCAGGTGGTCTGCGGTCCGCTCCATGGTGGCGAGGTAGCGTTCGGTCATCACGGACGGCGCGAAGAACCGGGCCACCTTCGAGCGCTGTGCGTCGTGCTCGGGGCCGTCGGAGATCAGGATCGGGTGGTGGCGGAACCAGCCGCGCGGGATCCACTCGGCGGTGAAGCCGGCCTGGCTGGTCTGGCGACGGGCCCGCAACACCTGCCTGGCGGCCTCCAGTGAGCGCACCCGCCAGATGCCGTTCTCGCGCACCACCCTGGCGGCGCCGGCGCCCGTGTCCCAGTCGGGTTCGCCGGCCCTGCTGGCGCGGCGACGTGATGGTGCGCTCACGCGTCGTCCCTCCCTGCCGACCGGCATCGGTGTGGCCCCGTCGAATGGCAGTGATGCGGAGCCGGTACCGCAACACTAGTGCCCCCCTCGGGGTGGTTGTGCAATGTGTGTCCAATGTTTAGGCTGCCGGGGAGGGCACATCGGCCAGCGGCGCGCGCCGGATCGTGTCGGGGTGGTCGAGCACACGACCCATCACCCGAGGAGGGCGGACGACGATGACAGCCGGACGGACAGCGGTGGTGTGGCTCAGGCGAGACCTGCGCCGGGCCGACCTCCCGCTGCTGGCGGCGGCCCATGAGCGATCCGGCGGAGGGCCGGTCGCGGTGGTGTTCGTGCTGGACCCCGCCTTCCTGGACGGGGCTGGAGCCGCCCGCCGCGGATGGCTCGCCGCGACGCTGCTGGCCCTGCGCGAGAGCTACGAGGGGCGGCTGACCCTGCTCCACGGTGACCCGGCCGAGCAGATCCCCGCCTTCGCCCGAGCGATCGGCGCCACCTCGGTGCACGTCTCGACCGAGACCGAGCCCGCCGGCGCCGATCGTGACCGACGGGTCGCATCCGCTCTTCACGAGCACGACATCGCCTGGGTCGAGACTGGCAGCCCGTACGCCGTGACCCCCGGCCGGGTGCTGACCAAGGCGGGCGGACCGCACGGCACCTTCAGCAGTTTCGAGCGCACCTGGCGCGAGCACGGCTGGCGGGCTCCCGCCGAGGAGCCTGAGGGGCTGGTGATCGCCGACGACGCCTCGCACGCGGGCGCCTGGAAGCTGGTCGAGCAGTTGCTGGACGACCCCGACCATCCCGACCTGCCCGACGCGGGGGAGGGGGCTGCCCTGGACCGGTGGCACGCGTTCCTGGACGACGGCCTGCTGAGCTACGCCGATCGACGCGACCGCGCCGACCTGCAGCAGGCGACCTCCGAGCTCTCCCCCTACCTGAAGTTCGGGGTGCTGCACCCGCGCACCCTGCTCGCCGACCTGGCGCCGCACACGGGCAAGGGCGCCGACCGCTTCCGCTCCGAGCTGGCCTGGCGGGAGTTCTACGCCGACGTGCTGCACCACCACCCCGCGAGTCTCACCGGCGACCTGCGCGATGCCCTGGCCGGCATGGAGTACGACGCCGACGAGCAGGCCCTGAAGGCCTGGCAGCAGGGACGCACCGGGTTCCCGCTGGTCGACGCCGGCATGCGCCAACTGCTGGCGATCGGTTGGATGCACAACCGGGTGCGGATGGTGACCGCCAGCTTCCTCACCAAGGACCTGCACGTCTGGTGGCCGGCTGGCGCGCAATGGTTCCTCGACCACCTGATCGATGGCGACCTCGCCTCCAACACCCACGGCTGGCAGTGGGTGGCAGGCACCGGCACCGACGCAGCGCCCTACTTCCGGGTGTTCAACCCGGTCAAGCAGGGCCAGACCCACGACCCCGACGGCGACTACGTGCGCCGCTGGGTTCCCGAACTCGCCCACCTCAGCGGTGCCGCGGTGCATGAGCCTTGGCAGGCCGAGGACGGCTACCTTCACGGCTACCCCGAACGGATCATCGACCACGCGGACGAGCGTCGGGTGGCGCTGGCCCGTCACGATCAGGCCCGTCATCGGAACTCGTCATGACGAGGGCCGGACGACGTGCCGCCTGGACCGCCCCGATGTCGGAGCTGCGGGACTTCCTGGACGCCTCCCTGGTGGACCGGGTCGACGAGCCGGCCCCGCAGACCGCGGCAGCGCTCGTCCGTCGGCGGGTGGTGGTGGCCGTGACGGTCGTGCTCGGCGCGCTGGCCCTGGGCGCCGCGCTGGCGATCACCCCGGGCGACCCATGGTTCTACCCGGCAGGCCTGGGCGTGGCCGGGTTGTGGGTGGTGGGCGCGGTGGCGTCCGGCCCCCTGCACCTCGGACGAGGGCGCACCCGCTCCGGAACGGCGAGCCGCGGGGTGCTTCAGGGCCTGATCCTGGGCCTGATCCTGCTGGTCGTCTTCCTGCTGGGGGCCCTGCTGATCGGACGGGTGCCGGTGCTGCGCTCACCCGTGGACGATCTACTGGCCCATGCCGCCAGCGGCTCGCTCGCGCTGGTCGCGCTCGTCACCGTGGTGAACGGGATCGCCGAGGAATTGTTCTTCCGTGGGGCCGTGTTCAGCGCCTCGCCTCGCCGCTGGGCGATCCTCGTCTCGACCGTGGGGTATGCCTGCTCCACCCTGTTCTCCGGTGTGCCGTTGCTCACCTTCGGAGCCCTCTGTCTGGGGCTGGTCACCTCCGCGCAGCGGCGCGTCACCGGAGGTGTCGCGGGCCCGATCGCCACCCACCTGACCTGGTCGCTCGGCATGTTGCTGCTGCTCGGCCCCGCCCTCGACCTGGGGAGCTGACATGACCGATCCGACCCACCGCCCCGACTCTCGACCTGCCAGCCCGGGCAGTCCCGCGGCCGACCCGACCCCCACAGCGACCCAGTCGGCGTCCAGTCGGTTGGCTCTCGTCACCGGTGCCACCGGAGCCATCGGCTCCGCGCTGGTGGGCGCCCTGCTCGCCGACGGCTGGCGGGTGCGGGTGCTCGTCCGCCACCCCGAGGGGGTCGACCCGGACTGGACCGACCCCCATCGACTCGGGCCCGACCGCGCAGCACCGGTGCAGGTGGTGGTCGGGGACCTGTCCGACGACGACGCGCTGGCCGAGGCGCTCGAGGACTGCGAGGTGGCCTACTACCTGGTGCACTCGATGGGCGCCGGCCACGACTTCGTGCAACGGGACCGCCGGCTGGCCGCCGGCTTCGGACGGGCCGCGAAGGCGGCCGGGGTCGCCCGGATCGTCTACCTCAGCGGACTGCATCCCGAGGGACCGTTGTCCCCCCACCTCGGCTCGCGGGTCGAGGTCGGCGAGATCCTGCTCGGCTGCGGGGTTCCGACGGCCGTGCTGCAGGCGGGCATCGTGCTGGGCGCCGACTCCGCGTCGTTCGCGATGCTGCGGTACCTCACCGAGCGCCTGCCGGTGATGGTGGGCCCGAAGTGGCTGCGCAATCGCATCCAACCGATCGCCCTGGCCGACGTGGTGCACTACCTCGTGCGCGCCGGGTCGCTGCCCGCCGACGTGAACCGCACCATCGACATCGGCATGCCCGAGGTGTTCACCTACGCGCAGATGATGCAGCGCTACGCACGGGTCACCGGCCTCCGGCGCAGAATCGTGGTGACGGTGCCGGTGCTGACCCCGTGGCTCGCCTCCCACTGGGTGGGGCTGGTCACCCCGGTGGACGCTGCCGTCGCGAAACCCCTGGTCGGCAGCCTGATCCACGAGGCGGTGAAGCGTGAGGACGATGCCGCTGGCCTGCTCGGCGACCCGCCCGGCGGGCTGACCGGATTCGACGAGGCCGTGCGGAGGGCACTGGCCGGAGAGGACCTCTGATGAGCACCCATGACCTCGACCGGAGCGGGGCCGCGCCCCAACGCGCCGAGACCAGCCTCGGCCGCGTGCGCCGGGTGGGAACCGGACGCCGGCTGCTCGACACGCTGGGGCTGATCGCCATGGCCATCGGCACCCTGTGGGGCTTCGGCCTTCTCGGCAGCCCGGTCGAGCAGACCGCGGGTGGTTCCCTGTCGGCGGATGCCACCCTGATCGCCCCGGGCAGCCCCGCGTTCTCGATCTGGTCGGTGATCTATCTGTTGCTGGTCGTCTACGTGGTCTGGCTGTGGACGCCGAGCGGCGCCGTCTCGGCGAGGGCGGCCTCCCTCGGGCCGCTGCCGGCGATCTCGATGGTGCTGAACGGCGCCTGGCTCGGCATCACCCAGGCCGGCTGGCTGTGGGTGAGCGTGGTCGACATCGTCGCCCTGGCGCTCGTGCTCGGACTGCTGATGCGCCGGCTCGCGCGGTCGAGGCCCCGGGGAACCGTCGAGGCGGTGGTGCTCGATCTCACCTACGGGCTGTACCTGGGCTGGGTGGCGGTGGCCACCTGTGCCAACGTCACCGCGGCCGCCGTGGGCAGTGGCGTCGACCTCGGTGTCACGGGCAACACGGTGGCCGCCGTCGTGGTGCTGGTGGTCGCGGCCGCCCTCGGGCTGGTCTTCTCTCGCACCCTGGCCGCTCCGGGCATCGCCCTCGCGATGGTCTGGGGGCTGGGCTGGATCGCGTGGGGACGACTGGCCGCCGACCCGCACTCGGTGGTGGTCGGGGCGGTGGCAGCGGTCGCCGCGCTGGCGGTGGCGGCGGCCTTCCTGACCCGCAAGGGTGAACCCGCTCCCCGCCGGGGCGAGCGGCTGCCCGCTGCGGCGGCGTAGGCGAGCCGGGCCGGAAGTGAGTTGGAGGCTCGTGGGCACGCGATCTAGGATTGGGTCGTCCACGAGGCGTTGAAGGGGCCATCACCCCGGAGCCGCCGGAAGAACGGGATCCAACCCCCTGAGGGAAGGCTCCTCACTAGAACCGGCTGTGGCGGCCATGAGCGGGTGCAC
Source organism: Aestuariimicrobium soli (assembly GCF_051192575.1). Classification (NCBI taxonomy): domain Bacteria; kingdom Bacillati; phylum Actinomycetota; class Actinomycetes; order Propionibacteriales; family Propionibacteriaceae; genus Aestuariimicrobium; species Aestuariimicrobium soli. Next base: position 207,446 of record NZ_JBPJSQ010000006.1, on the reverse strand, counting down.
CCCCACCGGGGAGGCGCCAAGGAGGGTGGTACCGCGGGGTCCTGCGCGAGCGGGGGCTCGTCCCTTCGTCCGACCGTGTTCCGCGAGGAACCCACCGACGAGGGATTCATGACCGACCAACCCGTGCCCGCTCCCACTGCAGCCGCCTACCCGCCGGTCCCGGCGAGCGTGAACCTGCCCGAGGTCGACCGCGAGGTGCTCGCGCTGTGGGCCGAGCAGGGCACCTTCGACGCCTCCCTCGCGCGCACCGCCGAGGGCGAGGCCTGGACCTTCTACGAGGGTCCGCCCACGGCCAACGGCCAGCCCGGCACCCACCACGTCGAGGCCCGGGTCTTCAAGGACGTCTTCCCCCGGTTCAAGACCATGCAGGGCTTCCACGTCGAGCGCCGTGCCGGCTGGGACTGCCACGGGCTGCCGGTCGAACTGGCCGTCGAGAAGGAACTCGGGTTCAACGGCAAGGCCGACATCGAGGCCTTCGGTGTCGAGGCGTTCAACGCCCAGTGCCGCGAGTCGGTGGGGCGCCACGTCGGCGAGTTCGCCAAGCTCACCGAGCGCATGGGCTACTGGGTGAACATGGACGAGGCCTACTGGACGATGTCACCGGCCTACGTGCAGAGCGTGTGGTGGGCGCTGAAGCAGATCTTCGACAACGGGCTGCTCGTCGAGGACTTCCGGGTGGCGCCGTGGTGCCCCCGCGACCAGACCACCTTGTCGGACCACGAATTGGCGCAGGGCTACGAAGACGTCGTCGACCCCTCGGTCTACGTCACCATGCCGCTGACCTCGGGGCCCCTGGCCGGCCGGGCAGCGCTGCTGGTCTGGACGACCACGCCCTGGACCCTGCCCTCGAACACGGCCGTCGCGGTGCACCCCGAGGTGACCTACGTGGCCGCCACCAACGGTCAGCAGACCCTGGTGGTCGCCGAGCCGCTGTTCGAGAAGAACCTGGGCGCGACCACGGACGACGGTCAGCCGGTCTGGCAGATCACCGAGCGGTTCACCGGCGCCGAGATGGAGTTCTGGACCTACGACCGCGTCTTCGACCTCGTCGAGTTCGGCGACAGCGAGCCGCTGCAGCCTAGCGACGACCCGGCCCGCCAGCGGGCGCGCGAGGCCGTCGGCACCCGCAGTCACTTCGTCGTGCTCGCCGACTACGTCACCACCGAGGACGGCACCGGGCTGGTGCACCAGTCGCCTGCCTTCGGCGCCGACGACATGGCGGTCTGCCGATCCTACGGCCTGCCGATGATCAACCCGGTGCGCCCCGACGGCACCTTCGAGGCCGAGCTCCCGCTGGTCGGTGGCGTCTTCTTCAAGACCGCCGACACCACCCTGGTCGCCGACCTGGGCGAGCGCGGCCGACTGTTCAAGAAGGTCGACTATGAGCACAGCTACCCGCACTGCTGGCGCTGCCACACCGCGCTGCTCTACTACGCCCAGCCCTCGTGGTACATCCGCACCACGCAGCGCCGCGAGGAGCTGCTGCGCGAGAACGAGAACACCACCTGGTACCCCGAGAACATCAAGCACGGCCGCTACGGCGACTGGCTCGACAACAACATCGACTGGGCCCTGTCGCGCAACCGCTACTGGGGCACTCCGCTGCCCATCTGGCGCAACGACGCCGACCCCTCGAAGCTGGTCTGCGTGGGCTCGCTCGCCGAGCTGTCGGAGCTGACCGGTGAGGACCAGTCGTCCCTCGACCCGCACCGCCCCTTCGTCGACGACATCACCTTCACCCTGCCCGGCGAGGAGGGCACCTACCGGCGCGTGCCCGAGGTGATCGACGCCTGGTTCGACTCGGGCTCGATGCCGTTCGCGCAGCTGGGCTACCCCCACGCCGAGGGGTCGGTCGAGGCCTTCCGGAAGGCCTACCCGGCCGACTTCATCTGCGAGGCGATCGACCAGACCCGCGGCTGGTTCTACACGCTGATGGCGATCGGCACTTTGGTGTTCGACCAGAGCTCGTACTCCAACGTGCTCTGCCTGGGCCACATCCTGGCCGAGGACGGCAAGAAGATGTCGAAGCACCTGGGCAACATCCTGCTGCCCATCCCGTTGATGGACGAGCACGGTGCCGACGCGGTCCGGTGGTTCATGGCGGCCTCCGGTTCGCCGTGGAGTGCTCGTCGCGTGGGTCACACCGCGCTGCAGGAGGTCGTCCGCAAGGTGCTGTTGACCTATTGGAACACGGTGGCCTTCCAGGCGCTGTACGCCCGCGCCAACCAGTGGTCGCCCGCCGACGGGCTGGCCGAGCCGACCCACGTGCTCGACCGCTGGCTGACGGCCTCGCTCAACCAACTGGTCGCCGACGTCACCGAGCGGCTCGAGAACTTCGACACCCAGGGCGCCGGATCGGAGCTGGCGGAGTTCATCGACGTGCTCTCGAACTGGTACGTGCGTCGCTCGCGCCGCCGGTTCTGGGACGGAGATCTGGGCGCGCTGTCGACGCTGCACCGGGTGCTGGTCACCCTCACCCAGCTGATGGCGCCGCTGATGCCCTTCGTCACCGAGCGCGTCTGGCAAGACCTGGTGGTCGCCACCGACCCGAGTGCACCCGCCTCGGTGCACCTGTCGAGTTGGCCGGTTGCCGCCGCGGGCACCGACGAGGATGCGTCGTTGGCGCGGGCCATGACGGTCACCCGCCGGCTCGTCGAGCTGGGCCGGTCGGCGCGCGCCGAGTCGAAGATGAAGACCCGGCAGCCGCTGTCACGCATCCTGGTGCCGTCGCAGGCCTTCGCGCAGTTGGACGAGGAGCTGCTGGCCGAGATCCGCGCCGAGTTGAACGTCGAGGCCGTGGAGTCGTTCGCCTCGGCCGGAGATCTCGTCGACCACTCGGCCAAGGGCAACTTCCGGGCGCTGGGCAAGCGCTTCGGCAAGCAGACGCCGCTGGTGGCTCAGGCGATCGCCGCGGCCGATGCCGCCCAGTTGGCGGCCTCGCTGGCGGCGACCGGGGTGGCCACCGTCGATTTCGAGGGCGGCACCGAGGTCTCGTCCGATGAGGTGATCGTCACCGAGCGCCCGCGCGAGGGCTGGAGTGTGGTCAACGAGCAGGGTGAGACGGTTGCGCTCGACCTCGAGCTGACGCCCGCGTTGGTCTCGGCCGGGCTGGCCCGCGAGGTCGTCCGGTTCGTGCAGGAGACCCGCAAGGGTTCCGGCCTCGACGTCTCCGACCGGATCTCGCTGGCGTGGTCGGCCGAGTCCGACGACCTGGCCGCCGCGGTGCGCGAGCACCAGGCACTGATCGCCGACGAGGTGCTCGCCACCACGGTCTCGGAGCAGGACTCGAGCGGCGACGACTGGGTGCGCGAGGCCGATCTGGGCCTGGCGGTGCGCGTCACCAAGGCCTGACCGCCTCCACAACCCGCACGCGGGCTCGTTCGACCCCCTGAGAAGGCAGTCGAACGAGCCCGCGTTCGGGTTGTGGCGGTGATGGTGCCCCAACGAGGGGGCAGGGTTCTCAGTCGTCGTGGTGGACGATGCCGAGGTCGCCCAGGGCCCGCTGCATCAGACCCTGCACGTGCAGGGTGTCGGCCAGCGGCATCCGCTCGCACTCGGTGCGACCCTCGCGGAGGGCCTCGGTGACCGCGGCGAACTCGTGGGCGTAGCCCTTGCCGATCAGGCCCTCGCAGGGGAAATCGCGGGCGGGTTCCCCCGTGCGGCGCAGCACCAACCCGGGGGAGTGGTGGAAGCGGGGCAGGATCTCCAGGTGCCCCTCGGTGCCCATCAGCACCATCCGCCCGGGGCCGGCGGCGGTCAGGGCGATCATCAGGCTCGAATGCCGGCCGTTGCCGTGGTCGAGCACCATCGTGGCCTGACCCTCGACACCGTTGGGCAGCTTCGACCCCCAGGTGTGGATCGCCTCGGCGTGACCGAGGAAGTCCGTCGCCACGCTGATCACGTAGACGCCCAGATCGAGCATGGCGCCACCGCCGAGGGCCGGGTTGAACAACCGGTCGTCGGGGTCGAACTCCCGCGGCGCGTAGAGATCGGCCTGGATGCTGCGCAGTTCGCCGATCTCGCCGGCGTTGATCAGCGCGTGGGCCTGCGCGATCACCGGGTGGAAGCGGGTCCACATCGCCTCCATGCAGAAGGCGCCGGCGTCTCGGGCCGCCCGCACCATCTCGTCGGCTCCCTCGAACGTCGCCGCGAACGACTTCTCGACGACCACGCCCGCGCCCTGACCGATCGCCGCCAAGGCCGCCTTGCGGTGCTGCGCCTGCGGGGTGCCGACGTAGACCACGTGCACGTCGGGGTGCGCCGCCAAGGCCTCGACCGAGTCGAAGGCCTCGTCGAGGTCGTGCTCGTCGGCGAAGGCCCGGGCGCGCTCGAGGCTGCGCGAGGCCACCCCGACCACCCGGACTCCGTCGACCATCCGCAGGTCAGCCAGGATCGTCGCACTCACCCGGCCGGTGCCCACGATGCCCCAGCCGATCGTGGTCGACGGATCGGCGGAGGTCATTCGATCTCCCGACGGTTCCCGCGATGGTCGCCGTGCACCTTGCGGCGGCCCGAACGGTCCTCGATGCCGAACGAGTTCAGAATGACCGGCATCACGAACACCGGCACCAGCATCAGCCACCACCACTCCCACCCGAAGGCGAAGTTGATGATCAGCGCGGCCGGCCACATCAGGCCGGTCACCAATCGCGCGGTCCGTTGGGCCGACGTGGTCGGCTGCTTCGGGGTCGCCTCGGACGACACCGCCGTCGCCTCCCGCGGCACGGCCAGTGCCTGCGCGGCACTGACGCCTGCCGTGCTGGCGAAGTCGGTCGTGGGGAGGTCAACGAACAGGGGCCTGAGGTCAGCCATGGTCTTGGCCTGCAGCGCCCGCTGCATCCGCTCCTCGAACTCGCTCAGGTCGAGCCGACCCGCGGCGTGGTGGGCCTGCAGCTCTTGGACCGCCTTGTCGCGCTCGGTGTCGCCGATCCTCTGGGGCACGTCAGACATGTGGTCAGCCTAGTGCCGCCGTCGACCAACTCCGACGGGGGGCCACCGGCCTGGGTTAGGTTGGCGGCAAGGGCCACCCCGCACCCGATCGACGAGTCCCGCCGAGGTTCCACGATCGGACGACGGGCCCGCCCCCCGATTGAGGAGAACCGATGAGCAACGAACCGCAGTCGATCTCGCGCGCCGACATCGACAAGGCCGGCCAGCAGGCCAAGGACTACGCCCGCGAACACCCCGACCAGACTCGCAGCGTGATCGACAAGATCGAGGACGCCATCGACGCCCGCACCGGGGGAAAGTACTCGGGTGCCATCGACAAGGCCGGTGACTTCGTCGAGCAGCAGCTGGGCCTGCCCAACAACCAGGGAGGTCAGGAGACCCAGCCGGCCCCGACGGACCAGACCACGGACCAGACCACGGATCCGAGCCAGCCCACCGTCCCCACGCAGCCCACCCAGCCGACCGTCCCCACGCAGCCCACCGAGCCCGTCGACCCGAGCTCCACCGAACCGATCGAGGCTGACGCCCCGACGCGGGGTGGCGTGGCCGAGGCGGGTGTTGACGGGGGCGAGAACGAGTACGACCCGGTCGAGACCGAGCCGCGTCCGCGGTCGTCCGACAGCTCCGTGAACGAGCCACCCACCGGCCAGCCCTGACAAACCGACCGCCCGGTGCTGACCCCGGCACGACTGGAACAAAGACCCCTCGCGGGGCTCAGCGCTTCATCATCGCCAGCACACCCCACCCGAGGAAGCGGCGCTGGTAGCGGGCGTAGTTTGCGGGAGCCGTGTCGAGTTCGAGCCGCAGTTCGGGCACCAGTTCGTCGCCGGGGTGGGCGTCGATGAACCGCCTCAGGTTCAGCCACTGGGCGGCCACGTACCGGTCCCAGCTGTGCTCGTCGGCGTGCACCATCTCGACCACGTCCCAGCCGGCGCCCTGCACCCGGGTGATCAGCCCGTCGAGGGTGAGGAAGTCGTCCACCGACGTCGCGTGGCAGCCCCGTACCGCTTCGTCGTCGGGGGGAAGCTCGCGCCAGTAGGGTTCCCCGACCAGAGCGATTCCGCCCGGTAGCAGGGACCTTTCCAGCAGCGCGAGCGTGCCCACCACCCCGCCGCCGATCCAGGTGGCGCCGCAGCAGGCGGCCACGTCCACCGCAGGGTCGGCCTCGAACCCGGACGCGTCCTGTTCGACGAAGGTGACGGCATCGGCGACGCCCAGCTCCAGCGCCCGCTGCCGGGCGGCGGCCACGAACGGAGGGTGGAGGTCGACCCCGACCCCACGGACACCGTGGTCGGTGGCCCATTGGCAGAGCATTTCGCCCTTGCCGCATGCGAGGTCGAGCACGGTGGTGCCGGGTCGCAGACCGATGGCAGAGCCCAGCACCCCCAGCTTCTCGGGGGTGAACGGATCGAGAATGCGGTGGCTCGACTCTGCGATCGTGAAGCGGCGTGGCAGCACCGGGCTTCCTCTCTGGTGGACGGGCGGGAGGGCGACCGTGCGGAGCACGGCGACCGTCGACCCGCGCGTATCCGACGGGTCCGACCCCGGGCACGCTACGCAACCCACCCCCGGTGCGCCACCGAGAATCTGACCACGTGCAGGCAGGCCGGGTGGGGCCCCCGGAGGGCAAGGATGGTCTCCGGGTTCCGGAACCGTCCGAGGTACCTTTCGCTGACACCCCCGATGTGGTGGGGTGTACCCACTGAACGGCCGCTCAGTTCGAGGCCGCTCGCCATGCCATGACCGCGAGGTCACACCCAGTGGAGAGGTCGCCCATGGACGTGCGCCTGAGGTCGGTCATCATCGGAGCCGGAATGATCGGCTCCGTGCACAGGCGAGCCTCCATCCTGGCGGCGGGTGACATCGTGGGGGTGCTCGCCGGACGACCCGAGACCACTCGCCGCGCCGCCGACAAGTGGGGCGTGCCCGCCCTCGACTCGCTCGACGACCTCGCCCGGCTGCAGCCCGACGTGGTGCACGTCTGCACGCCCAACGGGTTGCATGCCGAGCAGGTGAAGGCCGCCATCGACGCCGGTGCCCACGTGATCTGCGAGAAGCCGATGTCGGTCAGCTCCACCGAGGCCGACGAGATGGTCGACTGGGCGAACCGGGCCGGCGTGATCGCCACCGTGCCCTTCGTCTACCGCTTCCACCCGCTGGTGCGCGAGATTCGCGCCCGGGTGCGCAAGGGCGAGTTCGGACGATGGCAACTGCTGCACGGCTCCTACCTGCAGGACTGGCTGCTCTCGCGCCAGGCCACCAGCTGGCGGGTCGACGCGGCCGCCGGCGGCCCCTCGCGGGCCTTCGCCGACATCGGTTCGCACTGGTGTGACCTGATGGAGTTCGTCACGGGCGAGCGCATCGAGTCGCTCTCGTCCGAGATCGCCACCACGGTGCCCAGCCGACCGAAACCGGGCGGCGCCGAGGGGGAGCGCATCGACGTCACCACCGAAGACGTGGCCTCGATCGTCTTCCGCACCCAGACGGGCGTGCTCGGCACCGCGACCATCTCGCAGGTCTCGGCAGGCCGCAAGAACCGGCTCTGGTTCGAGTTCGACGGCGAGCACCGCTCGGCCGTGTTCGACCAGGAGTCACCCGAGACGATCTGGCTGGGCACCCTCGACGCCGAGCACATCGTGCGGCGTGACCCACGGGTGGGTTCGGAGGAGCAGCGCCGGCTCTCGGTGCTGCCCGCGGGGCACGCCCAGGGGTATGCCGAGTGCTTCGACGCCTTCGTGGCCGACACCTACGCGGTCATCCGCGGCGAGGAGCGCGAGGGATTGCCGACGTTCGCCGATGGCCTGCGTTCGTCCCGCGTGGTCGATGCGGTCGTGCAGAGCGCCCAGACCGGCAAGCGCGTGCGCGTCGCCAGTTGACGGACGAGCGCACCCGTCCTCGGCGGCGCTGACTACAGTGGCCCGAGACCCAGGAGGTGTGATGGCACGAGTCGTCCAGAAGTTCGGTGGATCGTCGGTGGCGGACGCCGATTCGATCAAGCGCGTCGCCCGTCGGATCAGCGCCGCCAAGCGCGCCGGCAACGACGTCGTGATCGTGATCTCGGCCATGGGCGACACCACCGATGAACTGATGGATCTCGCGCTGCAGGTGAGCCCCCAGCCGCACCCGCGCGAGCTCGACATGCTGCTCACCACCGGCGAGCGCCAGTCCGCGGCCCTGCTCGCCATGGCCCTGAGCGACCTCGGATTGAAGGCCAAGAGCTACACCGGCTCGCAGGCGGGCGTGATCACCACCGGCACCCACGGCGATGCCCGCATCACCAAGATCACTCCCGGCCGCATCCAGGAGGCGCTCAACGACGACAACATCGTCATCGTCGCCGGCTTCCAGGGCGTCAGCCAGGACACCAAGGACATCACCACGCTCGGACGAGGCGCCTCCGACACCACCGCCGTGGCGCTGGCGGCCGCCCTCGAGGCCGAGTACTGCGAGATCTACTCCGACGTCGACGGTGTCTTCACCGCCGACCCGCGCATCGTGCCGGGCGCCCGTCGCATTCCCGAGATCAGCTACGAGGAGATGCTCGAGATGGCCGCCAACGGCGCCAAGATCCTGCACCTGCGCTGCGTGGAGTACGCCCGCCGCGAGAACGTGCCCGTGCACGTTCGCTCCTCGTTCTCGGACAAGCCCGGCACCTGGGTGAAGGACGCCGCCGACATCTCCAAGGAGACCGCCATGGAACAGACCATCATCTCGGGCGTCGCCCACGACCGCAGCGAGGCCAAGATCACCGTCGTCGGCGTTCCCGACCAGGTGGGCCAGGCCGCGCGCATCTTCGATGTCGTCGCCAAGGCCAACATCAACGTCGACATGATCGTGCAGAACGTGTCGGACATCTCGTCCAACCGCACCGAGGTCAGCTTCACCCTGCCTGCCTCCGACGGTCGCACGGCCATCGACGCGCTCCGCGCCGCCCAGGGCGACATCGACTTCACCGACGTGCTCTTCGACGACGGCATCGGCAAGGTCTCGGTCGTCGGGGTGGGCATGCGCTCCAATCCCGGAGTGACGGCTCGTTTCTTCTCGGCGCTGGCCGCCGAGGGCATCAACATCCAGATGATCTCCACCTCCGAGATCCGCATCTCGGTGGTCGTCTCGGCCGAGCGGGTCGACGATGCCGTGCGGGCCGCCCACACCGCGTTCGGGCTCGACGCCGACGGCGAGGCGGTCGTCTACGGGGGCACCGGTCGCTGAACGCCGGGGCCCGCGCGCACGGGCCGCTACCCTTGGCCGCATGTCTGAGCAGGTGATGCATGGCTGAGCGGGGTTCCGAGCCGTCGATCGGACGAGCCTCCGCCGTCATGGCCGCTGGCACGATGGTGAGCCGTGTGCTCGGCATGGTGCGGGCCTCGCTGCTGACCGCCTGCGTCGGCATCTCGCTGGGCGCCGACGCCTTCCAGGTGGCCAACACGCTGCCCAACTACATCTACATCCTGCTGTCGGCCGGGGTGCTCAACGCCGTCCTGATCCCGCAGATCACCAAGGCGATGAAGAACCCCGACGGGGGGCGCGACTTCGTCGACCGGCTGATCACCGCCGCCCTGCTGCTGGTGCTCGCCGCGGCGGTGGTTGCCACCGTGCTCACCCCGCTGCTGATTCGCGCCACCTCGAACCTGCCCCCCGACGAGTACCGGTTGGCGGTGATGTTCGGCTACGTGTGCCTGCCGCAGATCGCCTTCTACGGGCTGTACGCCGTGCTCGGGCAGGTGCTGAACGCGCGCGACCAGTTCGCTGCCTTCATGTGGACCCCCGTGCTCGCGAACGTCGTGCAGATCGGCGGGCTGGTCTACTTCCTGGTCACCTGGGGTCGGCAGGGCAGCGAGGCCGTCTGGACGTGGCCGATGGTGTGGGTGCTGGCCGGCACCACCACGGCGGGCATCGTCGTGCAGGGGCTGGCGCTGGTGATCCCCCTCGTCCGGGGTGGGTTCCGGTACCGACCGCGGTTCGGTTTGCGGGGACGAGGCTTCGGCTCGGCCTCGCGCATGCTGGGGTGGACCTTCTCGGCCCTGCTGCTGGCCCAGCTGGGCGGCATCGCGGTGCAGTGGGTGATCAACACTGTGCGCGGCGAGAACGGAGACGTGCCCGGGTTGTTGGCGCGGGACAACGCCTTCCTGATCTTCATGCTGCCGCACAGCTTCGTGACCACCTCGATCCTGACCGCGCTGTTCCCGCGGATGAGCCGTGCGGCCCACGACGACGACGTGCGCCAGCAGCGCTCGCTGCTGCGGCAGGGGCTCGAACTGCCCGCCGTGGCCGTGTTCCCAATGAGCGCCGGCATGATCGCTCTGGCCTACCCGATCTTCCGGGTGCTGTTCCCGCGCCTGACACCGCTCGAGGCCAGTCAGGAGGCGTGGATCCTGGCGCTGATGGCCGTGGGCACCATGGCCTTCGGGGTGACCACCCTGCAGCAGCGGTACTGCTTCGCCCGCGAAGAGGGGCGCAAGAATCTCTGGTTGCAGGCGCTGCTGACGGGAGTGCAGGTGGGCTTCGCGCTGGCGGCCTTCCTCGTGCCCGCCCGCTGGGCCGTCGCCATGACCGGTCTCGGCATGACCGTGGCGAACACGGTGGCCGGACTCGCGTTCGTGCTGGTGGCCCGCCGCGACCTCGGGCGGATCGGGTTGGAGCGCACCGTCCGGCTGTATGTGCGAGTGGTTTTCGTCTCGGTGTGTGCCGGCCTGATGTGCTGGGGGGTCTCGACCGCGCTGGGGGCGCTCGGGGACCAGTTGCTGATCGAGGTGCTGCGCCTCGTGGCGGCCGGAACCGTCTTCCTGGTGGCCTACTTCGGGCTGGCCAAGCTCTTCCACATCACCGAGGTCGACGACTTCGTGCGCCCGGTGATCAGCCGGGTTCCCGGCCTGCGCCGCTTCGCCTGAGCCGGCCCGAGTGCGGACGAGGCGCCGGGGGTTAGGCTGAGCGCGTGCCGATCACCTCGCGCCCGTGGGCGCTCGCCTTTCGCGCTGCCGCGCTGCTGGTCATCGCCACGGGCATCCTGCGGGTCTCGGGCGTCGCCGGACCCGAGTTCCTGCCGCGTGCCTTCCTCTACTACACCGTGATGTCGAACCTGCTGTGCCTGGTCTGGATGGCGGTGCTGGTGGTGACCACCATCGTCGACCTGCGTCGTCGGGGGCCCCACGGCACCAGCACGCCCTCACCGCGCTTCTCGGCCGCGGTGGCCATGGCGATCGGCATCACGCTGCTGATCTACATGGTGGTGCTGATGCCCGCGAGCTTCTCCCAGCCCGGTACGAGCACCGCCTTCACCCTCACCGACAACCTGGTGCACCTGTTCACGCCGCTGCTGTTGATCATCGACTTCGTCGCCTTCGTGCCCCACGGCCGGGTGCGACGCACCGACCCGTGGCTGTGGCTGCCGTTCCCGCTGGTCTACGTGATCTTCGCGTTCACCTACTCCGGGCTGGGTGGCCGGTTCGCCGCCGACACCAAGGTGCCCTACCACTTCATGGACGTCGACGCGCTCGGCGTGGGGGGCGTCGCCCTGTGGCTGGTGGGTCTGGCCGTGGCCCTGGCCCTCGTGGGTCACCTGCTGTGGCTGCTCGACCGCCGCCTCGGTGCCTCGGCGGAACCCGAGCACGAGCGCGCACCAGTCGAGGCGTGAACGCCGTCGCGAAAGGTCTCGGCGCGCTGCTGGTGATCGCCGTGGCCGCCGCCCTGCTGGTCGTCGGCGCCCCCGGACTGTTCGGCTGGTCGATGGTGAACCCGCTGGGTCAGATCGTCGCCTTCCGGGGAGCGATGGCCGCCGCTGGCGTCGCCTGCCTGCTGGTGGTGGGGCTGCCCACGGCCGTGGTGGCCCTCGCCCGGCGCCGGCGCCCCGGCGTCACGGCGCTCGCTCTGCTGCTGGTGCTGGCCCTGTTCACGGTCGGCAACCTCGCGGTGTTGGCCTCCCGCGGTCTCGATGGGAGCGCCCGGGTGACGTGGGGCCAGCTCGCCACCCACCCCGAAAACTCCGGCGAGATCACCCTGCTGTCGCTCAACACCTTGTGGGACGAGGTCCCGGTGGCCACCATGGTCGAGCACGTGCGCGACTCGGGGGCCGACGTGATCGCCATGCCCGAGGCCGAGGCCCCCTACAGTCGCGAGCTGGCCGCCGACCTGCAGGCGGCCGGGCTGGGGTCATGGCAGGTGTTCGCCACCTCGAACCCGTGGCCGAACGCGATGCTGGTGTCGTCCGCGATGGGGGAGTACCGGCTCACCGACACCGACATCAGGGGGCTGGTGATCGCCGACCCGGTGGGGCATGACGGCCCGCGGTTGATGACGGTGCACGCCACCCCGCCGCCGCAACCCTGGCCGCTCGACTCGGCCCAGAACCGGCACTACCTCAAGGAGTGGTGGCAGCGCACGACCACGCAGATCACGGCCGAGATCAGGTCGAGCGACCACGTCATCGCGGCCGGCGACTTCAATGCGACGGTCGACCATGAGACCCTCGACTTCGGTGACCACGTCAACGCCCTCGACGGGGCGGGCGGCTGGGGCACGTGGCCGCGGCGACTGCCGTCGTGGGCGGGGGCCGCGATCGACCACGTCGTCGTCGACCCCACCCACTGGCGCATCGGTGGTCGATGGGTGCTGGACGAGCCCCGCTCCGACCACCGCGCGCTGGTGGTGCGGCTCACCAGGATCCCCGCACAGTGATGATCAGGGCTCGCTGAGGATCCGGGGCGTTGAGCCCCGCGAGGTGGGCTCGGCCCGGACACCTAGACTGACGCCATGAGCGCCGACGCCCCCTCCACCTCCGGTTCCGCCGTGCGGGCGGTGGTCGTCCCACTGGTCGTGCTCGCCGCGGTGCTGGCCTTGACGACCGCCTGGGTGTGGTCATTGCGTGAGGAACTGGGCGACCGGGTCGCCATCCACTGGGGCGCCAAGGGAGCGCCCGACGCGTGGGCGTCGGTGACCTCGGCACTGATCGGCAACGGTGCCATCACGGCGGCCACCGTGGCGGTGGTGATGGCGCTGGCCGTCTGGGTGCGTGAACGGGTGGCCCTGCCAGCGCTCGCCAGCGGCATGGCGACCTTCCTGGGCGTGGGCACCAACGGTCTGGTCGCCAGCCAGGCGGGCAACGACGGGCAGAGCCAACTTGGCTTCGAGCTCGTGCTCGGGCTCGTCGCGGGCATCGTCGTGGGGGTGGTGGTGGCCGCCGTGCTGTGGAAGCTGAAGCAGCGCGAGCCCCAGCCGGTGGCCGGCCCCGGCCCGCTGCCGCCGGGTGCTCCGGTGCTCGACGTGGCCGACGACGTCGCCATCGTCTGGCGCGGCCAGACCCGCACCGGAGCGGCCATGTATGTCGTGCCCTTCCTGGGGCTGCTGCCCATCGCCGGCTTCCTGGTCTTCGCCGTGGTGACCCGCGTGTGGGGCATGGCGGTGTTCATGCTGGTGTTGACGGTGGTGATGGGGCTGCTGTTCGTGATGCTGCGGTGCGACGTGACCGTCGACCAGCGCGGGCTGCGGGCCACCGCCGGCCGAATCACCTGGCTCAACGTGCCGCTCGATCAGATTCGTTCGGCCACGGTCGACCATGTGGAGCCGCTCGGCGACTTCGGCGGCTGGGGCATCCGCTTCGGGCGCCGCGGTCTCGGGCTGGTGACCTCCCGCGGTCAGGCCGTGTTGGTGACCCGTGCCGAGGCGCGCGATGCCTGCGTCACCGTCACCGATCCCGAGGGGTGCGCCGCGGCGATCAACGCCCTCGTCCAGCGACGCCGCTGAGAGCGGTCAGCACCGGTTCGAGCAGGGCGTCAATCCGTCGTCCGCACGCGTCGGCCGCCGCCTGGCCGCGCGCGTAGGGGTCGGCGACGTCGTCGTCGGCGTGGCGGGTGCGGTGGGTCCAGAGGTGTTCGCGCACCTGGTCGACGGACGATCCCGGCGGCAGCGTCGCCAGTTCGCGGGCCGCGTGGCCGAGCACGAACGTGCGCTGCGCCAGGTGGGGCCATTCGTCCAACACCCAGCTGCGATGCGTGCGCGACATCGTCAGGATCAGGTCGGACGACTCCGCCACCTCGCGGGTGAGCTGTCGGGCGCGGTGCGGCACGTTCTCGCCGAGGGCGAGCGTCATCGGCGGGTCCATGGGCTGACCGACCAGCGCTTGGGTGCCCGCCGACGAGAACGAGACCCCGGCCAGTCCCGCCCGGTGGGCCCGGTGTTGGGCATAGGCCGAGCGGCAGATGTTGGCGGTGCAGACGAAGACCACCCGGGTCGTGCTCACGGGCTCCGAGGGCGCGGGCCCGGCCGCGGGGCGGTCGGCCTCCTCCAGCACCCCGATCTCCTCGAGTACCCCGGCCTCGACCAACTCGCGGACGAAGGCGGCCGTGGTCTCGGCCACCCCGGGCTCGTCGGGCCAGCGCTCGAGGCAGGCGGCCACGGGGTCGTCCCCCGCGGCGACGTCGGTGAACACGAGGGCGGCGATGTCCTCCAGGGTGACGGGGCGTCCGTCGGGCATGCGCATGGCGTGCACGGCACCCGAGGCGGGGTCGAGGTGCCAGGCGGTGTCGGGGTGCACGCGCCAGACCGGATCGTCGTGGGCGGGCCCCAGGCTGCGGCGGGCGGTCATGGGCGCTCCCGTCCGAACAGTTCGGCGAACGCCCGCCGGCGGCGCTCCCGGCGAGCCCGACGCACCTCGTCGGCGGTCGGCGTGCGCCCGAGGTCGAGGGCCAGGCGGTCGGTGTTCAGTCGCATGGCCCGCACCAGCACCGACGCCGCCTGCCAGGGGGTACGAGCCGCCCGCAGCCGGGCCCGCCATTCGGCCGAGCGGCTGTGTGGTTCGACCGACGAGAACTGCTTCCACAACAGGTATTCGGGTGCCTCGCGGTGCTGGTCGAGTTCGCCGATGGCGGCCGCCAGGGCCACCGTCGCGTCGAGCTCGTGCGCGAGGTCGCGCACCCGCTCCTGGTCGAGGGCGTCGGCCTGGTGCCAGGCGCGCACCACGTCTCCCTGGTTCGCGCCCTGCGATCGTGCGGCGTGCAACAGCAGCAACAGCCGCTGGTCGTCGAGGGCCGGAACGGAGCAGGCGCGGTGGGCGATCTCGATGCTCTCGCGGCGCGACCACCATGCCGCGAACGCCTCGCCCGGCCGCACCCCAATCCCCGGGTAGTGGCGGTGCACGTCGGCATGACCCAGCAGCGGGTGCCAGATGTTCGCCGCGTGTTCGAAGGGCGAGCCGGTGTCGAACCGGCTGCGCTGCTCGCTGCCGTGTCGCCGCAGGGCATCGAGGTACCGCTGGGCGTGATCGGGGCGCACCAGCACGTCGGCATCGGTCGACTGCCGCGGCTCGGGCCGTCCGCGGGCGCTGTGCAGCAGTAGTTCGGTGTGCAGGGCGGGCCCCTTGACGTGCAGCACGTCGACACCGGCCTCGTCCGCGACCGACTGCAGGTAGGCGTGCATCAGTCGCACCCGGGGGCCGATGGGCACGGGTACATCAGTGGGCGCAGGTACCTCAGTGGGCGCAGGAAACTCAGTGGGCAGGGGCACGTCGCTGGTCATGGGCCCACCCGCTGGAGCAGCCCCGATTCCACCAGCTCGGCCACCTGACCGGCCACGGCTTCGAGCAGACCACCGCCGGGGGGTTCGCCGAAGGCCTCGCGGCAGACCTCGGCCAACCGCGTCAGGTCGCGCGGGCCGGCCGCGCACTCCTCTATCAGCACGCACGCGACGGGACCCACCCAGAGCAGGTGGTCGAGGGTGAGCGCCAGGGCGCGGTCGTCGACGACCAGCAGGTCGTTGAAGGTGGACGACACGGTCCACCGCTCGGCGGGAGTCTGGGTGCGGGTGGTCACGGTCGGCCGCCCAGCAGGGTGGCCGCCCGGTCGAGCAGGTCGGTGTGCTCGGTGTAGGTCCAGCGTTCGGCTCCACCGGTGCTTGCGAGCAGGTCGGCGACGACGTGCAGGGCCCGCGGCAGGCGGCCCAGTGACGAGGTCTGCGACGCCATCGCCTCAATGGCGTCGAGGGTCGCGAGCGGGCTCACCCGCACGCCGGAAGTAGCCAGGGCGACTCGGTCGAGCACCACCAGTTTCGCGAGCCACGGCGTCGCGTGGGCCGGCAACAGCCCGAGGTCGTCGGGGCTGGTTTCGGCCTTGTGGGGATCGGTGCCGCGCAGTGACAACGGCTTCGGGTAGGCGGCGATGGTGCCGTCGGTGCGCATGCCCACGGTCTCGTCGGAGAGGTAGCCGTACTGGCGCGCGAGGGTGCAGGCGAGGGTGGTCTTGCCGGTGCCGCCGGGCGCGATGAACACCAGCGACGCTCCCGTGACGGGGTGGGTGACGCCGCCGGCATGGGCGAGGAACAGCCGCCCCACCTGCTGCTCGATGAAGGCATGGGTGACCTGCTGGGTGACCAGTTGCATCAGCGGGTCGGGGTCGGTTCCCTGCACCCGGTTGGCATCGTTGGGGAACGGGTCGTGCCGTCCGAGGCGCACCGTGACCCGTTGACCGGCCGATCCCGCGTCGTCCGCGAGCTCGCCGTCGACGAGGCAGCGTGACCAGGCCCGCAGCAGCCTCTGCCACAACAGGTCGTCGGCCGCCGGGTCGTCGCCGTCGAGCAGTTCGAGGGTCACCTGCCCGTCGAGGGCGGCCAGCAGCACCCGGCGACTCCGCTCCGGCTGCGTCATGGCGACACCCCGTCGAGGTGACCGTTCGCCCGCAGGTGGTCGACCAGTCGTTCGTCCCAGGGGGCGGGGGTGAATCCGCTGGCGATGAGTTTGTCGAGTGCGAGGGCGCTGTGGTTCGGACGCGGTGCGGCGGTGGTGCCGGCGGTGTAGGCGGCGGTGGTGATGCCGGTCACGTCGCCTGGGTCTCGTCCGCAGAGCTCGAAGACGCGCGCGGCGATGTCGGCCCAGCTGACGACGGGGCCGGTGTTGGTCAGGTTGTAGGTGCCGGGGGCGGCGCCGCTGTCGAGCAGGTGGACGATGCCGGCGGCGAGGTCGGTGGTGAACGTCAGTCGTCCGACTTGGTCGTCGACCACTTGCGGGCTGACGCCGGTGGCGGCCACCCGGGCCATGGTGTCGACGAAGTTGCGGCCGTCGCCGATCACCCAGCTGGAGCGCACGATCCAGTGCTGGTCGACGGTGGCGGCGAGCAGGTCGCCGGCGGCTTTGGTCTGGCCGTAGACGCCGAGCGGGGTGGGCGGTTCGTCCTCGGTGTGTTCGGTGGTCTCGCCGTCGAAGACGTAGTCGGACGAGACGTGCACCAGCCGCAGCCGGTGCCGGCGGCAGGCGGCAGCGAGTCGGGCGACGCCGGTGGCGTTGGTGGCCCAGGCGTCGCGGCGACCGTCGGTGGTTTCGGCGGCGTCGACGGCGGTGTGGGCGGCGGCGTTGATGACGGTGTCGACGCGGGTGAAGTCGAAGGTGTCGATGCTGGTGGGATCGGCGAGGTCGAGTTCGGCGCGGGTGGGGGTGAGGGCGTCGGGCAGCAGGTGTGCGAGCGCTCGTCCGAGTTGGCCGCCGGCGCCGATGATCACCGTCTGCCGCGGAGTCATCGGGGTGACGTCGGCCAGCAGCGGGTGGGCGCGGTCGGCGTCGGAGATCTCGCACTGGTCCGCGGGGATCGGCCAGTCGATTGCCAGGGTCGGGTCGAACAGGTTGACGTAGGTGTAGCGGTCGCGCGCCTCGGCGCTCCAGTGGTCGTTGACCAGGTAGCTGTAGGCGGTGCCGTCGGCCAGCGTCTGGTAGGAGTTGCCGACGCCACGGGGCACGAACACGGCCGTGTCGGGGCCGAGTTCGAGGGTGACCGTGGTGCCGAAACCGGGCCCGGGGCGCAGGTCGACCCAGGCGGCGAAGACGCGGCCGGTGGCGACGCTGACCAGTTTGTCCCACGGCTCGGCGTGGAAGCCGCGGGTGGCGCCGCGATCGGAGCGCGCGACGCTGTGCTGCACCGGCCCGAAGTCGGGAAGCCCGAGGGCGGTCATCTTGGCGCGCTGCCAGTTCTCCTTGAACCAGCCGCGATTGTCACCGTGCAGGGGTAGGTGCAGTGCGAGCAGGCCGTGGATGGCCGTGGGCTCGAGACTGAGGTCGCTCATCGGGTGCCCACGTCAGTGACCGGTGGTGGCGTACTTGGCCTCGGTGGCGGCCTTGAGTGGACGCCACCAGTGCTCGTGGTCGCGGTACCAGGCGATGGTGGCGGCCAGCCCGTCGCGGAAGTTGGTGTAGGCGGGCGACCAGCCCAGTTCGTCGCGCAGCCGGTTGGCGTCGATGGCGTAGCGCAGGTCGTGCCCGGCCCGGTCGATGACGTGGTCGTAGGCGTCGCGGGGTTGACCCATCAGTTCGAGGATCAGCTCGACGACGGTCGTGTTGTTGAGCTCGCCGTCGGCGCCGATCAGGTAGGTCTCACCGGGGGTGCCGGCCTCGAGAATGCGGTCGACGGCCGAGTTGTGGTCGTCGACGTGGATCCAGTCGCGCACGTTCTGGCCGGTGCCGTAGAGGCGGGGGCGCACGCCGTCGAGCACGTTGGTGATCTGGCGGGGGATGAACTTCTCGACGTGCTGGCGTGGGCCGTAGTTGTTGGAGCAGTTCGAGATGGTGGCGTGCACGCCGAAACTGCGCACCCAGGCCCGCACCAGGTGGTCCGATCCCGCCTTGGAGGCCGAGTAGGGGCTGGACGGGTTGTAGGGGGTCTGGGCGGTGAACCGGGCGGGGTCGTCGAGTTCGAGGTCGCCGTAGACCTCGTCGGTCGAGATGTGGTGCAACCGAGTCCCGTGTCGACGAACCGCCTCGAGCAGGGTGAACGTGCCCACCAGATTCGTCCGGATGAAAGGCGAGGGGTCGTTCAGGGAGTTGTCGTTGTGGCTCTCGGCGGCGAAGTGGACGACGATGTCGTGGGCCGCGATCAGGTCGTCGACGAGGGCCTCGTCGGTGATGTCGCCCTCGACGAGCCGGAACCGTTCGGGGTCGAGACCTTCCAGCGAACTGGGTTGGGCGGCGTAGGTGAGCGCGTCGAGCACCGTCACGGTGTCGGTGGTGGTGGCCAGCCGACGGTGGACGAAGTTCGAGCCAATGAACCCGGCCCCCCCGGTGCACAAGATCGCGGTCACGAGCCCATCCTAGGCGTAGTCATGGCCGGGAACGGGGCTGCCTCTGCCATGCTGGGGGCATGAAGGGAATCATCCTTGCGGGGGGCACGGGATCCCGGCTGCATCCGATCACCCTGGGCACCAGCAAGCAGTTGATGCCGGTCTACGACAAGCCCATGATCTACTACCCGCTGTCGACGCTGATCTTCGCCGGCATTCGCGAGGTGCTGGTGATCACCACCCCCCACGAGGCGGGGGCGTTCCGACAGTTGCTCGGCGACGGGTCGTCGTTCGGCATCAGCATCGAGTATGCGGTGCAGCCCGAGCCGAAGGGTCTGGCCCAGGCCTTCACCATCGGCGCCGATTTCATCGGGGACGAGAAGGTCTGCCTCGTGCTGGGCGACAACATCTTCCACGGGCAGGGCCTGGGCACCCAGTTGGCGCGCATGGCCGACGTCGACGGGGCCGCGGTGTTCGGGTACTGGGTGGCCGACCCGACCGCGTACGGCGTCGTCGAGGTGGACGAGACCGGGTTGGCCGTCTCGATCGAGGAGAAGCCGGCCCAACCCCGCTCGCACCACGCCGTGCCGGGGCTTTACTTCTACGACAACGAGGTGGTCGAGATCGCCCGCGGGCTGACCCCGTCGGCGCGGGGCGAGGTCGAGATCACCGACGTCAATCGCCACTACCTCGAACGCGGACGACTGCACGTCACCCTGCTGCCGCGGGGTACGGCGTGGCTCGACACCGGAACCTTCGATTCCCTCAATGACGCCTCCAACTTCGTCCGCACCCTGCAGGCACGACAGGGACTGCAGGTCGGCTGCCCCGAAGAGGCCGCTTGGCGGCAGGGTTTCCTGTCGGACGAGGACCTGCGCGAGCTCGCGGGGCGTTACGCCAAGTCCGGCTACGGGGGTTATCTGCAGCAGTTGCTGGAGTTCGGGAGGGTCGGGTGATGCCGAACCTGGCCAGAACGGTTGTCGAGAAGCTGCCGGGGTTGCGGTACCGGCGGTGGCAACTGGCGATGCCCCTGCTGCGCCGCGCCTTCGCACACCTGGGTGACGGCACGGTGATCGTCGCACCGCTGACCCTCAGCGGAACCGAGCGGATCTCCATCGGGGCCAACACCATCCTTCGCGACGGTGCCTGGCTGGCGACCGAGGGGCCGACGTCGTCCCTGTCGGTGGGCGACGACACCTACATCGGTCACCGCTGCCACCTGCATTCCATCGACCCGGTCAGCATCGGGTCGGGCTGCGTCTTCGCCGACAACGTGCTGGTCACCTCGACCGATCACGAGCGCGGCAACCGGCATCTCGTGCGCGGCACCGGCCCGGTGGTGATCGGGGATCGCGTGTTCCTCGGGCAGAACGTGGTCGTGCTCGGCGGGGTGACCATCGGTGACGGGGCCACGGTGGCCGCCAACGCCGTCGTCACCCGCGACGTCGCCGCCGGTGCCGTGGTCGGGGGCATCCCGGCGCGGCCGATCGGGCGCCAGCCCTGATGAGCCGACGGTTGCTGCTGGTCAGCCCCACGTTCCACGGCTACTGGCGCTCGATCGAGCGGGCCTTCACCGAGCTCGGCTACCAGACCGTCACCCATTGCTACGACGCGGCCCCGCGCAGCGAGAAGGTCTGGAACAAGCTGCGGCACGAACTGCCGGCCCGGGTGCGGGGGGAGCGTCGTCACCTCTCCCACGAACTGGTGACGGCTCGCGCCATCGCCGCGCTGCGCGAGGCTCGGCCCGATGTCGTGCTGGTCGTGCGGGGGGATGCGCTCACCGCCGACTTCTGGCAGGAGGTGCGTACCCTCGGTGCGAGGCCCGCGATGTGGCTCTACGACGAACTGCGCCGCACCCACCACGACCCGTCGACCATCGGCAGCTGGGCTGCCATCGCCACCTACTCGGCCGACGACGCAGCCGACCTGCGCCGGGCCGGGGTGCCCGCTGAGCACGTTCCGTTGGCCTTCGACCCGACCCTGACACCAGACCCGAGCCGGGTCACCGGAGTGCCGGCCTTCACCTTCATCGGTGCCCGCTACGGCCGGCGCGAGGAGTACCTGCGAGCACTGATGGCCGCCGGAATGCCCGTGCGCGCCTTCGGCCGCGACTGGTCGTCGCACCCGGTCGATCTCGCGCGCACGTTCCGGGCCTCGCCCGTGGGCCTGCCCTGGGGGCGAGACCTGCCCCTGGCCGACGCCTACCGGGTGATGGCTGGCAGTGTGGCCACCCTCAACGTGCACGGTGACCAGGACGGTTTCACCATGCGCACCTTCGAGGCCGCCGGAGTCGGGGCCGTCCAGCTGGTCGATCGACCCGACGTGGCCGACCTGTACGAACCCGGGAGCGAAGTGCTGGTGTTCACCGACCCCGACGAGCTGGCACGACTCGCCCGCGACGTGCTCGCCTCGAGCGACCGGATGGCCGCACTGCGCGAGGCCGCACGCCGCCGCACCCTGGCCGAGCACACGTTCGGCCACCGGGCTCGCCGGTTGGCATCACTGTGGGACTGAGTGCGCGACCGGCGGTGGTCGACCGGGTCGTCATCGCCCTGCCCGACGAGAACCGGCTCGAGAGCTTCCGGGCCTGCCCGGGGGGCGAGTCCTTCCGGGTGTTCTGGGCGGTCGACGGCCGGGGCGGCCGGGCGGCGGAGCGGTTCGACACCAACCGCTTCGTGGCGCGCGTGGGATCGCCCGCCACCGGCGGCGAGATGGGGTGCGTGTTGAGCCACCTGAGCGTCGTCACCGCGTTCGCGAACGAGGTCGGCGCCGACACGGATCTCATGGTCGTCGCCGAAGATGATGCCCTCCTGGGCCGCGACTTCGAGGCGGTGCTCGATCGACTCGTCCGACGCCTGCGGCCCATCGGGGTGGTCGTGTTGGCCGACCCGTTCGGGGCGGCCGGACGACGCGACTTCTTCGGGGCTTCCGAACGATGGGCGCAGCTGTCGGCCCTGGCCGTGCCGGTCGGCCCCGCGCACCGGCCCCTGCAGTACCGGGTGGGGCGGGTCGAGGGGCACCTCATGGGGGCCGGTCTGTACCTCATCACTCGGCGGGCCGCTCGCCGGTACGCGGACTGGGCCGCGCTGCAGGGTCGCCCCCACTGGGTGGCCGACGACTACGGCTTCTGGGCCCGCGAGGCACGCATCGGTGTGCGGCTGGTGCGCCCCAACCTCGCCGGCTGGGTCGGCGGAACCCAGTTGGAGCGACCCGAACCGGGTCGGGCCACCGAGATCCTGCGCGAGCACCAACGGTCGGGGTCGCTCCTCGAACGACTCCGGTGGCGCCTGGCCCCGCGAACGCGGCTACGTCGGCTCGCCGCCTCCCTGCGCGCCGCTCGGCGGCGCGACCCGAGCTGAGCCACGGTCAGCGGTAGTCGGTGAGCTGGGGAGTCAGCCCGTCGCGCAGCAGCACGTGGTCGTGGAAACGGAAGGCCAGGGGCTGCACGATGGTGCCGAGTATGCCGAACCACTCCAGTGGGTAGAGCGGGTCGTCGCCCCAGACCCCGCCCGGATGGGCGCGAAGCTCCGGCAGGTGGTGATCGAGGGTGCGGGTCACCTCGTCCCACCACATCGTCGACAACGGCGTGCCCGGGCGGGCGATGAAGGCGCACATGCCCGGCAGGTGGGTGTGGTGCTGGCGCAGCTCGCGGCCCAGCGGTTCCGGGGAGGCGGCGACCGCCAGGCCGTCGACCTCGGGGTAGCCGAGCATCATGGCGTCAGGTGTCTCGTCCATGGCGTCGAAGGCGGGCAGCCACGAATGACGCGCGGGCTTGAGGTCGCTGTAGCCACCCCCGTGGTGGTGCATGAGGTAGGCCCGCAGGTAGTCGGAGCGGTGCACCAGCGACAGGTGTTCGTAGGCCTCGTGCACGGGGGCCCCGGGCACGATCCAGGCGTCGAGCGTGGCGGGTGAGACCACCTCGACCGGCACCTCGGCCACCGCACGAAGGCTCGCGAGTGCCCGCTCCCGGTTCGGTGTCAGCGGATTGTCACCGGTCCAGCACACGAAGATGCGCCGCGGAACCTCGACGCCCAGCCACGACTCCGGTGCGACCTGAGGGTCACGGTTGACGAAGTGGTGCGGCGAGAGGGTGGGATCCCACGCGGGTTCGTGGGCCAGCGAGTGTGCACGCAGTCGCGCCCGGGTGCGGGCGAGGCGTGCATGCCGCAGGCGTTCCGCGAGCCGGTGTTTGGTCTGCCGGGCGATCCCCAGCGGCGAGGGGGTCATGACGGTCCGGCCGAGGTCTGTGAAGCGGGCCCGATCAACAGCGGCGCGGGCATCCGGCCGAGCAACCGGAAGATGACGTGGCCCTCGAACTCGCCCAGCGTGGTGCCGGCGGCCGACGCCAGCGCCCGCCGACCCGCGCGGGAGGCGGTGAGCCAACGCAGGGGCAGCCGTGCGTAGGTGGTGACCAGGGCCTTCGCGGAGTAGCGCGCACTCATCACGTTGCCGAGGCGTTCCCGGTGACGTTGGCGCAGCATGATGTTGCCGCGGCCCCAGGTGCGGTGCTGGCGGAAGGCGGAGGCGTCGTCCGCGCGCAGCCGCACACTCACGACGGCCGGTTCGCGGGTCAGGGTGAGCCCGTGGTGCTGCGCGCGCCACCCGAAGTCGATGTCCTCGACGGCGTAGCGGTAGCTCTCGTCGAATCCGCCCACGGCCAGCGCAGCCTCGCGCTCGAGGGCGACGTTGCCCGAAGCGATGCCCGGCAGGTGGCCGGCGACCTCGACCAGGTCTTTCTCGAGGCCGCCCCCGAGCGGCCCGTTGAGCCGAGCGAAGTCGAGCCAGCCGGTGACGATGCTCCCGGGGCCCACGAACCGGGCCATCGAGGCCACCCAGTCGTCGGCCACCACGTCGTCGGCATCGCAGAAGGCCACCACTCGACCGCGAGCGGCGAGGATGCCGACGTTGCGGGCATGGGCGGCACCCCGCCGGTCGGAGGCATCGAGCACCCGCAGCGCGGCGAACTGGTCGGCGAACTGGGCGACCCGTGCGCGCGTGCCATCGGTCGAGCCGTTGTCGCACACGAGTACCTCAAATTCTGGCACCCTGCGGTCGGTCGCATCGGTCTGGCGCGCGAGCGCGGCCAACTGGTCGCCGATCGTGGCGGCGCCGTTCAGCACGGGGACGATGACGCTGACCTCGGGAGTGCTCATGCCCGGGCCGCCCGCCAGTTGCGCCAGCGGATGCGCACGGTGTCGGGGGACCGCCGCAGCTTGTCGGTGAACACCCAGCGCAGCCGGTCGGCCTCGCCCAGCAGCTTGTCGCGATGGCTGGTGCGCCGACCGGCCATCACCTGTTCGATGCCGTCGAGCAGTACGGCCGCGTACTGCTCGTGCCCGTCGACGGGGTGGTCGAGCAGCGAGGCCAGTTTGGGGTTGTCGTCTGCCACCTCGACGTGGCAGCCGCAGGCTCGTCCCTCGAGCACGGCTCGCTCACCGCCACCCTGCAGCTCACACGGCACCAACACCGACCGGGCACGGTTGTAGAGGTCGGCGAGCTCGGCCTGCGACACATGGTCGATCAGGGTGACGCCCTCGGCCCGGAAGTGCTGCAGTTGGGCTGGATCCGCCGAGCTGAGATCGCCGGCCACCACCCGCACCCCCTGCTTGTCGAGCAGGCGTTCGGGCCGCTTGAACGATGCCATCCGACCGACGAACAGCCAGTCGATGTCGCGCTCCCGGTGCTGGTCGTGCATCACCCGCGAATCGACCGCGAGCCCCTGCAGGGCCAGGGGGTGGCGGGCGACGCGGGGGGCGTACCAGGGGGTCTCGTAGAACAACACGTCGTAGCGCAACGACTGCACGAACGACTGCGGACGACTCGAGCCAGCGATCACCAGACCGCAGGGGGTGTTGGTGCGGGCCAGGGCGCCGGCGGACAGCGCGTCGGGATACCAACCCCAGTCGCTGCGCACGAGCACGAAGTCGGCGTCGAGCAGGCGGGCCCGCTGGGCGGCGGCGTCGGCGTTGTACGGGTGGACGTTCAGCCACTCGACCTCATGCCGGGTGGCGACCACCTCGAGCGCGGCCGAGAACCCGTCGAAGTCCTTCCCATAGGCCTGCGAGACCGTGGGCAGGGCATGCACGACGTTGATCTTCACGGCTCTCCAGCGGGGATCTTCACGGCTCTCCAGCGGGCTCGGGGTCACCGCAGATCGTACGACCGTGGTCGCTCAGTAGGCGCCGTTGGGGCGCAGGACGGCCCAGACGGTGCGCAGCAGGATCGTGAGGTCCTGCAGGAACGACCAGTTGTCGACGTAGTACAGGTCGAGGCGCACCGCATCGTTCCAGCTCAGGTCGGAGCGGCCCGACACCTGCCACAGACCGGTGATGCCCGGGCGCACGTCGAGGCGACGCAGCACGTGGGACTTGTAGTGGTCGACCTCCTGCTCCAGGGCCGGTCGGGGGCCGACAAGGCTCATCTCGCCCTTCAGCACGTTCACCAACTGGGGCAGCTCGTCGATCGAGTACCGGCGAATGAATCGGCCCACCGCCGTGACCCGCGGGTCGTGGCGCAGCTTGAACAGCACCCCGTTGCCGTCGTGCTCGATCAGGGTGTGCTTGAGGGCCTCCGCGTCGACGACCATGCTGCGGAACTTCAGGCAGTTGAACACCTCACCCGTGCGGCCCACCCGGCGCTGGCGGAAGATGACCGGGCCACCGTCCTCGAGCTTGATCGCGAGCATGGCGAGCAGCATGACGGGGCTGAGCAGCAGCAGGGCGACGGAGGCGGCGAGCACGTCGAAGCTGCGCTTGAGCCCGCGCCCGGCCCGCTCGGCCTGGGGCTTGGCCACCGTCATCAGCGGCACCCCGGCGATGGTCTGCACGTCGACGCGGTTGGACGAGATCTCGGCCAGCGACGGGATCACGATCAGGCGGGCCTGTTCGCGTTCGAGCTCGCGGGCCAGCTCGTTGAAGTGGTTGGCCCCACGCAGCGATCCCTCGACGAAGATGACCGCGTCCGCCTTGGTGCTGCGCACGGCCCGCAGAGCGTCGTCGGGCGTGCCCAGCACCGGAATGCCCGACGTGGGGGCCGGCTCACCGGGGTGGGTGAGGGCGCCGATCAGGTCGTAGCCGATCCAGGGTTCGCGCTGGAAGACGGCGGCCAGGTGGTCGATCCCACGCGGGTGACCGGCGATCACCATCGGCACTCGCATCGACCCGCGGCGGCGGGCGCCGTGCAGGGCACGCCGCATCAGGTGCCGCCCGAGCACCAGCAGGGGGATGCCGATCAGGAAGCTGAGGAAGTAGAAGGCACGCGACAGCGGGTAGTTGGAGAGGTAGGCGCCGATGCCGAGCAGGGCGGCGGCCACCACGGTCGCGTTGATCACGGTGCGGTACTCGACGGTGCCGGCACCCAGGTGCTTCTGGCTGTAGGAACCCAGGGCCAGCAGCGAGACCAGCCAGACTCCGATCACGACGGCGATGGCCGGGCGCACCAGGGAGTCAACGTCGCCGCGGTGTGGGAACAGGGTGAGTTGGCTGCGCAGGTTGAGGGCGAGCGTCGTGGTCACCGCGATGACGGCGGCGTCGACGGCGAAGATCGCCCACTGGAGATACCGCAGGTGGCGGGCGTCGCCCGTCCACGTGATTCGACGCAGTTCCCCCGACGGCGCGAAAGTCTGAGATCGCACAGGTAGCACCTACACTTCAAGCACTGCCTCGCTCGCCCCCCGCGAGCGTGTAACAGCGTTACAAAGTATGGCATGCTCGGCTCGCAAATGACAGCCCCGAAAATGCCCGTCGCCATCGCGCTGAAGGAAAGCCCATGACCCTGCTTGACATTGTGCGACTGCTGCGCAGGAATGCGCTCATTTTGCTGGCGTTCATGCTGGTGGGAGCGGGTTTGGGGGCGGCTTGGACCTACACGCGCCCGACCGTCTACGCCAGTCAGGCGGTGGGATTGGTGGTCGCCGGAGACACCGCCACGGTGGTGGGAGCGACATCGGGTGACCTGCTCGCCCAGCAGCGTGCCGCGGCCTACACGAATCTGATGACGACGGGTCCGGTGCTGCAGCGCGTGAACGCCGAGGTGTCGAAGAAGGGGCTCCCGGTCGGCGGTTTCTGGGCCACGTCGGTGCCCGGCACGGCCTTCATCAGGGTGCACGCCTCGGCCTCGACACCCCAGTCGGCCCAGGCCACCGCGAACGCCGCTCTGGCGGCCCTGGTCGCCGAGGCGCTGCGCATGGAGACCTACGGCCAGGTGCAGACGATGGAGACGCCTCCGCCCGACGGCCAGCTGCGCAAGCTGACGGCGATCCACGTGTTGCCCTACGAGCAGGCCGGGCTGCCCGGTGCACCGGCCCGGGTGGGGCTGGTCAGGAACCTCGCGCTCGGGGCCGTCGCTGGCTTCCTCGCCGGCCTCGCACTGGTGGTGGTGCGCCGCAAGCTCGACGTGAAGGTGCGCACCCAGAGCGATGTTGAGTCGCTCACCGGTCATTCGGTGCTCGGTCTGCTGCCCGATTCCAAGGAGGTGCGCCGCCAGCGCAACGCGGGGGTCGGCTCGTTGGCCGGCCTGCCCGGGGAGTCGTTGCGCAAGTTGCGCACCAACCTGCGCTTCGTGCACGTGGACGACCCGGTGCACTCGCTGGTGGTGACCAGCGCCAATCCGGGTGAGGGCAAGTCGACGGTCGCCTCGAACCTGGCTCGGGTGATGGCGCTGTCGGGTCAGTCGGTGGTGTTGCTCGACTGCGACCTGCGCCGGCCGGTGCAGGGCAAGGCGTTCGGCATCGACTCGTCCGTCGGTCTCACCCAGGTGCTGGCCGGCGACATCTCCGTCGACGAGGCCTTGGTCGAGACGAAGGTGACCGGACTGAGGGTGCTGCCCGCGGGCCGGGTTCCCCCCAACCCCAGCGAACTCGTGGGCTCGCGCAAGATGAGCGAGCTGATTGCCTCGCTCTCGAAGGACCACCTGGTGGTCATCGATGCCCCTCCGATGCTGGCGGTGACCGATGCGGCCCTGCTGGCCCGGGCCAGCGGTGGGGCACTGTTCGTCGCCTCGGCCGGTCGCACCCCGAAGGACCAGCTGGCCAACTGCGCCAAGCAGCTCGACCTGGTCGGGGCCACACTGCTGGGCACCGTGCTCAACCGGGTGCCCCGGCGCGGCATCAGCGAGGCCATGTACGGCTACGCGACCGGCGGCTACATCTCCAAGCAGGAGAAGTACTACACGTCGGCCACGGTCGAGAGCGAGACGGTCGTCATTCCCGAGTCGCCCATGCCGGTGGGACGAGCCTCCGCCAAGCACACGCCGGCGCATCGTCCGAGTCAGGCGGCACGGGCGCGCCGGGGCGTGGTCTCCGATGACACCCTCCACGGCTGAGTCGACGGCCGTGGCAGCGGCCGCCGCGATCACCGGATCGGCCGCGCCGGCGTCCGCCGCCGACCAGGTCGCGGACCAGCGACCGTGGTCGCTCGAGCCGGCCCCACCGCGTGGAGAGGCGCCGCGGGACTCGTGGGCCCGGTGGCTCGGTGGCGTCGTCCTCATCGACTTCCTGATCGGTTTCGGTCTGCTGTGGGACCGCTATCCGCTGCCCGGGCTGAACCAACCGATCGGCGTGCCCCTGCTCGTGGTGGGCATCGTGGTGGCGGCCTGGCGCCGCCCCACCCGCAGGCTGCCCACGCTGGGGCTGATCGTGGCGCTCTACGGGTTCATGCTCGGCTGGGCGGTGCTCGTCTCGCACCTGAACCACCTGAACTGGTACCAGCGCGCGGCCAAGATGACGATCCTGATGGTGTTCGCCCTAGCGATCGCCCAGGGACGACTGCACCTGCGCAGCCTGCTGCAGGGTCTGGTGGTCGCCATGCTGGTCAACGTTCCGCTCTACTACGCGGGGCTCACCCCCGACAACTACCCGCCCTTCCTGACCGGCTTCTTCGGAGACAAGAACATCGCCGGCATGATGTACGCCACCCTCGGCGTGCTCGGCCTGCTGCTGCACCGCCGCTGGTCGCTGCGAGTGGCGCACGTGGTGGTCTTCGGGGCGGCTCTGGCGCTGACCGGGTCGCGCACCTCGATGGCGGCCATGGCCGTGGCGCTGGTCTGGCTGGCGCTGCGCAATGTCTTCCCGTTGCTGATGCGCCTCGGGCTGGCCGCCGTGCTGGTGGCCACGCTGGCCACCATCGAGGCCCAGTTCTCGCGGGTGCTGTTCTTCCGTGACCGCGAGGGCACCGACTGGTTCCGGGAACAGATCGACCTCGCCACCGCCGCGAAGCTGGCCCTGTCGCCCTGGTACGGCGACGGCCTCACCACGGCCTGGGTGCGCATGGGGTACCGATTCATGTACTTCCACAACTCCTACTCGTCCATGCGCATCGAGGGTGGCTGGGTGATGGTGGCCGTCATGCTGCTGCTGTTCGGCTGGTTCGCGGCCGGTTTCCTCATGCAACGCAAGGCACGTGCCGACGAACTCGTCACCGAGGCCGCCATGGTGGTCGTGCTGGTGTGCGCGTGGAAGCTGGGCGAGGTGTTCTTCACCACGCCTGCGTTCCTCGTCCTCGGGGCGGGGCTGCTCACCCGGCGGTCCGTGCCACGGCCGGCCCCGGCGTCGTCCGTCACTCCGATCGCACCGCCCAGGAGGTCATCGTGAAGATCCTGATCACCGGAGGGGCCGGGTTCATCGGCCACCACCTGGCCGCGGCCCTGACCGCCGACGAAGGCCATGCCGTGACGGCCCTGGACTCGCTGCTCGCCCAGGTGCACGACGACCCTTCCGCCGACCGCGACCGCTTCCCCGGCCCGGTGGTGCAGGGCGATGTGGCCGACGCCGCGGTCTGGCAGGAGCTCGCCCCACACGACGCCATCGTCCATCTGGCGGCCGAGACCGGAACCGGTCAGTCGATGTACGAGCAGGACCGCTACCGACGGGTCAATGTCGAGGGCACCCGGCTCGCCGGCGAGGCGGCCAGGCGGTGGGGGGTGCCGCTGGTGGCACTGAGCTCGCGGGCCGTCTACGGCGAGGGGCAGCGCGACGACGCGGGTGCGCCGCGCGCCTCGCGTGAGGACGACCCGCTCGCCCCCGTGTCGTTCTACGGCACCACCAAGGTCGAGGCCGAGGCGAGCGTGGCCGACGTCGCCCGCGAGGTCCCCGTCACGCTGCTGCGTCCGCAGAACGTGGTCGGCCACGGGCAGGCGCTCCGCAATCCCTACACCGGGGTGCTGGCCGCCTTCCTGGCGAGGCTGCGGGAGGGTCGTCCGGTGCAGATCTACGGCGACGGCCACGAGACCCGTGACTTCGTCCACGTCAGCGACGTCGTCCGGGTCATCGTCTGGGCGCTGGGTCGTCCTTCAGTGCAGTCCGCGGACGATTCGCCGCTGGTGCTCAATGTCGGCACGGGCACCCGCACGAGCCTGGTCGACCTGGCCCGGCACGCCATCGCGGCGGCCCCGACCGGCGGCACCCTCGAACACGTCGACGTGCACCGGGCCGGCGACATCGAGCACGCCTGTGCCGACCTGACCCAGCTGCGGGCCGTCGGGGCGCCGGTACCCACCCTGAGCTCCGGGGAGGCGATCGCCGATTTCATCGTGCGGTCCTGGGCCCAGCCCGGTGCCGACTCCTCGATCTGGGACGACGCCCTCACCGAGCTGCGTACCCGAGGGCTGGCCCGGTGACGGCTCAGGTCTGGTGCGTCACACCCGCCTCATCGGGGGGTTGGGGGCCGGTCACGGCGATGGCGCATCTGGTCGCCCGGTTGTGGGAGACCGAGCTCGTCGAGGTGCATCCCACCCGCGACTACGGGTTGGTGCGCAAGCTCGCTTCGATGGCGCCGCGAGTGCGCGGCCCGCGTGGTCCGCTGTTGGTGATCGCCGCTCACCCGGGCGACCTGCTGGCGCTCGCCGATGCGCGGGTGCTGCTGGGTCGGGTCGGGCAGGTGGGCGCCTGGATCATCGACTCCTTCTGGGACGAACGCCTGCCCCGGTTCGCGCGGGAGGGCTCGACGATCGATCGCGTGTGGATCACCGATCACGAACTCGTCGACCGCTACCGCGATCGCACGGGCATCGAGTGCGGGTGGGCGCCTTGGGGTTCCGACGCGCTCGACTGGCCCGGGGTGAGGGGATCGGCGGGGCCGGGTTCGGACGGGCGCGATGTCGACGTGTTGCGCCTGGGGCGCCAGCCCGCCGCCTGGGCCGACGACGACGTCAATCGGGCCCTCTTCGAGGAGCGCGGGCTGACCTATCAGGGAACGTTCGTGGGCAGTCAGACCGATGGGCTCGCCAACCAGCGCGAGGTGGTGCGCCAGTTGTCGCGGACGAAGGTGGTGCTCGCCTCCGGCAATCTGGCCAGCCCGGCCGACTACACCCACCCCACCCGGGACTACCTCACCGGACGATTCACCGACGCCGTCACCTGCGGTGCCCTGGTGGCCGGCAGCCTGCCGAAGGTGCGGGCCGCCGACCTGCTGCCCGACGAGGCCAAGGTCGAGATCGACGTGAGCAGCCGCGGGGCCGGGCTGGCCGCCATCGAGGCCGCCGTCGCCTCGTGGTCGCCCGACCTCGAGCGCCGCCTGCGGCACCACGCCCTCGTCCACCTTGACTGGCGGCATCGTGTGCGCGACATCTCCGAGGCCCTGGGGGTGGTGACGCCCACGCTCACTGCGGAACTGGCACGGTTGGATCACGAGGTCGCGGTGGCCGGAGCCGCCGCAGGGAAGGGCTGCGCATGATCGACGACGTGCGGTACCTGCTGGGCACCTTCACCCGGCGCGATCGCCTCGGTCTGGTGCTCTACGTGGTCGTGGGCTTCGTGGTGTCGATGATGGACCTGCTGGGGTTGGCGGCCGTGCTGCCGCTGATGCAGGTGTTGTTGGGAGCCGACCTCGATTCCGGCTACATCGGAGCCTTGCACCGGCTCTTCCCGGGCGATCCCTCGCGCAGGGCGTTCGTGACCTGGATGGCCGTGCTGATGGTGGGGGCCTTCGCGCTGAAGTCGGTGGCCAGTCTGCTGATGACCCGATGGAGCGCGGGGCTGGTGATCCGCCTGCAGATTCGCAGCTCGACCCGCCTGCTCGACGCACTGCTGTCGGAGAGTTACCTGCGCCATCGTCAGCGCGACACGGCCGAGGCGTTGCGCACGATCGACGCGGCCGTCGGTGATGCCCACGGCAAGGTGCTGGGCGGGCTGCTGTCGTTGGTCTCGTCGGTGTTCTCGACGGTGGTCATTCTCGGCCTGCTGCTTGTGGTCGCGCCGGCCGTGACGGCCGTCGCGATCGTCTACTTCGGGCTGGTCGTCTTCTGGCTGCAGCGGGTGCTCGCCCGCCGCAACGTCGCCGCCGGCCGCGATGCGGTGATGTCGGCCTGGGATCGCAGCCACGCCCTGATCAACGCCCTGCAGGGCTTCCGCGAGGTGCGCATGCACGACGCCAAGCCGGAGTTCGTGCGCCGGTTCCTGGAGGCCAGCGAGCGTAACGGATCGGCCGCCCGACGGGCGCTGGTGTACTCGGTGGTGCCCCGCTACGTGCTGGAACTGATGAGCATCTCGGGCATCGCGATCATTCTCGTGCTGGTGATGCTCACCTCCGACCCGGCGGGGTTGATGCCCACCCTGACGCTGCTGGTGGCCGCCACCATCAAGCTGATGCCCACCATGGCCGCACTGACCGCCACCCTCGGGCAGATCCGCGCCGGAACCACCGGACTGCACCTGGCCGTGCAGGCACTGCGCGACGTTCCTCCCGGCCTGCGGGAGCAGACCTCGGGGGCGCCGTCGCGGGGGCTCGAGGAGGCCAGAGACCTGCTCGTCGACGACGTGAGTTTCCGCTACCCAGACGGCGCCGACGACGTCTTGCGCGACATCACGCTGCGCGTTCCCGCCGGGACGTCGTTGGCCCTGTGCGGGTCGAGCGGGTCGGGCAAGACCACGCTCGTCGACGTCATGCTCGGGCTGATCGAACCCGACCGGGGGCGGGTCACCTACGGGTCGCGCACGGTCACCGAACTGGGGTCGACCTGGCGGGGCACGGTCGCCTACGTACCCCAGGACGTGTACCTGCTGAACGACTCACTGGCCGCCAACATCGCGTTCGGCGAGGCAGCCCACCTGCGCGACGAGGCCCGCGTGCGGGCCGCCGTCGAGGGTGCCCGCCTGAGCGAGGTGGTGGCGGGCCTGCCCGACGGTCTCGACTCGATGCTGGGGGAGCGCGGTGCCCGACTGTCGGGTGGTCAGCGGCAACGCATCGGCATCGCCCGCGCGCTGTACCGCCGTCCGCGGGTGATCGTCTTCGACGAGGCCACCTCGGCCCTCGACAACGAGACCGAGAACGAGATCACCCAGTCCATCCGGGCACTGCAGGGCGAGGTCACGACGGTCATCGTCGCCCACCGGTTGTCGACCGTGCGCCACGTCGACCAGCTCGCCTTCCTCGAGAGCGGACGAGTCGCCGGCCTCGGCACCTTCTCGCAGGTGCGGGAGCAATCGTCCGCCTTCAACCGCATGGTCGAGCTGGGGCGCCTCGACGACGAGGTGGGGCCGTGACCGACGGCTGGCCCAGCCAGGTGCGCCGAGTGGTGTTCGTGGCGCCGCGGGTGCCCGAGACGTCGGGTGGGGCCACCTACGTGGAGAACATGTCGGCCGCCCTCGTGGCCCGTGGCATCGATGTGGAGCACATCTCGCTCGCGCCGGGCACCCGGCCCGAGCGGTTCCCGACCTTCGTGGTCAATCCCCGCCCCGGCCTGCACGCGGGACCGGTGCTGCGGGGTGGCGCGCTGGCGGGCACCGGGTGGCGGGTGCACCGGGTCGCCGTCGCGGTCGCCCGGGCCACCGCCAAGACCGCCGATCGCCGGTGGTTGCGCCTGCGCTTGCGGCGACAGTTGCGCCGGTACGGCGACGACACCCTGCTGGTGTTCACCCATGTATTGGCCGCCAGAGCCGTGGACGAGTCGGGGTGGCGGGTCGAGCCCGGATCCGGCCCCCTGCGGGTGGGCCAGCACCATTCGAGCTTCGACAGCCTCGACCACGAGACGTGGTTGCGGGCCGCCATCCCCGAGCACTTCGCCGGGTTCGACGGGTTCAGCGGGCTGACCGACGATGACGCCCAGCGGTTCGCCGAGTTGCTGCCCGGGGTGCCGTGCCGGGGGATCGGCAACCCCTTTCTGCCGGTGGAGGTACCCCGCTCGATGCCGGTCGCCGACTCCCGCACGGCGGTCGCCGTGGCCCGGTTGTCGGGAGAGAAGCAGCACGCGCTGATGGTGCGAGCCTTCGTCGCGGCGGTGCGCTCGTCCCCAGGCCTGCGGGGCTGGCGGCTGGCGATTCACGGGGAGGGTGGGGAACGTCCGCTCATCGAGTCGGTGGTGGACGACCTGGACGCGCAAGCCTTGGTGTCGCTGCCGGGTGAGACCGGCGACCCACTGGGTGTGCTGGGTGGGGCCGGGCTCGCCCTGCTCACCTCGTCGTTCGAGGGTTTCCCGATGACGGTGCTCGAGGCGGCCCAGGCTCGGGTACCCCTGGTGGCGCTGGACTGCTCGCCCGGGGTCAGATTGCTGGTCGGCGAGAATGGGTGGTTGGTGCCACCGACGGGCGGCGTGGCGGGGCTGGTGGCTGCCCTCGTCGAGGCGATGGGCGACGACCGCGAACGTCAACGCCGTGGCGAGAGGGCCCACGCCCACCTGGACCGCTGGCACCCCGACGCCGTGCTGGCTCAATGGGGGGAGTTCGCCCAG
Source organism: Aestuariimicrobium soli (assembly GCF_051192575.1). NCBI lineage: Bacteria > Bacillati > Actinomycetota > Actinomycetes > Propionibacteriales > Propionibacteriaceae > Aestuariimicrobium > Aestuariimicrobium soli. The sequence continues at coordinate 172,808 of NZ_JBPJSQ010000006.1, read as the reverse complement.
CTGCTGCTCGCGCGGCGAGGCGCCGGCCAGGTCAGCGAGCCGGTCATTGGCCGGAGCGGCCCGACCTGAGGCGCGCTGCCACCCTCGACACCCGGGAGAAGACCTCGGGCTCGCGCCGCACCCCGAGCCCGATCAGCAGGGCCCGGAGGCGCAGGTTCGGGGCGGCTCGACCTGCCGCCGCCTTGGTGAAGCCTTCGCGCGCCACCTCGGGGTGGGCGCCCGTGCGCCACAGCTGGATCGCGCGCGGTGGCACGTGCCTGCGCAGGGCCTCGTCGAGGTCGGCGTCGATGCCGAACAGTTTGGTGAGCATGGCGACCCGCGCACCGAGGTGGTCGGGGTCGAGGTCGGTGAGCCGGGTCGAGCCCAGCGAGGTGGCGAGTTGCCGAAAGCTCACCAGCGGGTCGTCGACCGCCAGCACCGGGTGACGGGCGGCGAGCCGAAGCCACAGATCATGGTCCTCGTAGAACCAACGCTCGTCGTAGCCCCCGACCTGCCGCACCCGGTCGGTGACCAGCAACACCGAGGCGGCCACGATCCAGTTCCAGACCACCAGGTCTGTGACCACCCGGCCGCTGGCCGGCTCCGGCCAGCCGTGCACGGTCCGCAGGCTGGGGGCGATCACGTCCCCCCGCTCGTCGATGACCCGGGCGTCGCTGTAGACGAGGGCGGCCCGTCGTCCGTCGTCGACCCAGGCGTTGACCTGACGACTGAGGCGATCGGGGCGCATCAGGTCGTCGCCGGAGAGGTAGGCGTACAGCGGGGTGTCGATGGTGGCGAGCGCGCGGTTGAGTCCGGCGCACAGGCCCAGATTGTGGTCGTGCAGGTCGAGTTCCCACGTGGGGGCGTGCTCGGCACACCAGGCCCGGACGACCTCGCTGGTGCCGTCGGGCGATGCGTCGTCGATCACCAGCACCCGGGCCGGGGGCAGCGTCTGCGCGAGCACCGAGGCGAGGGCCTCTTCGACGTGTTCTCGATGGTTGTAGGCGACGACGACCACGGTCACCCCGGGGCGGTCAGCGCTCACGGTCGCTCCCGAGCAGGGCGGCGATCCTCGCGGTGAAGGCGTCGGGTGAGAACTCGGCGGCGCGGGCCCGGCAGGCGCCCTCGATGCTGGCGCGTTCGCTCTCCGTCAGCGATGCGACCCTGCGGGTGGCCGCGGCCAGGTCGTCGAGGGTGATCCACCGTTCGGCCCCGGCCACGGGCGCCACCACCTCGCGGGGGCCGGCCGTGTCGATGACGACCGGGATCACCCCGGCGCTCATCGCCTCGACGGTGGTGATGCCGAAGTGCTCCTGCGTCTCGGGGTGCTCGGTGACCGACTCCCCGAACCCCTGGGCGTGCCAGAAGATCGTCGACGACGCGTAGAGCGTCGCGAGGTCGGCATGCGGGAGGTTGGGGTGCAGGGTGACCGGGGCTCCCTGGGCGCGGTCGCGCAGCGATGCGAGGTAATCCTGCTGATCGTTCGGGCAGGTGCCGGCCAGCTGCAGTTCCCACCCCTGGTCGTGCAGGTCGGTGAGGGTGCAGAAGGCGTCGACGAGCACGTCGTGTCGCTTGTTGGGCACTCCGGGCACGGGTCGTTCGATGCGGCCGACGGCCACGATCTGACGGCGACGGGTCGCGTCAGCCTCCATGGGGGAGCACGGGGGCGGCACGACCACCGCGGTGCGGCCCCAGCGTGACCGCACGTGGTTGGCCGTGAAGCCGGAGTTGGCGACGATGGTGTCGTAGCTGCCCAGCGCGTCTGGGCCGTGGCCCAGCAGCCCGCGGCGCGCCCGGGCAACCACTGCCATGGCGGCGGCCCGCCACCACGGTCGCCAGCGGTGGTCACGACGGTGCGGGAAATGGCAGACGTAGACATTGCGGTCGCTGGCCACCCCGGGCAGTTCGGCCTTGTACAGGCAGGTGAACTGCACGGACGGGCCCAGCCGCCGCAGGGCCCCCGTCCACCCAAGTTCCTCGACCAGATCGAACAGCGAGGTGGGCAGCCGCCTCGACCACGAGGGTGGGGTGGGCAGGTGGACGACCCGAACGCCGGTCAGGTCGATGCCGAAGTGGCGCTCGAACTCGGGCACCTCGCCGCGATCGGTGGCCAGCACCACGGCGGTTGCCGGCGGTGTGAGCCCGCGCAGCGCCGCCGCCAGCCCGACTGCGTACCGTTCGGCGCCACCGCCATTGAGCAGGCCCGGCATGACGACCACGAGCGGACCGGTCACGAGGGACTCCCGCCCGGAGCCGGCCGGTTACCAGCCGCGGGTCCCTGGGCGTGCGCGGCCGTGGTGAACCCGGCCACGGCAGCCGACTCGACCGCCCACGCGACCAGCTTGCGACCCACGGGGCGCGGCACCACGGGCAGCATCCGGTCGACGGTCGCCGTCCATCGGTCGAGCCGGCGTTCGTCGAGGCGGTTCGCGGAGGCGCGCACCAGTCGGTTCCACGGATCGTCCCCCAGCGGAACGGCCCGACCGGACGACCCCGGCCCGTGGATCTGCTCGAACCGTGCCCGGGCCGCTCCCGAGTCCCAGGCGCGGCGGGCCCGGATGGCGGTGGTCACCGAGGCCAGGTGGTGACGCACGGTGGCGCCGTCGGCCAATTCGATGGGGATGCCCAGGGCCCGCAGGCGGTAGCCGAAGTCGAGGTCTTCCCAGCCGTAGCCGCGGTAGCGGGCGTCGTAGCCGCCGAGCTCGACGTAGACCTCTCGGGTGCACGAGACATTGCCTCCCCACAGCCGCCACCGCTCGTCGGGGGGCGTGGCGCGGGCGTTCGCTCGTCCGGTCTGGTCGGCCCAGGCCCCGTAGGCGCGGGCGTAGGCGTTGTCGGGGGCGACGTTCTCGGGCAGGCCGACGACTCCCACCCGCTCGCCGCGGGCCGCGGCCGCCTCGTGCGGGGCGACGTGGGCGGCCACGTGCCCCGGCGACAGTTCGAAGTCGTCGTCGGCGCGGATGAGCACGTCGCCCGTGGCCTCGGCGAAGCCGGCATTGAGGGCGGCAACCCGGCCACGGTTCTCGGGGAACACGACCGTGCGCACGGCGAGGTCGTCATGGACGTCGGCGAAGCGGCGCACCACTGACTCCGAACCGTCGACGTCGCCGTCGAGCACCACCACGGCCTCCCAGTCGGGGTGGGTCTGCGCGGCCAGCGTGGCCAGCAGCAGCGGCAGGCGGCGCGCGCCGCCGCGGCTGGGGACCACGACTGTTGCTCTCACGACGCACCCCCGCAGACCTCTTCGACTCCCGGTGGGGGGTCGTCCGCGCTGACCAACCACGCCTCACGGGAGTGGCGCCCGCGCAGCAGTTCGAGCTCGGTGACCACGTGCGCGACGCGGGTCAGCAGGTAGCGGGCCCGCTGACGACGATCGGGCAGCCCGCCGCCCCGCAGCGCCCACGGCGTGCGCAGCAGCGCGATCGTCGATGCCTTCACTCCCAGTCGGGGGCCGAACCGTTCGGGGTGGCGATGCCACATGATCGTCTCGGCCTTGCCCGACAGATAGACCTTGCGGACGAGTCGCCGCAGCCCCGTGGTGGTGCGGAACCACACCAGCATCGCCTCCTCGCCCACGAAGGTGCAGCCGGCGGCATTGGCGCGGAGGGCGAACTCGCTGTCGTCGCAGCCGTAGGGGGGCAACGACTCGTCGAAGCCACCGAGGGCGAAGTAGGCGTCCCGTCGCACCGCGAAGTTGCAGCCGATGAACAGGATCGCCTGGTAGCCGTGGATGATCCCGCCGGGATTGATCGCCGGGGCATCGGGGTGCTGCACCGGCTCCTGCAGTTCACGGTTGAGCCCGGCCACCACCTCGCCGTCCTGGCTGGCGTCGACGGCGGCCTCGAGCCACTGCTCGCTCACCCGGTCGTCACAGTCGCAGAACGCCAGCAGTCGCCCTCGGGCGGCCAGGGCCCCGGCGTTGCGGGCGTGGCAGATGCCGGCGCGCCCGGAGGCATCGGCGATCCTGACGGGCACCCCGATCTCCGGGGCCAGTTCGCGGACGACCCGGCGGGTGCCGTCGGTCGACCCGTTGTCGGCGATCACCACCTCCCACGATCCGGTGAAGGTCTGCTCGGCCAGGGCGCGAAGTTGATCGCCGATCCAGGCCTCGCCGTTGCGCACGGGGATGATCACCGACGCCTCGAACTCGGGCACCTCGATATCTGGCCCCTCGAACTCAGGCCCCTCGATGTCTGGCGCCTCGACGTCGGGCCTCCCGGGCTCAGTCATGATGGCCCCCCTGACCTGCGGCGACCCTGGCGGCGGCCGATCGGAGTGCCTCGGCGAACACCTCGGGGGAGAACCGGCGAGCGTGCTCGAGGATCGGCTCGCGGGCCAGCGGTTCGGCCGCCAGCCGGCGCACGGCCGACGCGATCGCCGCGGCGTCGGGCTCGTCGAAGAACCAGCCGCTGACCCCCTCGACCACGGTGTCGAGGTAGCCGCCCGCCCGCAGCGCGAGGGTCGGCACCCCGAAACCGAAACCCTCCACCGGTGTCAGCCCGAAGTCCTCGTGGCTGGGGGCGATCACGGCGCGCGCCCCGGCGTAGGCCGTGCGCAGTTGCGCGTCACTGAGGCCTTCCGCGAGCCGGACGTTGGCCGGCAGCCGTGCCGCCAGCTGGTCGCGCTGGGGGCCTCGTCCGACCACCAGCAACCGTTCGTCCGGCAGTGCGCGGAAGGCGTCGATGGCCCGATCGACGTTCTTGTAGGGCAGCAGTCGGCTGACCAACAGGTGATGGTCGGGCCAGTCGGCCAACTGCCCGACCGGCTCGCGCGGGCCGGCCGGGTCGAGGCCCGCGGGCGGGGGAACCACCGTCGCCTCGATGCCGTAGACGGCGCGGATGCGGTCGCGCACCACCGTGGAATTGCACAGGTAGGCGGCGGCCGAACGAGCGGCGCGTTGGTCCCAGGCCACCAGTGGGGGACGAAGGGCCTTCAGCACCCACCCCTGCGGCGAGGTGAACCAGCGGCGGCCGAGGTACTCGTCGGCCAGGTAGAGGAAGCGGGCCGGGGAGTGGCAGTAGACCAGCGTGGGTGCCTCGGTGCGGATGCCGTGGGCGAAGCCGGTCGTCGAGACCACCATCACCTCGGCATCGCTGCCCGCGCGAGCGCGCCCGAAGGCCCAGCCGAACAGCGGCAGCCCGAGCCGAAAGTTGCGGCGCAGGGCCGCGACCCGGTTCAGCACCGAGGTGCGCACCGGCACCTCGCGGAACTCGGGGAAGGTGTCCGGCGGTGAGTAGAGCGAGGTAAACAGCTCGGCGCCGGGGAAGACCCGGGTGAGCTCGAGGGCGACCCGTTCGGCGCCGCCGCGCTGGGTGAGGTAGTCGTGGGCGAGGGCGACCTTCATGGCTCACCCGCCTCGGCGGCCAGGGCGGCGTTCACCCGGTCGGCGACGGCGTCCCACCGGAAGTGGGCAGCGCGGAGGGGGCCGGCCGTGGCCAGTCGGCGGCGCAGGTCCTCGTTGGTCAGGGTTTGTTCGATGCCGTGCCGGATCGCCTCCACGTCGGTGGGGTCCACGACCACAGCCGCGTCGGCCACCACCTCGGGGAGCGAGGTGCTGTTCGACGCGACCACCGGCACGCCGCAGGCCATGCCCTCGAGGGCAGGCAGACCGAAGCCCTCGTGCAGGGAGGCCACCACCACCGTGCGGGCGCCGCGGTACAGGGCGGCCAGGCGGGCATCGTCCACGTCGGTCTCGAACCCGATCCGATCGGCGACGCCCAGCGCGGCGGCCCGGTCGAGCAGCGAGCGATCGGGAGCGGTCACCAGCCGCAGGGTGACGTCGGGCAGCCCGGCCAGTGCCTGCAGCACCCGGTCGAGGTTCCGGTGCGGTTTGGGGTTGCCGACGTGCAGCAGGTACGGGCTGTGGCTCGCAGCAGCGGCACCGTCGGGCCGGAAGAGGTCGTCGACGCCGTTGCCGACCACCGTGATCCGGGCCGGGTCGACGCCGGCCCAGTCGGCGATCCGATCGCGGCTGTACTCGCTGACGGTCAGCACCGCACCGCGAGGGCGGCGCACCGCTCGGCGCACCACCTGCCGGTAGTAGGCGTCCTTGGCCCGGGAGCGTTCCCCCTCGACCTCGAGGTGAATCAGGTCGTGCACCGTGAAGGCGTGCGGTCCCCGCCAGCTCAGGCAGGGGGTGTAGCCGGGCGAGAACCAGGTCGCGCTCCGCTCGTGGCCGCCCGCCGCCCGGTGCGGCAACAGTTCGCTCTCGATCAGTCCGCGCGGCGAGACCGGGTGGGCACCGTGCACGTCGACGACACTGCCGGCCAGTCGGGGACGCAACTCGCGGGCGAATCGTCCGATGCCGTGGCGCCCGGCCCAGCGGGCGTCGAAGACCAGCCTCATGCCGCCCGCTCCCCACGCATCACCCGGTCGTACACGTCGCTCAGCTGGGCGGCCATGCCCACCACGGTGGGCACACGCGCGGGCAGGGTCGGACGACGGTCGGGCCGCAGCGCCTGCTCGAGGGCGACGGCGACGAACCCGTCGAGGTCGTCGAGGGCGGCGATGCAGTGGTCGGGCAGGATCTCGGGGTTGCCGCCGATCGGGCTGGCCGCCACCCCCATTCCCTCGGAGACCGCGTCGAGCAGCGTGTAGGAGCAGTTGTCGGACTTCGAGGGCTGCAGCACGACGTCGTGGCTGGCCATGGCCTGGTCGGCGTCGACGAAGCCGGGAAAGGAGACCCGGTCGGCCACCCCGAGGTCGGCGGCCAGGCCTCGCAGTGCGGGCAGGCACTCCCCGGCTCCCGCAACCGTCAGCGTGGCCTCCGGGTGCATCCCGGCGATGCGCGCGAACGCCCGCACCGACATCTCGACGTTCTTCTCCGGTGACAACCGGGTGAGGGAGAGGAACCTCAGGCCCGGCTCGGGGCGGGGACTCGCGCGGCGGCGGTCGACCCCGTTGAGGATGACCCGCACCGGCTGGGTGGGGTGCCACCAGCGCACCATGTCGCGGCGGGTCGAGTCGCTGACCGCGACCAGGCCCCGAAAACGCCGCAGCCGAAGGTGATGGATCGCCTCCATCGTGCGGGCCCGGGCGGGCGTCGAGTGGAACATGAAGCGGTCAGGTGGAATGTGGTGCTCGGTCGAGACCAGTCGGGGCGGCAGCCCCACCGTGGCCATGGCGGCCAGCAGATCGGCCCGCGCCAGGTGCGAATGCACGATCGCCGGTCGCATCTCCCGCACCAGGCTGCGCAGTCGCCGCACCGCGAGATCGGTGCGCACGCCGGGTCGGTCACCCTCGGCGGGTTCGATGGCGACCGGAACGGCGCTCACGCCTGACCTGGCTCGCGGCAGGGAGCGCACCTCGTCCAGCAACGGGCCCTCGGGCGCGGCGACCGTGAGTTGCCAACCGGGAACGCCGACGCGCATGAGGTCGATGACGTGGCGGGCCACGCCAGCCAGGTTCGAGACCGGCACCACCAGCAGAACCGTGCGGTCGGCCGTCAGCGCGTCGACCCCGGGCGCGGTCATCAGAACCACTGCTCCAACCGGTCGAGCGCCGTCCAGAAGCCGGCGCCGTTGTTGGTGTGGCCCATCCAGATCTCGGGAATGAACCCGACGCCGGGTGCCAGTTCGTCCAGTTGCTTGGCCAGCACCGGCCAGTCGACCTCGCCCTCGCCGATCTGGGGACCCTCACCGTCGACGCCCTCGGCATCGACCACGTGCAGGTGCTCGGTGTGCGGGGCCAGCGCCTCGACGTAGTCGGAGAACGACCGCCGGTGGAAGTTCGCCGCCAACTTGGAGTGCGAGATGTCGAGGGTCAGCCGCTGGCCGTAATGGGTGCAGAAGTCGACCGTGTCGTCGAGGCCCATGAACAGGTTGTGGTACTGCTGGCCGCCCATCAGCCACGGGTACGGCGGCAGGGTCTGCGCGGTCAGGCGCACGTCGCTGGTGTCGAGTCGCTCGATCGCCCGGGCGATGCGCGCATACATCGCCGGCCGCTCGGCGGGGTCGACGAAACCGTCGGCGGTGAAGCCGCCCATGGTGGCGATCACCACGGGGGCCTCGTCGACGGTGAACCAGCGGGTGAGCGCCCGGGTGATGCCGATCACCTTCTGGGTCTCGGCGATCGAGCGCTCCCAGACCTCGTCGTCGGGGCTGGCCAGGTTCACGATGAAGTCGCCCGCGTAGAGGTCGGGCAGGTGCACCGTGAACCCGACGGGAAGCCGGTGGTCGAAGACCTCGTCGAGGTCCATCTCGACGTCCTTGTACGACAGGTGGAACTCGAGGAAGTCGGGGTTGGAGTCGGCCAGCAGGGCCGCATGGTCGTGGTAGCGCACCGGCAACCCCCACGGCCGCCGGAAGTGGTAGGCCCGTCCCCGGGCGGCGAGGTCGGTGAGGTCGGCGGGGTAGAAGAAGTCGCCGGCCTCGACCACGCGGTTGGTGGTGCGGCCGACCAGGTCGCCCATCCGGTTGGGTTGCAGCCCACGGCCGGGGGAGCGCACGTCGATGGCGTCGCGGGTGATCCGCTCGCCCACCTCGATGCGCCGGCTGGCCACCAGCGACTTCGCCAGGTTGACCCGGTTCATCGACTCCCCGGTCGACACCACCCGCGCGTCGCCGGTGCCCAGCGACTCCTCGAGCTCTCGCACCCGGTCGACCATCTGCCGGAACTCGTGGGGCAGCAGGCTCACCTTGTGGTCGTTGCCCTCGAGGGTGCGGTCGGTCGTGAAGTGCTTCTCGATGATGCGGGCACCCAAGGCGACCGCGGCCAACGGCACGTGGAATCCTCGCTCGTGGCCGGAGTAGCCGACCGGCGCGCCCGAGATCTCCGCGAGCCGCGCCAGGTAGCGCAGATTGATGTCCTTGAACGGCGCCGGATAGGTCGACTGGCAGTGCAGCATCGCGAACGGCGACCCGGAGGCGCGCAGCAGGTCGGCCGCCTGCCGAATCTCGTCCTCGGTGCTCATGCCCGTCGACACGATCATCGGCAGCCCGGTGGCGACCATGTCAGTGAGCAGCTCGTGGTTGGTGAGATCGGCGCTGGCCACCTTCAGCCCGGCCACGCCGTAGTCGGCCAGCACCCGCACGCTGGGTGAGTCCCAGGGGGTGCAGAACACGTCGAGATCGCGATGGCGGCAGTGGTCGAAGACCTCGACCAGCTGCTCGGCCCGCAGCGAGAACTTCTGCAGCAGGTTGAGCGTGTACTGGGCCCCGAGGTCTTCCCCCGCGGACGATCCTCCGGCCTGCCGGTAGGTGGCGTCGAGGTCGCGCAACTGGAACTTGACGATGTCGGCGCCGGACTCGGCGGCGAGGTCGACCAGTTCCTTCGCGAACGCGACGCTGCCCTGGTGGTTGTTGCCGATCTCGGCGATCAGCAGCGTGGGGTCGTCGGACGAGATGCGGTGGCGGCCGATCTGCAGGGCCCGGCGGTCGAGACTGGCGATCGCCACGACGCGACCGGCGTCGTCCACGATCGGCACGTGGCTGACCGGCGCCGTGAGCAGCGCGGCGATCTCACGGTGCGGTGTGGCCTCGGTGGCGCGCACGCACCGCGGGTTGGCCGCCAGCGCACAGTCGGCGTCCAAGGAACTTTCGGGGCTGGCGATCAGCCAGCGCCGCACGTCACCGTCGGAGAGCGAGCCGACCAGGTGGCCATGACCGTCGACGACGAACACGATACGGGACTGGTTGGCGTCGATGCGTCGCAGAGCGGCCAGCATCGGCTCGCCCTGCACGATGACGAATGGCGCCACCTGGCGATCGATCAGCACGGCGTCCCCTCTCGCAAACGATCTCTCCCGCTGAACTGTAGCCGTGGGCACTGACACATTCGGCTGCCTGTCGCGGTGACCCAGCCCGGCCGGTCAGTCCGGGTCAGTCCGGCCGGTGGTGGGCCATCACCGACGTGGCCGTCTGCAGGTCGAAGAGGGTGTCGATGTCGATGCCCTCGTCCTCGTCCATCACGAACAATCCGATGCGGCCACCCACACGGTTGCCGGTGTCGCGATAGATCGACGTGCGGGTCACGTAGACCGACCCGGTCTCGCGGTAACGCAGGTCGGTGGGCGCCATGTCCTGTCGGCGGCGGCGGTGCTGCCAGTCCCAGTGGGCGACGCCCTCGCCGGTGGTGGCCATGCCCCACAGGAACGGCGGCGAGGGCACGACCCCGACCAGCGAGTCGAACTCGCCGCCCTCGAACTGGTCGAGGGCCCGCTGCAGGGTGCCGGGGTGGCGCACCGGTGAGGTCGCCTGCAGCAGCATGGTCACGGCCGGGTGGTCCCCGCGCTCGGCCAGCACATCGAGGGTGTGCAGCACGACCGGTTCGGTCGCCGTCGTGTCTTGCGCGAGGTCGATCGGACGAGGCACGACCTCGGCACCCGCCGCGCTCGAGACCGCGGCGATCTCGTCGTCCTCGGTCGACACCACCACGCGCAACCCTTCGACGGCGAGGGCCTGCTCGATCGTCCACACGATCAGCGGCTTGCCCTGCAGCACCTGCAGGTTCTTGCGGGGAATGCCCTTCGAGCCGCCGCGGGCGGGAATGACGGCAACGGCGTCGATCATGCGACGTCCTTCCTGGTGAGGGTCCAGTAGCGCTCGTGGCCGGGCAGGCGCCCGGGGGTCGACAGCCGCCGTTCGACGGGGTCCATCACGTCGAGCTGCGACCGGTAGGCCGCGATGCGGGCGAACTTGTCGTCGACGTCGACGGCCAGCTCGGTGAGGTCGGGCTGCAGGCCGAGCCGTTGGGCCACGGAGGCGACTTCGGCGTCGGCCGGTTCCGCCCACAGGTAGGGCAGGTCTTCGTACAGCACCACCGTGCAGGGGCAGCGAGGGTCGGTGGCCACCTCGAGCACCAGATCGCGGACGGCCACATGGTCGGTGTTGACCGCCAGGCCACGCCGTCGGGCGGCGGCGCGGCGGCGCTGGTGGTCGGCGTGCATGGCGGCCCGCACGAGGCGCAGCCCCCAGGTGCGGATGTCCCGGGGGAGCGGGGCGCTGTCCTGCTGGGGCGGGTCGAGAGGGTCGCCTGCGGGTGTCGACGCCGGACGGCGAGGGCGCCACCGCTCCCAGACGGCCGATGCCACCCGGGCGCCCGCGCACGCCGGGGCCAGCACGACGCCATCGGGGTGGTCGGTCAGCCAGACTCGGAGCTCCTCGGCCAGGCCGGCGAGGTCGCGCCGGCGCCGAGCCGGGTTCGTGTACGGGCCGTCGAGCAGGGGCAGGTGGCGGATCGTGGCCCGACTGCCCGCAAAGGCGGCCTCGTCCTCGGCCCTGCGGGCGGCGAGGGTCGCCGTCGAGTCGGGGAAGCCGCAGGCCTGGTCCCACGCCGTGGTCACCGCCGGGTCGGGCAGGCCCGCGAACACGGTCCAGACCTCGACGGGTCGGTGCTGCACGACGGCGGCGGCGCTGAACACCAGGTCGTCCAGATGGGGCGACAATGCCAGCACGGGCACGTCGTCATCGCGGAGCCAGGCGGCGGACATGCCCACATCCTAGGGTTGGGTCAGCCTCCACTTCGGGGTCGAACGAGGCGGGAAGGGGGTGTGGTGTGTCGAACGAACGCGATCTGGCGCTGCCGCCCCGCCTGTCGGTGATCGTGCCGTGCCATGACTCGTCCGCCGTGATCGGGGGGCAACTCGAGGCCCTGAGCCGGCAGGTCGACGCGCCGGCCTTCGAGGTGATCTGCGTCGACAACCGATCATCGGACGACCTCGCGGCCGCCGTCTCACCCTGGACGAGCCGCCTGCGCGTGCAGGTCGTGACCGCTGACCTGCTCGCCAACCCCGGCTACGCCCGCAACGTGGGCGTGGCCCATGCCCGCGCCGACAAGCTCGCCTTCTGCGACTCCGATGACCACGTCGCCCCCACCTGGGTGCGCGATGCCGCCCGCGCGCTCGACGCGGCCGCGATCGTCAACGGGGGCGCGACCCCGGTCGCCGACGCCGACTTCTCCCACGGTCCCGACCATCTCGACGACCTGCTCGACGAGCAGGCGCTGGCCACCCGCCCCGTCGACGTGGCGTTGCCGGCCGCGCCGGTGCCCTACCCGATCCTGCTCGGTGGTTCGTGCGCCGTGCGGCGTGCGGTCTACCTCGAGTTGGGCGGCTACGACGTCGCCATGCCCTACGGCGTCGAAGACAACGACCTGGCGCTGCGGGCCCAGCAGGCCGGGCACGAAATCGCCCGCTCGAGTGGCATGCGGCTGGCCTATCGCTCCCGACCCGAGGGCACGCGCACGGCCGCGGACGAGTTCCGCACGGGGCTGCGCCACCAGTTGCTGGCCGCTCGCCATCACTTGGTCGGACGATCGCCCAGCCTGCCGCGGCGCTGGTGGTGGGGGCTGCCCCGCTGCCTGGGGGCGGCCGTGCGGATGCTCGTCCGACCCGGATCGCGGGACTGGCGGGGGTGGCGGCACCGCACCGCCTTCCAGTGGGGTCTGCTGGTGGGGCGAGCGAGGTTCGGTTGGTTCGGACGACCGCCTCGTCCGCGACTCGGCGTGGGGCTGTCGACGCAAGCCGAGGGCAACGACCGCCCAGCACCTGCGCCCGCTCAGGGCCCCGTGCCAGACTGACCACCATCGACGAGGGAGGGAATCAGATGAAGCTGGGAGTGCTGCTCGAGAAGGCGCCCGCGGTCCGGTTCCACGCCTACCGGCTGGCCATGCCGTTCCTGCGCTCATCGTTCGGACGACTCGGTGCGGGCTCGGTGATCGTGAGCCCCATCGCGATTCGCGGCATCGCCCAGATGTACATCGGGCGCAACCTCTTGGTGCGCGAACATGGGTGGCTGCAGACCGAGTTCGACTCGACGTTGACCATCGGGCATGACGTCTTCATCGGCTACCGGTGTCACGTTCACGCCGTCGACGACGTGGTGATCGGTGACCGCACGATGATCGCCAACGACGTCACCATCTCTTCGGGGGCGCACGGCGCCGAAGACCACTTCGAGGTGCTCAAGGACGGGCCGATCGTCATCGGGCGCAACGTTTTCATCGGCGAGAAGGTGCTGATCAAGGGCGGCATCACGATCGGTGACGACGCCGTGGTCGGAGCCGGGTCGGTGGTCACGCGCGACGTGCCGGCGGGTGCGACGGTGGCTGGGGTGCCGGCGCGCGTCTTGAGCGACGGCTCCCAGCCGCGCCGGGGAACCTGACAGGTCGGGCTGCATGCGTCGGAGCACTGAATGAGCACGCGTGAGGGAGCGGGGCTGGCCTTTCCGGACGATCTGGCGGCCTGGCAGCGGTGGGCCGAGAGGCGCCACGGAGTGCAGGGGGCGCTGCGTCGGGCCAAGGGCACGCTGCGCCCGAGTGAACCTGCGACGGCGACGCTCTGGTTGCCCCCGGACGAGCCGACCACGCTGGTGGTGATGGACAACCTGTCACCCAGTTGCCGGCTGGTGATCCATGAGCCGCTGCGGCACGCCGCCGACCTGCGCCGGGTGGCGGTGCTCACCGAGGTGCCCGACCCTTTGTTGCCGGAGTTCGGCGACGGCGCGCAGTGGTCGCCGGTGGAGTTCATCGGCCCGGGCCAGCTACCCCGCTCGATCGAACGGGTGCTGTCGCTGGGCGCCTTCAATCGGCTGTCGGCGGTGGTCGAGGGGTGGGCCAAACCGCGCGACAAGCAGTTCGTCGTCGTGCAGCACGGACTGATGACCCCCTGGGCTCCTCCGCTGAACGACGGCGACCACCTGCTGGCATGGAGCGAGGCCGACGCCCACTTCTGGTCGGCCGACCGTGACTCGATCACGTGGCAGGTCGTCGGCCCGCAGATGCTCTGGGAGGCCGCCGGTCGGCCCGCAGCGGAGGTGGTCGACGATCGACCCGTGATGCTCGGGCAGTTGCACGGCATCGAGTTGCCCAGGCTGCAGAAGGTGCGCGTGTACGAGTCGTTCTGTCTCCGGCAGGGCGCCGACTACCGCCCCCATCCGATCGAGCGCGATGTCGCCTCGCGGGCGGCCCATGCGTGGTTGCAGCGCCGGGGAGTCGGCTTCGAGACCAGCGGTCGTCCGTTGGTCGATCTCGGACGACCCGTGGTCTCGATCTTCTCGACCGGAACGCTCGAGGCGGCCCAACGCGGGCTGCCGGCGTGGGTGCACCACCCCAGCCCGCCGGCGTGGGTGCGCGACTTCTGGGCGCGCTACGGGTTGCGCGAATTCGGGGACGAGCCCACGGCTGCCTGGTCGATGGGTGCGGACGAGCCCGCTGCCCTGATCGCGCGCGCTGTGGGGTTGTGAGGGGGCTGGGCGGGCGGCTCGTGGTCGTCCACTGATCGGATTCGGCGCTGAGCTGCGAGTTCTTGCCAGTGGATGGCACGAACTCGCAGAGTGACACCGTTTCGGATCGGTGAGGCGAGGTGACTCTGGCGCACGAGCCCGCCAGCACGCCCTTCGGGGTAGGTTGAGCGGGGGTGGGCTGCGTGAAAGCGCTTCTGACGAACACGAATCTGAGCGACCGAGGGGGGTCGCAACGCTGGGTCGAGACGATGGCTCGCGAGATGTTGCGCCGCGGCTGGGAAGTCAAGGTGTTCTGTCCGGGCCCCAACACCCTGCTTCCATGGCTCCCGCCACACAGCTCGGGTGACACCTACGATCTGGCGTTGGTGAATCATCGCGATTGCTTCCGCGAGATTCGCCGAGTCCCCATCGACCGGCTGGTGTACACCGCCCATGGGTTCCTCCCCGATCAGGAGTGGGTCCCCTCGGGCGCTGACGCTTACGTTGCGGTCTCTGAGCTGACGGCGGCACACATCCCTTGGCGCTCCACCGTCATTCGCAACCCGATCGACATCGACCACTTCACCGAAGTCAGGCCGGTGAATCGGACGCCGATCCGCGCTCTGATCCTCTCCAATCGGGCGTCAAGAGCTCGCGACCTGATTCGAGCAGCGTGTCGACTGACGGGCATGGAGCTTCGAGAAGCGGGGATGCCGAACCCCGTTGACGACCCCGCGCCTCTCATCAACGAGGCCGACATTGTGTTCACCATCGGCCGAGGGGTGCCCGAAGCCCTGGCGTGCAATCGCAACGTGTACGCGATGGATTGGTACGGGGCGAAGGGCTACGTCACCGGGGAGACGGCGGTGAGGTTTCGGCTGGACAACTATGCGGGCCACCTGGACTCTCACTGGCCCACCGCCGAGGCATTGGCGCGCGATCTGACTGACAACTACGACCCGAACCGGACGATGCGCGACTACGCGGTGGCCGAGCATGCGCCCGCGGGGGTGCTGGACAGGTATCTCGATGTCGCCTCGCGCGTCCCTGGCCACCGCTTGCGGGCGGCGCGGCTCATGCGCCGTTTGGGCGGCCCGTTGACGACGCACCGCCTGACGAAACTCGCGGGCTACGCCGTCGCCGGCCGGCCGTGGGAGGGAGTCCGCGCGGCGATGTCCACGGATCAGCACCCACCGGTGCTCATCCGGTCCAGACTGCCCGACGGTGTGACGCTGACGTCCAAGGTGATGCTGGGCTGAGGAAAGCGGTCTCGTCGTCCACCCTTTTGGGCACGGTGGGGCCGGAATCGACCGGGGGAGACGTGCGTACGAGGCTGGCTCACTACAGCAGGTATGACGGGTTGGCGAGACGGAGCCTGCGCAACGCCGGACTGGTTGTCGGGGCAACGTTGAGCACCGTCGCACGCGGCGGGAGGCCACGGGTCGTCCGTGCCCATGGGGGACCCCGGCCTGCTGGTGTCGCGATCGATCCGTCGCCGCCCGGTGCGGACGCGGGTTGCGTTTCTCGCCCATCACGATCATCGGGACCACGGCGCGTTCGACGACTTCCTGCACCGGTATGGCGGCGTTGTCGACGTCATAGACGTCAGGCTCCCCTTGGTCACGGTCGCGCGGCGCATTGCCCAGGCGGGCACGGTGGTCTCGTCATCACTGCATGGCCTCATCGTCGCCGACAGCTTGGGCGTTCCCGCCGAGCGGGCCCTCACCGGTGAGGGGCTGCTCGGTGGGAACGTCAAATTCGATGATTACGAGGCGGTCGTGAAACCGGAGCCTCGCTGGCTCGAGGTCGACGGCCAGACGTCCCTCGAGGCGCTGGAGCGAGTTGCCACGACTGTCGACGCGGCCCGAGTGCGGACGATTCAGGACGATCTCCTGCGCGCACTGCACGGGGCACTGGCGCGGCAAGGCTGAGCCTGAGGTGGGCACAATCGGTGCTCACTAGAATCATGCCCGTGATGCACTCTCTGGGGTTGGGGATCCCCCTCGTGCTGGCCGCCGTGTTGGTGCTCAGCGCAGTGATGAAGTGGCGAAGTCCTCAGCCCGCGCGAGACTCGTTCGTGGCGCTGCGGCTGCCCGGATGGCTGTCCCGATCCGTCGCACCCGCGCTGCTGCCCTGGGGGGAACTCGCCCTGGCCGTCGGCCTCCTGGTGCTGCCCGGTGTCGTCGGGATCGGCTTCGCGGCGGCCTCCGTCGTGCTGATGCTCGTGTACCTGATCGTGGTGCTTCGGGCACTGAGTTGGGACGAGAAGGTCGTGTGCGGCTGCTTCGGGGAGCTCGGCCTCGGCGAGGTGACGCCTCGCACTGCTGTGCGGAACGCGGTGCTGGTGGCCCTGGCCGTGACGTCGCTCGTGAGCATGGGCCGAGGTGCGTCCACGGTGCAGCGGTGGGCGGCGGCGACGTCGTCCGATGCTGGCTGGTTGGTGGTCGCCGTGACGGCCGTGGTCGTGGCGTGGCTGATCGGTGCCGGTGCGTCGAAGGATTCGTCTGCCCCTGAGGCGTCCGCCCACGAGCACGATGCGGACTACCTGCGAACCCCCATTCCCTATGGGCGGCTCCGGACTGCCGAGGGCACCGAGGTTCACCTCAGGGATCTGGCGTTCCACCAGGCACAGCTGCTGGTGTTCCTGTCGACCACCTGCGCCGGGTGCCAGCGCATCGCCGAGCAGCTGCCCGCCTGGGCGGCCGAACTGGACCCCGCGGTGGTCGTCCGCCCGGTGTACGGGGGACGGGTCAACGTCGACGACCCGACCCTCTGCCTGCACGACTGGGCCATGTTCGACCCGGCCCACGAGGTCTCGGGCACGCTGCGATTGGGCACCGTTCCCGCGGCGGTTCTTCTGGGGGCCGACGGGCTGTTGGCTGGCGGCCCGGTGGAGGGCGAGGCAGACACCCGAGAACTGTGCGAGACAGTGGTCGACCAGGTGCGTGCGGCACGATTGCCGGAGAACCACCCGCACCCCTGACGACGGTTCCCGACGGAACCGCCAATCACGCGAAATATCACGGGCTGATTTGGGGTGGACACTGCTCCCGACCACGATTACAGTGGCCCGTGACGGTGAGCCCGGGGATGGCTTGCCTGACTACATCGTGTCTCTGGGGGGAGATCACATGTCCGACAAGACCATTTCGCGACGCACCGTGACGGCGGGCGTCGCATGGGCTGTGCCCACGGTCGTCATTGCTGGAGCCGTGCCGGCCTTCGCCGTGTCGAAGGGCACCGTCACCCTCACGCAGTTGTCGAACGGGTGCAAGCAGCCCGGCGATTCGTGTGACAAGAACCCGTGGAACGTCTCCAAGGGTTACCTGCTGAAGGTGAAGCTGTGCAGCAGTGTGGCGGCCCCGGTGAGCGTCACCATCCAGCCAGCAAGCGTGACGTTCAACGGCGAGGCGAAGACGATGGCCTTGGATGTCAGCGACCAGTCTCTGCCCGCCGGTTGGACCGGCACCCAGTCGGGTTCGAACCTGATCGTGACGGCTCCGGCCGCCACGGGCGGAGTTCCCGTGTGCGCCGACCTCGTGTTCAGCCTCACCAACGCGACCAGCGAGAACGCGAACATTCAGGGATCGGCCGCTTTCACGTGGACGACCATCGCACCGGCCCCGCCGCGCACCGGTTCGGGTTCCCTCATTCTGAGTGTGAGCGCCACCAACCCGTGCAACAACTGCCAGCCGCCGGCCTCACCGCCTCCCGCGCCGTGATGCACCAGAACCCCGGTCCCCATGGACCGGGGTTCTTCATGTCAGGGTCCGATGAATCTGCTCACGGGCCGGTCAGCCTGCCCCGCACCCCTCAGGAGACCGGCAGGAGCCCCGCGCGCTCGGCGAGCACGGCCAGCTCCACGCGATTGCGCACCCCCAGCTTGGTCTGGGCCGCCGACAGGTGCGTCTTGACCGTCGCCTCCGACAGGTAGAGCGAGGCACCGATGGCAGCGTTCGTCAGACCTTCTGCCATCCGAATGACGACCTCGCGCTCGCGTTCCGTGAGCGAGTTCATCGCCCTGGCAGCCTCGTGCCGAGCAGCTGACGGATCCCCCTGGTCGAGGTGGTCGAGCAACTGGCGGGTGCTCTTGGGCGACAACACGGCCTCGCCACGCACCACGGTGCGCACGGCTTCGATGATGGCCATCGGCTCGGCGCTCTTCAGCAGGTAGCCGCTGGCGCCGGCCGCCAGGGTGCGGACGAGCGCGTCGTCCACGTCCCAGGTGGTCAGTGCAATCACCTGGGGAGGGTCGGGCAAGGCGCGCACGGCACGAGTGGCCTCGACGCCGTTGACCCGCGCCATCCGCAGGTCCATGAGCACCACGTGCGGGCGGTGTGCCGCGGTGGCGGCCACCACCTCGTCCCCGTCGTGCACCTCGCCCACGACCTGCAGGTCGGGGGCACTCGACAGCAACAGGCGAAGGCCCGCACACACCAGCGGGTCGTCATCCACCAGCAACACACGAATCAACGTCACGCTCTCACCCTAGGAATCGACTCCGACAAATCCTTGCCACGGTCACGCATGGCCACCGTCACACAGGGCCCACGTCACGCAGGGTGGTCGTCAGCGTGACCGCCCCCGCCACGGCAACTCCACCCGCACCCGGAACGTGCTGCCGCCCTGGTCGAGACCGAAGTCGACGCGACCTCCCAGCAACTCCGCCCGCTCGCGAATGCCCAGCAGCCCGCGGGCCCCACCCGGAGCCGGCGGCAGCCCACCCAGGTAGCGGTTGACCGTCTCGATCGCTAGCCCCACGTCGGGACCACCCTGCACCTGCAGCCACACCGGCTCGCCGGGCGCGTGCTTGCGGGCGTTGGTCAGCAGTTCCTGCACCGTGCGGAAGGCAGCCCTTGTCAGCGCCGGATCGGCCCGCTCCGCGTGCTCCACGAAGACCGACGAGCTGACCGACTGGCCGGCCGCGACGGCGTCGCGCACCACCAGCGTCATCTCGCTGAGCGGGATCTCGGGCAGTTCGCTCGCCGAGGGCTCCCGCAGCATGGTGAGCAGCGAGGTCAGATCGTGCATGGCCTCTCCCACGCTCTGGCGCACCAGCCGAGCCGACGCCTGCAGTGCGGGGGAGTCAGCTGCGTGCAGTTCCACCGCGCCGGCGTGCAGACTCAGCAGCGACAGTCGGTGCCCCATGGCGTCGTGCACCTCCCGGGCGATGCGCACCCGCTCCTGTTGCCGCGCGACCTCGTCGCCCAATTGTCGCGACGTGACGTGGGAGCTGTCGGCCTGGGCCGAGGCGACCCGGGCGAGCCGGTGGCCACGCACGGCCAGCCCGGCCCCCACAGCGGCGGCGTAGAACAGGATGGCCGCGATCAGAATCACCAGGGCCGGTACGGGTTCGGACGACGGCCCCGACCCGAGCAGGGCGTGCGCGAAGGACGCCTCCCGGGGTTGGGCCGTCGCATCGAGGGCCACCACCGTCGCCGAGGTGACGGCCACCAGCGCCGCGGTGCACCACACCGCCGGGCCGCGGCGACGAGCCAGCAGGCAGGCGAGCAAGACGTAGGCCAGGGTGTTGCCGATCGGGATGACCAGCGGCGCGACGGCCGCGGCGATCGTCAGCGCGAAGGGCAGGCGATGGCGCCAGAACAGCGCCAGCGGGCTGACCACGCACGCCAACATGGTCACCGCCGACAGCAGCACCAACCAGCCGGGCGCATCGGGTGTGGTGACCCGGTGCACCAGCGGTGAGAAAGCCGCGCTGACGAGGCAACACACCGCCAGCGGGACGATGGCCACGGCGGCTCGCCACCGCGGCGGTCGTCGTCCATCACCCACACTCTGGAACTCGAGCACGACTCGAGCCTAGGAACCGACTCTGACATTTCGCCTCAGCCGTTTGGTGGGTCGTGGGGGTGTGCGCACGAGCCGATCGGACGAGAGCGATGGAGCCGATCGGGCGATGTGGGGGAGGGGGCATGGGCGGTGGACTGGAGTCAGTTCCGATCACACAGGAGTTCACGATGAACCAGCCCGGCCCTCAGCACCCGACGTTTCCTCAGTCCGCGATTTCTGCCTCGCAGCAGCAGCCCGGTCAGCAGTTCCCCGGTCAGCAGTTCCAGGGGCAGCAGTTCCAGGGGCAGCCGTTCCAGGGGCAGCAGTTCCAGCAGCCGCCCAAGCAGCGCAAGCCCCTGCTCAAGCGGTGGTGGGTGTGGGCCCTGGGCGTGGTCGCACTGATCGTGGTGATCGCCTCCGTCAGCAGCGGCGGCGACCAGCCCACCGCGGCACCCGCCGAGGGCGCGGAGTCGTCCGTGGTGGCGGACGAGGCCACCGCGTCGTCCGCCGGCACCTCGGCCAGCGGCGCAGCCAAGGCGACCAACGCTGCTCCGCCGAGCCAGGCCGCGAAGCCGGCCGTGACGAAGGCCCCCGAGCGCCTCACGCTCGACAAGGGGTGGAAGCTCGACAAGTCCAACCCGTACATGGTGCAGGTGGTCGGTTACGTGTCGAACAACACCGACAAGCCCATCGACAACTACGTGCAGATCACGTTCTCGGCGCTCGACAAGAACGGGGCCAACGTGGGCGACTGCCTGGCGAACGCGAACACGATCGACGCGAACGGCAAGTGGAAGTTCGAGGCCTTCTGCACGGCAGAAGCCGACGAGGTGCACACCGTGCGCTTCAAGGAGATCACGGGCTTCTGAGCGGCGGCAGACCCCCGGCGCACAGCCGGGAGTGCGGGCGCGATCCCGGGGGGAGGTCGTGCTCGTGGGGGTCCCGGTCGAATGGGCCGGGGCCCCGCGTCGCGCGCTCAGCGGGTGGGTGCCGGGAGGATCCCCATCTGGGCGTACGCAGGCTTCAGCCGTCGGATCATGGTGGGCGTCGGCCCCCTGCTCGCGCGGCTGATTCACGCCGGGGCCTCGTCCGACCCGATCATCGCCGACCTGGTGGAGACCATCGACCGGGAACGCCGCACCGGCAACGGGCACATGGTGCAGGCGATGGAGGCGGCGCACGGGTTGCCGCCGGGGATGACGCGCGAGCCGGTGATCGACGTGGTCTGGACCCTCACCTCGCCCGAGGTGGCCGACCGGCTGCTGCGGCGCTGCGGATGGACACCCGGGCAGTACGAGCGGCTGCTCGCCACCAGCCTGCAGGCCTTCCTGGCCTGAGTTGCTGGTGGCCTGAGTGGGTGGACAGGCAACGAACGAAGGCCCGGCCCCCATCAAGGGGATCCGGGCCTTCCGTTGCGTGCGCGAGAGAGGAGTTGAACCTCCACGTCCCAAGGGACACTGGCACCTGAAGCCAGCGCGTCTGCCATTCCGCCACTCGCGCAACACTGGATCTCTCCAGCCCCGAAAGGTTAGCACGCACTCCGCGGGCTGCGCACATCGAGGCCGCAGGCGGCCCGGGCAGTCCGGGTCGCCCGGTGAGCGCGCGTCACTCGGACTGCAGGGCCTCCGCCAGCGGCAGCCAGTTCCAGTGCACGATCGCCGGGTTGTGGCGTTCGTACCCGAGGACGCACAGGGCGCCCGCATCGAGGATCAGCTGGGCGCCGAACCGGGGCTCGGTGCGCAACCACACCGACGCCAGCACGCGCAGCAGGTGCCCGTGCGCCACCAGGGCGACGTCGCCGGTCACCAGCGCCGGCATCACCCGATCGATCACCGCCCTCGCCCGCGCCGAGACCTGCTCGATGGTCTCACCGGGTGTCTCCCCGGGCACGACCCCGTCGTCCCACACATTCCAGTCGTAGCCCAACTCGTCGCGAATCTCGGCGGTGGTGCGACCCTCGTAGCCGCCGTAGTCCCACTCGACGAGGTTCGGATCGACCTGGTGGTCACCGAGCCCGGCCAGTTCGGCGGTCCGACGGGCCCGCTGCAGCGGCGAGGCGAGCACCAGCGAGAAGTCGAACCCCGCCAGGTTGGGGGCGATCTCGGCGGCCAGCTTCTCGCCCTTGGGCAGCAGCGGCACGTCGGTGAGCCCGGTGTGCTTCATCGCCTCCGACCACGCGGTCTTGCCGTGGCGGATCAACACCAGCCGGTGCTCGGGAATCGGGCGCGCGTTCATGGCATCACTCAACCACTCCGCGCCACGCCCGCGGGCCGTCCGACGCTCAGATCGGCACGGACCCCTCGCCGACACCGTCGAGCTCGCGCCCGCGACGTTCTGGGACGAGGGCCAGTGTCACCACCAGGTCGATCACGTAGATGGCGGCCAGCAGGGCGATCGCGATTGCGAATCCGCGCCAGCCGACCACCAGGCCGATCAGCCAGGGGGCGAACCCGCCGACGCCTCGTCCGATGTTGAACAGCAGGTTCTGGGCGGTGCCGCGCACATTGGTGGGGAAGAGTTCGGCCGTCAGCGCGCCGTAGCCACCCATCATGCCGTTGACGAAGGCGCCCATCACGGCACCGCCGATCAGCATGGCGATCGGGTCGTCGAGCCGGCTGAACACCACCACCGAGATGGCCGCCCCCACCTGGTAGGCGAGGAACATGGGGCGTCGTCCGATGCGGTCGGCGAGCACCCCGAACAGCAGGATGCCGACGATCATGCCGAGCACCGTCACCGCCGTCCACAACGCCGACTTGTTGATCGAGAAGCCGTGCTGCTTGGCCAGATAGCTGGGCAGCCAGAGCATCAACCCGTAGTAGCCGAAGTTCTGCACCGACGTCAGCACGATGACGGCGATCGAGTGCTTGACCCGGGTGGGCGTCGAGAACAACTCGCGCACCGGGTTCTTGACCCGCTCCATCTGGGTGAACATCTCGGGTTCGTCGACGTGGCGGCGGGTGAAGAAGGCGAGCACCGCGGGGATGGCACCGATCAGGAACAGTCCGCGCCAGCCGATCGAGGGGTTGCTGAGCGCCCACGCCGAGACGCCGGCCGCGAGCAGCACGCCCACCTGCCAGCCGACGGCCACGAACGATGCCGCCCGGGCGCGCCACTTCGCGGGCCAGGCCTCGGTCGCCAGGGTCATGCCGACCCCGTACTCGGCGCCGAGGCCGACGCCTGCGAGGAAGCGGAAGAACAGCAGCCAGCCATGGCTGGGCGACAGGCCGGTGGCGGCGGTGAACACGGCGAAGACCAGGATCGAGATGGTCAGTACCTTCACCCGGCCGATCCGGTCGGACAGCACGCCGCCGACCGCGCCGCCGAGCACGGCACCGATCAGGGTGACGGTCGCCAGCAGGCCCGACTGGCCCGGGTCGAGGGTGAAGTGGGCGGCGATCGCTCCCAGCGAGAAGCTGAGGATGAGCAGGTCGAAGCCATCCATGGCGTAGCCGACGCTCGAGGCGAGCAGGGCCTTGGCGGCGTAGCGACTGGGTCGCTCGTCCGGGGCAACGGGGGTGGTGGGCGCGGCGGACACGATGCCTCCAGCTGGGGGGTGGTCAAAATCGCCGCTCACACTAGCGAATCAAACCGCCCGACACCGCCACAACCCGCACGCAGGCTCGCGCGACCCCCTTGTTGGGCCTCCCACGAAGCCCGCGTGCGGGTTGTGGTGCTCATCGGCCGCACGAGAGATCAGGTGGCAAACAAAAGGGACCAGAAATGCCTCAGTCGACCCGTTGGCCGTCGCGGAAGTACCAGATCTGGCCCAGATCAACCCCGACCCGATCCCCGACCGCCGGCACCTCGGGGTTCACCAGCGACCCGTTCACGTAGGCCACCAGTTCCACCGGCTCACGGCCGACACCGCCAGGCCCAGCCTCCCCACCGGGAGCATCAATCGCCACCCGCACCTCGACGAAGTGTCCGTGGGGAGTCACCCGGGTCACCTCGCCGATCCGGCCCACCTCACCGCTCCGGGACGACCCCCCGCCGGCAACCCCGCACCCAGCCGGCACCAGCCGCACCGCCTCGGGGCGCACCGCGGAGACGAGGCCCTCGTCCGCCCCCGTCGTCGACAGCCCCGACGCCGTCAGTCGGCCGGGCACCTTGGTGACCGACCCGACGAAGGTGGCGACGAACTCAGTGCGCGGGTTGGCGTACAACTCACCCGGGGCCGAGACCTGCTCGATGCGGCCGTCGTTCATCACCGCGACCCGGTCAGACATGGCCATGGCCTCGTCCTGGTCGTGGGTGACCATCACGGTGGTGATGCCGAGCCGCTGCTGAATCTCCCGAATGTCTTCGCGCACCCGCACGCGCAGCTTGGCGTCGAGGTTCGACAGGGGTTCGTCGAGCAGCAGCACCGCTGGCTCCTGCACCAGCGCCCGCGCCAGGGCGGTGCGCTGCTGCTCGCCGCCCGAGATGCGGGCCGGGCGGGAGTCCTTGTGGTGCAGCAAGTTGACCAACGCGAGCACGCGCTCGACCCGCTCGGTGATCTCGGCGCGCGGTCGCTTCTTCAGCTTCAGCGGGAAGGCGACGTTCTTGGCGACGGTCATGTGTGGCCACAAGGCGTAGTTCTGGAACACCATCGCCGACGGACGACGCTCCGGCGGCAGGCTGGTGACATCGCGCGAGCCCACCGTGACGGTGCCGCCGTCGGGTTCGAGGAAGCCCGCGATCATGCGCAGGGTGGTGGTCTTGCCGCAGCCCGAGGGCCCCAGCAGGCACACGAGTTCGCCGGCGGCCACGTCGAGCGACAGGTTGTCGACGATGGTGCGGCCACCGAGGTTCTTGTGCAGTCCGTCGATCACCAGGCCGGAGCCCAGATCGTCCGGCATCACGGTCTCACTCACTTGATCTGGAACCCTTCGGCCAGTTGCCCACCCATGATCTGCTTGCGCACCAGCATCAGCAGCCCCACGGAGGGAATCGTCAACAGAATCGAGAACACGGCCGACACCTGCTTGGGGTAGTTCAACACCAGCGAGTACATCTGGGTCGGCATGGTCATGTAGTCGGGGGCTCCCACCAGATAGGTGCCCTGGGCCTCGTCCCAACTGGCGATGAAGCTCATGATCGCGGCCACCATGATCGCAGGCAGCGCCATCGGCAGGGTCACCGACCAGAACACCCGCAGCGGGCCGGCGCCGGCGTCGCGGGCGGCCTCCTCGAGCGAGCGCGGCACCGACGAGAACGCGGCCGCCGGAATCCAGGTCATGAACACCACCGTGCCCAGCACGTGCACGATCAGCACGCCCACCACCGTCTGCATCAACTGCAGCGCGTAGAACAGGCTGGCGATGGCCACGAACAGCCCCATCTTGGGGAAGGCGTTGACCGCGAACAGCGTCACCAGCATGAACCGGCGCCCCGGGAACTGGTAGCGGCTGAAGGCATAGGCAGCCGGCAGGCAGATCGCCGCCGAGATGGCCACGGTCAGCACCGCGAAGGTGATCGAGTTCTGCAGCGCGATGGTCATCATCGGGTCGTCGACGACCACCCGCCACCAGCGCAGGGTGAAGCCGCTGGGCCACAGGTTCGGGTAGGTCCACTCGGTCGCGAACGCCCGCGAGGCCAGCCACACCAAAGGCCCGAGGATGAAGACCGCCAGCAGCACCATGAACAGGCTGACCGACACCTTGCCGACAGCGCGCCAACCACTCATGCGCCCGACTCCTTGCTCGATCGGAAATTGGCCCAGATGTAGGCCAGGGCGATCAGTGAGGCGGCGGCGAACACCACGACGGCCATCACGATCGACTGCTGCGGCTGGTTGTAGGCCGTGAAGTAGTTGGCCATGTCGACGCCCAGCATGGTGGGCGCGTTGGGCCCGGTGAAGTAGGGCACGGTGAACGAACCGATGATGCCGATGGCCGTGAACGTGGCCGCGATCACGATGGGCACGAACGCCATCGGCAGGATCACCGAGAACGTCGTGCGGACGAGCCCGGCGCCCGAGTCGCGGGCGGCATCGATGAGGGAGTCGGGCACCGCCTGCACCCCCGAGGCGCACATCAGCACCGCGAACGGCAGCGAGCACCACACCTGGGCGATGATCACCGCCGTGATCGTGTAGCCGAAGCTGGGCCCGTCGACCCCGAACTGGGCGAACAGCGAGCGCAGGAAACCGTCGGGGGCGTAGAACATCAGCACCGACCACGACGCGATGACCACGGGGATGAACTGCGGCACCACCGCCAGCGTCGTCAGCGCCTTCGCCGCCCACCCGCCGGCGAGCCGTAGGTAGAGCGCGATGATCAGCGCCAACGCCAGCACGATCACCGTCGAGACGGCCGTGACCAGCAGCGTCACCGCCAGATCGGTCTGGAACCGCTGGTTGGTGAGCATCTGCCGGTAGGCGCCCAGCGTGCCCCACCACTGGGTCTTCTCGAACTGGTGCTGGGCGATCAGCGCCGTCGTCCGGTTCAACCCGCCGGTGTGTCCCAACGAGTAGCCGACGGCCAACACGATCGGGAAGCCGGTGAAGGCGGCCACCAGCAGCAGCGGCGGCGAGGCCATCAGCAGGCCGCGCAGCGACCTCGTCCGGGCTCGCCGTCGCCGACTGCGGGTGACGGTGACACTCACTTGCCGGGCACCTGCTGGTCCCACTGCGCCGACATGTCGTTGCCGACCTTGTCGAGGTAACCCGGGCGCAGCACGTCGGGGTGGGCCTCCTTGAAGATGGCCTGGGTCTCGGCGGGCAGCTTCTCGAGCGGGATCACCGGGAAGCCGGCGATCTGGTTGGCGATCAGCGCCTGCGACTCGGGCGAGAGCACGAAGTCGGCGAGCTTGAGCGCATCGGCCTTCTTCTTGCTGGCCGCGACGACACCCAGGTAGGCGGCCCCACCGGTGAAGCTGGGGTTGGTGATCTGGGTCGCCTTGATCTTCTCGGGCACCAGGCCGGTCTTCTGCCCCGAGATGAACTGGTCGCTCCACGCGGTGCACATCGAGATCTGGCCGCTGGCCAGCAGTTCCAGCACCTGCGAGTTGCCGTTGGGGTAGACACCCTTCTGGTAGATCGACGGGCCGAGGGCCTTGAGCTCGGCGAAGCCCTTCGACCAGCCCTTCATCGCCTCGGTGTCGTAGGTGGTGCGCAGCGTGTCGGCGGCCGCGGGGTCGAGGAACTTGTCGAGCACCGTGGTGACCCAGGCGCTGCCGGACCCACCCGACTTCGGCGGGCAGTAGGTGAACTGACCGGGGTTGTCCTTGATCCACGCGAGCACCTCGTCGAGCGTGGCCGGCGGGGTCGTCACCTTGTCGGGGTTGTAGGCCAGCAGCACGGACGACCCGCGGTACGGAATGCCGCCGCCCTTGCCGGCCGCCACCACGTTCTCGGGAACCCCGGCGAGGTTGGGCACGTTGGCCGTCGACACCTTCTCCATCACGCCCGCCTCCGCGAGGCCCGTGACGAAGCCGGCGTCGACCAGGTCGATGCCGGAATCCTTGCCCTGGCTCTGGGCGGCGGTCAGCTTCGCCTGCGTCTGCGCATCGTGCTCACCGTGCAGGTCGAGCTGCACCTTCACGGAGTAGCCCGGGTTGGCCTTGACGAAGGCGGGAATGAGCGCCTTCTCCCACAGCTCCTGCATGTTGGTGTCGCCGGAGAGGAAGACGGTCAGGTTGGTGCCCGAACCCGAGTTGCCCGAGGCGGACGAGCCCGGATTGGCGTCGGTGGACTTCTTGGCGCAGCCCGCGACGGCGGTGGCCGCGCCGGCGGCGGAGAGGGCGAGCAGGGTGCGACGTGCGAGGGTCATGGGGAAACTCCTGGTGACGTGGGGCTCGAGGGACCGGTGGGGTACGTCGTTGACCCTAGGCCCGTGGGGTGCCATTCGGCAGCGGTTCGGAGGACTCCCGGTGATCGGGCGATGAACTCGCGGTGACCGGTGATCGGGGCGAGTCGGCGGACGAGGCCGACGCCCCGGCGACGGGCCGGCGGGGGCGGGACGGCCGTCGTCCGGCTCGGTGACCGAGCGCGAAGGCGACCACCAGCAGCGGTAGCGCGGCCGCGACGGCGACGCCCACCAGCCACCACTGCCGGTCGACCGTCACCTGCACGGTCGGCTGCGGACGCGCCGCCGAGCTGGGCTCGGACGAGGCGCTGGCCGGGGGAGCCGCGATCGGGGGCAGGGCGGCGATCGCGGTGCTGGCCGCCTCGATGGTCGGCGCCAACACCTCGGGCGTGTACCCGGAATGGATGGGCCGCGTGCGATCGATCTCGGCCGACAGGGTGGTCGCCTGCACCATCACCTGCGCCATCGACTGCCCGGCATCGCAGACCAGGTCGCCGGCCTGACAGACCGAGTAGGTGCTCTGGTAGGCCAGCGGCGGAATCTCGGCGTGCTGGGCCACCATGGCCGCGCGAATGTCGGCGACGTCGAAGGTGCCCTGGTAGAGGTTGATGGTCGTCTGGATGAGGGTGCGCACCGCCTGGTCGCGGTCGGTCTGGCCGCCGCGTCGGGCCTGCTCGCGCAGCAGATAGAGCATGGCTCCCAACCCGATGGCGTTCTGCGACGCCGACCCGGAGATCTCGCGCACGCTCTGCCCAGGGTAGTGGCTGGGGTTGCCCACCAGGATCGCGGCGGCCAGCCGGGCGGGGGCCTCGGGTGCCGACCCGAGAGCGGCGGTGATCACCTGGGCGCCCTGCGAGAAGCCGGCCAGGATCGTCCGTTCGGCGGGGCAGCGGGAGGCCTGGTCGGTGAGCAGGGTGGCGAGCCGGGTGGCGCCGGTGCGGGCCGAGGTGAAGTACTCGGTGGAGGGCATCGGCTGGTCGAGCAGCAGCGACGCCATCGGCACCCCGGTCAGGGTGTGCGGATCGGCGGCCGGGTAGTCGAGCCACACCTGGCGGACCGACCCCGTCGTCCATCGTTCGGCGAGGCCGTCGCGCACCCGCGTGACCGTCGGCCCGTACCCGGCGGGCTCGCCCGAGCCGCGCACGCCGACGAACAGGAAGTCGGCGCAGGCCTGGTCACCGACGGCGGACGAGGCCACCGGCGTGCCCGACCAGGCCTCGGGGGCCGCGGCCGCCGGGGTGGGGCGGACGACCGCGCCGACCAGCGCCAATGCCGTCGCCACGGCGGCCACCAGCAGGCGACCCAAAGCGGACGAACGGTGCAGGCTCATGCCTCCCATTCAACCCCACCCCGCTCGCCGGCCAGGAGCGCGGGGGCGCCGGACCGGCCTCATGCCTCCGGCTGGGCGAAGGTCGCGGTGAAGCTCGCGCTGTCCAAGGCCTGGGCCAGCACCGTGAACCGCACCTGCGCCGAGGTGGCCTCGTCGGGCAGGTCGAGGCGTTCCACCGGCAGCGCGTACACGGTGTGCACGTAGCGGTGGGCCGGTCCGGGCGGGGGGCAGGCGCCGCCGTAGCCGCGATACCCGTAGTCATTGATCCATTCGCGGGCGCCGGCCGGCAGGGGCCCGCCCTCGTCGACGCTGGTGATGGTGGCGGGCAGGTCGATGGCCACCCAGTGCCACCAGCCCGAACCCGTCGGCGCGTCGGGGTCGTAAATGGTGATGGCGTACGAGGCGGTGCCCTCGGGGGCGTCGCTCCAGCGCAGGTCGGGGATGACGTTCTGCCCGCCGGAGCCCTGCTCGGTGTACTTCAGCTCGATGGCGGAGTCGGCGGGAATGCCGGTTGACTCGAGTTTCATCAGGCCCTCCATGGGTCGGTTCCGATGCCTCGAGGCTAGCCCGCGCGGCCGAGGCGCGGGCCGGTTCGTGCACTCCGTGCCCACTGGCATGATGGGCGCATGACCGACGCCCTGCCCGCCTGCCTCGCCGAGCCTCGCATCGTGGCGGCGCTGCCCGCTCGTCCGATGGAGCAGGCCTCGTTCCTGCGCGTGGGAGCCGTGCTCGAGATTCTCGCCCAGCGGGGCTTTCGCACCGTCTCACTGCACGTCAGCAATGCCGCGTGGTTGGACGACCTCGTGCCCGTCTTCGGCGCCCGGCTCGCCTTCGGTCTGCACGGTGCCCTGACGGTGGACGACCTGGGTCTCGAGAAGCAGCCGGCGTTCGTGCTGGCCAACAACGCCGACCCCGAGCTGCTGGAGGCCGGGCGCGCGGCCGGGGTGACGGTGCTGCCGGCCGCCCTGACGCCGAACGAGTTGCTGGCGGCGAGCCGGTTGGGGGCGCCGGCGGTGCAGGTGCTGCCCGCCGACGTGATGGGTGGCGCCTACGGGGAGTCGCTGCAGCACGTGCTGCCCGCCGGGGTCGCGCTCGTGCCGCGCGGTGGGCTGGGAGCTTGGGCGCTCGGTCGCTGGTTCAAGGTGGAGGCTCCCGTGTGCATCGCGGACGACACCCTGTTCGCCGACGCCTTCGAGCCCGACGGCAACCTCGGCCAACTGCGTGACCGTTGCGCGAGCTTCCTTGACCAGGTGCCCGAGGTTCAGGTGCCCGAGGTTCAGGTGCCCGAGGTTCAGGTGCCCGAGGGCCAGGTGGCCGAGGGCCAGGTGCCCGAGGGCCAGGTGGCCGAGGGTCAGGTGCCCGAGCCGGCCGCAGGCGAGTAGAACCACACACACTCGAACGAAAACGTGCGGCCCTCAGGAACTTTCCTGGGGGTTGAACCCTTTGATGACGGTTTGTGGACGTGATGCCGGTTTGTGGACGAAGGTCTCGTGGCTCTCAGGCGTGCTGCGGAGCGCTCGGCACCACCAGGGCTCGTCCGATCAGGCTGATCGTCATGCGATCGCCCACGCGCAGCGGCTGATCCGTCGACACCCGGAAGGTGGGTCCGTCGGCCGACGCCCCGGCCTCCGGCACCGGGCCCAGCGTCAACCGACGATGGTCCCCGTGGAAGGCCAGGGAGCGCACCACCCAGCGACCGTGCAGGTCCAACTTGGCCGCCACCTGGTGGGGGCGTGCGATCACCGTCGCTCGTCCCTCGGGCACGCCCATGGCGGGCACCGGTCCGATCACGGTCTCCGCCACCCCGGCTCGCACCACCGCGTCGAGTTCGAGGGTCGAGCCCAGCAGGCGCGCGGTGGCCACGTCGACGGGGCGTTCATAGACGACCTGCGGCCCACCCACCTGGCGCAACTCGCCGGCTTCGAGCACGGCCACCAGGTCGGCGAAGGCCAGCGCCTCCTCCTGATCATGGGTCACCAACAGCGTGGTCACGCCGGCCTCGCGCAAGACCTCGCCGACGAGGTCGCGCGTCGCCTCACGCAGATGGGTGTCGAGTGCCGAGAAGGGTTCGTCCAGCAGCATCACCGCTGGTCGGCGGGCCAGAGCGCGGGCCAGCGAAACCCGTTGTTGCTGTCCGCCCGACAGCTGGTCGGGGCGGCGAGCGGCCAGATCGGCCGACAGGTTCACCGTCTGCAGCAGCTCGGCGACGCGCTCGTCCGTGCGTTCACGTCGCGGGAGGCCGAAGCCGACGTTCGCGCCCACGCTCAGGTGGGGGAACAGGGCGCCGTCCTGCGAGACGTACCCGATGGAGCGCTTGTTGGGCGGCACCCACACCGACCCGCAGACCGGCACCCCCTGAATGCTGATGTCGCCGGCGGTGGGCGGTTCGAAGCCGCCGATGCACCGCAGCAGGGTGGTCTTCCCGCTCCCGGACGGCCCGACCACCGCCAACACCGAACCCGCCGGCACGGTCAGGTCGATGCCGTGGAGCACCTCGGTCGAGCCGTAGGCCGCCCTCACCCCCCGGACGACGAGGGCGTCGCTGACGGAGTCGATCACGGGCGGTCTCCTCGCGTTTCGCGGAACAAGATGATCGTCATCGGCACCGACAGCACGATCAACGCGAGTGCGTACGGCGCGCTCGCAGGGTAGTCCAGTTCGCTCGACAGCGACCAGAATCGCGACGCCAGCGTCGAGGTGCCTGTCGGCGCCAGCAGCAACGTGGCGGTGAGTTCGCCGGCGATGCCCAGGAAGGCCATCGACGCGGCGGCCCCGAAGGCCGGTGCCAATAGGGGAATCGACACCCGCGCCAGCGTGGTCACCGGCCCCCGCCCGAGCGAGCGGGACGCCTCACCCAGGCCGGTCGGCACCTGCGCCATGCCCGCCCGCAGGCTGGCGACCGCCCGCGGCAGGAAGAGCACCACGTAGGCGGCGATCAGCAACAAGGAGGTCTGGTACACCGGTCGCGCCCACCGGATGGCGACCGTCACGAACGCCAGCGCGACCACGATGCCGGGCAGCGAGGCGCAGATGAAGGCCACGCCCTCCAGGGCCCGGCTCCACCGGGTCGGACGACGCACCGACAGCCACGCCAGCGGTCCGGCGGCGAGGCAGGTCGCCACCGCTCCGACCCCCGCGAGCGCCAGCGTGCTGCCGATGGCCGGCACCAACGCGGAGTCGAGCTCGACCCCCACCGACAGCCAGTGCGCCAACGACCACACGGGCACGCCCAGCGCGGCCCCGAGCAGCGCGACTGTGCCCACCGCGACCGGGACGATCCACCAGCCGAGCCCGACCCGGCGCTGACGGCGGGCCACCCCCGAACCCAACCGGGCGTGGCGCTGTCGTCCTCGCACCGCCGTCTCACCGGACAGCACCACCAGGCACAACAGCACGAGCACCCCGGCCAGCATCGAGGCCGCCGGGGCCGCGAAGGTCGAGCGGAACTGGTCGTAGATCGCGGTCGTGAACGTGTCGTAGCGGACGAACGCGAACGCCCCGTACTCCGCGAGCAGGTGCAGCGCCACCAGCAGGGCTCCACCCAGCACGGGCAGCCGCAGCTGGGGCAGCACCACGCGCAGCAGGGTGCCCCGGGCGGTGAGACCGAGCGCTCGTCCGGACTCTTCGAGGGCGGGGTCGAGGCGGCGCAGGGTGGCGAGCACCGGCAGGTAGACGAACGGGAAGTAGCTGATGGTCGCGATCAGCGAGGCGCCGGCGAGCCCGGCGATCGAGGGCCACACCGTCGCCCAGGCGTAGCTCATGACGAACGCCGGAACGGCCAGGGGAGCCACGAAGGCCGCCGACAACCAGCGCGGCACCCGCGTGCGCTCGACCAGCAGGGCGGCTCCCGTGCCGATCACCACGGTCGCCGGCACCACTACCAGCAACAACGCGATGGTGTTGCCCAGCAGCTCCGCGACCCGCGGGCGGAAGACCAGTCGACGGATCAGAGCGGGACCGGCGTCGATCGTCGCCGCGACGATGAATCCGATCGGCACCAGACACAGGGAGACGACGAGCACCGCCGCCGCGATGGTGACCGGAACGTGGTCAAGCGGCGACGGTGTGCGTCGGGGGGCTCGGGACAACCGGTCCCGGCCCGGGCTCAGGGTGGTCGACGTCAGAGAAGTCCTGCCGACTGCATGAGCTCAACGACCTTGGGGCTGTTCAGGGTCGCGGGGTCGATCTTCGGCGCACCCAGCTCCGACAAGGGCTTGAGCTTGGCGTTGGCCGCGACCTCGGAGGCGACCGGGTACTCGAACGAGGTGCCGTCCTTGAGCACGGTCTGGCCGGCCTTGGCGGTGATGTGCGCCAAGAACTGCTGGGCCGCGTCGGCATTCTTCGAGCTCTTCAGCACACCGCCGCCCGAGACCGACACGAACGCCCCGGGATCGGAGTTGCCGAAGTAGTGCAGGTTGACCTTCGCGCTGTTCTGCCCACCCTTGGCCTGGTCGCCGAAGTAGTAGTAGTGGTAGATGACGCCCCCCTCGAACTCGCCAGCGTTGACGGCCTTCATCACGGCCGAGTTGCCCTTGATGGCGGTCGAGTTCTGCTTCATGGCCTTCAGCCAGGCAAGGGTCTCGTCCTCGCCCTTGAGCTGCAGGATGGCCGAGACGATGGCCTGGAAGTCGGCGCCCGACGGAGAGGCGGCCCAGCGGCCCTTCCACTCCGGCTTGGCGAGATCCATGATCGAGGTGGGCAACGTCGACTCGTTGAGCTTGTCGGTGTTGTAGACGAAGACGGTCGAGCGGGCGGCGATGCCGGTCCAAGCGCCGGTGGTGGGGCGGTACTGCTCGGGCACCTGGCTCAGGATCTCGTCGTTGACGGGCGCGAACAGGCCGGCGTTCTCGACGATGGTCATCGCGGGGGAGTTCTCGGTCAGGAAGACGTCGGCCGGCGACTTGTCACCCTCGGCGACCAGCTGGTTGGCCATCTCGGTGTCGGACCCCTGGCGCACCTCGACCTTGATGCCGGTGGCCTTGGTGAAGCCGTCGATCCACTCCTGGGTCAGGGACTCGTGCTGCGCGTTGTAGACGGTCAGCGTGCCGCCGGCGGCGGCTCCCGAGGTGGTCGACCCGCCGGACGAGGGGGTGGCCGACGGGCTCGAGCACGCGGCCATGGTGGCGGCGGTGACGGTGGTGGCGGCGGCTCCGAGAAGGGCGCGGCGGGTCAGGCGGAAGCTCATGCAGACAAGGCTTGCCTAACCTGCGGCAATTAGGCAAGTTGAGGTTTGTGAAATCCGCCATCTGGATCAGTCCTTGGTGGCGTCAGGCCTCGATGCCCCTCAGTCCTCGGCTCAGTCCTCGATGAACGAGTCCGTCGGCTCGTCGTCGTCGGTGCGACCGTGGGCCAGCAGCATCCACCCGATCGAGATGATCACCCCGGCCCCCACGACCAGGGCGAACACGATCAGCACCACCTCGGGGGTTGACTGGGTCACGGTTCGCCTCCTTGCGCGGGTGGCCGCAGGTCGTCCGTCGACCGCGGATGGGCCCACCCTAATGAGCGCGTCGGGCGCACGGACGGCTCGAATCATTTGGTTTTGCTGAGAAAATCGCTGAGAATGTTCAGGATGTTGGGTGGCGCGAGCCGCCGACGACCGACCGCTGTCAAGCAGAGGAACCCCATGAGCCAGTCAGAGTCCACCGCACCCCGCCGGGGTCGCGACGCCTCCGACGAACCCGCGGACGACACCACGGCACCGGCCGCCCGGCACGCCCTCGAGGAGACCGAGCCCGCGACGCAGGGGTGGCGCGGCCGCCGTCGCGTCAAGGTTGGAGTGGCCATCACCGCCGCCGCACTGCTGCTCGGATCGCTCGGGGCGATCGCGGTGCGCGGCTCCGACTCGTCCCTCGAGACCACGGTGGCTCAGGACTCACCGCAGGCCACGGCCAGCGTCGCCGCTCGCGCCACCGATCAGGTGAACCGTTCGAGCCGTCGCAGTGCCCTGCCCTCGGCCTCGGGACTGGACACTGCCGACATCGAAGCCGCCGTGAAGGCCGCGGCGGCCGTGAAGGTCACCGCACCGGCGAAGCCCGCCACCACCGCCGCGAAGCCGGCCACCAAGAAGCCCACCGCCACCCCGGCGGCGCCCCAGTGGCCCACCGTGTTGTGGAAGGCCCGCGGCACCCGCTACGCGACCACCAACCTGAACATCCGCGCCACCCCGACCGAGGCCTCGGCCGTGGTCACGGTGGTGGCACCCGGTACCGCGCTGGCGACCACCGCGGCCGTGTTCGGCGACTACCGACAGGTGACCTGGAAGGGCAAGGCGGCCTGGGTGAGCAAGGCCTACCTGTCCACCGAGAAGCCGGTGGCGGCCACCTCCTCGTCCTCCTCGAGCGGGTCGGTTGGCACGTCATCGGGCACCACCAGCGGCTCGTGCTCGAAGTCGATGCCCGCCGGTGTCATCGCGGCCGGACGTGCGGCGGCCCTCGAGGCATGCCAGCGATTCCCGGCGATCACCTCGTTCGGGGGCTACCGCGCCGGCGATTCCGGCGAGCACGGCTCCGGCCACGCCGTCGACATGATGGTCAGCGGTCAGGCGGGCTGGGAGGTGGCCCGGTGGGCCCGGGCCAATGCCTCGCGGCTCGGCATCACCGAGGTGATCTACGCCCAGCAGATCTGGACGACCCAGCGCGCCGGCGACGGCTGGCGGCCGATGTCTGACCGAGGCTCGACCACGGCCAATCACTACGACCACGTGCACATCACCCTGGGCTGACCGCGGCAGCTCGTCCGCCATCGAGGTGTTGTCGCGCCAACCCTTGGCAGCGGGCTTCGCGCCCACGGCGGGGTCATAGTCTGGTGCCATGACTGCACCGGTTGACCCCACCACCACCTCGGCCTGGCAGCGTCTGGCCGACCTCGCCGACGACTTCACGCCCGATCTGCGCGGCTGGTTCGCGGACGACTCCGAGCGAGCGGCCCGGTTCACCCTCGACGCGGGCGATCTGCACGTCGACCTGTCGAAGAACTGGGTCACCGACGAGGTGCGCGAGCAGTTGCTGGCGTTGGCCGACGAGGTCGGTGTCACCACCCGGCTGCAGGCGATGGTCGGTGGCGAGCACATCAACGTCACCGAGGATCGCGCCGTGCTACACACCGCGCTGCGTCTGCCCGCGGACGCCACCCTGAGCGTCGACGGTCAGGACGTCGTCGCCGACGTTCACGCCACCCTCGAGAAGGTGTACGCGTTCTCCGACCGGGTGCGGTCGGGCGAGTGGACCGGTGCCACCGGCAAGCGCATCGAGACGGTCGTCAACATCGGCATCGGAGGCTCCGACCTCGGCCCAGTGATGGTCTACGAGGCGCTGCTGCCCTACAAGCAGGCGGGGCTCAGCTGCCGGTTCGTGTCGAACATCGACCCCACCGACATCGCCGAGAAGACGGCCGACCTCGACCCCGAGACCACGCTGGTGATCGTCTGCTCCAAGACCTTCACCACGCTCGAGACCCTGACCAACGCCCGGTTGGCGAAGGCATGGCTGCTCGACGGACTGGTCACCTCCCGCGCCATCGACGACTCGGACGAGGCCCGCGCCGACGCCGTCAGCAAGCACTTCGTGGCCGTCTCGACGGCGCTCGACAAGGTCGCAGCCTTCGGCATCGACCCCGAGAACGCCTTCGGCTTCTGGGACTGGGTGGGCGGCCGCTACTCGGTCGACTCGGCCGTCGGCACTGCCGTGGCCGTGGCCATCGGACGAGACAACTTCGCCGACTTCCTGGCCGGATTCCACGCCATCGACCAGCACTTCCTCACCGCCTCGCCCGAGCAGAACGTGCCCCTGCTGATGGGGCTTTTGAACGTCTGGTACGTCAACTTCCACGGTGCCGCCAGCCACGCCGTGCTGCCGTACGCGCAGTACCTGCACCGGTTCGCGGCCTACCTGCAGCAGCTGACCATGGAGTCGAACGGCAAGTCCGTGCGCTGGGACGGCACCGACGTCACCACCGACACCGGTGAGGTGTTCTGGGGTGAGCCCGGCACCAATGGCCAGCACGCCTTCTACCAGCTGATCCACCAGGGCACCCGACTGATCCCGGCCGACTTCATCGCCGTGGCCAACCCCGCGCACGCCCTGCGTGACGGTGAGCACGACGTGCACGAGTTGTTCCTGTCGAACTTCTTCGCGCAGACGGCCGCGCTCGCGTTCGGCAAGACGGCGGACGAGGTTCGAGCCGAGGGAACGGCCGAGGCGATCGTTCCGGCCCGGGTGTTCGAGGGCAATCGTCCGACCACCTCGATCATGGCGTCGGCGCTCACCCCCTCGGTGGTGGGGCAGCTGATCGCGCTGTACGAGCACATCACCTTCGTGCAGGGCGTCGTCTGGGGCATCGACTCGTTCGACCAGTGGGGGGTCGAGCTCGGCAAGAAGCTGGCGCTGCAGATCGCGCCGGCGGTGGCCGGGGACGATCAGGCGCTGGCCTCGCAGGACGGTTCGACGCAGGCGCTGGTGCGCTGGTATCGGGAGCAGCGTCAGGGTCGCTGACTCCTTGGATCGGGCTCTGCCGCCGATCCGTGGTTTGGGGGTGGCGGGCAGCGGGGGAGGAGGGGCCCGCTGGGGCGGTCAGTCCCCGGAGGTCTCCAACACCCGTCGAAGCAGTGCCGCCAGCTGCTCGCGCTCGGCCTCGTCCAGACCCGCCAGATGGGCTTCCTGGCTCGCGCGTCGGGCAGCGCCGGCGGTCGCGAGCACCGCTCGTCCGTGATCGGTCAACCGGACGACCACCGCCCGGCGATCGGTCGGGTCTGGTTCACGGGTGACCAGCGTGGCCCGCTCGAGCGCGTCGATCACCTCGGTGGCGGAGCGGGGAGTGATGCGCAGTTCCTGGGCAACGACGCCGACGCGGGCGTTCTCGGTGCGATCGATGGTCGCCAGGGCCCGGAACTCGTGCGGCGAGATGCCGACCGGTTCGAGCGCCTCGGCCCAGCGTCGACGCATGCCCCGGGTGGCCTGCATCAGCAGACCGCCGAGGTCGTCCGAGGTGTCGCTCATGGGGATGATCGTAGCGAGGTGTTGCTCCTCACCACAATGTGAGGTAACCTCATTATTACCTCGGCTAAGTGGGGCCCCCGGCGATCGTCCCTTCGACCGCTGCGTGCGGACCACCCGGCCGACCCTGGAACCATGTGTCGAAAGGAGCATCCATGACTGCGATGCCACCCCCTGGCGGAGGTGGGGGCTGGGGCCCCCGCAAGATCGATCCCGCCGACCGCAAACAACTCGCCGAGTCGCCCGTCTCGCTGCGCCGGATCGCCCGACTGTTCGCCCCCAACAAGGGTCAGGTGACCCTGGTGATGGGGCTGCTCGTCGGTGCCTCGCTGCTGGGCATCGTGCCGCCCTTCCTGACCCGCGAGATCATCGACCACGCCCTGCCCGACGGCAACCTGCGGCTGCTGGTGATCTGCACGGTCGCGATGGTCGCCGTCGCGGCGCTCGCGGCCGTCTTCAACGTGCTGCAGACCTGGCTGTCGACCGTCATCGGGCAGAAGATCATGCACCGGCTGCGCTCCGACGTCTTCACCCACCTGCAGCGGCAGTCGGTCGGCTTCTTCACCCGCACTCGCGCCGGCGAGGTGCAGTCGCGCATCACCAACGACATCGGCGGCATGCAGTCGGTGGTCACCGACACCGTCACCTCGGTCGCGTCGAACCTCACCACCGTGATCGCGATGGCCGCGGCCATGGTGATGCTCGACTGGCGGCTCTCGTTGGTGTCGCTCGTCGTGCTGCCGCTGGCCGTCTTCTTCTCCCGGCAGGTGGCCGTGCTCAGGCGCGAGATCACCTCGCGCCAGCAGCGGACCCTCGCCGACCTGCTCTCGCAGGTGGGGGAGGGGCTGTCGATCTCGGGCATCCGGCTCACCAAGACGATGGGTGCCCAGAAGCAGGTCACCGATCGTTTCGTGAACACCTCCAGCGAACTGATCGACCTCGAGGTGCGCTCCCAGCTGGCGGGACGATGGCGCATGGCCACCATGAGCATCGTGTTCGCGGCGATCCCCGCCGTGCTGTACCTCGCCGCAGGCCTGCCCGGCATCCGCAACGGCATCACCATCGGCACCCTGGTCGCCTTCATCGCCATCCAGGGCGGCATCTTCCGGCCGGTGATGGGCCTGCTCAACACGGGCGTCTCGGTTGTCTCGTCGATGGCGCTGTTCAGCCGCATCTTCGGCTACCTCGACCTGCCCGTCGAGGTGGACGACCCGGCCCACCCGGTCACGATCGACCCGGCCGAGGTGCGCGGCGAGGTGGCCTTCGAGCACGTCACCTTCAGCTACCCCGGAGCCGACGAGCCAGCGGTCGTCGACGTCAACCTGACGGTGCCCGCGGGCACGTCGCTGGCGCTGACGGGCGAGACCGGTTCGGGCAAGAGTTCGCTCGCCTCGCTGGTGGCGCGGCTGGCCGACCCCACCTCGGGGCGGATCACCATCGACGGCATCGACATCACCAGCATGCGGCTGGCCGACCTGTCGTCCGTCGTGGGGGTGGTCAGCCAGGAGACCTACCTGTTCCACGCGACCATCCGCGACAACCTGCTGTTCGCCAAGGCCAGTGCCACGGACGAAGAGCTGTGGCAGGCGCTGCGGGCCGCGCAGATCGCACCGCTGATCGAGTCGCTGCCGCAGGGCCTCGACACGGTCGTCGGGGAGCGCGGGCAGCGGTTCTCGGGTGGTGAGCAGCAGCGACTCGCGATCGCCAGGGTGGTGCTGCGCAATCCGCGCATCATCGTGCTGGACGAGGCCACCTCGGCCCTCGACAACGACACCGAGCGCGAGGTGCAGCGGGCCCTCGATGCGCTGGCGGTGGGTCGCACCTCGATCACCATCGCTCACCGGCTCTCGACGGTGCGCGAGTCGGACCAGATCGCCGTGCTCGACCACGGACGAGTGGTGGAGTTGGGCACCCACGAGGAGTTGGTGAGCCGTGGTGGACGCTACGCGAGCCTGGCTCGGGTGCCCGCCGTCGCCTGACGTCGCCCCTTCTGAGCCGCTCGCGCCCTCGTCCCGCGCCGCCTGGCATCCGCAAACTCTCACCAAACGGTGCGACCGGTAGGAACTTTCCTGCGGGTCGCACCGTTTGGTGGGAGTCTGCGTCCGGGGGGCCGGGGGGAGCGACGAACAGCGTCCGCAAAGCCGACACCCAAGTCCGTCCGGTCAGCGACTCGCGAGCAGTTGTCCACAGGCGGACGACGGGTCCGAGAGTTGTCCACAGGCTTGCAGGAGGGGTCTGGTGCATCCCGCCTCGGCTGCACAGAATCGGGGGATGGCAGACGACACCACCCCTGAACTCGTGTGGACCGCCGACCTCGTCGGTCGCGGGCACTCCCAGAACTCGATCAAGCGCTGGGTGCGCTCGGGCACGCTCGAGCGACTGACCTGGGGTGCCTACCTCCGCGACAGACCGATCGCCGAGATCCCGGCCGTCGACTCCGAGCGCCGACACCTGCTGCGCACCAAGGCCGTGCTTCGTCGATTCGGCGGACGAGCGGCAGCCAGTCATCACAGCGGCGCATTGCTGCACGGGCTGCCGGTCTGGGGTGCCGATCTGGGCAACGTTCACCTGACCCGCGATCACGACGACCAGGCCAGACGGGCGAGCGGGGTGATCGTGCACCAGACCTGCCGCGGACAGCAGCTGACGACCACCCCCGAGGGTTGGCCGGTCCTGGGGGTCGCCGACTGTGTGGTGGGGGTCGGCCTGGGATCGGCGCCCCGACAGTCCCTTCCCACGACTGCACTGGTGGCCGCTGATGCTGCCCTGCATCAAGGGCTGGTGTCCTTCGATGAGCTGGACGAGGCCGTCGCCCGGCTGAAGGGATATCGAGGGATCGGGCCGGTGCGTGCGGCGCTCGTCCATGCGGATGGCCGTCACGAGAGTCCCGCAGAGACCCGGATGGCGGTGTTCCTGCGAGCGACGGATCTGCCGTTCGTCCCGCAGTACGAGGTGTGGGTTGACGGCACCACCTATCGCAGCGACTTCAAGCTGATCGACCATCCGGTGCTGATCGAGGTCGACGGCATGGGCAAGTACGGGGACCCGTCAAGCATGACGCCGGACGACATCAGCCGCGCCCTCAAGGTGGAGAAACAGCGCGAGGACGCCCTGCGGAGCCTGGGTCATGTCGTCGTCCGGGTGACGTGGGACGACCTGAGGAATGAGTCGGTGCTGCGGGGGCGGATCAGGGCCGCCATCGACCTCGCGCGACGGCTCTCGGATTCGTCCGACGTCTACAGACCCTCAGGAAACGTGCGACCCGCATGAACCTTCCTACCGGTCGCACTCTTTGGTGAGGGTTTGCGCCCCTGAGAGCGGGGCAGAGGGCGCGGCAGGGGGCGTGGCCAGCGGTGGCGGGCTCTCAGTCGGAGCCGAACAGGTCGCGGGTGTAGACCTTGTCCGCCACGTCGGCCAATGCCTCCGACCGACGGTTGGCGACGATCACGTCGGCCTGGCGCTTGAACTCGTCCAGATCGCGCACCACCCGCGAGTGGAAGAACTCGTCCGCCTCGAGCGCCGGCTCGTAGACGATCACCTCGACGCCCTTGGCCTTGATGCGCTTCATGATCCCCTGGATGGACGACGACCTGAAGTTGTCGGAGCCCGCCTTCATGGTGAGGCGATGAATGCCGACGACCTTCGGATCCCGCGCGAGGATGTCGCGCGCGATGAAGTCCTTGCGGGTGGCATTGGAGTCGACGATCGCCTGGATCAGCGTCTGCGGCACGTCGGTGTAATTGGCCAGCAGCTGCTTGGTGTCCTTGGGCAGGCAGTAGCCGCCGTAGCCGAAGCTGGGGTTGTTGTAGTGCGCGCCGATGCGCGGGTCGAGCCCGACACCGTCGATGATCTGGCGGGTGTCGAGCCCGTGCGTGGCCGCGTAGGTGTCGAGCTCGTTGAAGTACGACACCCGCATCGCCAGATAGGTGTTGGCGAACAGCTTGATGGCCTCGGCCTCGGTTGAACCGGTCAGCAGCACCGGCACGTCGGAGTCCAGCGCTCCTTCGACCAGCAGCCCGGCGAAGACCTGCGCCGGCTCGGTCTGCGACCCGACGACGATCCGCGACGGGTGCAGGTTGTCGTACAGGGCGCGCCCCTCGCGCAGGAACTCCGGTGAGAAGAAGATGCTCTGCCCGGGGTGCTGGTCGCGCAGCGCGTTGGTGTAACCCACCGGGATCGTCGACTTGATCACCACCGACGCCTGCGGGGCCAGCGCCACCGCCTGGGCCACCACTGAGTCGACCGTGGAGGTGTTGAAGAAGTTGCGGTCGGGGTCGTAGTCGGTCGGGGTCGCCACCACGATGAAGTCGGCCCCCGGGTAGGCGTCGGCCGGATCGGTGGTCGCGCGCAGGTTCAGCTCGGTCTCGGCGAGGTGCTGTTCGAGCTCCGGATCGGCGATGGTCGACCGGTGCGCATTCGCCACCTCCACTCGCTCCGGATTGATGTCGACCGCCACCACCTCGTGACGCTCCGCCAGCAGCACCGCCAATGACATTCCGACATAGCCGAGCCCGGCCACCGCAATCTTCATGCCGTCAGGGTACCGACCATGCTGACCTTGCCCCACGTCCGGCTTGCCCTGCGCTCGGCAGACTCGCACGAAAGACTGCGACCCGTAGGAATCTTCATGGGGGTTGCACCCTTTCCTGGGTGTCTGAGGTCTCGCTGGGGTTGGGAGCTCGCTGGAGTTGCGGAGCGCCGCGGTTGCGAGCTCGCCGGCTGCGAGTCTCGCTGGGCGGTGGTGATGCTCCCCCTCACCTCAGCTCGTCGAGGTCGGCCTCCAGACGACGGACGACGGCCGGCAGCTCGTGGGCCAGCACCGCGACCACCGCCGTGTTGCCCCCGCCCGTCAACGCGCCCTGCACTCCGCGGCGCACGATCACGGACCGGGGCTCCGACCCCAGGGCGCCGCCCAGGTCAGACCACTCCAGTCCGAAGGGAAGCGTGGTCACGACCTGAACCGATCGCTCAGAAGGAGGCCGTTGCCGGGTCCGCTCCCTGCCGGAAACCACGGTCGAGCCCCGAGATCACCGACAGCTGGTCCTCCGAGAGCTCGAAGTCGAAGACGTCGAAGTTCTCGGCGATCCGCGAGGGAGTCACCGACTTCGGGAACACGATCAGCCCCTGCTGCAGGTGCCAGCGCAGAATCACCTGGGCGGGCGTCTTCCCGACAGCTTCGGCGATCGCGACCACCTCGGGCAGGGTGATGTCGCCGGGCTCGGACTGGTTGCCCAGCGGGGTGTACACCTCGGTGGTGATGCCCAACGACTCGTTGAACTCGCGCAACTCGCGCTGTTGGAAGGTGGGGTGCACCTCGATCTGGTTGACGCTCGGCGTCGCGCCGTTCAGCGCCTCCAGGTTCGGCACCAGGAAGTTCGAGACGCCGATCGAGCGCGCCAGTCCCTCGGCCTTGAACTGCTGCAGGGCGTCCCAAGCCTCGACGTAGGCGTCGCCGTACTTCACGGTCGCCGGCCAGTGGATCAGGTAGAGGTCGACGTGGTCGAGCCCCAGCTTCTCGAGCGAGCTCTCGATGCCGCGCCGGGCGTCGCCGGCCAGGTGCGCGTCGTTCCACAGCTTGGTGGTCACGAACAGGTCGTCGCGGGCGATGCCCGACTCGGCGATGGCCTTGCCGACCCCCTGCTCGTTGCCGTAGACGGCCGCGGTGTCGAGGTGCCGGTAGCCGACCTCGAGGGCGGTGGCGACGGCGGGAACGATGTCGTCGGTCGAGACCTGCCAGACGCCGAAGCCGAACTGCGGAATCTCGACGCCGTCGTTGAGGGTGATCGTGGGCACGCTCATGGTGAAACCTTCTTCCGTGGGGGACGCCCCGACCCTACCGAGGACGAACCACTCGCCCCCACCCCAGCACGGGTGCGCGGGGCCCATTTCGCGCGTGGAAGAATGTGGCCCATGCCCGTTGCCTCGCTCGTCCAGACGCTCACCGACCGTTTCGCCGCCGCCGTGGGTGGCGATCCGGAACTTCGCCCCGCGAGCAAGCCCCAGTTCGGGCAGTTCCAGTGCAACGTCGCGATGCGCCTGGCCAAGCAGCAGGGACGAAACCCCCGCGAGGTCGCCGCCGCCATCATCGAGGCCGCCGACGTCGACGACCTGTGCGAGCCGCTCGAGATCGCCGGCCCCGGATTCATCAACATCCGCATCAAGCCGAGCGTGCTGGCCGCCGAGGCCGCCCGCGTGCTGGCCGCCCCGAACGCCGGCATCGCCCCCACGACCACCCCCGAGCGCGTCGTCATCGACTACTCGGCTCCCAACGTGGCCAAGCAGATGCACGTCGGCCACCTGCGCACCACCATCATCGGCGACTGCTTCAACCGCGTGCTCACCGCCGTCGGACACACCGTCATCCCGCAGAACCACATCGGCGACTGGGGCACCCAGTTCGGCATGCTGATCGAGCAGATTCTGGACGAGGGTCTCGATGCCTCGACCCTGACCCTGGCCGACGCCGATGCTCTCTACAAGCGCGCCGCCGCCCACTTCAAGGAGGACGTCGACTTCGCCAAGCGGGCCCGCGCCCGGGTGGCCGTCTTCCAGGGCGGTGACGAGGAGTCGC
This sequence comes from Aestuariimicrobium soli, assembly GCF_051192575.1. Taxonomy (NCBI): domain Bacteria; kingdom Bacillati; phylum Actinomycetota; class Actinomycetes; order Propionibacteriales; family Propionibacteriaceae; genus Aestuariimicrobium; species Aestuariimicrobium soli. The sequence goes on along the minus strand of NZ_JBPJSQ010000006.1, from coordinate 128,196 downwards.
TGGCGGTCTGGTGGCAGTTGATCGAGGTCTCCAAGCAGGGCTTCAACCAGGCCTACGCGCGGCTCAACGTGCTGCTGGTCGACGACGACCTGGCGGGGGAGTCGACCTACAACGACGACCTGCCGGTGCTGGTCGCCGAGCTCGAGAACTCAGGCGTGGCGGTGGTCGACCAGGGCGCGCTGTGCGTCTTCGTCGACGGCATCGAGGCGCCCCTGATCGTCCGCAAGTCAGACGGGGGTTACGGGTACGCCACCACCGACTTGGCCGCCATCCGCCGCCGGGTCAACGATCTGGACGCCGATCGGATCATCTACGTGACCGACGCCCGGCAGGGGGGCCACTTCGCCCAGGTATTCGCCGCCGCCCGCAAGGCGGGTTTCCTGCCCGACGACGTCGAGGTGCAGCACGTCGGCTACGGCATGGTGCTCGGCGACGACAACAAGCCGCTGAAGTCGCGCGACGGGTCGGCCGCCAAGCTGGTCGATCTGCTCGACGCCGCCGAGCAGGTGGCCGAGCCGGCGATCGCGCTCGCGGCGATCAAGTACGCCGACCTGTCGTCGGGCCTGCAGAAGGACTACGTCTTCGACCCCGATCGTATGACCCAGACGACCGGCAACACCGGCCCCTACCTGCAGTACGCCCACGCGCGCTGCCAGCAGATCCTGCGCCGGGCCGAGGCCGAGAATCTCCCCGTCGGGCCGCTGACCCGCACCGACGAGGTCGCCGAGCAGACGCTGGCCCTGCTGCTGTCGCGTTTCGGTGACGTGGTGGCCGAGGTGGCGACCAGCCTGCAGCCGCACAAGCTGTGCACCCATCTCTACGAGACCGCGGTGGCCTACGCGACCTTCTACGAGCAGTGCCCGGTGCTGAAGAGTGAGGGCGAAGTGCGCGCCTCGCGACTGGCGCTGTGCCGGGCAACCGCCCAGGTGCTCGCCACCGGGCTCGACCTGCTCGGCATCGAGGCCCCCGACCGCATGTGACGACAACGGAGCCCCCGACCACGCATGGTCGGGGGCTCCGTTCCGTAGGTCAGTCCTCGTCGACGAGGGTGTTCTCTCCCGCGGGAACCTCGGGGGCGACATCGGGGTTCTCGACCCGCTGCTGCGCCAGCGTGGCCGCACCGATGATGCCCGCCTTGTTGCGCAGCGCGGCCGGAATGACCGGGGTGCGCAGCTTGAGCAGCGGAATGAACTTCTCGTGGTCCTTCGAGACGCCGCCGCCGATCACGAACAGGTCAGGCCACATCAGGGCCTCGACCACCTCGTAGTAACGCTGCAGACGCTTGGTGGCCCACTCCTTGTACGACAGGCCCTCCTTGTCCTTCACCGACGAGGCGGCCCGCGACTCGGCATCGTGGCCGTCGATCTCGAGGTGGCCGAACTCGGAGTTGGGGATCAGCACACCGTTGTTGATGATGGCCGAGCCGATGCCGGTGCCCTGGGTGGTGAGGATCACCAGGCCGCTGACGCCCTTCGCGGCACCGTGGTGCACCTCGGCGACGCCGGCGGCGTCCGCGTCGTTGACGACCGTGATCGGACGACCCAGCCGCTCCGCGAAGAAGGTCTCGGCCTCGAGGCCCTTCCAATCCTTGTGCAGGTTGGCGATCATCGGGATGTGGCCGTGCACGACCGGCGCCGGCACGGTCAGCCCGATGGGGGCATCACCGATCTGGTCGGCGAAGTGGTCGACGATCTGGGCGACCACGTCGGCCACATTCGAGGGGGTCGACTTCGCCGGGGTGTCGATCCGCAGGCGCTCACCGGCGAAGTCGCCGGTCTCGAGGTCGACGGGCGCGCCCTTGATGCCCGAACCACCGATGTCAATGCCAAGAACGATGCTCATGGGGTCCAGCCTAGGGCCACCGAACGGGGCGAGTGGGCAGTGGCCGCCATCCGCACCGCGGCGCCGGCTCGCGCTCATCCGGCAAACGACTGCTCGCCCGTTCGAGGGCCGGAATTCGTCCGGATGTCGGGGGAAACCCTTCGGGCCCGGTGGAAACCTGAAGTTTGCTCACGGCGGATCGGGAAACCTTTGCACTTGAAGGAAATGTCCGTAACCTTGTTACGAGGACGGTGGTCGGGATGCGAACGCTGGTCCTGGGATTGCCACTGGGGGGTGGCATCTGGGCTGGGTCCGCGATGCTTGGGCTCGACCGGGGGCTGGGATTCCACAGCGCCCTAGCGGTCACGGCTTCGCGGGCCCGCCCCACAACTTGGGCCTCACGCTCCGCACCCACTGCCGTGCGACGGCGGGATCGACTCCACTGACGTTGACGTCGACCACCGATCCGCTGATCTGCACCGAGAACCCCGCCAGCCCGAGCCGTCGTTCCAGCGGACCCTGTGACACCCGCCGCGCCTGCATGCGCGACCGCGCCACCACGCTGAGGCGTGACTGCAGCCGACCCGATCGGTCGGCCACCACCTGCTCCGAGACGGCCCAGCCACGCTGCCGCCAGTCCAGCGGATGCAACCAGCGGGCGCGGCGGGGGAGCGGCTGCCAGTCGAGGGCATCCAGGTCGACCTCCGGCCACACGGCCCGCAGCACGCGGGTGACCTCGTCCCACGTGCCGACCGGAAGCAGCACGGTGCTGCCGCCCTCGTCGGCCTCGTCGCCGGCATAGCCGAGCACGGCGAACCGCACCCGCCACCAGCCCCAACGTCGCCACCACCACGACTGCGACAACTCGATGCCCTGCACCCGCTCGACGGGCACCGTCTGACTGACCGTGTCCGTGAGCCCCCGGGCCACCCGCACCACCGACGGCTCGGGCGCGTGCAGGCGGTAGTTCCACTCCTTGACGACACGGTTGAGCACCAGGGCCGCCAGCCCCCACACGGCCGGCACGACCAGGCCAGCGAACGCGAAGGTCGAGGTGACGATCGAGGGCACCAGCGCGAGGGCGGCGAAGAGCACGGCCCACAGGAAGTCGTGACTGGTCACCACTGCTGCCACCAGCCGCCCCGGAGGCACGCTCACCACCACGTCGTCGACTCGCTCCGGCGACTCATCGTCCCCGGGGGCATCGGTCGGTGCCGTGCCCCACGTTTCCGAGCGGACGAGGGCCGCCCTGCCCACCAACTCGTCCCGCAGGGCCTCGGCCCGGGATCGTCCGAGGAACTCGAGCTTCTGCGGGGCCCCGCCACCGACATCGAGGCGCAGCCCACACACGCCGACGAGCCGGGCCGCGAACGGGGCGACGATGTCGATGGACTGAATCTTGGAGTAGTTGACGACCGTCGAGGAGTTCCAGATGAACCGGGTCTCCAACCGCAGGGCATCGGCGTCGAGGCGGTAGCTGGTCGCGCGCCAACTGATGAACCCCGCGACGACGGACACCAGCAGGGCCGCGAGCAGGATCCAGGCCCACCACGACAGGTGGTCGAACTCGAATCGCCCGCCGTTCTCGAGCCACGAGCGGCCACCGAAGAACACCAGGGCCAGCAGCCCGACCCAGCCCTTGACGACCGGGGTGAGGGGGTGGAGCCGTTCCGGAGGGGTGTCGACCTCCCGAGCGGACGAGGCCGGGGTCGGCTGGCTCACAGACCCATGCTCCGGGCCTCGGCGCGTTCGGTGAGCCGATCGCGCAGGGCCGCGGCGGCATCCGCGTCGAGCCCGGGAATCGTGGCTTGGGAGGCGCCGGACGCGGTGACCAGTTGCACCGTGGCCAGGTTGAACGAGCGCTCGATCGGGCCCGAGGTGATGTTCACCGCCTGCATGCGCCCGTACGGCACGACGGTCAGCGTGCGCCACAGCAGTCCGTGCGTCAGGTACAGCTCGTCATCGCGCTCGGCGTATCCCCACGAGGCCGCCCACCGGGCCTGACGCTGATGCCGCCACACCGTCACCGCGAGCAGGGCCGCCCCCACGACCACCGCCACCCACCAGGGCGCCCAGATCGCGAGTGGCACCACCGCCAGTACGAGCAGGATCGGCCACGTGATCAGCACCATGCGGCGCTTGAGACGAGCGAAGTCGGGTGAGAGACGCTGCCAAGCCTCACGGGGTGGGGCGAAGAGCTCGTCCATGCCCCCAGCCTACCGAGGCCGCACCCACCGCCACCCGGCGCTCGACCCAGCCCGGGATGGTCCGACGAACGGGTGAGCCCGCGACGAACGCTGCTCTCGATCACGAATCCGGTCGAAAAGCGGCCCGCAGGAACATCGACGGCAGTGTTCGTCGCAGACGCGCGCGACTCAGGAGCGCGACTGCTTGAGCGCCCGCCGCGCCGACTTCTTCACCAGCGAGATGAATGACTTGTGGTCGGGGCCGATCACCTTCACCTCACCCATGAAGGTGACCCCCGTGATCGTGATGGTGGGGCCACCAGCGACGGGCGGACGAGTGCCCACCACCTTCGACTCACCCATGATGTTCGAGACCCGGTCGATCACCTGCACGCCGGCCGGCACGATCACCTTCAGGTCGCCCAGACCCACCATCACCTCGATCTCGACGTGGGGATCCTCCATCACACCCTGGGTGAGGTCGATGATCGCGTCGCCGAGCCCCACCAGCACGCTGGTCTTGCGATGCATCCGCCATCCGGGGCTGTCGCGGCGGGCCGTCCCGAGAATGCCGAACAGGCTGTCGGAGTCCGACGCGACGTGCGAGGGGTCCACCACGACGAGTTGGTCGGGCCCGGGCTCGGCGCGTACCGCGGGTGGGGGGCTGGTGTACTGCTGCACCTGCGTGGTCGGCATCAGGTCGGCGGTGATCGGGGCCAGATCGTTGAACGTCTTCGAAGCCAGCACCTGCCCGGTGCGCTCGTCGAACTCCTCGCGGGTGATCCGTCCCTCGGCGTAGGCGGTGGTCAACACCGTGGTCACCAGTTCGCGGTCCTCGTCGGAGATGCGGAAATGACCGCCGGGAACCTCGGACGACGGCGGGGTGACGGGAGTGCTCATGGCCCCCACCGTAGGTGGTCGGACCGGGGTCTGACGACGGTTTGCGGGACGGATCAGGGACACCTCCGGGAGCCCACCCGGCTCGGATCGTGCCCCCCTCAGCGGGCGTACCGATCGAGCACGGCCTGACTCTCCGCGCCCGGTGTCCACACCATCGGACGGCCCGTCGCATCGTCCCAGGTGAGCTGGTGCTGCTGGCCAGCGACCGCGCGCACCCAGATCAACTCACCGTTGGGGCGCAGCAGTACGAGCACGACCTCTCCGGGGGCGACCGAGGCCTGCGGCGTCGACCGCAGCACCAGGTCGTCCACCACCGTTTGCCGATCGGACGCGGTCAGCACCCGGCCGGCGATGTCGTCGTCCGTGCTGACCGACGTGCCGTTCGGATCGCAGAACCGCACCTCGGTGGCCTGATCGGGTGTCATCGGCATCAGCGTGCGCCAGGTGTCCCACAGGCACAACTTGCCGGGAGCTCGGGCGGTGGCCGGTGCCCACCCCGGTTGCTCCCGTTGCGTCGTCATCAGACGGACGAAGGTCTCGATGGCTCGCTGCTGGGGGTGGCAGTCGCCGGCCGGCAGATCGAGCCTGACCGACGTGCCATCGGGTTGCAGGGCGACGAACCATTCGTCCGACCGGTTGGGGCTGCAGGCGCCGGGGCCGGTGCCGAGGCTGGCGACGAACTCGGGGATGCCGGTGGTGAGCGGCTCCGCGGGTCCGAACCGCCAGGTCGAGCAGAACCAGATCTGGGTCGACTCGGCCGGCAGGGTGCCGTCGGTCGAGGTGGTCGGCGCCGCCCCCTGGCAGGCCTGGGTCGTTCCCTCGGACGGGGTGGAGGTGGCGGTCGGCGAGCCTGGGGTGCCAGATCCCGAGGTGCCTGCGCCCACGGCCGCGATCACCCGTCGGCTGGCCTGTGAGGGCACCCACCCCCACACCCCCTCGGTGTCGCGGAAGACGTAGCCCGACAGGGATTGGCTGTACTCGAGGCGCAGGAACTCTCCGTTGGCCTGACGCAGCTGCAGCACCGGGTTGTCGGGCATTCCGCCGTCGGTGACCTTCGTCCGGTTCTGCTCGACGTCGGCCACCAGGGCGGGGACGGCGGCCTCGTCGACCATGGCGGCGTGCGTGCCGCCCTGCGCGTCCCTGGTGCAGACGGCCACCTGGGTGACCCACTCGAGACGGGCCGGGATGGTCGACCGATAGGTCTGACAAGGGGTGAAGCCGTGGGTGGCGGGGGAGACGGCGGCGGGTTCGCGGCCGTTGCGCTGGGCCTGCAGGCCGGCGATGGTGGCCTCTTGCATGGTGGTGAACCCGAGTCGTCCGCCGAACTCGCCGCAGCCGGCCGCCATGCCCACGAGCACGCGGCGGGACCCGTCGGCATAGCTCAGGATCGCCATGCCCGGGATGGACGCGTCGGCCGTGCAGGCATAGCCCGTGCGAGGCGGGGTCTTGAGGGCGTTGTAGGTGTCGACCCAGGCGTCGAGGCCGGTGGTGAGCGGCTCCGGCGGGGCGTACTCACTGAAGTACGGGCTGTCGCCGCCGGTGCACCACTGCAGCGAGACGGCCCCGTGGGGCAGGGTCACGGGTGCGGGGAACCCGCGGTAGGCCTCGGAGAACGCCTCCGAGTCGGCGGGACAGGCGACGGCCACCGGTGCGGTGTGGGTGCCGGTGGGGGCGGCGGGGACGGCCCGACCGGCCCCGCCGGCACCGGTCAGCTGCGCCGCGATCACCGCGACCACCACCGCCACCAGGGCGGCACCGGAGCCGGCCATGGCGAACCGGCGGCGGCGGGATCGTCCGCGCTCCTCGGCGCGTGAGGCCCAGTGGGTCGGCTTCGGGGGATCGGGCACGACCGCGTCGAGGCGGTCGCGGAAGGTGTCGTTCATGGCGTGCCCTCTGGGCTCTCATCGAGGGTTGGCAGGGCCGCGCGGTCGGCGTCGGCCAAGTGGGGCGAGCGGCGCAGGGCCGCCAGGGCGCGGTGGGCGTGCTGTTTCACGGCGCCGCGCGAGATGCCGAGCAGGTCGGCGGCCTGGGCCTCGGTGAGGTCGTCGTAGTAACGCAGCACCAGTACGGCCCGCTGCTGGCGGGGCAGGGCGAACAGCGCGCGGGCGAGGTCGGGCTCGTCCGCGTTCACCTCGGACGACGGCGCGGTGCCGCCTCGGTCGTGGTCGACGTCGCTGGCGCTCTCGCGCCACACACCACGGCGCCACCAGCTGGCGTGGGCGTTGACGATGGCGCGGCGCACGTAGGCCTCGGGGGACTGCTCGGCGGTGTTGAGGCGGTCGAAGCGCGACCAGCAACGCGCCAGGGCGTCCTGCACGAGGTCCTCGGCCCGTTGGTGGTCGCCGGTCAGCAGCCAGGCCGTGCGCCACAGGGCTCGTCCGCGGGTCTGCACGAACTCCTCGAAGCTGGCCCAGCGGGGTGCGGACGCGCCGGAAGCGGCCGCCGTGGCCGTGTCGTCGGCCTCCCTGCCCACCATGCTGGTGAGGATAGGCGCGCTGGTCATCGTCCCTCCCCGACTCGCTCTCACCGTGATCAACGCGAGATGAGGGCGGCATGGTTGACACGACACCGGTGGCGCCGAAGAGGGGGTGGGGTGGGCATGAAAAGAGCGGGCGACGGGAATCGAACCCGCGTGTCCAGCTTGGGAAGCTGGCGCTCTACCATTGAGCTACGCCCGCGTGCCCGGCTGCATCGACCGGACGACGCCCGAGTCTAGCGGGCCTTCACCGGTATCGGCGAACCGCCTCCGCGACCTTGCGGAATCGTCCCTCATCGAGGCGTTCGCCGGCCGTCCGCACCGCGGCGGGGTCGACCCGGATGATCCGGTCCACGCGAGCCTCGCTGGCGCGTCGCTGCTTGTCCCACGCGCCGGTGCCGACGTCGATCCAGTGCCGGCCCGCGCGGGCCTCCTGCTCCTGGTCGCGATCGTGGTCCTTGCTGGTCAGCGGCAGGGCGAGCAGCCAGTCGCCGTCGCGCCCGATCAGCAGCACCGGACGATCCTTGCCCTGGCTGTGGTCCTCCTCGTAGGGCACCCACGTCCAGACCACCTCGCCGGGGTCGGGCAGGTCGCCGGGGTGCGGCGCATAGGTGATGGAGAGGTCGCCCGTGTAGTCCCCGGGGTAGTCGCTGCCTGCGTGCGGGGAGGGGGACTGCCGAGTGGTCGACGTGCGGTTGGTCGAGCTCCGCTTGGCGGTGGTTCGCGTGCCGGTGGTGCGCTTGCGCACCTCGCTGCGCAGGGTCTTCTCGGCCGCGCGAGCCAGTGCCTCGATCAGGGTGCGTCCCCAGGAGTTCGCCATGGGACGACCCTAGCGGGCGGGGTGTCGAGGCTGAGGGGGTGCGGGCGCTCAGAGGTAGCGGGGCTCGGGGCCGTAATGCACGTTGCGCAGGTCGCGGGGGTAGACGTCGGGGGTGGCCCGGAAGGCCTGCCACAGGGCGAAGTAGCGAGTGACCGCGGGCAACCACAACCAGCCCGCGCCCACAGCGGCCAGCGGGATGGCGACGTAGGCCCAGTCGTTCAGCAGGATGGCCAGGCAGGAGAGCGCCACGGCCACGAGTGCGGCGATCCGGCTCCACTTGTGGCCGTTCCAGGCGTTGAACGCGGCGATTGCCGGGGCCGCAACCATGACAGCACCGGCGCCGGCCGCGGCGACGGCGAGCAGCACGGCGGTCAGCGACCACGAGTCGGGCTTGGCCCACTCGACCATGCGGATCGAGGTGGGGAACGAGTGCAGGTGGATCATGTCCCACCAGACCTTGACCAGGGCGGCGGCGGAGGCCACCGACGAGGCGTACAGGAACCCGATGGCCACCAGCATCATCGGCGCCCGGCGCGGCTGTCCCGTGGCCTCGGAGACGGGGATCGCGGGCTGCAGTTCGTCCAGCGGGGGGAGGGTCTCGATCTGTTTGGGCCCGGCAGGCTGGTGGGGCGTGGAAGGCAGAGTCTGGTCGACCTGCCGGATCGATGCGTGGGCGACCGGCGCGGCCTGAACCTGTGCCTGCACGGGTGCCTGTTCGGGATGGTGAGGGGCCTGCTCGGAATGGTGAGGGGCGTGCTCGGACTGCTGAGGGGGCGGCTCAGGACGGGCGTACTGCTCATCCATGGACCTGCGCGCCCTTACTCGCGTGGAGTCGGCGTCGGGTGCCTCGTCCGGCGCGGGCATGCCGCGTCCGCCGGGCGGGCCACCAGCCTGCTCGCTCACTCGTCCTCCTCGGTTGCGCTCCCGGCCAGCCTAGCGGCCGGCGCGTCCACGGTCGTCGGCCCGGAGGCCCCGCGCTTTCCGGAGGGGCGATCTGGACACCGCCCCCGGATGGTCGCGCGACGTCGTTAGAGTGACGGGCGATCCAGAGAGGGGTGGCGACCAGGTGCGGAACATGCGGCGGTTGGTGCGCTTCCTGGCCCCCTACAAGGTGCTGGTGATCCTGGCGCCGCTGATGATGGCCCTCGAGGTCACCGGGGACCTGATGATGCCCCGGCTGGTGCAGCACATCATCGACGAGGGCATTCTGGTCGACGACCGCGGTGAGGTGCTGCGATCCGGGGTGCTGATGGTGGTGATTGCCCTGGTGGGCATGGTCGCCGGCGTGCTCTGCGGGGTGTTCGCCATCCGCGCCTCGCTCGGCTTCGCCGCCGATCTGCGCGAGGCCCAGTTCCGCACGGTTCAGCAGCTGAGTTTCGGCAACCTCGATCGACTCGAGACCGGCAGCCTGATCACCCGACTGACAACCGACGTCACCCAGCTCAGCGATGCCGTCCAGATGGCGATCCGCATCATGATCCGCTCGCCCCTGACGCTGTTGGGCAGTCTGGTGCTGGGCATTCTCACCGCCCCCCGGCTTGCGCCGCTGTTCGTGGTGCTGTTCCCGGTGATCGCGGTGTTGATCGCGGTGGTCATGAAGAAGGCCTTCCCGCGCTTCCGCGTCGTGCAGAGCAAGCTCGACCGCATCAATGCGATCATCCAGGAGAACCTCGCCGGGGTGCGGGTCGTGAAGGCCTTCGCCCGGCACGACCACGAGCGGCGGCGCTTCGGGGTCGGCAACGACGACCTGCGCGACACGACGCTCGGGGCCACCTACATCATGGTCGCGGTGATGCCCCTGATCATGTTCGTCGTCAACGTCGGGTTGGTCGCCGCGCTCTGGTTCGGGGGCGTGCGGGTGATTGACGGCGACCTCGACCTCGGCGCCCTGGTCGCCTTCACCAACTACCTCGTGCAGTCGCTGTCGGGGCTGATGATGCTGTCGATGATCATCGTGCGGTTCACCCGCGCCGAGGTCTCGGCCGAGCGGGTCAACGAGGTGCTCGACTCGGTGCCCGACCTCGCGCAACCGACTGTCACCTCGTCGCAGGACGGCCCGGCCCTGCGTGGCGAGGTCAGCTTCGAGCACGTCGGGTTCCGCTTCTCGGAGGATTCCGACGACGTGCTCCGTGATCTCAGCTTCACGGTGCGGCCGGGGCAGGTGCTGGCCATTCTGGGCGCGACCGGGTCGGGCAAGTCGGCCCTGGTGGGGTTGATCCCACGCTTCTACGACGCCACCTCGGGCGTGGTGCGCATCGACGGCCACGACGTGCGGGAGATTCCCGAGCCGACTCTGCGCCACACCGTCGCCATCGCCCTGCAGGAGGCCGTGCTGTTCTCGGGCACCATCGCCGACAACATCCGCTTCGGCAACGAGTACGCCACCCGTCAGGAGGTCGAGCGCGCCGCCGAGATGGCACAGGCGGCGGAGTTCGTCCGCGCGCTGCCCGAGGGGTTCGACTCGGTGGTCGGGCAGCGCGGGGTCAACCTCTCCGGTGGCCAGCGGCAGCGACTCGCGATCGCCCGGGCCCTGGTGCAGCGGGCACAGGTGTTGGTGCTGGACGATTCCACCAGCGCCGTCGACGTGGCCACCGAGGCGCGCATCCAGGCGGCCCTGGCCACCATCGACCAGACCTGCATCATCGTCGCCCAGCGCATCAGCGCCGTGATCGGGGCCGACCGCATTCTGGTGCTCGACGACGGCCGGATCGTGGCCGACGGCACCCACGACGAGCTGCTGCGCGGCAATGCCACCTACCGCGAGATCTGCCTGAGCCAGTTCCCGGAGGGGCAACTGCCGGCGGGGCCCTCGTCCCTGGTGGCGGGGCTGTCGGACGTCGACGAGGCCACCACCGACGAGGAGGACGATCGTGTCGCAACCTCCTAGGCCCGGTGGCGGCGGCGCCCGCTTTCTCACCGAGAAGTCGCAGGCCAAGGACACCCGACGTACCCTCGCGCGGCTGTGGGGCTACCTTCGCCACCAGCGCGCCGGCTTGGTCACCGCCCTGGCGCTGGTGGTGCTCGCCACGCTCAGCCAGTTGGCGGGTCCCTATCTGATGGGTCGCGCCATCGACGCGTTCATCGTCCCGGGTGACCGCCCCGGGCTGGCGAGCATCCTGATGCTGATGGTCGCGGTCTACACGCTGGCCGCCGGCTTCACCTGGCTGCAGTCGAGGGTGATGGCCGCGGTGGCCCAGCGCACCGTGCACGCCCTGCGCACCGACACCTTCGACAAGCTGCAGCGCCTGCCCGTGAAGTTCTTCGACACCCGACCCCACGGCGACACCATGAGCCGGGTCACCAACGATGTCGAGGCGATCAGCCAGATCCTCACCGAGTCGACCACGCAGATCATCTCGAGCGTGCTCACCGGCGTCGGCGTGATCGTGCTGATGGTGTGGATGCAACCCACCCTTGCGGTGGTCAGCGTGGCCTCGCTGTTGGTCACCTCGCTGGTGGTCAACACCTGGATCGGGCGGCGGACGAAGGCCGGCTTCCGCGCCCAGCAGCGCCACCTCGGCCTGCTCAACGGGCTGATCGAGGAGACCATCACCGGGCAGCGGGTGGTGAAGGCGCACCACGAGGAACACGCGCGCACCGAGGCCTTCCGCGCGGCCAACCTCGACCTGCGCACCTCATCGACCAGGGCGCAGACCTTCGCCGGCATCGTCGGGCCGCTGATGAACTTCTCGAACAACCTCGCGATGGGCCTCACGGTCGCCACCGGAGCGGTGCTGGTGCTCGCCTCGGCGGCCACAGTCGGCACCCTGGCCGCCTTCATCACCTATCTGCGCCAACTCAGCCAGCCCATCAACCAGCTGGCGAACCTCTACAACCAGCTGCAGAGCGCCCTGGCCGGAGCCGAACGCATCTTCGAGATCCTGGACGAGCCCGACGAGGTCGACGCCGAGCTGAGCGAGCGGGCGGCCATCGAGCGGGGCGAGGTGGTCTTCGACCGGGTCGGGTTCAGCTACGACGGCACCACCCCGGTGCTGTCGGACGTGTCGTTGCACGCCCGGCCTGGTGAGGTGATCGCCCTCGTCGGCCCCACCGGCGCCGGCAAGACCACCGTGATCAACCTGCTCACCCGGTTCTACGAGATCGATTCGGGTCGGGTGCTGATCGACGGACGACCGCTGGCCGAGCTCGCCAAGGCCGACCTGCGGCGCCAGCTGGGGGTGGTGCTGCAGGACAGCTTCCTGTTCGTGGGCACCGTGAAGGACAACCTGCGCTACGGCCGTCCCGAGGCCACCGACGACGAGATCGAGCGCGCCGCCCGGCTGGCCCAGGCACACGACTTCATCCACCACCTGCCGCAGGGGTACGACACGGTGCTGACCGAGCGGGGCGCCAATGTCAGTCAGGGGCAGCGACAGCTGATCGCGATCGCCCGTGCCCTGTTGGCCGACCCGGCGATCCTGATTCTCGACGAGGCCACCTCGAACGTCGACACCCGCACCGAGCAGCTGATCCAGACGGGCATGACGGCGTTGATGCGGGGGCGCACCAGCTTCGTGATCGCGCACCGGCTGTCGACGATCAGGCAGGCCGACCAGATTCTGGTGATCAACCACGGGCGGGTGGTCGAGCACGGCACCCATGACGAACTGCTGGCGGCGGATGGCTTCTACGCGCGCCTGCACCGCAGCCAGTTCGAGGGCGACGCGCAGTTGGATCGCGAGGAGGAGGAGGCCCAGATTCGCGAGCAGGTGCGCGAGAGTGCGGCCGCCTCGTCCGTCGACTAGCCGCGGCCTCGTCCGACCAGCCGCGGACCTCGTCCCACAAGACGCAGACTCTCACCAAAACGTCCGGCCCCCAGGAACTTTCCTGGGAGCCGCACGTTTTCTTGCCGGTTTGTCGGGTGGGGGTGGCGGACGAGGGCGCCAGGTCGAGACACGGCGATCTCGACAGGTCGCTCGGTCCCGGGCTCAGGGGTGGGTGGCGCCGCCCTTGCCGGCGAGGCGACCGATCGTCCGCACGGCCAACTCCGCCATCAGGGCCGCACCGTCGGCCAGCACGCCGTCGTCGTAGGTGGCCAGGGGGGAGTGGTTGAAGGCCGAGGTCAGGTGGTCGGCCTCACGCGGCACCGCAGAGAGGGCGATGTAGCACCCGGGCACCTCCTGCAGCACCCGACTGAAGTCCTCCGAACCCGCCAGCGGCGAGGCCCACTCGGAATAGCGGTCGTCGCCGAAGACCTCGCGCACCGTCGCCGCCGTGAAGGCCGCGTAGTCGGCGTCGTTGACGGTCACCGGGTAGGACGTGCGGTAGCTGGCCTCGGCCTCGCAGCCGTGGGCCGAGGCGATGCCCTGGGCCAGTCGGGTGAGGGTCTCGCCCAAGCGGGTGGTGTTCGTCTCGGAGTAGCAGCGCACGGTCGCCTCGAGCGTGCCCTCGGCCGGGATGACGTTCTCGGCCGTGCCCGCGTTCAGCTTGCCCACCGTGACCACGACCGGGTCGAAGGGGCTGTACTCGCGGGTGACCATCGTGTGGGTGGCGGTCACCAGTTCGGCCAGGGCGGGAACCGGATCGGTCGCCAACCACGGCGTCGACCCGTGACCGCCCTTGCCCCGAATGGTGGCCTTGAACTTGTTGGTGGCCGCCATGATCGGCCCCGGACGCGTCGCGAAGGTGCCGTTCGGCTCGAGCGCCGAGAACACGTGGATGGCGAAGGCGGCGTCGGCGCGGGTGCCGGCCGCGTCGAGAATGCCCTCCTCGATCATGAACCGGGCGCCGTCCAGCCCCTCCTCGCCCGGCTGGAACATGAACACCACGTCGCCCGCGAGGTCGTCCCTCACGTGGCAGAGCGTGCGCACCGCCCCCATCAGCAGACTCATGTGCAGGTCGTGCCCGCACGCGTGCATGGCGCCGTTGGTGCTGGCGAAGTCGAGCCCGGTCTGCTCGGTGACCGGCAGGGCGTCCATGTCGCCGCGCAGCAGCACGACCGGACGATCCTCCACCCGTTCCGGCGCCCGGCCGCCTCGCAGCACCGCCGTGATCGAGCTGAGGCTCTCACCCGTGGTGATCTCCAGCGGCAGCCCCTCCAGTTCCGACAGCAGGAGTTGCTGGGTCTGGGGAAGGTCGAGCCCGATCTCGGGAATCTGGTGCAGATCGCGGCGCAGGCGCACGAGGTCGTCCTGCAGGGTGTGGGCGTGGGCGAGCAGATCGGTCATGACCCGACGGTATCGCTCCCGCCCCACCCGTAACCCCGGCTCAGGCCTTCATCGTGCCTTCCGACAGGAACTTCACGTGCCAGCTGAGCGCGTTGGCCAGGTCGTGCGGGGTGTGCATGCCGTTGGCCTTCTTCTCGGCCTGGGCGACGTAGTCGAGCAGTTGCTCCTTGTAGTCGGGGTGGGCCACCTTCTCGATGATCACCTTGGCGCGACGGCGAGGCGACAGGCCGCGCAGGTCGGCCAGGCCCTGTTCGGTGATGATCACGTCGGTGTCGTGCTCGGTGTGGTCGACGTGGTTGACCATCGGCACGATGCACGAGATCGCCCCACCCTTCGCGGTCGAGGGGGTGACGAAGCACGACAGGTAGCCGTTGCGGGTGAAGTCACCCGACCCACCGATGCCGTTCTGCATGCGAGAGCCCATCACGTGGGTCGAGTTCACGTTGCCGTAGATGTCGGCCTCGATCATGCCGTTGCAGGCGATGACCCCCTGGCGGCGGATCAGCTCGGGGTGGTTCGAGACGTCTTGCGGGCGCAGGATGATCAGGTCGCGGTACAACTTGGCGTTGTCGTTGACCTTCTGGGCGGCCTCCGGCGACAGCGAGAAGGCGGTGGCCGACGCGATGGTCAGCTTGCCCGAGTCGAGCAGGTCGACCATGCCGTCCTGGATCACCTCGGTGTACGAGGTCAGGTTCTCGAAGGGGCCCTCGAGCAGACCGGCCAGCACCGCGTTGGCAATGTTGCCCACACCCGACTGCAGCGGCAGCAGGTTCTCGGGCAGTCGTCCGGCCTTGACCTCGAGGTCGAAGAAGTCGAGCAGGTGCGACGCGATCGCCTTGGAGTCGTCGTCGAGCGGCTTGAACGGGCTGTTGCGGTCGGGACCGTTCGTGATGACGACCGCGGCGACCTTGTCGGCGTCGACGTGCAGGGTGTGACCACCGATGCGATCCGAGGGCTTGGTCAGCGGGATCGGCTTGCGGTTCGGCGGCAGCGCGGCGATGTCGTAGTAGATGTCGTGCATGCCGAACAGGTCTTCGGACTGCCACTCGTTCAGCTCGAGAATGACCTTGTCGGCTGCCTCGATGTAGGTGCGGTTCAGTCCGATCGAGGACGAGGGCACGAGCTCGCCCTCGGCCGTGATGCCCGAGATCTCGATGACCGCGACGTGCAGCTTGCCGAAGAAGCCCTGCGAGACGTAGGTGGCGCCGTGGGAGAGGTGCACGTCGGAGTAGTGGGCCGAGCCGTCGTTGATCTTGGCCCGCATGATCGGGTCGGACTGGTAGGGCATGCGCCAGTCGACGGCGTCGGCCTCGGCCAGCGCGCCGTCGAGTTCGGGGGCGGTCGAGGCACCCGTCCAGACGCCGATCTTGAATTCGTCACCCTTGTTGTGGGCGGCCTTGGCGCGCTCGGCGATCGCCATCGGCACCGCCTTGGGGTACCCCGACCCGGTGAACCCCGAGAATCCGACGTTCATGCCGTGCTGCACGAAGGCGGCAGCCTCGTCGGCAGTCATGACCTTCTGGCGAAAACCCTCGTTGGCGATGCGAGCGGACATCTTTCCTCCTTGAAAGCGGCGGCGGGAGCGAACCCTTCGGGAAGCACGTTAGCCCAGCGGCAGGGGAGAGCACCCGCCGCCCCCGCACAACGCGGCATCGTGGTGCGCGAGTGCGTCCGCTCAGCGAGTGGGTCGGCTCAGCGGGCCTCGACCCTGATGCGGGTCACCAGCCGGTGGGTGGCGCCCGGCTCGAGCTGCAGGGCGTGGTCACGGCAGACCGCGGACTCGATGCAGACGAACTCCCGCCAGTGGTCGTTGGTCACCCCGAGGCCGGGGTCGCTGGCCGGCCGGGGGTTCCAGACCACGACCTGCGGCGATCCCTCGCGCTCCACGTGCACGGTGCGGGCCCAGCCGGGGTCGTCCAGAGTGAGCGGGCCGGTCACCTCGACCACCGCGTCGGTGCGGGGGCGCACGGGCACGGGGGCGTCGGGAATGGTGTCGACCCGGTCGCGCACCGCGTCCCAGTACCGGGATCCCTCGAGCCCGCCGATCGAGACGGCGGTCACGTCGGAGACGGCCAGGTAGGTGTGGTGGGCGGCCTCCACCCGTTGTACCTGACCGCCGTTGTTGGTGAACTCGAGCACCAGTTCGAGTGAGCCGGGGGTCATCGTGACCGTGTGCCAGACCTCGAGCTGGTCGTTGACCAGCCAGTGCCTGACCGTGAGTTCACTGCCGTCTGCCGACCAGTCCTCGTCCAGTCGCTCCCAGGCCTGACGCCGGGCGATCCCGTGGGCGGGTACGCCGCCGACCCCGAACCAGGGGAAACAGATCGGCACCCCGCCGCGCAGGTAGGGCCCGTCCTGGTCGTCGACGGACGATTCCCACAGCGATTCCGGCGCGTGCCAGAGCACGGGGTGGTCGCTCGTGGTCGGCTGCCACGCCATCACGTGGGCTCCGTGGTCGGCCACCCACCAGCGGCCGTCGTCGGTGCCGACTCCCTCGAGTTTGGTCAGTTCAGATCCCATGGTCGGGTGCCCTTTCCCCCTCAGATCGACGGTACCGGCACATCGACGGTACCGGCACAGCGACCGTACTCGTCTGGCACCGGGCGGGCAGGTCGAGGTCAGTCCTGGTGCGCGAGGGGGTCGGCCAGCAGCGCCAGCACGGCGTCGAGTCGCGGGAAGGTGATCGCGGCGTCGGCCTGCTCGGCCGTCACCGGCTTGGCGCAGTAGGCCACTCCGAGGCCGGCGGTGGCCAGCAGGTCGAGGTCGTTGGCTCCGTCGCCGACCCCCACACACAGGTCGAGGGGCGCATCGAACTCGGTCGCCCAGGCTCGCAGTTGGGTCGCCTTGAACGAGCGGTCGACGACGGGGCCGGTTGTTCGTCCGGTCAACCGGCCGTCGACCACCTCGAGCACGTTGGCGGCGAAGACGTCGATGCCCAGGTCACGGACGAGGGGTTCGACCAGGTTCACGAAGCCGCCGCTGACGACACCGAACCGGCCCCCGAGGGCGTGCACGTGGTCGACGAGTTCGCGGGCCCCGGTGCTGAGGTGCACGCTCGGCAGCACCTCGTCGAAGACGCTCACGGGCAGCCCCTCGAGGGTGGCGACCCGTTCAGCGAGCGAGGCGGCGAAGTCGAGTTCCCCCCGCATCGCGCGCTCGGTGATGGCGGCCACCCTGCGGCCCACCCCGGCGGCCTCGGCCAGCAGGTCGATCGCCTCGGTGGTGGTCAGGGTGGAGTCGACATCGGTGACGACCAGTCGCGGCGGGTGGATCGCCAACGGTCCCTGCACGAGGGCGTGGTCGCAGCCGTGATCGGCGGCCAGGTCGGCGAGCCGGTGGGCGTGTTCGTCCGTCGAGCTGGCCAGCGCGGCGATGCACCAACCCCAGTCGCCGGTGCGCATCTCCATCTCGAAGTCGTCGCCGGTGATGGTGGCGTCGTCGAAGAGGTCGAGCAGGTCGTCACCCGCGTCGTCGGGAAGGTCGCCGGGGCCGAACAGGACATGTCGCGCGAGGGTGGTCACGCCCCCAGCCTAGGCATGTGCTCGCGGGCACGCCCCGGTGGCCGGTCGTCCGCGGACGAGTTGACCAGGCGGATCACGGAGAACTGCCGGTCCTGCGCGACGCGCTCGGCTCCCGGATGTTGCTCGCGCAGCAGCGCCAGCCACGGCAGATGGGTGTTGTGGACGATCCACAGCTGCCCCTCGGGGGCGAGCCGCCGCGGGGCGAGCCGCAGCAGGTCACGGGTGAAGGTCGAGTCCTTGGCGATGCCCTGGTGGAAAGGCGGATTGGTGACGATCAGGTCGAAGGGTTCCTCGTGGCGGAGCAGGTCGAGCCCGTCGCCCCAGACCACGGACGAGCTCCCCTGGCCCCGGTCGAGCTGGTCGTTGGCGGCCAGGGTGAGCCGGGTGGCGGCGGCCCCGGCCCACGACAGGTCAACCGCCGTCAGGTGGGCGCCGGGCAGCGCCCGCACCAGGGCGGACGACAGCGTGCCGTTCCCCGAGCCCACGTCGAGCACCCGCAGCGGTCGCCCCGCTCGGGCACCGAACGAGCGGATGGAGCTCAGTTGACCGAGCAGCAGGCGAGTGCCGGGGTCGAGCCGGGTGGTGCCGAAGGTGCCTCCGTGTGCGGCGATGGTCAACCCGT
The DNA here is from genome assembly GCF_051192575.1 of Aestuariimicrobium soli. Lineage (NCBI taxonomy): Bacteria > Bacillati > Actinomycetota > Actinomycetes > Propionibacteriales > Propionibacteriaceae > Aestuariimicrobium > Aestuariimicrobium soli. The sequence goes on along the minus strand of NZ_JBPJSQ010000006.1, from coordinate 109,683 downwards.
CGCGTCGCACCCGGCGGGGCCACCGCGTCTCGGGGGGCACGGCCGGCACCTCGCGGGGCCCGTGGGCGTGCAGCACCCGGTGCTTGTCGCGTCCGCGCGAGCCGTGCACGTCGGTGTACCAGCGGGCCAGCACGTCATTCATCCGCCGCACCAGGTCTTTCTCGCGGGCGACGGCCAGCAGTCGCCGCACCCCGCTGGCGTGCGCCCAGCCTGCGTACTCGTCCAGGTGGTCGAGGGAGGTGGGCAGACGCAGCAGGCACAGGTCGGCGGTGATGGAGTCGTCCGGGGTGGTGCGGGTGGCAGCCGGCAGCAGGGCGTGTCGATCGGCCGGGTCACAGAAGGCCAGCACCGGGTGGCGCTCGCTGAGCTGGCCGGCCAGCTCGGGCTCGTCGATGACCAGTAGCCGATCGGGGCGAGTCGCGGGGTCGTGCCCGTGGGCGCCCGGGGACAGGCCCGCCTCGTCGAGCAGCAGTCGGGAGCCGGCGTCGGTGGCGAAAGTGCTGGCCATGACGACGAAGCTACCGCGCCCAGACGCCGCGTCACCCGGTCGTCGCACGGCTGTCACACGACTGTGCGTTGTCAACGATTCGGACACATTCGGCAGGCGAAGCGGCCGCAGATGGCACCGACGGTTGACACAATGGCCCCCTGACGCCCTCGGCGCGCGAGACCCGGGACGAACCCTTCGCGTGCTCTGGAACACGGGGACCCGCCCCGAAATGGAGGATCTGATGTCGCAGCGCTACGCCGCTTGGCGTGCCACCTACACCCCAGGACGGCACGTCGTGCTTGCCGGGCCCAGCTCGCTGGTGATCCTGCAGCCGGCGCCCGCCCACATGTCGACCCTGCTGAACGGCATCTGGGACGCGGTGGTCGACTCGGGTTCGATCGACGACCTGGTGTCGAGACTGAGCGCCTACCGCCTCGATCGGATGCCGAACTTCGGCGCCTTCTTCTGGGACGAGTCGGGCATGCATTCGCTGTGCCGTGGCCGTATTCAGGTGGTTGACCCACTGACGGGCGACGTGCTCAACACCGGCGAGGGCGTGGTCACCTGGCGCGAGGCGGGCATCGCCGCCGACCTCGTGCGCGTCGACATGGAGCCCGTCGACCAGGAGGCCGAGCTGCAGCTCCCCCTGATGGTGGGAGCGGTCAGCGCCTCGGCCATCGTGCTCGATGCCACCGGCACCACGCAGGCCTCGTTCCCGGCAGCCAAGGAGGGTGCGGACGAGGCCCCCGCCGCTCCCCAGAGCGAGCAGACCCCGGCCGCCGAGCCGCACCTGCGGGTGCTGCCCGCCGTGGCGCCCACCCTTGACCAACCGGACCTGGGTGACCAGCCCGGCCAGGGTGACCAGCCCGACCAGGCGCTGGACGTGGCAGCGCAGGCGGAGTTCGCCGACGACGAGTCGGAGCACGAGGTGGCCGAGGCCGATGTCACCGGATTCGGGGCGGCTCCGCGCCCGGTCGCGCCCTCGCCGGTAGCGGCCCCAGAAACGGGCCCGGGTGAGCCGGAATCGAGTGAGCCCGCTGCCAGTGAGCCCGCTGCCAGTGAGCCGGAGTCCAGTGAGCCGGAGTCCAGTGAGCCGGAGTCCAGTGAGCCCGCGCAGACGGAGGAGCCCGCGCCGTCGACCGGCGAGCCCATGAACCAGCGGGGAGGCGGCACCGGGGAGGACCCGGCGTTCGCGCTGTTCGGTGGGGGATTCGGCCCCGACGTGGACGAGCCCGAGTCGGACCAGGACGCCCAGTCGCCCGAGCGAACCGACGAGCCGACCGACGTGCTGCCCGCCGTTGATGCGGACGACGAGTCGACTGCCCAGGAGACCGGTTCGGACGAGGCGAGCCAGCAGCCCCAGCAGTACGAGCAGCAGGGGTATGGGCAGCAGGGGTACGGGCAGCAGGGGTATGGGCAGCCGTCGTACGGGGAGCAGCCTCAGCAGTTCGGCCAGCAGCAGCAGAATCCGTACGGCCAGCAGCAGAATCCGTATGGCCAGCCCCAGCAGAATCAGCAGCAGCAGTTCGGCCAGCAGCAGCCGCCACAGAATACCCACGGACAACAGCCGCCCCCGCAGAACCCTTACGGCCAGCAACCGCAGCAGCAGTACGGCCAGCAGCAGTACGGCCAGCAGCAGTACGGGCAGCAGCAATATGGCCAGCAGCCCCAGCAGAACCCTTACGGCCAGCAGCCCCAGCAGTACGGGCAGCCCCAGCAGTACGGGCAGCCCCAGCAGTACGGGCAGCCCCAGCAGTACGGGCAGCCCCAGCAGTACGGGCAGCAGAACCAGGGCCAATCCGCACCCTTCGGAGCGGGCGCCTTTGGGGCCCCCGTCTCGCAGCCGTCGGCAGCACCCCTGCCCCCGGTCTCCCAGCCCTCGGCTCCCGCCTCCCAGCCTTCCGCGCCGGCCTCCCAGCCTTCAGCGCCGGCCTCCCAGCCCTCCGCGGGCTGGGCCCCGAGTATCGGTCAGGCCGAAGAGGACGCCCACGATGGCGAGACCATCTTCGTGACCGGCATCGCCGCCACCCACAAGCCGGCGGCCGGCCACCGCGGTGCCGATGAGGGGCTGGTGCTGGCGTCGATGTGCGCGGCCGGTCACCCGAATCCGCCCGGCAGTCAGCGGTGCCGCCTGTGCCCGGCCCCGGTGGACGCCCGCAACCAGCGGCTGGTGAATCGTCCGAGCCTCGCCGTGCTGAGTGCCTCGTCCGGTGACCGCATCGACGTCGCCGGGCCGGTCGTGATCGGTCGAGCGCCGTCGACCGCCGGTCAGGAGCCGGGCGCCGTGACGCTCAAGGTGCCGTCGCCCTCCAGCGACATCAGCCGTAACCACGTCGTGGTCGCGCCGCGTGACTGGAACCTGCAGGTCACCGACCTGCATTCCACCAACGGCACCATCGTCCGGCATGAGAACGAGGCGCCGATTCGCCTCAACCCGGGCGAGAGTGTGACCATCGGAGTGGGCGATGTCCTGGATCTCGGTGACGGGGTCACGATCCAGGTGCAGTCCCCGTCCTGACCGGAGGTCCAGCTGACAGCGAGACGTGATGGCCCAACGTGAATCCCACCTGCGCGAATCCCGCCTGCTCCGACGAGCGGCGCGGGCGTTCCGTCGTGTCTGGGGGGCCGTGCTGGTGGTCACCCTCGCCCTGGGCATCTTGGTGGCCGCCTGGCTCGTCCCCGGTCTCAAGGTTCGCGACCTGCACCTGAACGAGGGCTCGATCTTCGCGGTCAACACCGCCGAATCGTTGGTCGGCAACCTCAACCTGCAGTCGGACGATCTGGCCAACGCCGCCCCCGTGGGTGCCGCCAACTATCAGGTGATGCAGGACGAGCGGATGGTCATCGTCCGCTCAACCAGCCCCAACCAGTTGTCGGCCTACGACCCGGCGAGCAACCAGATCGGCAGCCCCGTCACGCTGCCGCCCAACTCGGCGGTCACCTACGGCAACCGGGTGCTGGCGGTGGCCAACCCCGACAACGGTCGCGTCTGGTACGGCACCGTCGACCAGATGCTCGAGACCGACTTCCAGCAGGCCAAGGCCCAGCTCGAGGTCGGCGAGCAGGGCACGGCCACCGTCACCGTCTCGGGCAAGGTGATCGGGCTGTCTGTCGCGACCTCCGAACTCGTGCGACCCGATGGCTCGAAGGTGGCGCTGCCGTGGCGTCTGGATGCCGCCGCCGATGTGCAGCTCAGCGCCGTGGGCGACGTGGCCGTGGTGCTCGACCGCACCAGCCAGCAGGTGTGGGTCGAGGGCAATGAGCGCCCCAACGCGGTCGATGCCGGGTCGACGGCCCAGTTGCCCGCCCCGACCGGTGACCTGTCGGGGTTCGACGGAGCGCAGGCCATCTACTCCACCCGGGCCGGTCTGAACGCCCTCACCAAGAACGGCATCCGGTCGCTCTCGGGACTGATGAACCTGCCGCCGGTCACCCCGATCGTGGTGGGTGACTGCGTGCACGCGGTCTTCGGCAATCGCTACGTGAAGCGGTGCACCGGCGACGACGCCGCCACCGTGCAGGCCATTCCGGAGCTGCCGGGCTCGTCCGATCTGCACTTCCTCACCAACCGCGGTGCCACGGTGCTGAACGACTCCACCTCGGGCTACATCTGGCTGGTCGACAAGAACCTCAAGCTGATCAAGGACTGGACCCGGGTCGCCCCCGCCAAGGACACCTCCGAGAAGGAGTCGGAGGACACCGAACGCATCGTCAACCTCGATCGGACGAAGCCGAACCGCCCGCCGGTCGCCAAGAACGATCCCGGGCTGACCGCGCGCGTGGGCCGGTCGACGGTGCTGCGCCTGCTCGACAACGACTCCGACCCCGACGGCGACATCCTGACGATTCTCGGGCCACCGAAGGTGAAGGGCGCCTCGCTGGAGCTGATCCAGGGTGGCACCGGCATCCAGATCACCCTTCCCGCGGGTGCCAAGGACGTCGTCGACTTCAACTACACGATCTCGGACGGACGGGGTAAGACGGCGACGGCCCGTGCGAGCGTCAAGCCGATCCCGGCCGACCAGAGCGTGTCGAACCAGTTGCCGGAACACTTCCGCCCGCTGGTGAAGCTGCAGGTGAACTCGGGGCAACGGGCCACCAAGCGGGCGTTGCTCGACTGGCGTGACACCGACGGCGACGACATGATCCTGCTCGACGCCAAGGTCGACGGCGCCGACGACGAGGTGACCTTCACCTCCGACGGCACGGTCACCTTCCAGGACGTCGGCAAGACGACCGGCACGAAGAAGGTCGTCCTCACCGTCTCCGACGGCAATCCGGCGGGCAAGACGACCGTCTCGGAGATGCTGGTCGAGGTGGTCAAGGACAAGATCGTCCCGCCCGTGGCGAACGGTGACCAGGTGGCGACCCGCGTCGGCACCGAGGTGACCGTCGACCCGTTGGCCAACGACATCGGCAACAACCTGACGCTGCGCGAGCCCACGCTCGAGGGTGACCCCAAGAACGCCACCCTGACGCCGAACCACCAGGACAACACGTTCCGGTTCAAGGCCAGCGTCGAGGGCACCTACTACGTGCAGTACAAGGCCAGCAACGGCCCCTTCGACACCGGTCTGGTGCGCATCGACGTGGCCGGGGCGACCAGCCAGAACTCGCGGCCCGTCGCCGCCCGCGACGTGGTGCTGCTCCCGCCGGGAGGCTCGACCCTGGTCGACCCGCTGCTGAACGACTCCGACGCCGACGGCGACGTGCTGGTGCTGCAGACCGTCTCGTCCGACCCGCACCTCTCGGTGGTCATGGAGCAGCGTCGGTACCTGACCATCACCGCCGATCGCACCCCCGACAAGCCGGTGACGCTGACTTACCGCGTCTCCGACGGCACCTACACCGCCGACGGCACCATCGTGGTGATCCCGACCAAGTTGGTGGGCAGCCAGAAGCCGCAGGCCCAGCGCGACCAGGTGAAGGCCCGCGCGGGTTCGATCGTGACCATCAACCCGCTCGACAACGACTCGTCCCCGATCGGTCTGCCGCTGACGATCGACAAGATCGTCGAGGGGCCGGCCGGACGAGCGTGGGTCGACGGTGACACCATCCGGGTGGCGGTGCCGCCCACGTCGACCGGTGTCGGGCTGACCTACCAGATCCGCGACTCCGACGGGCAGACCGATTCGGCCTCCATCGAGATCTCGGTGGTCTCCACCGATGCCCAGAACGAGGCTCCTCAACCGCGGGCCGTCGAGGCGCGGGTGCTGGCGGGGACGACCAACCGCATCCTGATCCCGCTCGACGGCATCGACAACAACGGCGACCCGGTGCGACTGCTGGGGCTCGACCGCGGACCGACGCTGGGGCGGGTGACCCAGGTCGGTGACCACTACCTCACCTATCAGGCGTTCCCGAACTCGCAGGGCACCGACTCGTTCCGTTACAGCGTCGTCGACTCCTACGGGGCCGTCGGCGTCGGCGAGGTACGCGTCGGGGTGGCGCCCGCTGTCGGCGTGAACGCCCAACCCGTTGGCACCGATGACTCGATCACGGTGCGTCCCGGACGACCCGTGCACCTGTTGTTGCTCGGCAACGACTACGACCCCGACGGTGACAACTTCGGCTTCGCCGCCCGGGAACCGATCGACATGGCGATTCCCACGAAGGTGGTCAACAACAACGCCATCACCTTCACCTCGCCGACCAAGGTGGGCCAGGTTCCCGGCAAGTACTACGTGACCGACGCCCGCGGCGCCGACGGCTCCGGCACGATCACCGTCGACGTGCGCCAGAACGCGCCCAACCTGCGGCCGGTGGCCGTCGACGACCAGGTCGACGTGACCGCGATCATCGACAAGGACTACATCGAGGCCCCCATTCTCAAGAACGACTACGACCCCGACGGGGCCGCCAGTCGACTGCGGGTGGCCGTGCCCGCCCAGGAGGGCATCGAGGCGACCGCCGACCAGGCTGCCAAGACGGTGCGGGTGAAGGTGGCCGACCAGGCCCAGCAGGTGCGCTACACCATCACCGACGACGAGGGTGCGACCGCGACGGCCGTCATCAACGTGCCCGGCCGCAACGACGTCGTCCCCATGCTCAAGAACCCCAAGACCTCGCTGCAGGTGGTGGCGGGCCAGCGCACCACCATCGACCTGAACGATCTGGTGCGGGGCACCAACGGGCGGCGCGTGCAGCTGACCTCGGGCGACCGGGTGTTCAAGACCACCGGCGAGGTGATCCCGTCGATCGACAAGATCGACTGGACCCCGGCGATCGAGTACGAGGGCCCGGCCGCCATCGTGTTCGAGGTGATGGACAAGGTGCCCGCCGGCGACAAGACCGCCAAGCGCGCGGTCATCTCGGTGCCGGTGACCGTGAAGCCGGCCCCCAACCTCTCCGAGAACGACCGCAAGAAGAAGGCCAAGCTCGAACTGCCGCCCCGCCTGCGCGGTGACGCCCCGGTGATGAAGGTGGGCCAGGGCGAACCCGAGCAGCGCCTCGACGTCTCCGGCTACTGGGTCGACCCCAACGGTCAGGACTTCTCCTTCGACGAGTGGCGGATCGCCTCGGGGTCGGGCATCACCTGGCGTCAGGACGCCAGCCACTCGATGATCTACGTCACCGCCGGCGTGACCACCAAGCCCGGCACGATCATCAAGCTGCGCAGCCGGGTCGTCGACGCGGCCAACTCGTCCGTGGGAGCGGAGCTGACCATTCAGGTCGTCGGGTCGACCCGACCCCGCCCGACCACCGTCACCGACGTGGTGGACGACGCCAACGCCGGTCAGGACCGCGCCGTGGCGGTGCTCAGCAACGACAAGTCGAACCTGGTCAACAACACCGACCTGAAGCTGGTCGGCACCCCGCAGGTCGAGGCCGGCGAGGGCCGCGCCCGCATCTCCGGCGACCAGGTCGTGGTTCACCCCGCCGACGGGTTCGTGGGCACCATGACCGTGCGCTACACGGTCGTCGACGGCACCCTCGACCCCAACCGTCAGTCCGACGGCCGCATCCGGCTCACCGTGCGCTCGAAGCCCGGCCCGCCCGGAACCCCGCGGGGGGAGTCGGTGGGCGACGGCAAGGTGGTGCTCACCTGGACCGATGGTGCCGCCAACGGTCTGCCCATCGACTCCCGCGTCGTCAGCGGCACGTCGCCGGGCGGGGCATCGGTGCAGCAGTCGTGCGCGACCAACACCTGCACCATCACCAAGCTCACCAACGGCAAGGACTACACGTTCACCGTGACCCAGACCAATGAGTTGGGTTCGGCCACCTCGCGGCCCTCGGGAACGCTGCGACCCGACGTGAAGCCCGAGAAGATGAGCCCCCCGCGCGTCGAGTTCGACGACCAGGCGCTGAAGCTCAGCTGGGACAAGGGCGTCACCCGCGGTTCACCCATCGTGGAGTACCGAGTGACGATGGTCGGCACCGGCCAGACGAAGTCCACCAAGGGCACCTCGCTGGTCTGGGACGGTCTCGAGAACGGCAAGGACTACCAGTTCACCGTGGCCGCCTCGAACCGTCGCGCCGACGGCGGCGCCGGTGATCCCACGGGGTGGTCGGACGAATCCGAGGCCTCGCAGACCGAGCACCCGACCGGGCCGCCGCCCGCGCCGACGGCCGTCACCGCGCGCGACACCGGCCAGAAGCAGGGTGGCGAGGTCGAGATCAGCTGGAAGGCTCCGGTGATCCCGGCGCCCGCCAACCGCGATGCCGTGCAGTACCTCGTCTATGCCAATGGTCAGCTGATCAGCGGCGCCGACCCGATCGACGGCACCACGTTGTTGTTCAAGGGCGCCAACAACGGCACCGCTTACACCTTCACGGTGCAGGGCAAGACCCGCCACGAGAAGCCGGGCCCGATGAGTGCCCCCTCTCCCGAGGTGGTGCCCTACGGCGCTCCGGACCAATTGGTGGGCGCGAACATCGTCGGCAACGACGGCTCCCTGACCCTGCTGCTGCCCAACCGTGGCGAGGCGAACGGACGGGCGATCGACCGGGTGTTCGGCACGGTGCGTGACCGCAGCCGCGACCGCGACGTGCGCACCTTCGACCTGCCCGTCGTCAACGGCAAGGTGCAGGGCGTGATCCCGGTGCCCGAGAACGGCCCGCTCTACGACGTCGCCGTCTCGGCCTCGTCGGGGGGGAAGGACTCCACGCAGGTCGGCTACACCAACGGCACCCGGACGCACGGCGCCCCGCTGGCGCCGGTGGTCGTCCCCCACGGCGTGATCCAGGGCAAGAACAACCGGCCCACCATGCGGGTCGACGTCTCGCTGCCCAGTGACTTCTCCGACTCGACGGGGCGCTACTCCAACGGCAACCCCCTGGACGACCTCAAGGTCAGTGTCACCGGCGTCACCAATCCGGGCAGCCAGGGGGCCGACGAGGTGGCCTACGCCAAGGAGCTGGGCAACGTGCCCGGCAACGTGACGGCCGCGGTGCAGGGCACCTCGGTGTCGACCACGGCATCGATCACCCCGCCGATCGTGTGGCGTGAACTCGACGGCAAGCTGCGCGTCAGCGTCTCGGGATGGAGCCAGGCCAGCGGCGCCAACTGCACGGTGAGCGGCGGCTACAAGGGGATCAAGAACATCGACAACAACTCCTACGCCGACTTCGCCATGGACGTTCCGCCCGGCCAGACCCCGCCCCCCGACCCCGGCTCGTTCAGGATCAGCTGCAGCAACGGCGGCGAACTGTTCCCGGTCACCGCCGTCGTCACCGGCGGCTGAGACGCCCGACCACCACCCCCGAACCCACCCACACCACCAAGGACACCCATGGCCATCACCCCCGACCAGGTCAGCTGGTTCTCCGAGACCTTCGGCAACGTCGTCCGCAACGTCGAGCGGGTCATCATCGGCAAGACCGAGGCGATCCGGCTGGCGGTCACCTGCATGGTGGCCGAGGGACACCTGCTGCTGGAGGACTACCCGGGAACCGGCAAGACGACGCTCGCGCGCGCCCTGGCCCAGTCGGTGGAGGGCACGTCGAGCCGCATCCAGTTCACCCCAGACCTGCTGCCCTCCGACGTCACCGGCGTCACCATCTACGACCAGAAGTCGGGCCAGTTCGAGTTCCACCAGGGCCCGATCTTCGCCTCGGTCGTGCTGGCGGACGAGATCAACCGCGCCTCGCCGAAGACCCAGTCGGCGTTGCTCGAGGTGATGGAGGAGAGCCGGGTCACCGTCGACGGCAAGACGTACTCCGCCGGCAGCCCCTTCATGGTGATCGCCACCCAGAACCCCATTGAGCAGGCCGGCACGTACCGCCTGCCCGAGGCGCAGCTCGACCGATTCCTGATGAAGACGACGCTGGGCTACCCCGATCGCGAGGGCACCCTGCGCATCCTGTCCACCGGCGGCACCCGGCCGCGGTCGGCGGCGTTGGCGGCTGTGATCACCTCGCAGGCGGTCGCCGAGATGAGCCAGTTGGCCTCGGCCGTGCACATCGAACCGACGGTGCTCGACTACATCGCTCGGTTGGTCGAGGAGACCCGCACCACCGACGACGTGCGGTTGGGCGTCTCGATCCGCGGGGCGCTGGCCCTGGTGCGCACCTCGCGGGTGTGGGCCGCTTCGCAGGGGCGCCACTTCGTGGTGCCGGACGACGTCAAGATGCTCGCGGTGCCCTGCCTGAGCCACCGCATCATCCTCGACCCCGAGAGTGAGTTCAACGGTGTCACCGAGGCCGATGTGATGGCCCGCGTGATCGGCACCGTGCAGCCCCCGACCGAGCGCGCCTCGGCCTGAGAACGGTTCGTCGACCCCCCATGACCCAGACCGCGATTCCCCCCACCGTGCCGCCGGTTGCCCCGGCGACCGGTGGGTGGCAGCTTCCCCAGGCCGTCGAGCCGCCGACACTCGACGGCGCCCGGGGAGTGCTGCGCCGCATCGGTCAGGTCAGCGGGCTGACGGCTGCCGGGTGGACCGCCCTGCTGGTGGTGCTGGTGGCCGGTCTTCTCGGATGGCTGCTGCACTGGCACGAGTTGCTGGTGATGGCGCTGATGGTGATGGTGCTCGTCTTGGTGGCGCTCCTGTTCACCCTGGGACGGCCGCGGTACGCCGTGCGGCTCACGCTGGAGTCGAACCGGGTGCGCGTCGGCGAGACCGCCGAGGGTGCCCTGGCCGTGCGCAACGAGGCCGGGCGGCGCAGCTTCGGCTCGCGGCTCGACCTGCCCGTCGGCGAGCAGATGGCCAGTTTCTCGGTGCCGTCGCTGGGGTCGGGGTCGTCGCACAGCGAGGACTTCGTGGTGCCCACCGACCGTCGTGGGGTGATCGAGCTGGGTCCGGTGCAGTCGGTGCAGGGCGATCCGTTCGCCCTGTCGGGGCGGTCGACGACGTGGACGCAGATGACCGAACTGTTCGTGCACCCGCTCACCGTCGACCTGCCGGGTCGCCACACCGGCTTCGTGCACGACCTCGAGGGGCACGCCTCGACGCAGCTGACCAACTCCGACATGAGCTTCCACGCCCTGCGCGAGTACGTTCCCGGTGACGACCGCCGGCACATCCACTGGCGGTCGTCGGCGCGCACCGGTCAGCTGATGGTGCGTCAGTTCGAGGAGAGCCGTCAGTCGCGCGTCGCGGTCGCCCTCGACGTCAGCCGTGAGAGCTACCTCTCCGAGGAGGAGTTCGAGTTGGCGGTCAGCGTGGTCGGTTCGGTCGCGCTGCAGTGCGTGCGCGAGGACAATCCGTTGGCCGTCATGACCCAGACCGAGACGCTGCCCGCCGTCAGTGCCCTGCGGGTGTTGGACGAGCTGGCCCGCGTCGAGCAGGGCACGCGCGGGGGAGTGCTCGCCCTCGTCCGCGCCGTCAACGACCGCGAACCGGGTGCCTCGATCGTGGTGCTGGTCACCGGCTCCGGCCAGTCGCTGGAGCGACTGCGGCGGGCGGTGCGCGCCTTCGACGTCGACACCAAGGTGATCGCCGTCGCCGCCCAGCCCGACTCCGACCTGTCGGTGCGCACCGTCGCCAACACGACCGTGATGCGGGTGGACGACCTGGCGAACCTGCCGCGGGCGATGCGGAGGGCGATGGCATGAGTGATTTCTCGACCGATCCCGGTCTGCCCCCGTCGGACGAGACCCGCGTTCGCCCACGCCGGGGTGTCGAGGCGCCGGCCACCCGGGGGCGCGACTCACGCACGGGCCGTCGCGGCATCGCCCCGGAAACCGGGTCCGACGCCGCATCCCGGTCCACGACCAACTCGCCGGCGGGGCCGAGCCGGATGGCCACCCGCGGGCGCGCCGACACCGGGCGGACTCCACGCCGCCTCACCAGCCGCGCGCGGGCTCGCATCGACGCCCGGGTGCCGTTCGAGCGGGTGCGCGGTCCCGGGCGCCGGCTGTGGCTGGCCCTCGACGTGGTCGTGCTGATGATGCTCGCGGGGCTGCTGCTGGTCGGCTGGCTCCCCACCTTCGGGTGGGGATGGGTGGCCGTCACGGTGCTGGGCGGTTCCGCGCTGGGGCTGCTGGTGGCGGCCCTCGGGTGGCGGTTCCGTTGGAACACGGCCGGTGTGCTGGCCGCGGGACTGGTCGGCTGGTTCGGTCTGGGCGGCCTGCTGGCCATGCCCTCGTCCGCCCTCGGCCGGGTGGTGCCGACCCTGCGCACGCTCACCGGTCTGGCGACCGGTCCGGTGACGGCGCCCAAGGCGATCCTCACCCTGGAGCCCCCGATCGGCGAGACGTTCAACCTGCTGACGGTGCCGCTGCTGGTGGCGATGGTGGCGGCCGCCGCCGGCCTGTCGATCAGCCTGCGGTCGCGTCGTCCGACGTTGGCGTGGGTGCCGATGGGCCTCGCCCTGCTGGTGACCTGGGGGCTGGGCACCTCGGTGACGCGCTGGCCGGTGTGGACCGGCTTGGCCGCCGTGATGGTGGTGGTGGTGTGGACGAGCACTCGCCGTCGGATGATTCGCGAGACGCTGGTCAGCCAGCGCCGGCGCACGGCTTGGCTCGCACCGCTGGTCGGCGCCACCGTGCTCGCCGTGGCGGGCGGCGCCACCTGGGCGGCGGCCGAGGCGCTCACCCCCACGCACGCGCGCACGATCGCCCGGCAGGGGGTGCAGCCGCCGTTGCAGATCAACCGCTACGCCTCACCGCTGCAGCAGTTCCGTGGCCAGATCACCATGAACAAGACCACCGTGCTGTTCACGGTACAGGGTCTGCCGAAGGACTCCTCGATCAGGGTGGCCACGATGGACACCTACGACGGGCTGACCTACAACGTCAGCAATGCCGACGACGAGGGCTCGCAGGGTGGTCGTTTCACCCGGGTGGGGGCGCGCATCGTCGACCCGACCCCGGGCCAGGAGGTCGAGGCCGAGGTCACCATCGGTGCCTACCGCAACCCGTGGGTGCCCACCGTCGGCCAGACCACCGCGGTGCGGTTCGGCGGGGCCCGCGGGGTCGCGCTCAGCGACACCTTCCACTACAACCGCACGTCGGGCACCGGTCTGACCACCGCCGGCCTGCAGCAGGGCGACAGCTACACGATCACCGGGGTGGTGCCGCAGCGTCCCTCGGACGATCGGATCGCCGCCGCCGGGGCCGGCGACGCGAGCCTGCCGATTCCCGCAGGGCTGCCCGACACCATCAAGGACCTCGCCCTGAGGTGGACCGCCGGGTCGGTCAGTCGCGGCGACGCCATGCTCAAGCTCGAGCAGGCGTTGCAGCAGGGGTGGTTCAGCAATGGGCAGGAGAACGAGGTGCGCTCCCTGTCGGGTCACAGCTATGACCGCATGCAGGTCTTGCTCACCAATCCCGAGCAGATGATCGGCGACGAGGAGCAGTACGCCGTCGCGATGGCCCTGATGGCTCGCCAGCTCGGGGTGCCGGCCCGCGTGGTCTACGGCTTCAAGGCTCCCGAGGGTGGCTCCGGCGACGTGCGCGGGCAGGACGTGCGCGCCTGGACCGAGGTGCAACTCTCAGGTCTGGGGTGGGTGGCGTTCAATCCGACCCCCGACCACGACCGGGTGCTGAAGAAGGTGGACGAGCAGACCCCGCCTCGTCCGCGACCCCACGTCGACAACCCCCCGCCGGTGCCCAAGAAGCCGAAGGCTCCCCCCGGCGACAACAACCTCGAGGTCGATGAGGCCAAGCCCCCGGCGGACGAGACCCCCATCGACTGGCGTCGCGTCGGCACCGTGGCGGCCGTCGTCGGGTTGCCCGCGATCACCCTGGTCGGGCCCGTCGTGCTCATCCTGGGGCTGAAGACCCGGCGGCGACTCCACCGCAAGAACGACCCGGTGGTCGCCAACCGCTTCGCCGGCGCGTGGTCGGAGCTGGTCGACAAGGTGCGCGATCTCGGGCGCAGCCCCGCGCCGACCGCGACCCGCTCCGAGCAGGCCGAGACGTTGGCCCTGCAGTTCCCCCGGTTGATCGAATCGGCCGACCCGATCGCGCTGGCCAAGCGGGCCGACGCGGTGGTGTTCAGCCCCGACCGGGTCGACGAGGAGCAGGCCACCGACTTCTGGCGCACCATGGGCGAGGCCGAGAAGGGTGTGCGGCGGTCGGTGTCGTGGTGGCGCTGGGTGCGCTCGCGATTGTCCACGCGCTCCTTCCGGAGCTACCGATGAACCCGCGGTCTTGGCAGACTGGCAACAACGTCGACCGGGGGACGCCCCCGCAGCAGGCGGTAACCGAGCGGTCACGCGGGTGACGACAGGGGTGAGGACGACCATGGCGAAGAACATGCCGACGGGGGTGCAGGTGGCCCCGCTGTGGCGGCGCGTCGTTGCCCTGCTGATTGATTCCGTGGTGCCCGCCCTGTTGGTCGTCGCGCAGACGGCGCTGGCCTCGCGCCTCGACTCCTCGCAGGTGCTGGTCACCACCCTGGTGACCGGCATCATCGGGCTGGCTTGGTTCGTGTTGCTGTGGTGGTCGTACGGCACCCGTGGTGCGGGCCCGGGCTATCGCCTCATGGGGTTGCAGCTCGTGGGGTTGCTCGACGGCAAGCCGCTCGGATGGGGGCGGTGGATCGTCCGCCAGTTGGTGTTCGCGGCCGTGGGCGGCACCGGCGTCGGCCTGATCGCTCTGCTGATCTTCCTGGTCATCCACGAACGCCGCCAGGGCTGGCACGACCTGGCTGGCAAGGCGGTCGCGATCCGATCGCTCGCGTCGGCATCCGAGCCCCGGCAGCGGACGACCGCCACCCAGACCCGCGCCCACTCCACCACGGTGGCCCTGCCGCCGCACCTGGTGGCGGCGGCCTTCGACGGCTCCGCCCACCAGAACTACGGGCAGCAGGGTGACGGGCAGGCTTACGGGCAGCAGCCTTACGGGCAGCAGGGTCCCGGAGGGGCGCCGGGCGGGGGCGGGCCCTCGTCCCAGCAGCCGTCGGCGCACGCCGCTGCCGGTGTCACCGAGGACACGGGCTGGCGGCCGCCGCCGCGCCCGGGGTCGCAGCCCGCGACCGGTGCGCCCAGCGGGTGGGGGCAGGCACCCTCGTCCGCACCCCCGCAGCACCAGGAACCCAACCCGCCGCAGTCGGCGCCCTCGGCCAACCCGATGCAGGAGACGGCGGTGCGCGTCGTGCAGCGTGAGGCCCTGCCCGAGGACGACGAGTACGGCACCCGGCTCGCCCCGGCGCGCGCGAATGTGCCCAGTCGTCCCGGTCACCAGGGGTGGTTCGTGCAGTTGGACGACGGCCGGCGCGTGCCGGTCGAGGGGAAGGTGCTGATCGGACGACGCCCGAACCAGCCCACCGACGGCACGACCGCGACCCTCGTCGAGGTGGGCGAGGGCGGTCACGCCATCTCGAAGGTGCACCTGGCGCTGGGGGTCGATGCCCGGGGTCTGTACGTGACCGATCTGGGCTCCACCAATGGCACCGCGCTCGTGAACCAGGCCGGTGAGCTCGACCCGTGCCAGCCCGGCGTGCAGACCCGGGTGAGGGAGGGGCAGACGGTGAGCTTCGGCGACCGCAGCCTGGTGGTCATGCGGCAGCCCGCGCTCTGAGCGCCCTCAGATGCCCGCGCCCTGAGCGCCTCAGATCGGCGTGCGGTGGAAGTTCTGGTGGCTGCGGCTGGCCGTCGGTCCACGCTGGCCCTGGTAGCGCGACAGGTGCGCCCCCTGACCGTAGGGCTGCTCCGCGGGCGAGCTCAGCTGGAAGAAGCACAGCTGGCCGATCTTCATGCCCGGGTACAGCTTGATCGGCAACGTGGCCACGTTCGAGAGCTCGAGCGTGACGTGACCCGTGAAGCCGGGGTCGATGAAGCCCGCGGTCGAGTGGGTGAGCAGGCCCAGTCGTCCAAGTGAGGACTTGCCCTCGAGCCGGGCCGCGACGTCGTCCGGCAGGGTGACCAGTTCCAGGGTGGCGCCCAGCACGAACTCGCCCGGGTGCAGCACGAAGGGCTCGTCCCCGTCGGGTTCGACCAGGCGCGTCAGTTCCGCCTGTTCCTCGGCCGGGTCGATCACCGGGTAGCGGTGGTTTTCGAAGATCCGGAAGAACCGGTCGAGGCGCACGTCGACGCTCGACGGCTGCACCATCTCGGGGGTCCAGGGGTCGAGGTGCACACGTCCGCCGTCGATCTGGGCGCGAATGTCACGGTCGGAAAGCAGCATGCGGGTTCCTGCGTCGGGGTCGGGGGTCGGTTCTCAGTAGGACGAGTCGCCGGTCGCGGGGGAGCCGTCGAGCACCGCGCGGGTGCCCGAGAGTCCCAGCCGGGTGGCCCCGGCCTCGATCATGGCGATCGCGGTGGCGTGGTCGCGGATGCCGCCGGAGGCCTTCACACCCAGCCGTCCACCCACCGTCTCGGCCATCAGGCGCACCGCTTCGACGGACGCTCCACCAGCCGGGTGGAAACCGGTCGAGGTCTTCACGAAGTCGGCTCCCGCGGCCTCGGACGCCCGGCAGGCCGCCACGATCTCCTCATCGGTCAGGGCTGCCGACTCGATGATCACCTTCAGCACCTTCGGGGCGGGAATCTCAGCACGCACGGCCGCGATCTCGGCCTGCACCTGGTCGACCAGTCCCGCCTTCAACAGACCGATGTCGATGACCATGTCGACCTCGTCGACGCCGGCGGCAACGGACTCGCGCGCCTCGGCGGCCTTCACGGCGGGCGTGTGCTTGCCCGAGGGGAAACCGCAGACGACCGCGAGCAGCACGTCACCGAGGTCGGCCTGGATGGGCAGCATGTTCGGCGAGACGCAGATCGAGTAGGTGCCCAGCTCCCGGGCCTCCTCGGCCAGGGCCGTGACGTCGGCCGCCGTGGCGTCGGTCTTCAGCAGCGTGTGGTCGACGTAACGAGCGAGCTGCGACCGGGTCAGCGCGTCTGCCCCGGGTGATTCGGTGCTGGTTGAATCGGCCCTGGTTGAATCGGCCCTGGTTGAATCGGCCCTGGTTGAATCGGCGCTGGGCGTGGGCATGGTGGCTCCTTCGGTGGTCGTCACAACTCTAGGGCCTCCCGCGACCCGGTGACGGGGTGGGCGTCAGTCGCCGGTCGAGGGCAGGGCCACCGGACGACCCGAGGGTCGCGCGCTGGGGGTGCTGGACGAGCCGGTGGTGTCGCCGCCCGCCGGCAGCGGGGCGACCTGCGCCGGGTGCACGATCTGCGGGTCCTGGGTGCGCTGACGCGCCAGCGGCGGTTCTTCCAGCACGATTCCCTCGGCGGTGGCCGTCGGCGTGGCGGTGGGAGAGGTCGTGACGGTCGGGTCGGTCGAGGGCGTCGGGGAGCTCGAGGGCGTCGGGGTGGCCCCGATGCTGGAGTCGCTGGAGCTGGCGACGGGAGAACTGGCAACGGGAGAACTGGCGACGGGGGAGCTGGCGACGGGGGAGCTGGCGACGGGCGCGGCGCTCACCGACGCGGGGGCGGCCGCTCGTCCGACGGTCGTGGTGGGACGAATGGCCTCACCGATGCGGGTGCCCTTGTCGTACTGGAACAGGTTGCTCGAGACCATCACCTTGTAGAGCAGGTGCGCGTAGTTCGGGTCGGTGGCGTAGCCGGCGCGCTGGATCTCCTGGGCGAACAGCCGGGGGTCCTGGTTGACGGTGAACGCCGCCCCATAGATGCCCCGGGTCGTCAGGTAGTAGCCGTGGTCGGCCAGCGAGTCGGTGGGGCTGGCGTAGCTGCGGAAGTACTCGGTGCGGGTGTACCAGACGCCGCCGAGGTACTCCTTGGTCTGCATCGGCACGCACCCGGACTGGTACGGGCTCACGCTCCCGCCGGGCACACACTTGATGCCGAAGTAGGCGTTGTACTGCTGTGAGAGGGACGACCCGCCCCAGCCGCTCTCGAGAATGGCCTGCGACATGGTGACCGACACCGGCACGCCGAACTCCTCCCAGCTCTGCTCGGCACCGGGAAGCATCGAGTCGATGAAGGCTCGCTGTTCGGCGGCGGTGGCGCCCTGGGCCGGTCGGGCGGACTGCCACACCATCAGGGTGACGGCGGCCAGGAGGCTGGCGAACAGGGCGATGGCCACACGGCGGAGGGGTGCATCGACGGTTGCGCTGCGACCCGACACCGGGGGGCGTGCGTGGGTACGTGTCACGCGACCATGATCGAAGCTGGGTGCCCGCGTTGTCATTCCCCACGTCAAGTGCAGGTTGAGCCCTCGGCTGCACCCGCGCCAGCGTAGCCTTCGGAGGGTGACGAACCCTCCGCAGAACCCGTACGGGCAGCCGACACCGCCTCCTTCGGGGGGCGGACAGCCCGGGAACCAGCCGTCGGCCACTCCGCCCCAGGGGCAGCCGTCGTCGTCCGGATACGACCAACCCACCCAGCAACTGCCCCCCGCGGAGCAGTACGGGCAGCCCCACCACGGGCAGGGCCAGAACCCGCAAGGCCAGTACGGGCAGGGTCAGCAGTACGGGCAACCGCAGCAGGGTCAGTACGGTCAAGGCCAGCAGTACGGCCAGGCTCAGCAGGGCCAGCAGTACGGACAGCCCCAGCAGGGCCAGTACGGCCAGGGTCAGCAGTACGGCCAGGCTCAGCAGGGTCAGTATGGGCAGGCCCAGTACGGGCAGCCCCAGCAGGGCGGCCAGTACCAGGGCGGCCAGTACCAGGGCGGCCAGTATCAGGGCCCGGGTGCACCCTCGGGGGCGCCGCCCAAGAAGTCCCGCACGCCCCTGATTCTGGGGATCGTCGGCGTGCTGGTGGTGGCGTTGATCGTCGTGTTCGCCATCCGTGGTCTGACCGGCAGGGGTCAACAGGCCGATCCCCCGGTTTCTCCGTCGGGCACGTCGGCGCCGCCGACCTCCGGTGACCCCAGCGGGTCGCCGACGGAGTCGGCTTCCACGGATGAGCCGACCAGTGCTTCGTCCGACCCCTCGAGCGAGACCTCGGACGAACCGGCCCAACCCGCGGGCGACACCCTGAAGGCGATCACGCTGGTGACCGACCAGGGATTCTCGTGCACCGATGAGGGTCGGCCCGGGTTCGTGAGCCAGATCTGCACGCACTACGACGAGGCCCCGGCCATGAGCGTCTACGTGGGCGGGTTCGCGGACGGCACGTTGGGGCGGCTGACGCTCAACGTGCAATCGGCGAGTCAGCCGACCGTGTCGAAGAAGTTGTCGACCGACCTGATCGCCATGATGGCCGGCGCCGATGCGGCCGCCGTGCAGACCACCATCGCCAAGGGCACGAGCGCCAAGTACGCCGAGGGGCGCACCGACACCTTCGACTACCGCGGCAAGGCCGACGGATCGGTCGTGATGCACGCCCTCGACTTCCCGCCGGGTGATGCCGAACTGAAGCCCGTCACCGTCTCGCGCTCGGCCCTGCAGACCTGGGCCAAGGCGCGTGGCTACGCCTGCACCACCGACGGCGCGGCCGAGACCTGCCAACTGCAGACGGCCGAACACCGCCTGCGCGTGCGCGCCACGGCGTTGTCGCGGTCGGACGACTCCCAGCAGATGCGGGTCTCGATCTACATCGAGTCGAAGAGCAGCGCGACCGCCGCCAGCCTGCTCAAGGAACACGCCACGGCGCTCTACCAGACGCTCGGCGAGGGCGGTGCCGCGGCGCTGACCACCATGGACGAAGCCCCCTCCGAGGGGTCCACCGAATACCGCGACGGCTACCTCATCGACTACTACCCGGCCTCGAAGACGACCCCTCGCGACGGATACACCCACTACTCGGCGCTGTACATCCTGGCCAGCTGCTGGTCAGACCTCTACAACATCTGCTGATCCGGGCCGGGCGCCCCCGACAGACGAAGGGAACCGCAGTTCGAAGCGGGTGTCGCCGGGCACGCTGGTCACCGATGCCGTGCCACCGTGGGCGGCCATCACGGCCTGCACGATGGCCAACCCGAGGCCGGTCGAGGGCTCGGACGAGTGGGCGCGCGCGACATCGGCCCTGGCAAACCGCTCGAACACCTGACCGGCGACCTCCTCGGGAATGCCCGGGCCGGTGTCCCGCACCTCGATGACGGCCCAGGAGCGGTCGCCGCTGGTCTCGGCCCTCACTGAGGCCGTCACCAGCGTGCCGGCCGGGGTGTGCTTGCGGGCGTTCGACAGCAGGTTGACCACCACCTGAACGAGGCGGTGACGATCGGCCCAGGCCATCACCGGACGATCGGCAGGCGGCAGCGCGACCGTCCACTGGTGGCCACCACCCGCGGCCCGGGCGTCGGACACGGCGTTCAGCACCACCTCGACGCAGTCGACCTGCTCGGGCGCCAGATTCGGGTCGGAGTCGAGGCGGGCCAGCAGCAGCAGATCCTCCACGAGGCTCGACATGCGGCTCGACTCCGATTCGATGCGGGCCATCGCGAAACCCGTCTCTCCGGGCAGCTCGGCTCGTCCGCGGCGCGTGAGTTCGGCGTACCCGCGAATGGAGGCCAGGGGGTTGCGCAGTTCGTGGGAGGCGTCGGCGACGAAGCGGCGCACCTTGGTCTCGGACTCCTGTCGGGCTGCGAGCGCCGACTCGACGTTGTCGAGCATCTGGTTGAAGGCGCGGCCGACCTGACCCACCTCGTTGTCGGGGTCGGTGTCGACGGCCCGCATCGGAAGGGCGACCTCGCCGGTGCGCAGGTCGAGCTGGCCCACCTGGTGCGCGGTCTCCGCCAACCGGGTCAACGGACGAAGGCTGCGGTGCACCACCGGGCGGGTGACCAGCACGGCCACGGCGATCGCCACCACGGTCAGTCCCGAGACAATGATCAGCACGGTCGTGGTCATCCGGTTCACCTGGGCCAACGGCACCGCGGCCACATAGGTGCCGTCGGACCGATTCACGCTGATCACCCGGTACGAGCCCAGGTCGTCCAACGTCACGGTGCGGATCTGGTTGTCGTCGGGAAGGTTGAGCAAGGTGGTGACGACGGCGGCCGAGGGCACGACCAGTTGACCCTCGGAGACGACGCGAGCGGTGGCGAGGTTGCCACGCTGCTGCACGATGATCGTGCCGATCGGGTTGCCGAGCTCGTCCGCCCCGCGCGGGGGACCGGTGGTGCCACCGGGGCCGCCGGGGCGCGCCTGCCGGGCGGCGACGGCCTGCAGCTGGTCGTCCATCTGGTTGACCAGCACCTGACGCACCGCGAGCAGCGACACCACGGTGCTCACCACCAGCACCACCGCGACGATGATGCTCACCCGCACCACCAGCTGGCGGGACAGGGAGCCCCGGTGGCGGGCGGCGGGTTCGTGGCTGGCCGGGGTGCCCGAGGGCCCGTCGAGGGTGGCTGGCACGGTCACTGGGGCGCCTTCAGCACGTAGCCGGCGCCGCGCATCGTGTGGATCATCGGTTCGCGGTTGGCGTCGATCTTCTTGCGCAGGTAGGAGATGTAGAGCTCGACGACATTGGCCTGGCCGCCGAAGTCGTAGTTCCACACGCGATCGAGAATCTGCGCCTTCGACAGCACCCGGCGGGGATTGCGCATCAGGTAGCGCAGCAGCTCGAACTCGGTGGCGGTGAGTTGGATCGGGTCGCCACCACGGCTGACCTCGTGGGAGTCCTCGTCGAGCATCAGGTCACCGACCACCAAGGTGGTGTCGGTGCGGGCCTCGGTGGCTCCACTGCGGCGCAGCAGGGCCCGCAGCCGGGCCACCATCTCTTCCAGCGAGAAGGGCTTGGTGACGTAGTCGTCGCCGCCCGCGGTCAGCCCCTGGATGCGGTCGTTCACCGCGTCCTTGGCTGTCAGGAAGATCACCGGCACCTCGGGCTGCTCGGCACGGATGCGGCGCATCACTTCGAGGCCGTCGAAGTCGGGCAGCATCATGTCGAGAATGATCACGTCGGGGCGCACCTCCCGCGCGGCCTTGACCGCTGTCAGCCCGGTCGCGGCTGTCGCCACCTGCCAGCCCTCGTAGCGCAGGGCCAGGGCCAGCAGGTCGGTGATGCTCGGCTCGTCGTCGACGGCCAACACCTGAATGGGGGAGCCATCGGGCTTGGTGAGCTGCTGTGCGGTGGTCATGCCTCAACTGTGACACCGAGGCAGGCGGGTTCGCTGTGGGTCGCCTGTGGGAAACCTGTGAAAGATCAGGCCGGGTCGGCGTCGTCGATGTAGTGGGCCTGGCGGTCGTCCGGGCTGCGCCGGAACAGGGCGTCGACGCCCGCCCGACCCGAGCCGAAGGTCAGGAAGATCAGGCCGAGGCTGGCCAGGGCGAGGTTGTACTCGTAGCCGTCCTGGGCCAGGTGCGGGCCGTGGCCCCACTTGGCGAACCCGATGATCATGGCCTGCTCGACCAGCAGCACCAGCCCCAACAGGGGAGTGACCAGGCCGAACACCAGCAGGGCGCCCCCGATCACCTCGAAGGCGATCGTGCCCCACGCGAACACCTCCGGGTAGGGCACCTTGAGGTCGGTGAGAATCTGCACCTGCTTGGGTTGTCCGTCCGACCAGCGCGTCCAACCGTGCACCATCAGGATGGCTCCGGTGGCGATGCGCGCCAGCATCAGGGCGAGATCCTGACAGACGCGGATGAATCCCCTCATGCGATTCCCTTCGTTGGGGGCCACAGCGTGTGCCGATCGTGCCAAACCCGCCGCCCGATGTCCACGCCCCGCGCGGAGGGCCCGCTCGCGGGCTGCCCCGCCCGCGGAGCACCCGGGCGCGGGTTCACTAGGATCGGCGGGTGCTCATCCTGCTGCCGCCGTCCGAGGGCAAGTCCAGCCGCCGCCGCGGCACCCCGATGCGGGTCGAGTCCCTCACCATGGACGACCTCACGGCCGCCCGCCGGTCGGTGATGGCGGCCCTGGCCGAGGCCAGCGCCCGCCCCGATGCGCTCGAGGTCCTCGGGGTGGGGGCCAGCGTCGCCGCCGACGTGGCGGCCAACCTGCACCTGACCACCGCTGCGGCCCTCCGGGTCTCCGAGCTCTACACGGGGGTGCTGTTCGACGCGCTCGACCTCGACTCCCTCGACGTCGCCTCCCGCCGCCGCGCCCAGCGGCAGGTGCGGGTGTTCTCCGCCCTGCACGGGGTGCTCACCCTCACCGATCGCGTGTCGCCCTACCGGCTGGCCGCCGGGGTCGACCTGCCCGGCATCGGCCAGGTCACCACGTTCTGGCGTCACCACCTGCGCGGACTCGACCAGGCCTGGTCGGGTGACCTGCTGGTCGACTGCCGCAGTGGCTCGTACCGTCCGATGTGGCGGCCCGATGACCGCTCCCGCTGGGTGCAGGTCGAGGTGCCGGGTGCCTCGCACTTCGCCAAGCACACCCGCGGGCTGGTGGCGCGCAGGCTCGTCCAACATCAGGGACGGCTGACGCGCCCCGAGCAGTTGGTGCACCCGTTGGCCGAGTTCTCACCCGAGCTCGTCGCCGAGGGCAGGGGCGCCGATCGCGGCTGGACGCTGACGGTGCGGCCCCCTCACTGAGCCACCTGTGACCCCGGCGCTGTGGCACCCGACTTTGACACGATGGCCACATGCCCGAGCCGTCCCACGCCAGCCCGAGTTCGTCGAGCACCGCGACGCTCGAGGTCGTCTGCCACCGCGGCTTGGGGCACCAGAGCCGGATCGAGTTCAACGGTCTGGCGGTGCCCGAGCGGGCCCCCCGCACGTTCGGCGACACGGTGCCCGCCGGTGAGATCGAGGTGATGGGCCAGCACCGCGTCAGGTACGGCTGGAGCACCCCGGAGCGCAGGGTGATCAGGGTCGCGCCGGGGCAGCGGATGACGCTGTTCTACACCCCGCCGTTGCTCGCCAGCGACGGCGCGCAGCTCACCGACCGGCCGGTGAAGCCCCACTGGGGAACGGCAGCGGTCGCGCTGGCCGTGCTCGGGGGGCTGGCGGCCGCGGGCATCCTGCTCGCGGTGGTGCTCATGCTCGTCGGACTGCTCAGCAACTGAGCGCCCGCGGGTGCATCAGCTGCCCGCGACGCCCCGCTTCCAGTAGCCCATGAACGAGACCTCCTGCTTGGGCACGCCCGCCGCCTTGGCCTCGGCACGCAGGGTGCGCACCCACGAGGCCTCGCCGGCGACCCAGGCCTGCCGACCACCGGTGGCGTCCAGGTGCTCCTGGTCGAGCTCGTCCCAGAGAATCTCGGCCTGGTCACTCGCCTGGCTGTCGTCCGCGACGGACGATGCCGCCACCGCCGCGCCGAAGACCCCCACGGCCCGCTCGCCGCGTTCCCGCACCCGCCAGTCGACCGTCACACCGGCGGGCGCCACCACGTCGCGGACGTCATCGGCGTGCGGCACCTCGAGCACCACCCGTCCGCGCGCGTCGTCCGGCAGAGTCGAGACGATGTTCAGCACCGCGGGCAGCGCGGTCTCGTCGCCCACCAGCAGCACCTGCCCCGTGGCCTCGGTGCGCCAGGCGACCCCGACGCGGTCGTGGCCCTCGACCCGTCGGTCGCCGGCGACCAGCAGCGTGCGCGCCCCCAGCGGTGCCGAGGTGGCGAACTGCATGCCGGGGGCATGGTCAGTGTCGCTGGGGTCAGTGTCGGTGAGGGGGTGCACGGCGACGTCGAGCTGCACCTCGCCCGAGCCATCGTTGCCGGAGCCGTCGTTACTGGAGCCGTCCGTGTCTGGGGTCACCGAGATCAACGTGTAGGTGCGCAGTTTCGGTCCGCGAGCGCCGGCGGCGACCAGGGCGGCGTACCAGTCGTCCCCGCTGGTCAGCATGAGATCGAGCGCCTCGTCGTCGCCGAACAGCAGCTTCACGCGCTGGTCGAGCAGGGTGGGGGAACAGTCGGCGAGGTCGTCCCCGCGCAGCGTCAGCCGCACGAACGTGGGCGACACCTGCTCACGGGCGACCAGCGTGACGTCGTAGATCTTGTAGGGGCGGCTCATGAGAACTCCTGGGTGGGGGGCAGGGGGCGAGAGGGGACGAGGGCAGGGGTGGGTGACGGCCTCACGTGACGGCCCTTCACTTGACGGCCCGATTGGCGAACAGCAGCCACCAGAACAGCGGGGCGCCAACCAGCGAACAGACCAGCCCGACCGGCAGCTGGGCGGGGGCCAGGGCGGTGCGGCCGAGGGTGTCGGCGCCCAGCACCACCAGCCCGCCGAGCAGCACGGAGGGCCCGGTCATGCGGCGATGGTCGGGGCCGACGAGCAGGCGGGCCAGGTGTGGCGCGATCAGTCCGACGAAGCCGATCACCCCGATGGCGGCGGTCGCCGCCCCGGTCAGGGCCACGGCGGCGAGCAGCGCCCCGCCGCGCACCCAGTTCTGGCGCACGCCCAGCAGCTTTGGGGTGTCCGGATCGAGTTGCACCAGGTCGAGATCGCCTCGGAACATCCACACGCCCAGCAGCACGAGCACCACCAACGCGGCGACCGGGGGCAGGTTCGAGGCCACCGTCGAATAGGTTGAGCCGCCCAACCAGGTGATGGCCCGCGTCTGGTTCCACGGGTCGGTCGAGACGACCAGCAGCGTGCACAGCGCCTGGAACCCCGCCGCAAGCCCGAGCCCCACCATCACCAGACGGGTGGGGTCGAAGCCGCCGCGAGAACTCAGCGCCATCAGCGCGCCACCCGCGACCAACGCTCCCACCAGGGCGAACGTGTTGATCCAGCCGACGGTCAGCGGTACCGCGAGCACCGAGGCCCCGACGATGACCGCCAGCGCCCCCGCCCCGGCACCCGCCGAGACGCCCAACAGGCCGGGGTCGGCCAGCGGATTGCGGGTGACGGCCTGGGTCAGCGTGCCGGCCAGCGCCAACGCCATGCCGGCCAGCACGGCGGCCGCCACGCGGGGCCACCGGGTGTCGAGCATGAACGTGATCCGACCCGAGGCCTGCCCCAGGACCCAGTTCCAGACATCGCCCATCAGCAGCCAGCCGTCGCCGGCGAGCAGGGCCAACGAGGCCCCCACGACGACGAGGACGAACGCGGCCAGCGTCGCCACGAGCGCCCACCGGGCGAGTCGCGGTCTTCCGTGGCCGACCATCGCGGTCGCATCGGAGCGACCCGTGCGCATGCCTTGGCTGAGCACGACCAGGAAGACCGCACCCAGCAGGGTGGTGATCACGCCGGTGGGAATGCGGGCGGCCTCGCCGGCCCCGATCACGGCGCGCAGGGCCACGTCAGAGCCGATCACCAGCAGCGCCCCGACCAGACCGGCGAAGGGGATCAGCCAGCGGTGTCGGTGCAAGCCCTTGAGCCATCGCCCCGACAGTCGGACGAGGGCCGGTGCGCACAAACCGACGAAACCCAGCGGCCCGGCCAGCGCCACGGCGGTGGCCGCCAACAGCACGGCCAGCACGACCGCCACCAGGCGGGTGCGCAGCACGTTGAGCCCGAGGGTGCGGGCCTGGTCGTCACCGAGGTTGAGCAGATCCAGCTGCCCGCCCATCAGCATCAGCACCAGCAGGCTGGCGCCGATCACCACCGCGGCCTGCACCGAGGCGTGAGGATCGGCCTGGCTGAGGGAGCCGGCCCCCCAGGCGAAGAGTCCCTGGGTCTCCTGGGAGAAGATCAGCAGCAGTGCCGAGGTGACGCTCGCCAGCGCCATGGTGAGCACCGAACCACCCAGCACGAGCCTGACGGCATCACCGGAGGCACCCGTGAGCACGAACGCGAGGGCCGCGGCGACCAGTCCACCCAGTAGGGCCACGCCGGTGCCGCCGAGCAGCCCCAACTGAATGCCGAAGGCGGCCACCAGCGTGAGCGCCAGGTAGGCGCCGGCGTTCACCGCGAGCGTGTCCGGCGAGGCCAGCGGGTTGCGGGCCACCGACTGCAGGGTGGCGCCGGCCGCTCCGAGAGCCAGCCCGACGAGTAGCCCAGCCGCCAGTCGGGGAAACCGGGAGGCGAGCACGATGTCGGCCGTCTGGCCATCGGCTCGTCCGGTGTCGGAGGCGTGACCCGTGAGCGCCCGCCACACGTCGACCAGACCGACATCGGCAGTGCCCTGGGTGAGGTGCACCACCGCGAGGGCGAGCAGGGCCACCACCCCCACCCCCAGGGCAACGGCGAGGCGTCGGGCCTGTCGTTGGTCGAGGGGGCGGGGGGTGACGGACGACGCCCGCGCCCGCGTGGCGCTGGAGGCGGCCGCGCTGCTGCTCTTGCGGGCGCTGGCGATGCCGATCATGGGTCGGTGCACGCGAACCCGGGTCAGGCGGCCAGCTGCTTGACGAGCTCGTCGACCCACTGTGTCAGCGAGGCGGGACCGCCGTAGACCCAGACGCCGTTGGCGGCGGCCTTGACCTTCCCGTCCTTGACGAACTGCAGACCCTTCCAGACGGCGTTGTTGGCCAACTGGGTGGTCGAGTCGGTGGTGCCGTTGGCCCAGTTCAGGAAGGTGAGGGTCGGGTCGAGCTTGGTCAGGCCCTCGAGATCGAGCGAGCCGATGCCCCAGCCGTCGTCACCGGGCTCGGTGTAGGCGTTGGTGAGCCCGAGCAGCTTGCCCACCGCGCCCGGAACGGAGCGGTCGGAGTGCATGCGCACGTCGACGGCCGAACCCTGCACGTTCACGTAGCTGAACACGTAGGGGGTGGTCACCGAGACCAGCTTCGACTTCGAGTCGGCGATGTGCGACTCGAATGCCTGCCAGATGGTCTCGGCCTCGGCGCTCTTGCCGAGCAGCAGGGCGGTGTCGGTGAAGTTCTTCTTCACCTGACCGAGCGGGTCGGAGGCCTTGGCTCCGGTCAGCAGCACGACGGGCGCGATCTTCTCGGCCTGGGCGAGGGCGGTGTCGGGCACCGAGCCCTCCACGCCGAGAATCAGGTCGGGTTCGGCCTTGGCGATCGACTCCAGGCTGGGCTCGGAGCGCATGCCGACGTCGATCGGGTCGCCGGTGAGCTTCTGGCTGGTCACCCAGCTGGTGAAGCCCTTGACGTCGGCCACGCCGACGGGCTGCACGCCGAGGGTGAGCACATCCTCGGTCGGGCCCCACTCGAGCACGACCACGCGGGTGGCCGGCTTGTCGAGGGTGATCGTCTTGCCGCGGGAGTCGGTGACGGTGATGGGTGCGCTCGACGAACCGGCGGACGACGCACCCGTCGTCGCCGTGGTGGCGTTCGGCTGGGCGGCCTCGGTGGTGCCGCAGGCGGCGAGCAGGGCGGTGGCCGAGAGGCCTGCGGTGGCCCCGAAAAGGGCGCGACGGGTCAACGACATGGGTGTTCCTCGGGTTGGGATGTGCTGGGACTGGCGGAGTGGGAGTGGGGAAGGCGGGTCGGGCTCAGGCCGACAACGTGGTGGCCGGGCGGCCGATGGCGTCTTCGAGCCGCTGGCGCGTGGCGCACCGGGGCAGAGGGCGCACTTGCGGTCGTCCGTCGTGCAGGACGACCTCGATGGGGGTCTGGTAGGCGCGGGTGAGCGCCTTCTGGGTGAGCACCTCGGCGGGGGTGCCCTCGGCGACGATGGCGCCGTCGACCAGCAGGGCCACCCGATCGGCGACGGTGGCGGCCTGATTGAGGTCGTGGAGCACCACCCCGACGGCGACCCCGTGGTCGTCGGCCAGGTCGCGAATCAGGTCGAGCAGTTCTGACTGGTAGCGCAGGTCGAGGTGATTGGTGGGCTCGTCGAGCAGCAGCACGGGGGTCTGCTGGGCGAGGCAACTGGCCAGCCAGACGCGCTGCACCTGGCCACCGGAGAGTTCGTCGATGGCGCGGTCGGCGAGGTCCTCGACGCCGGTGAGGTTCATGGCGCGCTGCACGGCCGCCTCGCCGTGAGGGTCGGCGCCGATCCAGCGGGACTTGTGGGGGTGACGGCCCAGCCCGACGATCTCGCGGACGGTCATGCCGGCCGGGGTCGGGCGATGCTGGGTGAGCATGGCGAGCCGGGTCGCGAATTGCTTGGGGGAGAGCGCCATGCAGTCGAGCAGGGCCTCGGGGTGCTGGGCCTCGGTGTGCACGCTCTCGGGGTGCTGGGCCTCGGTTTGCTCGCTCCCGTTGCTGGCCAGGTGCAGCTCACCGGCCTCGAGTCCGTGCAGGCGGGCCATGCCGCGCAGCAGCGTCGACTTGCCCGACCCGTTCGGGCCCACGAGCGCGAGCACCTCGCCGGCGCGCACCTGCAGGCTGGCCTCGTGCACCACGGTGTGGCTGCCGTAGGCCAGGCGCACGTTGGTGGCGCGCAGGGCGCGGGTGACGGACGAGGGCGCAGTGCCGGGGGCCGCTGTGGAGCTCATGTCCATGAGGTTAGGCTCACCTAAACCATTATGGCAAGCCGAGCCTGTGATTAATCAGCCGGTGGACGAGCGGCCCGGGGATCCACCTCTCCGGCAAGCCCGTGGTCGAGGTGACCTGCCCCTGGGTGATGCCGGGCAGGTTCCTCGTCGGTGAGAGCTGACGCTCAGGGCGACGTGGCCGGCCACGCGTTCGCGACGCAGCCGCCCAACCCCTTGCTCTGTTGCATCATCACCGGGGCGGGCTGGCCCTTGCCGGGGCACGGCTTGTGCCCCAGGTGCAGGAAGTGCCCCACCTCGTGGTTGACGACGTAGGCGCGGTACACCGCCGTGTCGGTGTAGGTGGGGGTGCGGTGGAGCCATCGGTCAGAGTTGATCAGCACCGTCTCGCCGGCCTCGCAGCTCCAGACTCCCTTGGTGTCCAGCGGACACAGTTTGTCGACGGTCGGGGGCGCGGCGATGGTGAGGGTGAGTTCGGCGCGCTTGGCGTCGCTCACCAGTTCGAACCGCACGCCGCGTGACTGGGGAATGTCGGTGCCCATCCAGCCGCGCTTGTCGTTGAGGGCCGCGTGCACCTCGCGGGCGGCCTCGTCCGCCTTGATGCCGGTTCCCTGCTCAACCCGCACGACGTAGCGGACGGTGCGCGCCCCCTTGCTGACCGGCGCGAGGTTCAGGGTCGAGATGTCGAACTTTCCGGTCGACTTCGTGCCCGAGCGGACGATGCCGTCGCTCCCAGTGGAGGGCGCTCCGGGTGTGGGTGCCTTGCTGCTGCGCTGGGTGGCCGAGGAGGCACTGGTCGTCGCTGCAGCGCTCGCCGCGGTCGTTGCTGCCGATGCCGAGGTGGTGGGTGCCGAGGATGCGGGAGGAGTCCAGCTGGGAGTCGGATTCGCGGGCGGATTCCCCACCGACGTGGCCGTCGCGCAGGCGCTCAGGCACACCAGCAGGGCTGCCATGGCCACCTTTGGCCAGGGCGAGTGGACGGCCATGAGGACTCCTTCGGAGCGGGTCGGCGACTCGCCCCCGAGGCTAGCGGTGCATCGCCAGTGCTCCGAGGAGGGTGTCGCCCGTGTCGCAAAACCCGCTCGAGGGCCGTCAGCGCAGGAAAGTGTGTGAAATGCGCATCTGAAACGGGGTTCGTTCCCCAGATGAGCCACGAACCCCGTTTCGGGCGCGCATCTCACACGCGCAGGACGACGTCAGCCGCCGGGCCTGGACATGCGGGGCCGTCAGGAGTGGGGCCGGGTCAGGAATTGGACCGCGTCGGCCACGGATTCGCCACGCAGCCCTTCAGACCCTTGCTCTGCTGCATCATCACCGGCGCGGTGAGCCCCGCCCCTGCGCACTCCGCGTGGCCCAACCCGAGAAAGTGCCCGACTTCGTGGTTGATCATGTAGGCCCGATAGGCGGTGGGATCGCTGTATGTGGGGGTGAGGAACTGCCAGCGGTCGGAGTTGATCAGCACGTGTTGTCCGTCGTCGCAGCTCCAGATGCCGCCGGTGTCAAGGGGGCACAGAGCGTCAACGGTCGGGGGAGCGGCGATGCTGATCGTGAAGTCGGCGTCGCGTGGATCGCTCACCAACCAGAACGACGACCCGGCCGTGGGCTTCGTCCGCGTCGACTTCCAGCCGCGGGGGTCATCGAGGATCGCCTGAATCTGTCGTCCGGCATCGTTCGGCTTGATCGGCACCCCCTGCTCGACGCGAACCACGTAGCGGATGACCCGGCTGCCCCGCTTGGCCGGCGGGATCGACAGCTGGGCGACGTTGAACTTTCCCGAGCCACGCTGGCCGCTGCGCACGATGCCCTCGGGGCTGTCGTCCTCGGCGGTGTCATCGGTCTGGGCACTCGCACCAGGCTGGCCGCCGGTGAGGGCGCGGCCGACCCCGGAGCACCCCGTCAGCATCGCCACCGAGGTGCACGTCAGGGCGGCGACGGTGAGCAGGCGGGCGAGGCCGAGGCGCGCCGCGCGTCGGGTACGAGGAGTCATGCCCGCCAGCCTGCCGCCTCGGCGGGTCGGATCAGGTCTGACCCGGGTCCGAACCTGCTGCGACCACGGACCTCGTGGTGGAATGGGCGGGTGATCCGCGCTGCGCTCCCGGTGCCCATCGTCGTCCTGAACACCGGACGAACCGTGCCCCAACTCGGGTTCGGCACCTACAAGCTGACCCCCGAGCAAACGGGGCCCGCGGTCTCGTCCGCGCTGGAGGTGGGTTTCCGCCACATCGACACGGCCGCCATGTACGGCAACGAGCGCGAGGTGGGCCGGGCGCTCGCCACCAGCGGGCTGGCGCGCGAGGAGTACTTCCTGACGACCAAGCTCGACAACCCCGACCACGAACCGGCCGCGGCCCGGGCGGCCTTCGCGCGCTCCCTCGACCTGCTCGGGGTCGAGTGGGTCGACCTGTACCTGATCCACTGGCCGATGCCGCGCACGACCGACTTCGTCGCCACCTGGCGCACCCTCGCCGAGTTCGTGGACGACGGCCGGGCCCGCGCCATCGGGGTGTCGAACTTCCAGCCCGAACACCTGCGCACCATCGTCGACGCCACCGGTGTGGTGCCCGCCGTCAACCAGGTCGAGGTGACCCCCTACCTCACCCAGGAGCCGCTCCGCGCCCTGCATCGCGAGCTCGGCATCGTCACCGAGGCCTGGTCGCCGCTGGCACGGGGCCAGGTGCTCACCGATCCCACCGTGGTCGCTCACGCCCAGCGCCTCGGCTGCACCCCCGCGCAACTGGTGGTGGCCTGGCACCTGCACCGCGGCGACGTCGTCTTCCCCAAGACCACCTCGGTCGAGCGGCTCCGCGAGAACGCGGGTGCGCTCGACCTGCTTCCCCCCGACCCCCTGACCCCCGGGCGGTTGGACGAGGCTGCCGTGGCGGCGCTCTCGTCCCTCAACGAGAACCGGCGGGTGGGCTCGAGCCCCGACGACGTGGAGCTCGGCACGCGCTGAGACGCCGACCCGCGGCGAGCCGACCGGCGCCGCGGCGGGCGATCACCGGCATGATGGGGGCATGACTGCCGCCTCTCGCCGCGCCACGATGCGCGACGTCGCCGAGCGGGCCGGGGTCTCACGACAGTTGGCCTCGCTGGTGCTCGGGGGCAAGCCGGGGCCCAGTGATGCCAGCCGCGAGGCCGTGCTCGCCGCCGCCGCCCAGCTCGACTACCACCCCAACTCGCCGCGCAGCTGCTGCGGCAGGCGCGCACCCGCACGATCGGGGTGCTGTTCGAGGCCCGCAACCCCTTCGAGGCCCGGGTCGTCGAACGCCTGCTCGAGGCGGCCGAAGGGGCCGGTTTCCGCGTCCAGCTGGCACCGGTCACCCCCCATCGGACGACCGAGGTGGTGGTGCAGGAACTGCTCGAGTTCCGGGTCGAGGCCATGGCCTGCTTCAACCCCGACGCCAGTTCGCCGTCGCTGCAGCACGCCCTGGCGACCATGCCCGTCGTCTGGCTGGGGGAGCGCCCCGGTGACCCGCGCGCCGACGCGGTGCACGCGGACGACGTGCTCGGCCTGCGGCTCGTCGTCGAGCACCTGACCGGGCTCGGCCACCGCGCCATCTGTTACGCCGGTGGTGTGGGTGGGCTGGTCGGCGCCGACCGCGCCGAGGCCTACCGCGACGCCATGCGGGCGGTGGGGCTGGCCGACGAGATCGACGTGGTGTCCGTCGGGTTCCTCGAGGAGTCCGGTGCCGAGGCCGCCCGGGCGCTGCTGGCTCGCGACGTGTTGCCCACGGCCGTCATCGGCTGCTCCGACCAGGTGGGGGCCGCGCTGGTGACCGTGTTCGCGCAGGCCGGGGTCGACGTTCCCGGTCAGGTGTCGGTGACGGGCTACGACGACAGCAACCTGGCCGCGATCTCGTACCTCTCGCTGACGGCGGTGCGTCAGCACGTCGATGTCACCGTGGCGGCCACCCTGGCCGCCATCGAGCGTCGGCTGGCCGATCCGCGGGCCACGCCCGAGACGGTTGCGACGGTGACCTCGCTGACGGTGCGCGGCTCCACGGGGCCGGCGCGCTCGTCCGCTGTCTGACCGCCCGACCGTCGACCCACACGCGCCAACAGGCGACCCCGGAACCCGGGAACAACCCTGATCTTCCCAGGGTTGAGTCTGGTGCGCTCAACTTCCATTTGCCCTCGACCCCGGGGCGTCCTAGAGTTGAGCCAGCAAGACTCAAGTACGTCTTCAACCCCGAACATCTGGAGGAAACACCATGGCTCGTGCAGTCGGTATCGACCTCGGAACCACCAACTCCGTCGTCGCCGTGCTCGAAGGTGGCGAACCCACCGTCATTCCCAACGCCGAGGGTGCCCGCACCACCCCGTCGGTCGTCGCGTTCGCCAAGGGTGGCGAGGTGCTGGTCGGCGAGGTCGCCAAGCGCCAGGCCGTCACCAACGTCGACCGCACCATCCGCTCGGTCAAGCGCCACATGGGCACCGACTGGTCGATCGAGATCGACTCCAAGTCGTACAAGCCCCAGCAGATCTCGGCCTTCGTGCTGCAGAAGCTCAAGCGCGACGCCGAGGCCTACCTCGGTGAGCCCGTCACCAACGCCGTGATCACCGTGCCGGCCTACTTCTCCGATGCCGAGCGTCAGGCCACCAAGGAGGCCGGTGAGATCGCCGGTCTGACCGTCGACCGCATCATCAACGAGCCCACCGCCGCCGCGCTGGCGTACGGCCTCGACAAGGGCGACACTGAGCAGACCATCCTGGTCTTCGACCTCGGTGGTGGCACCTTCGACGTGTCGCTGCTCGAGATCTCCGACGGCGTCTTCGAGGTGAAGGCCACCAAGGGCGACAACCGCCTCGGTGGCGACGACTGGGACCAGCGGATCGTCGACTGGCTCGTCACGCAGTTCAAGAACAAGTTCGGCGTCGACCTGTCGAAGGACAAGATGGCCCGCCAGCGCCTGCAGGAGGCGGCCGAGCGCGCCAAGATCGAGCTGTCGTCCGCGCAGGACACCGCCATCAACCTGCCCTACATCACCGCCGGTGCCGAGGGCCCCATGCACCTGGACGAGAAGCTGACTCGCGCCGAGTTCCAGCGCCTCACCCAGGACCTGCTGGATCGCTGCCGGGCGCCGTTCAACGCGGTGCTCTCCGACGCCAAGATCTCGGTCGGCCAGGTCGACCAGGTCATCCTCGTCGGCGGTTCGACCCGCATGCCGGCCGTGGCCGAACTGGTCAAGGAGCTGGCTGGCAAGGATCCCCACAAGGGCGTCAACCCGGACGAGGTGGTCGCCCTGGGTGCCTCGCTGCAGGCCGGTGTGCTGAAGGGCGAGGTGAAGGACGTGCTGCTGCTCGACGTCACCCCGCTGAGCCTCGGCATCGAGACCAAGGGTGGCGTGATGACCAAGATCATCGAGCGCAACACCACCATCCCGACCAAGCGTTCCGAGGTGTTCACCACCGCCGAGGACAACCAGCCGTCGGTGATGATCCAGGTCTTCCAGGGTGAGCGTGACTTCGCCCGCGACAACAAGTCGCTCGGCAACTTCGAGCTCACCGGTCTGATGCCGGCCCCGCGTGGCCTGCCGCAGATCGAGGTCACCTTCGACATCGATGCCAACGGCATCGTGCACGTGTCGGCCAAGGACATGGCGACCGGCAAGGAGCAGTCGATGACCGTGACCGGTGGCTCGGCCCTGGGCAAGGACGACATCGACCGCATGGTCAAGGAGGCCGAGGCCCACGCCGAGGAGGACAAGAAGCGTCGCGAGGCGGTCGAGACCCGCAACGAGGCCGACGCCCTGGCGTTCCGCACCGAGAAGCTGCTGAACGAGAACGGCGACAAGATCTCCGACGACGTGAAGCAGCCGGTCACCGAGGCCCTCGAGACGTTGAAGGAGGCCCTGAAGGGCACCGACAACGACGATGCGGTCAAGGCAGCCATGGACGACCTGAACACCAAGGCTTCGGCCATGGGTCAGGCGATGTACGCCCAGGCGCAGGCCGAGGCCCAGGCGGCCGAGGGCTCGTCCGATGCCCAGACCGACGCTCAGGCCGAGGCTGACAACGGCGAGTCGTCTTCGGACGACGACGTGGTCGACGCCGAGATCGTGGACGAGGACAAGCCGGCCGACGGCACCTCGAACAACTGAGAACCCGCGGGCCATCGACACCGTCGGTGACCCGGAACCGCCCCGGGGGTGGAGGTCTGACCCTCCACCCCCGGTGGCGCATGGGGCAAGATCGACGTGGGCAGATTTCGAGGCGCATGGGGCGCCACAGGAGGATGACGAAGTGAGCGAAGAGAACCGACCCGAGGGCGACATCGCCGCCGAGGCCGAGCAGTACCTGATCCAGCAGGAGGCCAGCCAGACCGAGGGCGAGGTCACCGACGAGGCCGCCGGTGAGCCGGCACCCAGTCGCGAGCAGGAGCTCGAGACGCTGGTGAGAGAGCGCACCGCCGACCTGCAGCGTCTGCAGGCCGAGTACGTGAACTACAAGAAGCGCGTCGACCGCGACCGTGCGCACGCGCGCCAGGCGGGCGTGGAGTCGGTCGTGCAGGAACTGCTGCCGGTGCTCGACTCGATCGAGATGGCCCGTCAGCACGACGACCTCGGGGGCGGCTTCAAGCTGGTCGCCGACGAGCTCGAGAAGGTCGCCGGCAAGCACGGTCTGTCGTCGTTCGGGGCCGTGGGCGACGCGTTCGACCCGCAGCACCACGACGCGCTGATGCAGGTGCCCATGGACGAGGCCATCGAGGTGACCACCGTCTCGCAGGTCATGCAGCGCGGCTACTCGCTGCACGGGCGCGTCATTCGTCCGGCGCGGGTCGCCGTCGCGGAACCGAACTGACCACTCCCTGAGCCTGGAAGGAGGCACGAATGAGTACCAAGGACTGGATCGAGAAGGACTACTACAAGGTGCTGGGTGTCTCCAAGGACGCCAAGCCCGAGGAGATCAAGAAGGCCTTCCGCAAGATCGCGCGCGAGAACCACCCCGACCAGAACCCGGGTGACAAGGAGCGCGAGAAGAAGTTCAAGGAGGCCTCCGAGGCGAACACGGTGCTCTCGGACCCCAAGAAGCGCAAGGAGTACGACGAGGCCCGCTCGCTGTTCGGCGGCGGCGGGTTCCGTTTCCCGCGCGGTGGGTCGTCCACGCCCGGTGCTGGTGGGGTCGACGACCTGTTCCGGCACGCGACCGGGCAGGGCGAGAGCTTCTCGGATCTCTTCGGCGGGTTGTTCAACCAGGCCAGTGGGGGTGCCCGTCGTCCGAGCGGACGAGGCCCCCGCCGCGGTGCCGACGTCGAGGGGGAGGTGACGATCGCCTTCAACGAGGCGATCGACGGCACCACGGTCGGCGTGCAGATGGTCTCCGAGCAGGCCTGCGAGGCGTGCCGGGGCACCGGGGCGAAGGCCGGCACCGTGCCGCGCGTGTGCACCACCTGCCACGGCTCGGGCATGACCGCCACCCAGTCGGGCGGCGTGTTCTCGGTGTCGGAGCCCTGCCGCGACTGCAAGGGGCGCGGGCTGATCGTGGACGACCCCTGCCAGGTCTGTCATGGGTCCGGGCGTGGGCGGTCGACCAAGACGATGCAGGTCCGCATTCCCGCCGGGGTCTCCGACGGCCAGCGCATCCGCATCAAGGGCAAGGGGTCGCCCGGCGAGAACGGGGGCGCCGCCGGTGACCTCTACGTGATCGTGCACGTGCGCGCCCACCAACTGTTCGGGCGCAGCGGCGACAACCTCACCATCGAGGTGCCCGTGACCTTCTCGGAGGCATCGCTGGGCGCCACCATCGAGGTGCCCACGCTCGGCGGGGCAGCCGTGAAGCTGAAGGTGCCCGAGGGCACGCCCAACGGGCGCACCTTCCGCGTGCGCGGCAAGGGTGTGTCGAAGTCCGACGGCAGCAAGGGTGACCTGCTGGTCACTGTCGACGTGCAGGTGCCCACCGAACTGTCGGACGAGGCCAAGCGCGCCCTGGCCGACTACGAGAAGGCCGCCGGGGTGAGCAACCCGCGCGGCAGCCTGTTCGGGGTCTGACCATGAGCACGCAGGTGCCGCAGTTGGTCGACCGCGACGCGCCGATCTTCTCCATCAGCGTCGCGGCCGGCCTCGCGGGCATGCACCCCCAGACCCTGCGGGGCTACGACAAGCTGGGGCTCGTCCAGCCCAGGCGGGCCAAGGGGCGGGGTCGGCGCTATTCGATGCGCGACGTGCAGCGGCTGCGGTTGATCCAGCACCTGTCGCAGGTCGAGGGCATCAACCTGACGGGCATCCAGCGCATTCTCGACATGGAGGCCGAGATCGAGCGTCTGCGCGCGACCGTCGAGCGGGTGGGGGAGCAGCGCGACGCCGCCTTGGCGCAGTTGGCGGCCAGCGGACGAGTGTTCACCGCCGAGACGTCGGGGGCCGTGCACCTGGGGCGGGTCATCCGGGGGCAGCGGGCGCTACCGAGCCGCTGATCGTCCGGCGGACATTTTCAGCAAACCTATTGCTGAGCAACCATTCAGTATGGTTGGCTTCAAGTCACCTGATCAGGGACACGCGTGTGTTGTGACGGCCCGCACCGGAGCGGAGCCGCCTTCGATGCCAGCTGGGTGAATGCTCGCCCGAGGGATCGTCCTTTCTCCCATCCCTACTGCCCCCATGTTTCTCCCACCACTGCCGCCACCTGGCCGTGCGATGCATCGCGCCTTGTCAGCGGGGTGATCCAGACGAAGGAGTCTGTACCCATGTCCCAGTCCCTCTCCTCCCTCAGCCGTCGCGCCGTGCTCGGAACCGTCGCAGCGGTGCCGCTCGCAGGGGTCGCGGCCTCCGCCCTGGCGGCGCCGTCCACCACCGCCTCGGTGCGGTTCACGCTCAACGCCACGGTGCTCGACGGCGGCGAGCAGGTCAGCTCGGTCTCGTTCGACGCCAGCGCGCTGGGGCCGATCGATCCGGCCAGCATCACCACCGGCACCTTCACCGTGCACGCGAAGGCCACCAGCCCCATCCCCAATGGTGGGCTGATCTTCTCGGAGTACGACCTCGACCGCTCCGTCACCTCGGCGAGCATCGACAACAAGCGGGTGATCACCCTCGAGCTCGAGACCGCCGAGGGGCTGACGGGCGGCGGCACCCTGGGCTACCTGCTCAACACCGGCCGCAACGTCGAGCTCGACCTCGTCTACACCATCACGCAGAACCAGCCGATCCGCCTCAAGAACGGCCGCCAGGCCACCATCTCGTCCTTCGTGCAGGGCGACCTGGTGAGCCCGGAGGTCGACGCGTTCAGCTACGGCACCTCGGCCGGGGGCATGAACTACCGGCTGTTCACCCCCGACAAGGCCAAGAACAACGGCAACAAGAAGTTCCCGTTGGTCGTGTGGCTGCACGGCGGCGGCGAGGGCGGCATGGGCACCCGGCAGACCAACGAGGCGCAGTTGCGCGCCAACCGTGGTGCGCTGGGCTTCGCGACGCCCGAGGCGCAGGCCATTTTCGGCGGCGCCTACGTGGTGGCCCCGCAGTGCGTGTCGGCCTGGATGTCGAACGGTCCGTTGTTCGCGCCGCAGATCAAGGCGTTGATCGACGAGCTGGTGAAGAAGCACAACGTCGATCCCAAGCGGATCAGCGTGCTCGGGTGCTCGAACGGTGGCTACATGACGTTGAAGATGGAGTCGGACTACCCGACCTTCTTCGCGGCGGGCGTGCCGATCTGCTGCGCTGCGACGCGGAACTTCTTCACCGATGCCGACCTGATCAAGGTGCGGTCCACGCCGACCTGGCTGGTGCACTCCAAGGACGACACCACGCTGCCCTACCTCCCCAACACGATGCGGGTGGCCGGGCTGGTGCCGGAGGCGCGGCTGTCGCTCTACGAGAACGTCACCTGGAACGGCTACCAGTACGCCGGTCACTGGTCGTGGATCTACGTCGCCCACAACGATCCGCAGGTCGACGGCGAGCACCTGTGGCAGTGGATGGCGGCCCAGAAGCGGTGACCGTGGTCGCGCTCGACTGAGCTCATCCTCCCTCCATCGGCTCCGGCCACTCCGAGATCCTCGGGGTGGCCGGAGTCACGTTCGTCCCCAGCAGGTCGGTGTGGTGGCGGAGGTCAGCTGTTGACGTAGCGCTCGAGGTGATCGCGCTCGGCCTCGAGCTCGTCCAGCCGAATCTTCACCACGTCGCCGATGCTGACCACGCCCTTCAGCTGGCCGTCGACCACCACCGGGAGGTGGCGGAATCGTCCGGCGGTCATGGTCTCGGCGAGGGAGCGGGTGTCGTCATCGGGGGTGCAGGTGACGACCTCGCTGGTCATCAGGGTGGCAACGGCGGCGTCGGCCGGGGCGCCGGCGCGGAAGTGCCGCACGACGTCGCGCTCACTGGCGATGCCGACGACCCGGTCGTCGTCCACCACCACCACGGCGCCGACCCGATGATCGGCCAGCACCTCGAGCAGCTCACTCACGGTCGCACTCGAGGGCAGGGTGAGCACCTGGGAGCCCTTGTTGCTGAGGATGTCCTGGACGCGCATGGCTCATCTGACCACGCACGAGCGGCCTGGTGCCAGAGGTTGTTCGGACGATGACCCGAGCCGTCTCAACGCTCGGTCGGTGGGGTGGGGTGGCAGGTGCCCGGGTCGGGCATCACCAAGGCAGGTCGTCGCCCTCGTCGCCCTCGTCGCCCACGACCGCCTCGAGGGTGGAGCCGTCGGGCATGGTGACGGCGACCCGCATGCCGTCGGCGAGCTGGCGCCCGCGGCGGGTCTCGACCTCGCCGTCGACCGTGACCAGACCAGCCTGGATCCACTCCCGAGCCTGGCCACCGGTGTCGGCGAGCCCGGCGAACTTGACGAACTGGCCCAGCCGGATGGGTTCGGGCGTGCGGAGCTCTTCACTCATGGGTGGAGCCTATCCATGACGCAATCGCGACTGCTCGACACCGATACGCCCCCCAGGGGTGGGCTTGCCGTGTCGAGCAGTCACGATTGCGTCACGTGCCACGGTGACGGCCCGGAATGCCGCCCCCGGGGCCGGCGTTGAGGCAGCGTGAAGGCTTTCGGATTCCTCAGTTTCGGTCACTACGCGCCCCGCGGCTACGACGCCCGCGAAATGCTGCACCAGGCCGTCGAGATCGCCCAGGGCGCCGACGAATTGGGGGTCAACGGCGCCTACTTCCGGGTGCACCACTTCGCCCGGCAGGCCGCCTCGCCGATGCCGCTGCTCAGCGCCATCTCGGCCACCACCCGCCACATCGAGGTGGGCACCGGAGTCATTGACATGCGCTACGAGAACCCCTACTACCTGGCCGAAGAGGCGGCCGCGCTCGACCTGCTCAGTGACGGGCGCGTGGCGCTCGGCGTGAGTCGGGGATCGCCCGAGCCCGCGCTGCGGGGCTGGGAGGCGTTCGGCTACACCGGCTCCGACGACCCCCGCGGTGCCGATCTCGGGCGCGCGAAGTTCGAGCAGTTCATGGCGGCCATCCGTGGCGAGACCGTGGTCGACGCGGACCCCCGCCAGTTCGGCCCCGGGCAGCGGCTGGCCATCGAGCCGCGCTCGGACGACCTTCCCCGCCACATCTGGTGGGGCGCCGGCACCCGCGCCACCGCC
Organism: Aestuariimicrobium soli; assembly: GCF_051192575.1. Taxonomy (NCBI): domain Bacteria; kingdom Bacillati; phylum Actinomycetota; class Actinomycetes; order Propionibacteriales; family Propionibacteriaceae; genus Aestuariimicrobium; species Aestuariimicrobium soli. The sequence continues at coordinate 69,242 of NZ_JBPJSQ010000006.1, read as the reverse complement.
GAATGGGCCGCCGAGCTGGGGGTCAACCTGATGAGTTCCACGCTGCTCACCGAGGCGACCGGCCAGGCATTCGGTGACCTGCAAGCCGAGCAGATCGACGCCTACCGGGCCGCGTGGAAGGCCGCCGGTCACGACTGGACCCCGCGGGTCTCGGTGAGCCGGTCGATCGTCCCCGTGACCACGGACGAGGATCGTGAGCTGATCGGCATGGGGTTGGGCGGCGGTTCGTCCGACCAGATCGGGGTGATCGACGGCATGCGGTCGACGTTCGGCAAGACCTACACCGGCGAACCGCACGAGCTGGTCGAGCAGCTTCGCCACGATGCCGCCGTGATGGCCGCCGACACGCTGATGATCACCATCCCCGCGCAGTTGGGCGTGGCGTACAACCTGCACCTGCTGGAGTCGTTCGCCGAGTTCGTGGCGCCCGAGTTGGGGTGGCTGCCGAACACCGAGGGTGCGGTCGGGGGCTACCCGATCGACTGAGGCTGGGCAACTGAGGCTGGGCGACTGAGGCTGGGCAACTGAGGCTCAGCGGCTGACGTCGTCGGACGACCCCCGGTCGCGCCGGGCCAGCTCCGCCTGGAGTTCGGCCCGGGTTGGCAGGCCCTCCCAGTCGCCGCGGTGGCGCACGCACGCGCAGCCCAGCAGGGTGCCGCGCCGAGCCGCCTCGACCGGGGACAGCCCCTCCAGCAGCCCGGACACCAGGCCGGCGGTGAAGGCGTCGCCGGCGCCGACCGGGTCGACCTCGGGCACCGCGATGGTGGGCACCTCCGTGGCGCCGTCATGGGTGGTTACGCGGCAGCCCCGCTCCCCGAGCTTCTCGACCACCAGCGACGGTCCCAGTTCCAGGGCTGCGGCGGGGGAGTCGGCGATCAGGGTGAGTTCGTCGGGGGATCCGACCACGACCGAGGCGTGGGCGGCGAGTTCCCGCAGGGTGGGGCGTGCCTGCTCGCGCGACCACAGCTTCGTCCGATGGTTCACGTCGAGAACGACGTCGCAGCCGAGCGCACGGGCGGCGCTGGCGACGGCCAGCGTCGCCTCGCGGGCGTCGGGCCCGAGGGCGGGGGTGATGCCGGAGAGCACCACCAGCGAGGGCGCACTCGCACGCAGGTCGGCCACCGCCGGCTCGGGTCGCAGGGCCGAGGCCGCCGAGCCGGCGCGGTGGTAGTCGACGCTGGAGCCGAACGATGTCGGCATGAGGAACATGTGCCCGGTCGGACGATCGGGGTCGAGTTCGGCGGCCACCTCGACCCCCTCGGCCGTCAGCTCGCGGACGATCAACCGCCCGAAGGCGTCGTCACCGACCCGCGAGTACCAGCGCACCGGGTGGCCCAGTCGGGCCAGGGCGATGGCGACGTTCGACTCGGCCCCCGCCACATGGGTGGTCCAGGTGGGGGCGGTCGCGGCCGGGCCGCCCGCTCGCAGGCTGATCATGGTCTCACCCATGGTCCACACGGTGGGCAAGCTCGAGTTGATCATGGTCGACACGCCCGGACGAAGTCTCGCGCGCGCGCCTCGAGCTCGTGCAGCGAGCCGCCGGTGGCGGCGTCACCCACGAGCGGCGAGCCGATGCCGAACCCCAACGCGCCGGCCGCACGATAGGCCGCGATGTCGGCCAGGCCGACGCCGCCGACCGCCAGCAGGGGCACCTGCGGCAGAGGGTCGCGCAGCGCCTTCAGGTGCGTGGGGCCGCCGGAGCTGGCCGGGAAGATCTTGACGGCCGTCGCGCCGGCGGCATGGGCCGCGATGACCTCGCTGGGCGTCCAGGCGCCGGCCAGGACCGGCAGGCCGAGCTCCCGGGAGGCCGCCACCCCCTCACAGAGGCCGGGGGTGACCGTGAAGCGTGCGCCCGCGTCGGCCACGCGCCCGGCATCGGCGCGGGTGAGCACGGTGCCCGCCCCCACCCACGTCTCGGGGTGTGCGCTGGCCAGGTCGGCGATGGCTTCGGCGGCATCGGGCGTGGTCAGGGCCACTTCCAGCACCTCGACCCCGGCCGCCAGCAGCACTCGTCCGATGGTGGCGGCGTGCCCCGCCTCGCGGCACCGGATGATGGCACACAGGCCGGTGCGGGTGAGCGTCTGCAGCAGGTCGTCGGGCATGGTCACCACTCCGCGAACGAGCCGTCGCGGTGGCGCCAGATGGGGCCGCGCCAGCCGTGGGGGGAGCGGTCGGCCTCGCGGATGGCGGCCTCGTCCAGTTCGATGCCGAGGCCCGGGGAGTCCCAGCGTTCGAGGAAGCCGTCGCGTCCCGTGAGCGGCGTGGTGTCGAGCAGCAGGTCGAGCAGGTCGGCGTCGCGGTTGTAGTGGATGCCCAGGGACTGCTCCTGGATGACGTGGTTGGGGGTGGCGAAACCGACCTGCAGGCAGGCCGCGAGGGCGATCGGTCCGAGCGGGCAGTGGGGGGCGAGCAGGGCGCCGTGGGCCTCGGCCAACGAAGCGATCTTGCGGGTCTCGGTGATGCCGCCCGCGTGGCTGAGGTCGGGCTGCACGACCGCGACCCCGGCCGCCAGCACGGGCAGGAACTCCTGGCGGGAGTAGAGCCGCTCCCCGGTGGCGATCGGCAGGTGAGTGTGGGCGACGAGATCGGCGAACAGGTGGCTGTTCTCGGGCACCACCGGCTCCTCGATGAACATCGGACGCACCGGCTCGAGTTCCTTGATCAACAGGCGGGCGGCGGGGAACGAGACCCGCCCGTGGAAGTCGATGCCGATGTCACCGTTGGGGCCCATAGCCTCGCGCGCCGCGGCGGCTCGGTCGACGGCAGCGCCGATGTCGGCCCCACTGGGCAGGCCTCCCAGGGCCGCAGTGGCGTTCATCTTGATGGCGGTGAGGCCCGACTCGCGGGCGGCGGTGGCGGCCTCACGCACGCCCGCGGGCTCGTCCCCACCGATCCACCCGTAGATGCGGATGCGGTCGCGGACGGCGCCGCCCAGCAACTGGTGCACGGGCACGCCGAGGCGCTTGCCGAGAATGTCCCACAGCGCCTGGTCGATGCCCGACACGGCGCTGGCGAGGATCGGGCCACCGCGGTAGAAGGACCCCTTGGTGAGCACCTGCCAGAGGTCTTCGATGCGGCCGGGATCGGTGCCAATCGCGAGCTCGGCGAGCTGGTGCACGGCGGTGCGCACCGTCTCGGAACGGCCCTCGCAGGTGGCCTCTCCCCACCCGATGAGTCCTTGGGTCGTCTCGACCCTGACCAGCAGCCAGCGGGGGGCCACCAGGAAGGTCTCGATGCGGGCGATGGTGTCGGCGGTGACGGCGGCGTCGCTCATGGAGCCAGTCAACCGCACGGCGTGCGCCGTGGGGACTCGTCCCATGGGTGACCCGCGGTCGGGTGACCATGGAGCATGACCGAAGCTGATGCCTCAGGCGACCGTGACGATCTCGTTCCCGAGTTCGTGCCGCCGCTGATCGCCGTGTTGACCGCCGTCGAGCGTGACAAGGGTGCGCCCCTGACCCTCGATGAGGTGATCGAGGTGCGCGACCACGCCACCTGCATCAAGTCGCCGAAGCGACTGGCCGAGCAGATGGCCGAGCAGCGCGGGTACGCCGATCTCGATCCGGAGAACGTCTGGGACGAGTGGCAGGCCTGGCTGACGGTGCGCGACCAGTCGTGAGTCGCGGACGAGGGCTGGCGAGGGTGTCGCTGATGGGGCGTGAGCGGAACAGTCGTCCGAGGTCCTAGGGTCTACCCATGATCTCCGGTGGTGGGCGCCCGCGTCGCGAGCCGTCGCTGGCCGACGTCGCCAAGGCTGCGGGGGTGTCGGCCCAGACCGTTTCGAGGGTGGCCACCGGATCGGACCGGGTTCGTCCGACCACGAAGGAGCGCGTGGTCGCGGCCATGCAGGAACTCGGCTACCGCCCCAATGGCGCCGCCCGCGCGCTCAAGTACGGGCGGTACCGCTCGATCGGCGTGATCATGTTCACGCTGGCCTCGTACGGGAACGTGCGAACCCTCAGTGCGGTCGCCGACGAGGCCGATCGGGGCGGTTATTCGCTGAGTTTCATCTCGCTGCGGGCCGCCACCGAGGCCAGTCTGTCAGGTGCCTTCCACCGGCTGGCCGAGCAGGCCGTCGACGGGGTGATCATTCTGATCGAGTCGCACGTCGCGCGCGACGCGGCGATTCGCATTCCGCCCGGCATGCCGGTGGTGGTGATCGATTCGAGTGCCGACGGGGCGCATCCGTTCGTCGACACCGACCAGGCGCAGGGGGCGCGGCAGGCCACCGAGCACCTGCTCGATCTGGGGCACGAGACCGTCTTCCACATCGCGGGGCCCGAGGGCTCGTACTCCGCGCAGCGGCGGCTGGCGGCCTGGCAGGCGGTGCTCGAGGAGCGTGGGCTGCGCGTGCCCGTCCCGTTCGTCGGTGACTGGTCGGCCGACAGCGGACGAGCCGCCGGCGAGTGGCTGGCTCGCATGCCCGACGCGACGGCCGTGTTCGCCGCGAACGACCAGATGGCGCTGGGGCTGATGCACGCCCTGCACGAACGCGGGCGGCGGCTGCCCGACGAGATGAGCATCGTCGGGTTCGACGACACCCCGGAGTCGGGGAACTTCTGGCCGCCGCTGACCTCGGTGCACCAGAACTTCGCCGAGGTGGGTGTGCAGGCCCTGCGGGCGTTGATCACTCTCATTGAGCGCGGCGAGGTGGCCGATCCGGTGATCGTGCCCACCACACTCGTGGTGCGGGGGAGCACGACCACCCCGCCTGCGCTCTGAGATTTTCTCGCCTGACCCATGGACGCCGCCGTTGCAGCGGGTTAGTGTTCCCGCATCGAATGATTGCGCAAACATGTAACGTCACAGTCCGACGTCACGTGGGCCACACCGTGGCGACGCGCTCGACCCCGAACGGAACCCCATGACAACGACGTCACTCCGCTTCCGCACGTTGGGAGTGGCCCTGGCCACCTCGGCGCTGACGGTGGCCGGCCTTGTCTCACCTCCGAACGCCGACGCCCAGACCTTCACGGGAGTCGCCGAACCGACCAACTACGCCGTCGAGGTCGGACGGCAGCCATCGCTGCCCGCCCAACTGGCGGTCACCACCGCGGAGGGCCAGCAGGTCCAGGCCCCGGTTGCCTGGGATCTGGCAGGCATGACGTTCGCCAAGCCGTACAAGTCGTACACGGTCTACGGGCAGGTCGACGGGCTCTCGTCGCCGGTCACGGCCACGGTGGAGACGCTCGCCCCCGACACGATCTGGTACGTGGACTCGGGCACCGCGGCCAGCGGTTCGGCGGCCCACGCCGGCGCCAAGCGTCTGCTCGGCGGTGAGTTGCTGAACGACGCCTCCGACCAGGCCAAGAGTGCGGCTGTCGCATGGGGGTACTCGGGTCAGGACGGGCTGCGCACAGACGCGGGTGACAAGGACGCGAACGGTCTCTACGGCTTCAACGGTGCGGGCAACACCATCACCTACGACCTCACCCTGCCGGCCGGTGACTACACCCTGGCGCTGGGCATCCATGAGTGGTGGAGTGCCACCGATCGGGAGATGCGCGCCTCGATCAGTGACAGCCAGGGGCGCGCAACGACCGTGGTGACCAGCACGCCCGGTCAGATCACGCCCACCAATCGCACCTCGGCGATGCAGGGTCGGTTCACGGTGCCAACCGACGGCGCTGGCGGGGTCAAGCTGCAGGTCAGCAACGTCACGTGGCAGGGCGCATCCGTGGCGTGGTTCGCCGTGGCGCAGGGCGCCCAAACCCTCGACCTGAGCCCCGACGTCTCGGTGGCGCCGACGATCTCGCCGTCGCCGGCCACGACCTACGGTCGTCCCCAGACGATCTCGATCACTGCCGCGGCCGGGGCCGTCGTGTACTACACGACCGACGGCAGCACCCCGTCGCGTACCCATGGGACGCTCTACACCGAGACGTTCGTGCTCGACCGGTCGACCACGGTCAAGGCGGTCGCCGTGACCAATGGGGTCACCAGCCCCGTGACCACCGCCGACTACACCATCGTGGTGCAGGACGGGCCCTACACCGCAGTGCCGGTCGGGCAGCCCTGGTTCGACACCGCGGGCAACGTGATCCAGGCCCACGGGGGCGGGTTCCTCGAGCACGGCGGTTGGTACTACTGGGTCGGTGAGGACAAGTCGCACAACGGGGCATCCTTCAACGGTGTGAACCTCTACCGTTCCAAGGACCTGCTCAACTGGGACTTCGTCGCCCAGATCCTCAAGCCCGAGGCCGCTGGCCTCGACTGCAACGTGCGGGGGTCGGCCACCTGCAAGGTCGAGCGGCCCAAGCTGCTGTTCAACGAGGCGAGCAACACCTTTGTGCTCTGGGGTCACTGGGAGACGTCGACCTCGTACGCGGCCTCCGAGGTGGTGGTGGCCACGTCGTCCACCATCGACGGTGACTACGCGGTTTCCTACCACGGACGACCCGGTGCCGGCACGGTCTGGGACCTGGACCAGGAGCGGGCCATCGAGGCGCTGGTCACCTCGGGCAGCCAGCCCGACCTGGAGCACGCCGAAGCCGCCTATCGGGCGGCGGGCAACGTGCCCAGCGGCCACCAGTCCCGCGACTTCACGGTCTACGTCGACGACCGCGGCCGCGGCTGGCTGATCTCGGCCGAAGCCCACGAACAACTGCGCATCTACCCGCTGTCCGCCGACTACACACAGCCCGACGTCGCGGGTTCCTACCCGCTCTTCCACGGCGAGAGCCGCGAGGCGGCCGCGATCACCCAGTTCGACGGCGTCTACTACCTGTTCACCTCGGGGCAGTCGGGCTGGTACCCCAACCAGTTGAAGTACGCGACTACGACCGACCTTGCCGACCCCTCGGCGTGGTCGGCCAACCAGAACGTCGGCAACAACACCACCTTCAAGTCGCAGCCCACCTCGATCATGCAGGTGCAGCGCACCGAGGGTGGCAGCTCGTTGGTCTACATGGGTGACCGGTGGGTGCCGAGCGCGCTCGGCACCTCGACCTACGTCTGGCTGCCTTTGCAGATCGACCCCGCCACGCGGGCGGTCACGCTCGACTACACCGACCGTTGGTCGCTGGACACCTCGACTGGTGCCATCGTCAATCAGGCCGACCGTCTGGTCTCCCAGGGCAAGCCCGCGACGGCGAGCCCGGCAGGGTCGCTGTCGGCGGGCTACACCGACGGAGTGGCCGATCCCGGTGAGGTCTCGGGCCTGACACCCGCCCGGGCTGCGAACGACGGCATCGCCTACACCACCAATCGCTACGACAACAGCCACTACTACACCCCGAACGGCACGGTGCCGTTCACCTGGCAGGTCGACCTCGGGGTCGTGACCGATCTGTCTCGCGTCGACATCAGCTGGCGCAGTTATAACGGCTCGGAGTCGTACTCGGGCTACGTGCTCGAGGGCTCCGTGGACGGCACCACGTGGTCAACGCTGATCGACCGCAGGGCCAACCGCACCGTCGGCTTCACCAGTGACCGGGTCGACGGCTGGTACCGGCACGTGCGGGTGCGGGTGACCTCCGTGGTCAACGACCACAACGGCAGTTCAGCTGCCTGGGCCGCAGGTCTGGTCGAGGTGCAGGTCTACGGACTGCCGGAGACCGATGCCGCCGACGGCGCCACGGTGGCACCGGGGCAAGGGGTGCTGAGCACGGACGAGGGCTGGGACACCGGCCTGAAGGATGGCACCTTCACCGTGACCATGAACCTGTGGCACGGCGCCAACGGCAGCATCTTCCGGCTCTACCGAGACGGAGTGCTGGTCGATCGCGTGCCCCTGACGATGCACTCACCGTCGGCCCAGGCTGCCACCGTCGACGTGGCGGGCCTCGTGAACGGTACGTACGTGTTCACCGGTGAGCTGGCGAACTCCGCTGGGGTGACCGCCACCAAGCCCGTGACCGTGGTGGTGACCGATGCCACGCCGGGGTCGCCCCAGCTGGCCGCGGAGAACAAGGACGGTGACGGGGCCTACACCGTGACGGCCACGCTGTGGTGGGGCACCAACGCCACGGCCTACCGGATCCTGGAGGACGGTGTGGAGGTCGCCAGAGGTGACCTGACTGCGGCCTCGCCCGGGAAGCAGTCGGTTGGCGTGGCGCTCACGGGTCGGGCGAAGGGCACGCACACGTACGTCGCCGAGTTCTCGAACGCCGCCGGAGTGACCTCCAGCAAGGCGCTGGCGGTGAAGGTGACCACGTGACCGGTGGCGACCCCCTATCGTCGTGGCATGAACACTCGCGTGCTGGTGCTCGGTGAGGCACTCGTCGACGTCGTGCAGCAGGCCGGGGCCGAGGCCCCGACCGAGCACCCCGGGGGGTCGCCCCTCAACGTGGCCGTCGGTCTGGCCTGTCTCGACCATCCCGTCGACCTGGCCACCTGGATCGGACGAGATGACCGCGGTAGCCGCCTGCGGCAGGTGATGGATGGCGCCGGCGTGGGGCTGGTCGAGGGCAGCGACGCGGCCGTCTCGACCCCGATCGCTCTGGCCCAGGTCGATGCCGACGGCCGGGCCAGTTACACCTTCGAGCTCGAGTGGCGCCTGCCACCCCTGGGCGTCGACGACCTGGCCAACTACGGGCACCTGCACACCGGATCGTTCGCGGCCACGCTCGCTCCCGGCGGGGACGCCGTGGTCGACGCGGTGGCGACCGTGCGGGGTCGGGCGACCGTGTCGTACGACCCCAACGTTCGGCCGGCCCTGATGGGGGCGCCGGAGTTGGTCCGCGCACGCATCGAGGGCTTGGTGGCTGCCGCCGACGTGGTGAAGGTCTCCGATGAAGACATCGAGTGGCTCTACCCCGACACCATCGAAGACAACGTGATCCGCGCATGGGCTGCCAGCGGGCCGGCCCTGGTCGTGGTCACCCGCGGGCCGGAGCCGGTCAAGGCGATGCTCGCCCTCGACGGGGAACTGAGGGAGGTGGATCGTCCGGCCGTTGACGTGGTCGACACCGTGGGCGCCGGTGACTCGTTCATGGCGGGCCTGTTGTCGGCGCTCCTCGACGCCGGGCTGCTGGGCTCGCCCGAGGCCGCGGCCTCACTGCGGGTCGCGACGTGGGACGAGGTGGCGCCCGCCATCGACCAGGGCGTGCGCACCTCGGGCGTGACGGTCGGCCAGGCCGGCGCCTACGCGCCGACCCGGCTCGAGCTCAGCTGAGCATCGGACCGTCCGGACGACCTGTTCCGCCGGACGGCGACTCAGCCTCGCTGCGGCGGTGTGATCACCTGGAACGAGGCGCCCTGGTCGTCGGCAACCGTGGCCAGTCGTCCGAAGGGGGAGTCGATGGGGCCATCGAGCACCGTGCCGCCGAGGGAGGTTGCCTTCGCGATGGTCTCGTCGACGTCGGGCACGTTGACGTAGAGGCGCCAGTACGACGGTACCTGCTCAGGCAGGTACGGGGCCGCGTCGCAGATGCCCGCGACGGCGCCCTGACCCTCGCCGATGGTCGAGTACCGCCACTCCTCACCGGCCTCGCCCGAGGGGTCGACCATGGGCGCGACGGCGGCACCGAACACCTGTGGGTAGAAGCCGAGGGCATCGTCGTACTGCTTGGTCATCAGTTCGAACCACGACGTCTGGAAGGCGCCCCCCTTGGCCATGCTCGGACGACTGCCGCCCTGCCAGGCGCCCACGGCGGCGCCACTGGAGTCCTGGTAGAAGGCCATGCGACCCTGATCGGCGATGTCCATGGGCTCGACCAGCACGGTACCGCCGGCCTCGCGGACGGCTGCGGTGGTGGCGTCGATGTCGACAGAGTTGAGGTAGAGCGCGAACGAGTCGGGCATCTCGCCCCATTCGGCCTGCTTGACCATGGCGCCGCCGATGTCGGTGCCCGCGGCCTTGATGATCTGGTAGTGGCCGAACTCCTCACCCTGGTCGTCGAACGACCAGCCGAAGAGTTCGCCGTAGAAGCGGGTGGCCTTGTCGGAGTCGGAGGTGGTCAGTTCCATCCACACCGGTTCGCCGGGCACGGGCATGAGGGTGCTCCTCTCGTCACTCGGGCGCTCACCCGAGGCGTTGCCCACCCTAGGAGCGAGCTCCGACAGAAACGCCGGTGCGGGTGAAGTTGCCGCGCGTCGGCTGATGGCCATGCCGCGATCGACGTGACGCGATCGTGACTGTTCGAGCCCCAGAACCGCCCTCTGAGGCACCTCAGTGGTGTCGAGCAGTCACGATTGCGTCACCGCTCAGGGTTCGTCCGGGGTTGTGAGGGCCCCCTTCCAGCGGAATAGTGGACGGCGCACTAGAGTTGAGTCAGGTGGACTCAACTTTGCGTCCAGAACTCTCGGAAGCCATCCCAGGAGAACCCTTGAACACTGACAAGCTGACCTCGATGAGCCGCGACGCCGTCTCGGCGGCGGTCCGCACCGCCCTCACGCAGGGCAACCCCCAGGCGGAGCCGAGCCACCTGTTGCACGCCCTGCTGCTCACCCCCGACAACACGGTCTCGGCGCTGCTGCAGAGCCTGAAGATCGATCCGCAGATCGTGAAGGCGGCCGCCCAGGGCGCGATGGCGAAGCTGCCGTCGGCGCAGGGCTCGTCCGTCTCGCAGCCCACCCTGTCGGGGCCGTTCGCGCGCGTGCTCGCCGACGCCGAGACCCGGGCGCAGTCGCTCGGTGACTCGTTCGTCGCCACCGAGCACCTGCTGATCTCGCTGGCCACCGTCACCTCCGACGCCAGCTCGATCCTCACCCAGTTGGGCGCCACCACCAAGAAGCTCACCGATGCCTTCCAGGCCAACCGCGGCGACAAGCGCGTCACCTCGGCCGAGTCGGAGGGTGGCGAGTCGGCGCTCGACAAGTACTCCGTCGACCTCACCCAGCGCGCCCGCGACGGCAAGCTCGACCCTGTGATCGGTCGCGACGCCGAGATTCGCCGAGTCGTGCAGGTGCTGGCCCGCCGCTCCAAGAACAACCCCGTGCTGATCGGCGAGCCCGGCGTCGGCAAGACCGCCGTCGTCGAGGGGCTGGCCCAGCGGGTCATCGCCGGCGACGTGCCCGACTCGCTGCGCGGACGACGGGTCGTCTCGCTCGACCTCGCCTCCATGGTCGCCGGCTCGAAGTACCGCGGCGAGTTCGAGGAACGCCTCAAGGCGGTGCTCAATGAGATCCGCGACGCCGAGGGCCAGATCATCACGTTCATCGACGAGCTGCACACGGTCGTCGGCGCCGGCGCCACCGGCGAGGGCTCCATGGACGCCGGCAACATGCTCAAGCCCATGCTGGCCCGCGGGGAACTGCGCATGATCGGGGCCACCACGCTGGACGAGTACCGCGAGCGCATCGAGAAGGACCCGGCTCTGGAGCGCCGCTTCCAGCAGGTCTACGTCGGCGAACCCTCGGTCGAGGACACCATCGCCATCCTGCGTGGCCTGCGCGAACGCTACGAGGCCCACCACAAGGTGCGCATCACCGACGGCGCGCTGGTCGCGGCCGCCTCGCTGTCGAGCCGCTACATCACCTCGCGACAGCTGCCCGACAAGGCCATCGACCTGATCGACGAGGCCGCCTCGCGGCTGCGCATGGAGATCGACTCCTCCCCTGAAGAGATTGACGTGCTGCGCCGCAATGTCGACCGCATGTCGATGGAGGAGTTCGCGCTCACCAAGGAGGACGACCCCGGCTCCCGTGCCCGCCTGCAGCGACTGCAGGCCGACCTGGCCGACGCCAAGGAGACCCTGCGTGGGCTCGAGGCGCGCTGGGAGGCCGAGAAGTCCGGCTTGAACAAGGTGGGCGAGATCAAGGAGCAGATCGACAAGCTGCGCACCGAGGCCGACCGGCTCGTCCGGCAGGGCGACCTCGCGAAGGCCGCCGAGATCCAGTACGGCCGCATCCCCGAGCTCGACAAGCAGCTCGAGGCCGCCGCCGAGGCCGAGGAGACCACCCCGAAGATGGTCTCCGAAGAGGTTGGCTCGCACGACATCGCCGACGTGGTCTCGGCCTGGACCGGGATTCCGGTCGGGAAGATGCTGCAGGGCGAGTCCGAGAAGCTGTTGACCATGGAGTCCCACCTCGGTGAGCGTCTGATCGGTCAGCAGCGGGCCGTCACCGCGGTGAGCGACGCGGTGCGCCGTTCCCGCGCCGGGATCAGCGACCCGAATCGTCCGACCGGTTCGTTCCTGTTCCTCGGGCCGACCGGCGTCGGCAAGACCGAGCTGGCCAAGTCGTTGGCGGAGTTCCTGTTCGACGACGAGTCGGCCATGGTGCGCATCGACATGAGTGAGTACTCCGAGAAGCACTCGGTCTCGCGCCTCGTGGGTGCCCCTCCCGGCTACGTCGGTTACGAGGAGGGCGGCCAGCTCACCGAGGCGGTGCGGCGTCGTCCGTACTCGGTGGTGCTGCTCGACGAGGTCGAGAAGGCCCACCCCGACCTGTTCAACATCCTGCTCCAGGTGCTCGACGACGGGCGCCTCACCGACGGGCAGGGGCGGACGGTCGACTTCCGCAACACCATTCTGATCATGACCTCGAACCTGGGTTCGCAGTTCCTGGCCGACCAGAATCTCGATGCCAAGGCCAAGCACGACGCGGTGATGGGGGTGGTGCGGCAGAACTTCCGCCCCGAGTTCCTCAACCGCCTCGACGACGTGGTCTTCTTCGACCCGCTGACCACGGCCGACCTGACGCGGATCGTCGACACCAACCTGGTGAAGGTGAACAAGCGTCTGGCCGAGCGGCGCATCACCATCGACGTCACCCCCGGCGCCAAGGACTGGCTGGCGGCCACCGGTTTCGACCCGGTCTACGGCGCTCGGCCGCTGCGTCGCCTGATCCAGACGACGCTCGAGGACGCGCTGGCCCGCAAGCTGCTGGCCGGCGAGGTCGCCGACGGCGACACGGTGCTGGTCGACGTCAACGACACCTTCGACGGGCTCGAGGTGAGTCGCTCAGCGTGACAGCTCTGCGCGCCACCACGCGAGGGTGGCGCGCAGTCCTTCGTCCAGGGGAGTGGGGTCGAGCCCGAGCCGCTGCTGGGAGTCACGCGAGTCCATCACGAAGGGCTGCGTGAACATGTGCCCGGTCTCGGCCAGCTCACGCATGCCCGGCATGGCGACGCCGAGGGCGGTCAACAGCCAGATCGGCAGTGACCAGACCCGGCGAGGCTTCACGCCGGCCACGTCGGCAGCGAGGTCGACCAGCTGCTGCCCGCTCACCGCCGGCGCCGTCGGGGCGTGGACGACGGCGTCGCGGGCGGGGTTGTCCTACAGCTCGGGAAGGCCGGCCGCCCGCACCATGGCGGCGGCCAGGTCGGGCACGTACGTCCACGAATGCGGCTGACGAGGGTTGCCGATCATGGTCAGAGTGCGCTCCTTCAACAGCGGGACCATCAACCGCTCCCCGGCATGAGCCCCCCGCACACGCGGCCCGTAGAAGTCCGAGGCCACCACGCTGACGGTCGCGGTCGGGCTGGCCGATCGGGCTCGCAGCAGGTCGGAGCGCACCCCGGCCTTGCCCCCCGCCGCGACCCGCGGCGAGGCCTCGGTCATCGTCCGGCCGTGGGTGTCGCCGTAGGAGTACAGGCTCTCGGGAAGATCGCCGGCAGGTCGTGGTCGCCGGCTGCGGCCAGCACCACCCGTTCGGCGGCGGGCAGCTCGCGACGCCAGACCTGGGCGTCGTAGGCCGAGCCATGAATGCAGTGGAACACCGCGCTGCCGGGGCCGGCCCCCTCGAGAGCGGCGTCGAGCGCGGTGCGGTCGTTCACGTCGGCCCGGCGGCGTTCGATCAGGGGGTGGTCGGGCCCGCTGCCCGAGCGGGTGAGCAGGCGCACGTGATGGCCGGCGTCGGCCAGTGCGAGGGCAACGGTGGCGCCGACGGGTCCGGCGCCGGTGACGAGCTGGTGGTTCATGACATCTGCTCACCCTGCTGCTGGTCGACGGCTACACCGAGGCGGCCGATGCCGTGGGAGGCGCTGGCCGGCCTCGAGCAGGCACCACCCCGGCAGCGGTTCATCGTCCTCGGTCGGACGCTACGGGAGTGGTCGGCGCGTGAACCGGCGACGTGGGCGCTGCTGCACGGCAGCCCCGTGCCCGGGTATCTGGCGCCGGTGGAGCGGACGACCGGCCCCGGCACGCGGGTGGTGATGCGCCTGGTGGAGATTTGGCAGGCCGCCCACGACGCCGGTGCGCGTGTTGGGTCGGGCTGGTCGGCATCATCTCGGCCGAGCGGTTCGGGCTGCTCGGCGGCGACACCGTCCGCGCGACGGACGACCTGTTCGAGTACCAACTCGCCCGGCTGGGCGATCAGGTCGGCCTGCGCTGAGGGATCTCAGCTGACGGGAGACGTCTCCCGCAGCGAGATGTCGCCGGTGACGGTGGTCGCCCGAATCTCGAGGTGATCGGCACCCTCGCGCGGCTGGCCCGCCCCCTGCAGGTTCGACGACACCCGCCCGGTCAGGGTGTTCACGTCGGTCCACACGGGAATGCCCGGACGAACGCCGATGGTGATGTCGCCGGCGGCCGTGTTGGCCTTGAGGCCACCCCCGGTGAGCTCGCGCACGGTGATGTCGCCCGAACCGGTGTTGAGCTTGGCCTGGGCCTCGGGTGCGGTGTGCACGGTGGTGATGGTGATGTCGCCCGACCCGGTGTTGACGGTGCCGTCACCGGTCACGCGGGCCAGGGTGATGTCGCCCGACCCGGTGGATGCCTTCACCGACGCCGAGTTCTGGGCGACGCTGATGTCGCCCGACCCGGTGGTCAGCTCGAGGGTGCCGTGCACGGTCTGCACCGAGATGTCACCCGAGCCGGTCTTGGCCACCAGTTCGTGGGCCTCCGCGACGGTCACGTCGCCCTGGCCGGTGGTCATCCGTCCGCCGCCGAGGCGACCACTCACGCTGATGTCTCCCTGGCCGGTGTTGCCACGCACTCCCGAGTCGGCCGGCAGGGTGACCTTGATGCTCACCCGGTGGTTCTCGAACCAGCCGGCGCGCTGCAGGCGGCTCAAGTCGACCACCAGCTGGCCGTCGTCGAAGGTCGGCGTGAACGGGGTGAGGTCGAGCTCACGCTCGCTCTGCAGGTCGACGGTCGCCTCGGTGACCTCGGGCCGCAGGTCGACGACGATGTCGCCGCGCTGGGTCGAGAGGTTGGCCTGGATGGGGCCCTCGACGGCGAAGGTGGTGTGTTGTGACGTCATGATGGTGCTTCCTTTCAGACCCATCCGGTCATGCGGCGACCGGGATGGTGGTTGGTGCGGGGGGTGAGGGCCTGGCGCACCGCGTCGGTGATCCAGGTGTTGAGGGATTGGCCGAGGCCGTTGGCAGCCTCGTCCGCGCGATTCTTGAGCGATTCGGGCAGGCGCACCGTGATGCGGGTCAGCGAGCTGTCCTCGTCGTCGACCACGGGCTGATGAGGGATTTCGGTGCCGGTGCGGGTCACCGCGAAGTGCGGATCCCGGCCGGCCATACGCACCTCGACCACGGTGTCGCCCAGGGTCGCGGAGAGTTCCGCGGCGGCAGTGGCGAGCAGGTCGACGAGCGTGAGTCGCACCGACGGATCGAGTGCGACGAGCAGACGAGCGGCGGCGGCCTGGGCCTCGTCATTGCCCAGCGATGCGGCATTGGCGAGGTCTCGGCGGAGCGCCTCGACGTGGGGAGCAAGTTCCATGACATCAGTCTGACGTCACAATGACGCCATGTCAAGACATTGATGACGTCACGTGGTGTCAGGTCGTCCGTGGGTGGCTCGTGACACCATCGGAGGGTGAGTTTCGAACTGCTGCCCGACCCTGCCCAGCCGGGGTGCTGGATCGTGCGGATGGGCACGACCGACCAGTCGCACGTCGACCCGGACGACCCCACCCATCTCGAATTCGACTACATGCAGCGCATCGCGGTGCACCTCGATCACCACGCTCCGCCGGGGGAGCGGTACCGGGTGGTGCACCTGGGCGGCGCCGGGCTGACCTTGGCGCGCTACGTGGCGCACACCCGCCCGACCTCGCCGCAGATCGTCTGCGAGCCCGACGAGGCCGTCACCGCGGCGGTGCGCGAACAGATCCCGCTGCCGCGCAACTCGGGCATCAAGGTGCGGCCCGTCGACGGGCGAGCCGGGGTGGCGGCGATGCCCGACGACTACGCCGACGTCGTCATCGTCGATGCCTTCGCCGGCGCGCGTGTGCCGGCCGACCTGGTCACCGCGGAGTTCTTCGCCGACCTGCGCCGCATCTGCCGACCCACGGCGCAGGTGCTGATGAACGTCACCGACACCCATCCCTTCGCCTGGACGAGGCGAGTGGTGGCCGGGCTGCAGCTCTACTTCGGCGAGGTGACGCTGTCGACCGAGTCGGCGACGTTGAAGGGACGACGCTTCGGCAACGTGGTGATCGGCGCCTCGCGGGCGGCTCTGCCGATCGATGCGCTCAACCGGGCGGCGGCGGGCGCGCCCTTCCCCTACCGCGTGGTGACCGGTGACCACCTGACCTCGCTCGTCGGCGGGGCGCAGCCCTTCCACGACGGCGCCTCGGAGCAGTCGCCGCCGCCACCCTCGGGACGACTCGCGTTCCTCTGAGCGCCCCGGCGGTCGGGCAGAATGGCGCGCATGCCCCAGCCACGCCCGAAGGACTCCGCCCGACACGGGTGGTGGCGGTGGACCCTGATCGGACTGCTGGTGGTTGCCGTGGCCGTGGCGGGGGTGGGCGCCTGGTTCGGATTCGGATCGGATCTGCTGGCCCGCAGCCGGGCGCGCGAGGCGATGTCGAGATTCGCCGCCGGCCCCGCCCAGGCGCCGGCGGAATCGGCCCAGGCTCGTCCGGGGCAGGTGATCGGGGTGATCACGATCCCGCGGCTGGGACTGACCTGGCCGGTCGTGGCCGGCACCGACCGGCTCGGTCGAGGGCTGGGTTGGAACCCCGGCACCACCTGGCCGGGGGAGCCCGGCAACGCTGTGCTCGCAGGGCTGCGGCTCACCGGAGGCTCGCCGTTGCGGCACTTCCCCGACCTGCGCACCGGTGACCGCATCGTCCTGCGCATGTCGGACGGCTCGGGTGCCCTGCGCACCCTGACCTACGTGGTGAAGGTGGCTCCCGCGCAGCTCACGGTCGACCGCGACGACACCTGGGTGATGGATGCCGTGCCCGGGCACCCGTCCGCCGTGCCGACCGAGTCACTGCTGACGCTGGTGAGTTCGCAGGACCTCTTGGCCACCCGCGAACGTTCGGTGGCCTTCGCGGTGCTGCAGCCCTCGGCCTGAGCCGGGTCAGCCCTGCTGGTCGGCGGCGTCGAGGTCGGCCCGGGTGAGCACCGAGCGCACCTCGAGGCCCACGTCGGCGAGCGGATTCTCGCCCGCGGGGGAGCGGTCGATGGCACAGACGACGAGCTCGACGATGGCCCCGGCCTCGCGCAGCGCCCGGGTGGCGTCACGGACGGCCCCGCCGGTGGTGATCACGTCTTCGACCAGGGTGACTCGGCGGCCGGCGACGTCGGGGCCCTCGGCCAGCTTGCAGGTGCCGTACGTCTTGGCCTGCTTGCGCACGAACAGCGCCGGCAGCCCGGTCTTCGCGCTCACCATCGTGGCGATCGGCACACCGCCGAGTTCCAGACCACCCAGCAGCTCGGTGCCCTCGGGAACCAGACCGACCATCTCGGACGAGACCCTCTCCAGCAGCGCCGGCTGGGCCTCGAACAGGTACTTGTCGAAGTAGGTGTCGGCGACCTGTCCGGAGCGCAGGGTGAAGGTGCCCCGCAGGCGGCAGGTGGCGTTGATGTCGTGGGCGAGGGTCGGGTCAGCCATGTCGCCGAGCCTAGGGCCTGAGCGCCCGGACGAGTGATCGCTGACCACATCGACCGCCATCGGGGTTCGCCGATCACCGCGGTCGGGACCCACCCGGGCGCTAGGGTTGCGGGCATGGAATGGGTCATCCTCATCGTTGTCATCGCGCTCATCGCGATCGCCCTGCTGCTCTTCGTGGCTCCCTACAACAGCTTCGTCCGCATGCGGAACACGATCCAGGAGTCGTGGCGCCAGGTCGACGTCGAGCTCAACCGACGCTACGAGCTGATCCCGAACCTGGTCGAGACCGTGCGCGCCTACGCCGCCCACGAGCGCAACACCCTCGAGGAGGTCACCCGACTGCGCAACCAGGCCGCGTCGCTGGCCCACCAGGGTGGCAACGGCGAGGTGCCCTCGGAGCAGCGGGCCCAGGTGGAGGGTGCCCTGTCGGGTGCCGTGCGCAACCTGCTGGTCTCGGTCGAGGCCTACCCCGATCTCAAGTCGAACCAGAACTTCCTGGAGTTGCAGCGCGAGCTGACCGACACCGAAGACCGCATCGCCGCCGGCCGCCGGTTCTACAACGCCAACGTGCGGGCCTACAACACCAAGGTCGAGCAGGTTCCCAGCAACATCGTGGCGAACCTGTTCCACTTCGAGAAGGCGACCTACTTCGAGGTGAACGACCCGGCGGTGCGTCAGGCTCCCGACGTGAACTTCGGCGAGATCAGCTACCGCGCCGGTGACCCCCAGTCGCAGCCGTCGGCCCCGCAGGCGCTGCCGCAGCAGGCCAGCCAGCCCACCTGGCAGCAGAGTGCTCCCGAGCAGGCTCCGCAGCAGCAGTACCAGCAGGCTCCCCAGAATCAGGCTCCCCAGAATCAGGCTCCCCAGTACCAAGCTCCCCAGTACCAGCAGTCGGCGCCGCAGCAGGACTACCAGGCTCCCCAGTACCAGCAGCAGGCTCCTCAGTACCAGCAGGAGCAGGCCCCGCAGCAGCAGTACCAGCAGGCCCCGCAGCAGGCTCCCGAGCAGGGGGGCTACCAGCCGCCCCAGTATCAGCAGGGTGGCCAGTACCAGCAGGGTGGCCAGCCGGACCCCCAGTCGCAGGCGACTCCTCCCCAGCAGGGTGGTCAGCAGGGCTACCAGCCGCCCACGTACAACCAGAACTGAGCCCATCCGGCCAGAACCACAGACCGGCACCACATCCGGCCAGAATCACAGACTGGCACCGAAACGTTCGGCCCCCAGGAAAATTCCTGGGGGCCGAACGTTTTCCTGCGAGTTTGCGTGCAGCGGCGGCGGGGGAGAGGTAGCGGGGGAGAGGAACCCCGAGGGCCTCAGGCCGCCGCCGACTTCCTTCGGCCCATCAGGAACTCCACCGCCATCGGAATCACCGAGACCACCACGACCGCGATCAGCACCATCTCGATGTGGTCGTGAATGAAGGGCACCTGCCCCAGGAAGTAGCCGAGCACCGTCACTCCGGTCGCCCACAGCACCCCGCCGACGGCGGTCCAGGCGATGAAGGTGCGGAAGTCCATGCGGGCGACCCCGGCGATCAGCGTGACGAAGGTGCGCACCAGAGGCACGAATCGGGCCAGCACCAGCGCTCGGGCGCCATAGGAGTCATAGAAGTTCTGCGTCCGCTGCACGTGCTGCGGGTCGAAGACCTTGCCCATGAACCCCGTCCGTGGCTTGAACAGGGCGGGGCCGACGGCTCGTCCGAGTTGGTAACCGGCGACGTTGCCGAGCACGGCCACCACGCTCAACACCACGCAACTCACCACCAGAGTGGTCACCGGGGATCCGTACGCGATGGCGGGGGTCTGGGTGCCGACGCCCGCGATCAGCATGCCGACGGTGAACAGCAGCGAGTCGCCGGGCAGCAGCGAGAAGATGCCGCACTCGGCGAAGATGATGATCGCGACCACCCACAGGGCCCAGGGGCCAGCGAGTTCGATGATGCGTTCGGGGTTGAACCAGCTGGGCAGGAGCAGCGGGTGCAGGGCCACGAGGCCGTGGGCCGCAAGGGTCTGGAGAGCAAGCACGGCCCAACGGTAGCTTTGGGCGGCGTGAATGACGTCACCGGCAGCGAACCCGAAGACCCCACGGCGCCCACCGTGGGCGTGGGCCCCCACCCGAGTCCCTGGCCGGTCGGACCGGAGTCGGATCCCGACCGTTACGACCCCGACCTGCTCGCCCACGGTGACCGTCGCAACGTGCTCGACCGGTATCGGTACTGGCGCATCGAGTCGATCGTCGCCGACCTCGACCGCAGCCGGTCGGGGCTGCACATCGCGATCCAGAACTGGGAGCACGACTTCAACATCGGCTCGATCGTGCGCACCGCGAACGCCTTCAACGTGGGCGGGGTGCACATCATCGGACGACGTCGCTGGAACCGCCGTGGGGCCATGGTCACCGACCGCTACCTCAGCGTGCACCACCACGCCTCGGTCGCCGCGTTCGCCGACTGGCTGCACGAGCGGGGCATCACCCCGATCGGGGTCGACAACCTGCCGGGCTCGGTGCCGCTCGAGACCACCGACCTGCCCGCGGACTGCTGTCTGGTCTTCGGGTCGGAGGGTCCGGGGCTGACGGACGACCTGGTGGCGGCCTGCGACCGGCTGGTCGCCATCACCCAGTACGGTTCGACCCGCTCGATCAACGCTGGGGCCGCGGCCGCCATCGCGATGTGGGCCTGGGCCCAGCAGCACCGACGAGGCTGAGCTCGGCCACCACCCCGCCCGCCCCTCTAGCATGGGCCCATGCAGACACCCGAGGCATTCGTCGTCGGCTTCAACCCGGTGGCGAGCGCGACCCGCGTGGCGAAGGCCCAGTCCCAGCTGAAGTGGTCGTTGTGGATGCTCGTGCCCTACGTCGGGCTCGGCATCGTCTACTACTGGCTGGGGTCGGGCCCTGGGCGCACCACCACGGTGATCAGTGCGCTGGCGGTCAGCTTCGTGATCTGGGCGGCCTTCCTCGTCTGGCGCATCGTCAACCTGCGGTCGGCCCGCGCCGCCCTGGCCAAGGTGGGCTCCGGTGAGGCCTTCCGCATCGCGCACCCCGGGCTGGTCGTCGCCGAGTCGGGCGAGCAGATCGCCTGGGGCGACATCGCCGAGATCAAAGCTGTCGGACGACCTGCGGGTGCCGGCCCCGAACTGCTGGTGCGCCATCGTGGCGGGGAGTACCGGGTGCCGCTGAGCTTTCTCGACGCCATGCCCGGCTCGATCGATTCCGCCCTGCGCGCCTATTCCGGGGGCCGACGCGGGCTCGACCTGAACGAGCTCGACAGCGTCTTCTCGCAGTGATCGCGCCACCCCGGCGGTGAGCCGCAGGCTCGTCCGTCACCCACATTCCGACCCCGGCACCTGCCGACGCCTGGGGTTTGCCAGAATGGGACTCGAAGGCAGAGTCCGCACGTAGAAAGAGGCACCATGCCCATTGCAACTCCCGAGGTCTACACCGAGATGATCGACCGGGCGAAGGCCGGTTCGTTCGCCTACCCGGCGATCAACATCACCTCGTCGTCGACCATCACCGCGGCCATCCAGGGCTTCGCCGAGGCGGGCTCCGACGGCATCATCCAGGTCTCGACCGGCGGCGCCGAGTACGGCTCGGGTGCCACCATCAAGGACATGGTCACCGGTGCCACCGCTCTGGCTGCCTACGCCCGCGAGGTCGCCAAGAACTACCCGGTGAACATCGCGCTGCACACCGACCACTGCCCCAAGGAGAAGCTGGACGGCTTCGTCCGCCCGCTGCTGGCCATCTCGGAGGAGCGCATCGCCCGCGGCGAGGAGCCCCTGTTCAACTCGCACATGTGGGACGGTTCGGCCGTCGAGCTCGGTGAGAACCTCGACATCGCCGCCGAGCTGCTCGAGCGCACCGCCAAGGCCAAGGTCATCCTCGAGATCGAGGTGGGCGTCGTCGGTGGCGAGGAGGACGGCGTCTCGAACGAGATCAACGACAAGCTCTACACCACCGTCGAGGACGGGCTCGCGACCGTCGAGAAGCTCGGTCTGGGCGAGAAGGGCCGCTACCTGACCGCCCTCACCTTCGGCAACGTGCACGGTGTCTACAAGCCGGGTTCGGTCAAGCTTCGTCCCGAGGTGCTCAAGGAGATCCAGGACGCCGTCGGCGCCAAGTACGGTCGTGACAAGCCGTTCGACCTGGTCTTCCACGGTGGCTCGGGCTCGACCCCCGAAGAGATCGCCGCCTCGGTCGACTACGGCGTGGTCAAGATGAACATCGACACCGACACCCAGTACGCCTACACCCGCCCGGTGGTGGAGCACATGTTCCGCAGCTACGACGGCGTGCTGAAGATCGATGGCGAGGTCGGCAACAAGAAGCAGTACGACCCCCGCGCCTGGGGCAAGCTCGCCGAGGCCGGCATGGCCCAGCGTGTGGTCGAGGCGTGCGAGTACCTGCGCAGCGCCGGCACCTCGCTCGGCAAGTGAGCTGACACCCTTCGGGGTGAACCGACGACGGGGCCGCTCCTTCGGGGGCGGCCCCGTCGCCCTGTCTCCCGACGATGCGTCGCCGGCCGAATCGGCGGATTTGTGCGTCGAGTCGTGAGGTGGGGCCCAGATGGGGGCCGATGTCGCACAATGAGAGGGCCGCGACGCTGGTCGGGGCTTTCAGCTCGGGGGTGCTGGCAATGGGGGATGGTCGGGGAGCCACGCTGGCCGCACGCTGCGGTGTCGTGGTCGTGGTGATGGCGTTGTCGGCGTGCAGTCTGGTCACCCGGGCGAGCACCGCCGGTTCGAGTGTGTCCGGAACGCAGGTCACGCCCTCGTCCGCGGCGAGCGGGGAGCAGAGCTCGGCGTCCGAGCCGCCCAACTCGAGTGCCGACCCGTCGACGGGTGGGTCTGCGTCCAGCACCAGCGCGCCGGGCGGGCCCACCTCATCAGCGAGTTCGTCCGCGGGTTCGGGTTCGGCGCCGTGGATCACCCAGCCCGACGGCTGGAGCGCCGTCACCGTGGGCGACGTCGACGGGCCCGTCGACCTGCGCATGCTGCACCTCGACGGCCGGTCCACCACGGTCAACCGGCAGCCGGCCGGCACCATCGCCGCCGACCTGTCGCCCGACGCCCGCACCGTGTTGCTGGCTCGCCCCGCAGGTGACGACGCCATGACGGTCACCGTGGTCGACACCACGACCGGACGAACCCTGCACTCCTTCACCGGGCCCGTGATGCAACTGAGCTTCACCCATCCGCAGGGGCGGGCGCTGGTGATGCGCACTCGTCCGGACGCGCCGTGGACGCGGGTCAGCCTCGACGGGGAGACCCAGGTGGCGTTCACGGGCGCCAGTGCCGAGCACCAGTTCGTGCAGACGGCCGACGGAACCCTCGGCGTGGGGGTCAGCGGCGACCACCGCCTGACGGTGCACGACAACGCCACCGGCAAGGTCGTGCGCACCGTGCGCTGGCCGGCGGGGGCCACCGAGTGCGAGCCGCAGCGGCCGTTGGAAGACAACAGCGTCACCGTCGGCTGCGTCGACGGGGTGGTGTCGCAGGTCTACCGGCTCGACCCGCGCTCGGGTGCGCTGGCCTCCCTGACCCAGAACCTGCCCGACCACGACTCCGGCTACGGCCAGGTGTGGCAGACCGACCGCGGGCTGGTGGCCGCCCAGGCCACCTCGTGCGGATCGGGGCTGGCGGGCTTCTTCGGCGCCGACGCGGGTGTGCCCGCCGGCCAATGGCGACCGATTCCGGGGGTGGGTGGCGAGAACGTCATCGTCGGGTTCTTCCGCGGAGGTCAGACCGTGCTGATCGCCACGGCCGGCTGCGGCGGCGACGGCCCCCTGCAGCTGATCGTGCGGGCCAGCGACGGCTCGGGGTCCCCGACGACGCTGGTCAGTGACCAGACGTCGGTGCAGCCGTGGGAGAAGCTGGGGTGAGGGTGCGCCGCAGCAGGTGCTCCAGCTCCCGGTAGTGCCGCTCAGCTCCGGCCTCGTCGTAGGAGCTGGCATCGCTCATGGTGTAGCCGTGGGGTGACCCCGGGTAGATCTCGTTCGAGGCGGTGAGCCCGGCATCGGCGAGCGCTCGTCCGAGGTCGGCGACGTTGTCGGGGGTCATCGAGCGGTCCTGGTCGGCGTGGCCGAAGACGAACTCGGCCCTGGCGTGGGCGAGCGCGTGGTGCGGGCTGTCGGGGGCGTCGGTCACCAGGCCGCCGCCGTGGAAACCGCCGACCGCGACCACCTGCGGGTCGATCCCGGCGGCGCGCACCGCCAGCCGGGCTCCCATGCAGTACCCGGTCACGCCCACCTCGTCGCCGTCGCTCGCCTCGCGCAGGGCGGCCAGATAGAAGGGGATGTCGTGCTCGGCGAGGTCGGCGGTCAGCGACTGCACCCGCGGGCCGGCGTGCTCGAAGAAGGCCGCCCGGTTCTCGGGAATCGTCAGGTCGGTGGTGGGCGAGGTCTCGGCCGCCGTGCCCGAGCGCCAGAAGACGTTCGGTGCCAGCACCGTGAACCCCCAGGACGCGATCCGATCGCACATGCGCCCGATCTGGTCGCGGAGCCCCAGAGCGTCCATGAACAGCAGCACCCCCGGGCCCGCTGGGGTGGGGGTGGAGAGCCAGGCCTCCACGGGAGTGCCGTCGACGTCAATGGTGATCGACTGTGCCATGCCGCCGACGCTACTCCGGCGTCGGGCGGCTTCGGAGAAAAGCGCGTGCCCCGGTGCCCGCCCGACTGGCACAGTGGCGTGCATGTTCACCCCCCGCATCACCTGGCCCGACCTGCCCGCTCCCGTCCGTGACGAGGTCGAGCGCGCGATGGGCACGACGGTGGTCGAGTGGCGCGGGCAGACCGGCGGGTTCTCGCCGGGCACCGCCGACCGGTTGCTGCTGGCCGACGGCACGCGTGTGTTCTGCAAGGCCGTGGGCGCCTCGCTCAATGACGTCTCGCTCGAGCTGGTCCGCCGTGAACTGGCGGTCAACCGCCAGCTGCCACCCGGCCTGCCGAGCCCGCAGCTGCGCCACGGCGCCGAACTCGACCTCGACGGCGACCCCTGGTGCGTGCTGCTGTTCGACGACCTCGAGGGACGCCACCCCCACACCCCCTGGCACCCGGACGAACTGGCCGCGGCCCTGCAGGCTCTGGCCCGCGTGCAGGAAATCGTCGCGGGCGCCCCGGCCGGGCTGCCGACCGTCGACGAGCTGTTCGGCCCCGATCTGGCCCACTGGCCCGACGTGATCGCCGACCCGCCGGCCGGGCTCGACCCGTGGTTGGCGGAGCGACTGGACGACCTCGCGGCCCGCGGCGAGCGGGCGCGCGCGGCGTTGGCCGGTGAGGCCCTGTGTCAGCTCGACGCGCGCGCCGACAACATGGTCATCGACGCGACGGGACGGGTGTGGCTCGTGGACTGGCCCTACGCCAGCCGGGGCGCAGCCTGGGTCGACACCGTTCTGTTCGGGGCGACGGCCGCGATCGCGGGCGAGTGGTCGCCGGCGCACCAGAGCTCGGTGGACGTGGCCGCCGCTGCTCTGGGCTGCGACGGTGACCTACTGACCGATGTGTGGGCGGGTTTCCTCGGCTACTTCGTCTGGATCGCCGAGCTGCCTGCGCCGGACAATCTGCCGACCATCCGGGCCTTCCAGGCGTCGAGCCGGGATGCCCTCACCGGGCTGCTGAAGGAACGCCTGGCCTGAGCCGGTGAGTAGGGCGGGCCGCGAGGGTCGTCCGCATTCTTGGGAACTTCTTGGAATGAGCTGACCGCCGGGACGATGTCTGGGCCCGGTTGGCGCTGGCCCATTGCCACCGTGCCGTTGCGCCAAGACACTCTGACAAGCGATGATGCGCGGCTAGCAGGATTCGGGTTCACCCCGGAACCCGGCGATTTCAGGGCATTCTCACCCGGATTCTGTGAACCATGTCAGAGGCCCGTGCGTGTTCAGGACGTGCTCGACAACGCGAGCGACATTCGTCCACGAAAGGCACTGACCATGAAGATCTCGATCCTCGCCAAGACGATCGCTGGCGCCGCCGCCATGGCCACCTGCGCCACCGCTGCCGTCGTCACCGCAGCTGTTGTCACCGCCCCGGCCGCCCACGCCGAGACCTCGCCGTGGGAGGACAAGCCGATGGGCTGGACGGCGATCGGGCTGACGCCGCAGGGTCGTCCGGACGCCCGTATTCGCGTCGGACTGGCCTCGCCTGCCGGCGACCAGGTGATCTTCGGAAGCTTCCCCGCCCACTCCGAGGTGCGTGACCTCTCGGGCGATGCGCGCACCCTGATGGTGCAGGTGCCCGAGCGCCACCGCACCCAGTTCTCGTTCTACGACACCGTCTCGCGCCGCAATGTCGGCCACGTGCGGGTCACCGGCGACGTCTTTGGGGCCCGGCTCGACCGACCCGGCAATCGCGTGCTGGTGAGCACCACTGACTCGCCCGTGTGGGTGTCGTACCACCGCACCGGCGGCGACGCGATCCTGCTGAAGGGCATCTCGAGCCAGCACGAGCTGACCGAGAGCCTCGACGGCGCCTACGTCTTCGGCATCAACGCCCAGAACAAGCTGCAGACCACCGACAGCCACACCGGACGAACCGTGCGCGCCGTGGCGCTGCCGTCGGGCTTCGTCGAGTGCAACCCCGGGCGTGCGCTCGACGACACCCACATCTCGGTGAACTGCGCTGACCAGAACCAGTCCGGTTCTGTCTTCTCCTACGACCGGACGACCGATCGCTTCACCAACCTCGCCGCGAACCTGCCGGCGAACGCCACCGGCTACACCGGCGCCTGGCAGACCAAGATGGGCCTGCTGGTGGGCCAGCGCAACGCCGAGTGCGGGCCGGTTCCCGGCTGGGTGAAGGGCTCGACCTGGACGAAGGTCAACGGCGCCACCGACCAGGTGCGCGTCGACACGTTCTTCGCCGACGGCAGCGAGGCCGTGGGGGTGCAGGGCGGCTGCGGCGATTCGTCCATGGAGCTGGTGAGCGTGCCCACCACGTTCGACGGTGACTTCACGCCGATGGCCGGCTCGCACACCAACCCCGGCTGGGAGCTGACCAGCTACGACGTGCAGGACGACCTGCAGTGAGCTGATCGGCATGGATGCCGCGTGAAGTTTCCCGGGTCGACAGTGACGCAGTCCCTGTCGTCCCGGGACAGGCGTTTCCTACGCTGATCGCCGCAAGGCCCCACCATCACGCACCACCCTTCCCATTGAGAGCGGGAAACATCCATGTTGCGGTACGTCAGAAAGTCAGTCGCTGCGGTCTTCACCGCGGCCGTTCTCTTCGCCATTCCCACGGCGGCCATGGCAGACGGCTCGGTCGATCCGGCCAGCGTCACCCAGGCCTCCGATCCCGGCACCACCATCACCGTCACCAAGACCATCACTACCCCGGCGATTCCGCCCAAGCCCGACATCGTGCTGGTCGCGGATGCCACCGGCTCGATGGGCACCGCCATCAACAGCGTCAAGACCGAGATGGCCAACATCGTCAACACCGTCAAGGCCGCCCAGCCCGATGCCCAGTTCGCGGTCACCAGCTATCGCGACGAGGGTGACGCCTACCTGTTCAACGTCGCCTCCGACCTGAGCAGCGACGTGCCCACTCTGCAGGCGGCCATCAACAGCATCTCCGCCGGCGGCGGCGGTGATGAGCCCGAGGCACAGCTGAACGCCCTCTACCAGATCGGTGGTGGCGGCGACGCCATCGCCTTCCGGCCGGGGTCGTCCCGCATCATCGTCTGGTTCGGCGACGCCCCCGGGCACGACCCGAGCAACGGCCACAGCCTGGCCGATGCGGTGACCTCCCTGAATGACGTCAGCGCCCGGGTGATCGCCCTCAGCGTCGGCGCCAACCGCCTCAACCTGACCGGTCAGGCCACGACCATCACCGGCGCCACCGGTGGCGTGCTCCTGTCGGGCATTCCGGCCGAGGGCACGGCCGGTGCCGTCCTCGAAGGGCTCGGCAACCTGCCCGCCGAGGTGACCACAAGGACCACCTGCGATCCCGGGCTCTCGGTCAGCTTCGACCCGGCCCTGCCGCAGACGGTGACCAGCGGTGAGAACCTGGTGCTCACCGAGACCATCACGATCGCGGGCAGCGCAGCCCAGGGTGCCACCCTGACCTGCTCGACCACGTTCATGGTCAACGGCTCCGACGCCGATCACCTCACCCAGTCGGTGGCCATCACGGTCAACGACGTGACCCCGCCGACGATCAGTTGTGGCCCCGGCGTCAACCCCGACGGCACCACGCCCACCAACTACCTGTCGTCGGGCTTCTACCAGATGGTGGCCGCCGACAACCTGGCCGGCGTCACCGTGACCGCGAGCGACACCAAGACCGGCACCGTGTTCGGAACCTACGCCGCCGGTTCCTACTTCAAGTTGACCCAGTCCGTGGGAGGCTCCCCGAGCGTCGGCCCGTTCGACGGCATGGTCGACTACCAGTTCAAGGTCAAGGGAGATCTCCTGCTGACCGCGACCGATGCGGCTGGAAACACCGCGACTGCCACCTGCAAGGTTCCGCCGAAGCAGAAGTGACGACTGCGCGAACGAGCAGTTCGCCAGCCCGCAGGGCCTGAGCAAGCCGGACGGCGCCGAGGAGACTCGGCGCCGTTCGTGCGTCCCCGGGGCTCAGTCGGTGCGCGTCAGTCGGGGCGCGTCAGTCGGTGCGCGAGGTCAGGGGCGGCCGTCACCAGGGGCTGGAGCTCACCGGATGGGCGGCCCGCTCGGCCGCAACCTCGGGGTTGAGCTCACCATCGGCATTGCGCGGAGTCCAGGTCTGGTCGTGCGTCCATTCGGAGTCGCACGACGAGCAGATGAAGACCTCCCGGTGGTCGATCTGGTCGCCCGCGGGGCCCCAGTTGCACGTGCCCTGGCAGTCGCCAGACCTCAGTTCTCGTCCCATGCAGACAGTGTGTCAGCGGCCGGCGGCGTAACTCTGCATTCCGCGGGGATTCGCACCGGCCAACAGCTGGCCCGTGTGCGGGTGCCGGGCCACCGCGCTGAGCCGGCCCTCGCTCCAGGGGGCGCCGACCTGCACCTGGTGGCCGCGCCGGTGCAGGCCGCCGACGACCTCGGGCGAGGTGTTGCCCTCGACCACGAGGGTGTTCGGCAGCCACGCGCGCGGGTGGAACGAGCCCACCACGTGCTCGGTGTGCCAGTTGGGCGCATCGATGGCCGCCTGCAGGTCGAGCCGGCCTCGTCCGTTCTTCAGGCTGGCCTCGAAGTCGTGCGCCAGCCTGACGAACAGGTGGAACGACCACTGGTCCTGCTGGTCGCCGCCGGGGGTGCCGAAGGCCAGGGTCGGACGACCGCCGTAGTGCGCGATCGAGGGGGTCAGGGTGGTGCGGGGCCGCTTGCCGGGGGTGAGGGTGTTGGGCAGGCCCTCGTCGAGCCAGGCCATCTGCAGCCGCGTGCCGAGCGGGAAGCCGAGCTCGGCGATCACCGGGTTCGACTGCAGCCAGCCGCCCGACGGGGTGGCCGCGACCATGGTGCCCCACTGGTCGACGACGTCGATGTGGCAGGTGTCGCCGCGGGTCTGGCCGTTGCTCGACACGTGCGGGTCGGTGGGCTGGGGGTCGTGTGGCTGCGGGTCGGTGGGCTCCTGATGCTGCACGGTCGGCTCCCCGAGACCGTTCATCGTCGGCTGCACCGACTCGCCCCGCAGCAGCCGCCGCACGTGGGCGGGCACCCGCGCGGGGATGCCGTCGAACGGTTCGCCGGGCACCCAACCCAGCGAGGCGGTGTCGCGGATGAGCGAGCGACGCACGGCCGTGTAGGCACCGTCGAGCAACAAGGCGAGCGGGGTGGGCAGGGTGTCGCCGTACCAGGCGTCGCGGTCGGCGAAGGCCAGCTTCGCGCCCTCGACGAGGCGGTGCACGGTGGCGGCGTCGAAGTCACCCGACCCGGTGGTGGTCAGGTCGGAGGGGGTCAGGTCGTCGAGCAGGGCCAGCTGCTGCAGGAAGGCCGGGCCCTGGCTCCACTGGTCGGCCTTGTGCACCGTCCAGTCGCCCCACGAATGGCTGACCGTGGGCTCCCAGGTGGGCTCCCAGCGCAGTTGCTCGTCGGGCTCCCACCGGGCGGCGTGCTCGGTGCCGGTCGCGTCGACGGTGGGCGTGTTGGCCGCGCGGACGAAGGCCTCCGCGATGAACCCCTGTCGCCACACCTGGCGGGCCCGCTCGATGCGGGTCTCGCGGTCACCGCCGCCGGCCTCGGACTCGGCGAGCCAGCGCTTCCAGGTTGCCGCCAGGGTGGGGTTGACCAGGCGTTCGTCGGGACTGGGGGCCAAGCCATGCGGCAGGTAGACCTCGGCGGAGGTCGTCCAGTGGCGGGTGAACTGCTCGCGCACAGCCTCGACGGTGCGGCCGATCTGGGGGATGGGGAAGTGCCCCTTCTCGGCCAGCCCGATGGCGTGGTCGAGCACCCCTTCGAGACCCCAGGTTCCCTTGTCGCGCAGCAGCACCAGCCAAGCGTCGACGGCGCCGGGCACGGCCGCGGCGAGGGGACCGGTGCCCGGCACGAGGTCGAGTCCCAGCTCGCGGTAGGCGGCGGCGGTGGCCTGGCTGGGGGCGGGGCCCTGCCCGCACAGCACCAGCGGATCCCCCTCGGCGGGGCTGAAGAGAATGGGTGCGTCGCCGCCGGGGCCGTTCAGGTGGGGCTCGACCACGTGCAGGGTGAAGGCGGCCGCCACGGCGGCATCGGCGGCGTTCCCGCCGCGCTCGAGCACGCTCATGCCGGCGGCCGTGGCCAGCCAGTGGGTGGTCGAGACCATCGCGAAGTCGCCGGAGAGGGTGGGGCGGGTGGTGAAGGCCATGCCCCGACGCTATCGCGGTGGTGAGAAGGCAGGGCGAGCCAGAACTTGGTTCCAGTTGCCTGAGCTGGCCTCTGCGAGGGCTCTGGGCGGAACTGGAACCGAGTTCTGGTTGTCACTGAGCGGCCACCGGTCAGCCGAGGGCCGCCCAGGTCATGGGTCCCACCACACCGTCGGCGGTCAGGCCTCGGCTGCGCTGGAACGAGCGCACGGCCGACTCGGTGGCGGGTCCGAACTGTCCGTCGGCCACCAGGGAGTAGCCGCAGGCATTGAGCTTCTGCTGCAGGGCGACCACGTCTGGGCCGGTGGAACCGCGGCGGATGGTCGGGCGGTTCTGGGTCGACCCCGATGAGCCCTGCTGGCCCCCGTTCTGCTGGCCCCCGTTCTGCTGGCCCCAGCCACCGTTGTTGGTGGGCCCCGGGTCGGGCTGTGGGTTGGGCTGGGGCTCGGGCTGCGACCAGGGATCTGGCTCGGGCTGGGGGTCTGGCTCCGGCTGCGGGTCTGGCTCCGGCTGCGACCAGGGGTCCGGTTCGGGCTGGGGCTGCGGATCGGGCCGGGCCGGTCCTCCCTCGAGCGCCGCCCACGTGTTCGGCCCGACGACGCCATCGGCGGTCAGCCCGTGGTCGGCCTGGAACTGCTTGACCGCCCGGGCCGTGTTGGAGCCGAACTGGCCGTCGACCGACAACCAGAACCCGAGCCCACTCAGCTTCTGTTGCAGATAGGTGACATCGGCGCCCGACGACCCGATCCGGAGCGTGGGTCGGGTCGTGCCCACCTGGCCTCCACCACCCGAACCTCCGGAACCGCCAGAACCTCCCGAGCCACCAGAGCCCCCGCCCCATCCGGACGCCGCCGGGGCCGCCACCGTGAACGGCTTCTGGGCCAGGAACTCCGGCGTGACGTGCCCCGACGTGTCCAGGTTCGGCACCTGGTCGGAGGGCAGCCGCGCGGCGATCGCGTTCTTGAAGGACGCGTAGTCACCCGAGAATTGCCCGCCCCGCCAGACAGCCAGCAGCGCCTCGGTGAAGGCACCGTTGCCGTCGCCGTCCGACGACAGCTGGTAGTCCTGACAGCCCGAGATCAGCACGACCTGGGCGGCCACGTCGACCGAGCGGGTCGGCCCGGCCAGCGTCTGCACCGTCGAGTACAGGTCGCGGCGGTTGGCCTGGTCGGCGAGGGCGTCGCTCAACGGCAGCGCCTTGGGTCGCAGCGGTTCCACGCGCACCCCGTCGGGCCACAGTTCCTTGCCCAGCGGGTTGCGCACCAGCGCCTCGCGGGTGGCGATGTTGAGGATCGAGCGGGTGACGGTGCCGGAGTGGCACGAGTCCGAGATCACGAAGACCCGCACCCCGGCGGCGAACTGGGCATACATGCGGGACAGTTCGTCGTCCAACACCTGGCGGTCGTAGCAGCACCAGGTCTCGTCGTAGCCGTCGTCCTCGTCGCCGTTCTCGTCGCGGATCTGGCCGCCGTGGCCCGAGTAGGTGATCAGCACCAGGTCGTCGGCGGTGGCCAGCCGGGTCAGCTGCCCGATCGACTGCAGCACCCTCGTCGAGGTGGCCTGCTGGTCGAGCAGTTGCATGGTCTGGAAGCCGGCCCTCTGGGCCAGCGTCTGCATGTCGTTGGCGTCGTTGATGCACCCCGCGAGGGTGGCGACGTTCATCTGGTAGGCCTGATTGTCGACCACGTTGAGGCCGATGTGCAGGGAGTATCCGGTCATGGGAGTGGTTCCTTTCCGTGAACCTGGGGTGGGTGGTCGAGCGGGTCAGACGGGAGTGGGGACGGCGATCAGCACGCCTTGGGTGCGCACCGGCCACGCCACTGGGGGAGCGGCGATGCGGGTGCCGTCCGCCTGCACGGCGGTGGCCGTCCAGGTCAGCACCGGGTCGGCTGCATAGCTGGTCAGGGGCAGGACGAACTGGCGCTCGCCCTGTCGTTGGCGCGCGGTCAGCACGAGCACCTCGGGACGATGCCCGAGCAGTTCGCAGGAGACCTCGAGCCCGGCCACCTGGGTCAGGTCGCCGGTGGCGATGAAGGTGACCCCCAGATTGAGGTCGTCGATGTAGCTGCGGTCCTCGTCCAACGACTCGGTGCCGGGCTCGGACTGCCAGTCGAGGGTCAGATCGCCGCCAGTGGTCGTGGTCGGCGTGCCGCTCGGCAGGTCGACGGTGGCGGTGGCGCCCGGGTCGAGCACCAGCCCCGGCGACGCCACCACGGTGCCGGCAGCCAACACCGCCGCGACCGACACCCGGCGGGTCGCCCGATTGACCAGCGTCAGCCGGTCGGCCGTGCGGGTCATCTCGACCGGGCCCTCGGGGGGCCCGACGACACGGGTCAGGTCGAGGCGCAGCGTCGAAGCGACGTCGTCACCGCCCGGCAGCCGGTAGCGGGCCGACCCCACCAGCCCCGAGCGGGTGAGCAGGGTGCGCAACGTCTGCACGCCCGGCACGTCGGTGGTGAGCAGCACCGTGAACCCGGTGTCGATCGGCATGCACTCGACCGCCATCGTGCTGGGCACGGCCCACGAGATCTCGGGGGTGAGCCCGGCCCGCCAGGGGTCGACCAGATCGACCGGACGACCGGCCCGCACCCCCAGTTCCGCGGCGATCCGCGCCCGATCGGCGGCGGTCAGCGGGGGCTCGAGGGCGGCCGCCAGTACGCAACGGATGTTGGCGGGATTGTCGACGTCGAGCACGGTCGACAGCAGCAGCGTGGGCGCGAGGGGGTCGTCCGGGTCGAGGAGTCGGCGTCGTCCGATCTGGTGGTTCTCGGCGAGCACGAGGTAGCGGCCGGGTTGGGTGAGCGACCGGAACAGTTGCACGCCGGTCACCGAGGTCGCCGGCTCCCGCTGCCAGGTGCGGTACTCGGTCTCACCGAGCCGCAGGGCGGGCTGGCAGCCGATCGCCCGCCAGCCGTCGCCGGGGGCGGTGCCGAGTTGGCGGTAGAGCTGGCCGTGGTCGGCGCAGGGCAGCATCGCCGGCACCTGGAGGGCCACCGTCGACTGCACCCAGGTGTGCCGGGCGACGGCCACCTCGTCGACGGCATGCAGGTCTTGCAGCGCTGGCTGGATGCGCAGCTTGGCCTTCGCGAGGCTGGCGAGATGGGTCGAGGCCAGCGTGCGATCGGGCTGATCGAGCTTGCGCAGGGCCACCTGCGGACGAGTGGCCAGGATCGGGTAGCGCTGAAGCTTCAGTCCCTCGACGCGGACGTGGGGCCCGGTCGCCTCGGGGCGCCAGCCGGCGTGCGCCAGCGTCACCACCAGCTGCGCGGGGCTCTCCTGGAAGCCGGGCGTCGACAGCGACCCGTAGGCCAGCCGCGCCCAGGTGTCGGCGAGCACGAACCGCACCGTCACCGTCGACCCGGACTCACCGAAGGTGCCGTTGACCACGGTCTCGCTCGCGGCGACCACCTCGGCCCGGGTGGCGCCGAGCTCGTCCCGGAAGGGCAGCGACAGCCCGACCTGCACCGCGCACGGCACGGGCTTGAGCGTGGGGTCACCGGCGGCATGCCACGCGGCCAACGTCGCCTCGGACGGCCCGGCCGCCAGCGTCAGGGTCACGGTGGCCTCGAGGCCGGTGGTGCCGTCGGACTGGTGACCGGCGGTGCGCAGGTCGAAGGTGAACGGGGAGTCCTCGGCGTCGACCCCTGCGGCCGGTGCCACCAGCGTGACCTCGGGCAGGTACCAGCGGGTGTCGTCCCCCTTGTCGGCGAGCAGTGGTTCACCGCTCAGCACCGGCCCGGTCTCGGCGGGGGTGACCGGGAACATCACCACCAGACCCGGGTCGAGCCGAAGTCCGCTGATGGTGCCGTTGATCGGCGTCAGGGTGGCCAGCGGGGTCGGCGCGACCACCTGGGTGAGAGGCGCCACGGCCTGGGCGGTCAGTCGCATCAGCGGCATCGCCATGGCGTCCCGGCTGGCGCGGGCCGATCGCGGACGAGGCACCTGGTCGCCATCGACCGTGATCAGGTGCAGCACGTCGTCGGGTCGTTCGGCCACGACGGGGGAGAGCAGTTCCAGCAGGTTCACCCGCCACTGGCCGGCGAGGCCGTCATCGCGGCGGGCCTCGACGCGCACCACCGGGTCGTCCGATTGGGGCGTGGTGCGCCCGGCGGCCAGCCCGGTGAGCAGGCGTCGGGCCTGCTCACCGGCGACGCTGGCCTGCAGCGCCGCTTGGCCGAAGGGTCCGCGCGACTCGACGGTGGCGGCGTCACCGTCGGGGCTGGCGAGGGTGAACCTCACCCACGCCAGCCGGTCGAGGCGGCACACCAGGTCGAGGGTCAGACTGACCCGGAGCACCGCCTCGGTGATCGCCTCGTGCGGCGCGGGGGCGTGGTCGAGCAGCACGGTCACGTTGGCGAGCGCCACCCCCCGTGGATCACGCCGCACGTCGACGATCGTGGACATGGCCGCCTCACACCCGGTAGCCGAGGAAGGTGGCGGGCGCAGCCGAGACCGTGCGGGTGACGGTCAGCTCGCGGGTCACGGGCGCCGTCAGCGGTTCGTCCTGCGGAGCCCCCTGGGCCTCCGCGGTGGGCTGGTCGCCCTGGTCGTACCCGTTCTGGTCGGCCCCGGTCTCGTCGTCGGCACCCGTCTGGTCGGGGTCGGCATCGGCCGGCAGTCCGCGGCCCAGCTGGCGCAGGGCATGCACCCGGTCGTCCGTCAGGGCACGCGTGGTGACGCCGGGATCGTCCGGCATCGGCACCTGCACGATCATGGGGCCGTTGCCGTTCGACTCGACCCACGGACCGGTCCACGACTGGCCCTTGCGGAACAGGGTGCCCTTGACGGTCGCGGTCACCTTGTAGCGGTAGTAGGGCAGCAGTGCGGGATCGCCCGAGAAGACGGTCCAGCTGCGGTCGGCGTCGAGGTCGTCGAAGCCCCACCGGAACCGCACCGGCGTCATGCCGAGCGACTCGTACTGGGCGTCGGTGGCCTCCATCAGCACCTCGACGGTCTGGGACTTGTCCTCGAGCATCGCCCCCAGCGAGATCGGCCCGACGGCGATGCGTCCGGCGTTGTCGGCGCGCACTTCGAGGGTGGTGTCGTTGAGCAGGGTGCCGTTGGGCTCGGGGTCGAGGTCGATGACATTCTTCTCGATCTGCACACGGTGGTACGGATCGGCCGTCTCACTGGGCGGCTCGGCCAGGTGCACCTTGCGCTTCACGAACGTCTTGTCGGGCGTCCAGCCCGAGGGAGCCCCCTGCACGTCGGCGGCCTCCTTCTGGGCGGTCTGGAACTTCCAGGTCGGATCGTTGCCGTCGGACGACGAGAAGCTGTGCCCCTCCCAGTTGATGGCGCCGGCCGTGTTGGGGTAGCCGATCTGGGCCGACAGGAACTGCACGGTCTTGTCGTCCCAACTGGCCACCGGACGAACCACCCGCGCCAGTCGGCGGGGCCAGTCGTCGAGGTAGACGGTCATGAAGTACTTGCGCTCGCCGTCGGGGTCGGCCTTGATCTCGTCGGCCATGCCGGCCAGCGACGACGAGACCGTGTGGTCCTGCAGGTAGGCGAACTGCTTGGTCTCTTCGTAGTGCAACTCGAGATGGGTCTCGTCGCGGCGGTACTTCAGCGCCAGCCCGACGCCCCACGGGGAGAAGAAGCTGGAGCCCGACTCGGCCTTGGCGGCCTCGACCTGCGGCTGCGGCGGGTCGAAGATCACCTTCTGCGCCATCTCCATGAACTTGTTGAAGACGAGGTCGGAGCGCTCCTCCATCAACTTGCCGATCTCGTCGGCCCCGGGAAGGGTGGTGTCGACCTTGATGTCGACCTTGATGTCGCCCGACTTGCGCAGGTTGTTGAACTCGGCCTGGGCATCGACCTTCGCCCACAGGTAGCGGCCGGAGGCGGCCGCCGAGAAGTGGCTGAACACCGAGTCCCAGTTGCCGTCGATCTTGATGGTGCACACCGGCGACCAGACCTTCAGCTTGTAGTTCTGGATGACGATCAGCGGGCTGGCCGTGCCGTGGAACCCGGCCCAGGCGACCGACGTGGGGTACTTGCCCAGCAGTCCCGAGAAGGCGTGGGTGCCGGTCGGGTCGATCGAGCCCGAGCCCTGCCCCTGCATGACGCAGTACCAGGGGTCGAGGTTGTTGTCGGTGGTGACCGGCGGCATCGGTTCGGCGTCGCGCTTGAGCGCCTTGCTGGCCGGCATGCCGATGGCGCGGAAACCGCCCGATCCCAGACTGCGAGTGCCGGGATCCTGGGTCGGGAAACCGCTCCCGGTCGGCGCCAGGTTCGACACGCTGGTGGTGGTCTGGGCGATGATGGCCGGCCGGAAGGTCGGCGGCTTGCTGCGGCCCTTCAGCCCCCAGAACGCATCGGTCGACTCGGCGAACTGGGCGGTGATGGCGTCCTCGGCCTGACGTCGAGTGGCCTCGGGCAGGGCGCCGGTCACCGAGAAGGTGAGCATGCCGCCGGCGACGTCTCCGCCGCCACCGATGACGCCCTCGCCGCCGGTGCCCGAAAAGCGCAGCAGGTTGAACAGGTAGTCGCCCTTGTCGGGGCCGTCCTTGCGGGCCATGCGCACCTGGTTGGGAATGTAGTAGAAGACCGGCGACTCGCCCGCCGCGATCAGGTCGCGGTTGCACACGTCGGGCAGGTAGAGGACGGCGTACCCGTCCTTGACGATCGGTTGGGTGCCGCCGGCGTAGGTCGGACCCATTGCCTGGACCATGGTTCAGCCTTTCCTCGTGGGATGAGGTGGGGACGCTGTCGTCCTCACCTCTTGCAAGAGGAGCCCGCACCGCGGGTGATACCCCCGACTCAGACGGGTGCCGACCGGCGCGCGCCAACGGGGGCAGCCACGAGCGGGTTCGGTAGCTGAGAGCTACGGAAGGCCATCGTGGCTGCCCCAGTTGGCAGGACCCCGCCGGGTCAGCCGGCGCGCCACCCCGAACCGAAGCAGGTGTAGGCGCCGGCCGCCGGGTCGGCCGCCGTGGCCTCGGCGAGTGCGACCGCCGCCTCGGCGCCGGCGGCCAAGCGGGCGTGGTAGCCGTCCATCACGGTGGCCGCCAGATCGTCGGCGATGGGTGCCACCGGCGCGACCACGCAGGCCACCCCGCAGGTGAGCAGCGTGTGGGTGAACCCCAGCGGCTGGTCGCCCGGACGATGGGTGGCGCGGCCGATCTCGCAGGCCGACAGCACCACATGGCTGGCGCGAACGGAGGCGCCCTCGAGTTCGTGGGCCCACACCGGGCCCTGGTCGGTCAGCAGGTTCGAGAACAGCGGGTTGTCGCCGCGGTGCTCGCCGTGGGCCGCCACGTGCACGACATCGGCCTCGGTGAGCGCGTTCACCAGCCCGATCACCGGCGCTCCGGACCAGCGCCGGTCGACGGCCGCGGCCTCCCGCGGGGCAGCCGGCAGGTCGGGCCCGACCACGCAGGCCACCCGGGGATCGGCCACCCGCTGCGAGGTCAGGGCCCAGCTCGACGCGGTGGGCGCCACCGTGACCGGACGCCCCACCCACGGCGGCAACGACCCCCACGGCAGCCCCGAGAGCGCTCGCGACGGCACCACCACCAGCTGGCCCACAAGCTCACCGAGCGGCTCGACCACCCGGTGGGTGAGCTGGTCAAGATGGGCACTCAGCGACGCGCGCACCGCCCCCGACAAGGGGTGGGCGTCGCCCAGTCGGGCGTGCGCGGCGAGGTCGGCGCGGGTCGCCTCGACCAGATCGACGACCTCGGTCACCGACCCGAGGTCGACCAGTCGGGTCGGGGCCTGCGACAACACCACGGCGGCCAGCCGCTCCCCCCGACGCACGGCGACCACCACCGTCGCCCCCGCGCGGTGCGCCGCCGCGCGCAGGGCGGCGTGCCCCAGGGTCGTCACCCGGTCGGGCAACTCGGCCACCCTGGCCCACGAGTGCTCCCGCAGCGTTCGCTCCAGGTCGCCGATCTGTCTCAGCGTGACGGCGTCGCCCGGCTGCAGTTCGGCGCGCAACACCCGCAGTCGCGACGCGAGGTCGGCGAGCACCGAGTCGTCCGCGGGGCGAAGTTGGGGCGGGGCCCCGCGGGTGGCCGCGCGCCAGCGTTCGCTGGTCTCGAGCAGCGCCACCGCGCCGCGTCCGCTGGCGAGCTCCAGGTCGAGTTGGGCGGCCTCCTCACCGTGCACCGCCATGGCCGTGCGCAGGTCGAGGCTGGCCAGCCCCAGCTGCGCGCGGACCAGCCGCCTGCTCGCCGTGCGCAGCACCCTGCGCGCGCGATCCGGATCACCCCCGGCCACCGACTGTCGGGCCTGGGCCAACCGGGCCGACGTCTGCTGCGACAGCGCCGGTGCTCGCACCAGGGCGGCCAGGTCGCGGGCGAGGTCTCGTCCGAGCTCGGTGTCGGGGGTGATGCGGGCGATCTCGTCGCCGACGGCGCTGCGCACGGCCACCTCGGACGACTGGCGGGTCGTCTGCAGGTCGGCCGCCCGACGGGCGTCGTCGCGCAGGTCGAGTGCGTCGTCGAGGGTCGGACGAGTGGCCACCTGCAGCAGGCGGGCCCGGCGCTCCCAGAACTCCTCGGCCCGGGCGGCGAAGGCGGCGGCGGCGCGGCTGGCGGCCAGGTGGGCCTCGTCGGGGTGACCCAGCAGCAGGTGACAGCGGGCCAGGGTGACGTCGATCTCGGCGGCCTGCCGGTCGCCCTCGGCGTCGGTGCGCGCGGCCTCCAACCGGTCGCGGGCGTCGGTGAGCAGACCCGACTCCATCAGCACGCGGGCCTGGTCGAGCCGCAGCACCGACCGGTTCAGGTCGACCGGCATGTCGTCGGCCTGCTGCATGGCCGCGAGTGCGGCGGGAATGTCGCCGCGCAGGAAGAGCACCCAGCCCAGGTTGTGGCGGGCCATGAACTCCAGCGGGCCGACTCCTTCGGCGGCCGCCAGTTCGGCGGCCGTGGAGAGGTCGGCGATCGCCTCGGGGTAGTGGGCGACCTGCGAGGCGATGGTGCCCCGGTTCATCAGCAGGCGCATGCGATCGGCCACGGGGAGTGCCTCGGGGTCGACCCTGGCCAGCGCGCGAGCGGCGGCAGCCAACTCACCTGAGCGCGCCAACAGGATGCCGATCTGTGACTGGGCGGTCGCCTCGACGGCCGCCAGTCCCGCTGCCTGGGCATCGCCGACGACCGCCCGCAGCGCCCGCTGGGCAGGGCCGGGCCCGTCACGCTCGAAGACCACCCACGCCTGCGAGACCCGCACCCTGAGCCGCAGCTCGAGCCGGTCGGCGGGGCAGGCTGCGAGGGCACGCCCGAGCAGCACCGCAGCCTCGTCGGTGCGGTGCTCGTTCAGGGCCGTGCGGGCCTGCTCGTACAGCTCGTCCGGGTCGTCCACTCACACCTCGATGGGTGGGGTGACCACCGGTCTGGCCGCCGCCCGCACGGGGTGCACCAGGAAGTGCACGGGGCCGTGCGGCACCTCGTCCCAGACCAGTCGCCCGGTGGCGTCGGAGGTGCGACTGGTCGAACCCGACTCGGTGACCAGCTCGACCCGCACGCCGCCGCCGGTGACCCAGCCGTCGATGCGCACGGACCCTCCGCTGGGGCCGTCGTCCTCGGCGATCAGCACGGTCAGGCTGATGGTCGAGCTGGTGAAGGTGATCGTGTCCGCCCGGACGGGGCCGCCGCGGGCCAGCGCCAGGTGCTCGTCGGTGATGGTGGCCAGTTCGGCCTCCATCGCCTGCATGGACAGGGCGAAGTGCAACCGCTCGAGCAGGCCGTGCGGTAGGGGATCGTGGGCGGCCTCGGCGGTGGCGATCCGGGCGAGCAGCAGCAGGTCGTCGTCCGTCAGATTCTCGTTCATGGCAGTCACCAGCTCCAGCGCGGGTCGGCGGACAGGGAGGTGCGCAGGGCCGCGAGGCATCGTCCGCGCGTGGGGCCGATCGACCCGACCGGCATGCCGAGCGCCGCCGAGATGCCGGCATAGTCGGCGGTCTGGGCGTGGGCGACCACGCGCAGCAGCGCCTGGCAGCGGGGGTTGAGGCGGGCGACGTGGTCCCACAGGGTGCGATTGGTGTCGTGCGCGATCGCTTCGGCGGCCGGGTCGTCGGTGGCGACGACCACCTCGGGCTCGGGTGCGGTGGTGCGAGTGCGCCGCTTGACCCGCCAGGCGTCGCGCCGAACGGTGGTCAACAGCCAGGCCAGCACGGTCTGCGGATCCCGGATCGAGGCCTGCGAACGGACGAGCGTCAGCCAGGCGGTCTGCACCGTGTCTTCGGCCTCCTCGGGGGTGAGTCCCGCCGAACGGGCCACCGACCACAACACCGGGGTGACCAGGTCGACGAGATCGCGCATCCGTTCGGGACGACCGGCCAGGTGGTCGCGGAAGGCCTCGGCTGCGGCGTCGGCCAGCGAGGTGCGGGGCAGGGTCGAGGTCATGGCCGCCACCCCACCGTCTGCTCGAGGGCCGCCCACGCCCGCCGCACCTGGGTGTCACGGTCACACTCGGACAGGGACGGGTCGTCCGCCAGCCGGGCGGCCAACTCGGCGGCCAGCACCGGGCCGGCGAAGGAGGTGCCCGACCAGATGGCGAAGCCACCGGCGAAGTTCTCCGGGTCGATGGTCGCCCGACGCAGTGCCCCGTCGTCGAGACCGGCGCTGGCCTGAAGTTCACCGTCGAGATCCTGCGGCACCGTGCTCACCACGGCTGCGCCGGCGCGATGGGCCGAGACCCAGGGCCCCGCATTGGAGAAGTAGGCCACGGTCGTCCGATCGGGGTTGAGGGCGGCCACGCAGGTGAGCGGCACGACCCCGGCATCGAACCGCGACCCGGCGGTGGGGTCGACCACCGGGGCGAAGGCGGCTGGGTACAACGGATCGGTGGTGGCCTGGTTGCCCGCCGAACACACCACCGCGACGCCTGCCCGACCGAACTGGTCGAGCAGGGCACGCAGCGGGGCGTCCTCGAGCGCGTCGTCGGGGTCTTCGTGGTAGTAGCCCAGCGAGAGCGAGAGCACATCCACGAGGTCGTCGGTGGTGCCCTGGTTGAGGGCATCCAGGTGGCGCACCAGCAGCAGCGCCAACACCTGGATCAGCGCACCCTCGGGCATGCGTCCGGTGTCGTCGAGCAGCGGGATCACCTGCACCCGCGCCTCGGGAGCCAGCTGGCGCAGGATGCCCGCGATGAAGGTGGCGTGCCCGGCGTCGACCGGAACCGACCCGTCCAGCGGGTTGCGCGCGGGGGTCGGGAGGGCCGCGGGCACATCACCGTTCAGGCCCAGCCGCAGGCCGCAGGCGTGCACGACATCGGTGGCGAAGGTGGGGTCGGTGAACCAGGAGTGAGCGCCCAGCGCGGTGTCGGGCACCACCACGACGGGGTGCCGCTTCAGCGACCGACGACGCAGCGCCGGATCGGGCAGCACCACGGCGACGGGGGAGCGGCCGCCGCTGCCGGGCTGGGTGTACTGGGCCGCAGGGGGCGCCCCGGCCGGCATCGACACGTAGTAGGGCATCGACACGTAGTACGGCATGGAGACGTAGTAGGGCATCGAGACGTAATAGGGCATGCCCTGGTAGTCGGGCGCGGCCAGCGAGAGCAGGTGGTCGAGAGCCAGCCCGCGGGCAACCTCGGGGTCGGCGCGCCGGGCGGCCTGCAGGATCGGCCACGCGTCGATCGGTTGGTCGCCCCCCACCAGTCGGGCCGTCGTCACCCACACGGGGTCGAGTGCCTCGGCGTGGCGTTCCGCGATCGGCGCGAGCAGACGATCGGTGCGCATCGCGGCGGTCAACCGGGTGGGTTTGCGGGTGGCGATCGGCGACTCCAGCACCACCTCGATGCCGCGCTCGGCGGCCACCTTCGTGAGCAGTTCCAGGGGTGCATCCTGCCCCCGGCCGGGCAGACCACGGACGAGCACCACGTCACCCAGATAGAGGGTGGGACGAGGCGGTCGTCCCGAGGGCAGCGGTGACGAGGTGAGCGGGTCGAGAACCCGTAGGAACGAAGCGGGCGTCATGGGCACGGGATCCTCCCGAGGAGTGCAGGAATCGTTGTTGAGCAGGAGCGCCCCAAGGTGCCCGTGATACATGCGCGGGGGTGCGGCGACCATCCCGACCACCCGTGCCCCCGACCCCATTGCACACCCCGCGGGGTGGTCAGCGGGAGAGGCCGTCTCAGATACGCACCCTCCCTCTCACGGCCGGCTCAGACGCGCGAGTCAGCTCAGGCGGGCGACCCTCACCCTCGCCACCGTGCCGGTCCACGACAACGGACGAGCGCCGCTCTCGCCCAGGGCCAGACTGGCCAGCGCCGTGCGGCCCCCGTCGCAGAACAGCTCGAGGGAGCCGTGGTCGGTCAGGATGCCGACCTCGAGCTCGGTCAGGCCGGGCCGCAGGGGTGCGCGCACCGCCTTGGCCGGCAGCTCGTTCCCCGAGGGCAGCGGCAGCGGTGCCCGGGTGAGCGTCAGCTCGTCGCCGACCCAGCTGAGGCGGTGGGAGCCGATGGTGAGCTCCTGCTGGTCGGTGAGGGTGAGTGCGGTGAACCCTACGGCGGGCGCCGTGAACGTGCCTCCGGGGCCGCCGGCAACCTTCACCAGCGCCTGCTCGCCCAGGCGGTCGAACAGCTCCCGCACCGGCCACTGGCGCAAGGTGCCCGCCCGCGCCGGGTCGCGGTCATCGGCCACCCACGACACCTCGCGGGGCACCGTCAGC
Source organism: Aestuariimicrobium soli (assembly GCF_051192575.1). Lineage (NCBI taxonomy): Bacteria > Bacillati > Actinomycetota > Actinomycetes > Propionibacteriales > Propionibacteriaceae > Aestuariimicrobium > Aestuariimicrobium soli. Next base: position 26,189 of record NZ_JBPJSQ010000006.1, on the reverse strand, counting down.
ATGCCCGGGAAACCGTCGTCGGCGAGGGTGAAGGCGTAGTCCCAGTTGTCGTGCCAGCCCATCATCACGGTGCGCGGCAGCGCCCCGGCGGGCCCACCCGGTGTGGCCGGCACTCCCGAGAAGGTGACCGAGGCGTAGTTGTCGCTGCCCCAGTCGAGCCAGCAGCCGTCGGGCCAGGCGGGGTCGCCACCCGACGAGGGGTGGGCCTCGTCCGCCGTGAACGTGACGCCGTCGAAGTCGCCCAAGAACCAGCGGGTGCCCGAGCCGACCTGGATGGCGCCGGGATTGACCGAGACGATCATGATCCAGCGGCGGCGGCCGTCGACCTCGAGGGGGAACAGGTCGGGGCATTCCCATTGCGGGCTGACGAGGCCAGGGAAGCGGAACTCCGAGAGCGGCGTCCAGTGCTGCAGGTCGTCGGAGCGGTACAGGACCACCGCGTTGTCGACGGCCTCGACCGCGGCCAGCACCCAGTACGCCTCGTCGTCGCCCTGCCAGCGGACGACCTTGGGGTCGCGAAAGTGGGCGGAGTTCCGGTCGAGCACGGGCGACTCGGAGCGGGTGAAGTGCACGTGGTCACGCGAGTGCGCGACGAACTGGGTCTGCAGCCCGGCGTGCGGCGAACCCGGCTCGTGGGCGGCGGTGTAGAGGGCCACGAGCGCACCGGCGCCGAACCCGGCGGTGTCGTCGACGTCGTGCACCGCGGAACCCGAGAAGCAGGCGTGGTCGGCGGTGTTCGGCAGGGCGACCGGCTGCGGAGTCCAGGTCAGCAGATCGGTCGAGGTCGCATGCCCCCACGACATGTTGCCCCAGCTCGGGCCCGACGGGTTGTGCTGGAAGAAGGCGTGCCAGACGCCGTCGGCGTGCACCAGGCCGTTGGGGTCGTTGATCCAGGTGTCGGCCATCAGGTGGAGGGCCGGGCGGGTGGCGGGCAGACTCATGCGCCCATCATGGCCGGTCGCCCCGGCTCCGGCTGCCACCCTTCGCGAAGTTTGTCATCAGGGCCGGCCCAGCGGGGGCCAGCCGGTATGGGCAGCGGGGGGATCCAGGCCCGCCGGCCGGGGACCTCAGCCGGTCAATGCCTCGACGAACCAGCCGGTGATCGACGTCGGGTGGGTGATGGCCGTGCCGACCACCACCGCGAACGCCCCCGCCTCGAGACAGGCCCTGGCCTGAGCGGGGGTGTGCACGCGGCCCTCGGCGATGACCGGGTGGTCGGGCAGGGCGGCGGCCAGCGAGGCCAGCAGCTCGAGGTCGGGCCCTTCGGTGGGCGGACGCGCGTCGGTGTAGCCGGCCAGCGTCGTGCCGATCAGCTCGGCCCCGGCCTCGGCGGCTGCCAACCCCGACTCCAGTGAGTCGCAGTCGGCCATCACCGGAGCATCGGTGACCTCGCGCAGTCGGCGCAGCGTCTCGGCCAGCGTCAGTCCGTCGGGGCGGGGCCTGAGGGTGCCGTCGAGAGCCACCACGTCGGCCCCCGCCTCGGCGACGGCGACGGCGTGCCGCAGCGTCGGCGTGATGAACGGGGCCCCGGCCGGGCCGTCCTTCCACAGGCCGATCACCGGCACCTCGACCCCAGCTTCGACCAGTCGGGCCCGCACCAGTCGAGCCCGCACCAGGGCGATGTCGTCCAACCCCTGAGCGCGCACCGCCGCCGCCCCTCCCCGGACGACGGCCTCGGCCACCTGCGCCATGGTCTCGGCGTGACGCATCGGCTCTCCCGGGTAGGCCTGGCAGCTCACGATCAGCCGACCGCGCAGCGCGGCCACCCACGGCCTCACAGCAGTCCCGCCGTGACCAGCCGCTCGCGGATGCGGCCGACGGCGGGGCCCTCGATGGCCGCCATCGGCGCCGACATGACGTTGGTGCTGAGCACTCCCAACTCGCGCAGGGCCGTCTTGAAGGCCCCCACGCCGGCGGCCGGCCCCACCTTGTCGGAGGGCTCGAACACGATCTCGAACAGGGCAGCGAGCCGGTCCTGCTCGAGGCGAGCCGACTCCCAGTCACCGGCCGCAGCCGCCCGGTGCAGGCGCACGTAGCCGGCCGGATCGACATTTCCCAACCCCGGGACGACGCCGTCGGCCCCCGCGAGGTAGGCCCCGTCGACGACCACCTCGTGGCCCGTCAGCAGGCTCAGCGGTGACCCTTGGGCGCGGTTCAGGGCGACCAATCGGCGGAAACCGACATCGTCACCCGAGGAGTCCTTCACCCCGGCGAGCACACCGTCGGCGCCCAGTGTCACCAGCAGGTCGGCCGACAGCTTGGTGTGCACGCAGACGGGAATGTCATAGGCGAACACGGGCAGGTCGGTGGCCGCCGCCAGGGTGCGGAAGTGGGTCTCGATCTCGTCCGGTCCGGTGATGGCGTAGAACGGAGCCGTCGCGACGATGCCCTGCACGCCGGCGGACTCGGCGGCCCGCACGTGCTGCAGCACCCGCGAGGTCTGCATGTCGATCACGCCGGCGAGCACGGGTACCCGACCGGCGACCGTCTCGACCACGGCCGCCAGCACCTCGGCCCGGCACCGGTCGTCGAAGAAGGCGACCTCACCGCTGGAACCCAGCGCGAAGATGCCGTCGACCCCGGCCTCGAGCAGGTGCGCGACCAGCCGCTCGAGCGAGACCCGGTCGAGGTCTCCGTCGAGGGTCAGCGGGGTGAGCAGCGGGGGTACGACGCCGGTCAGGCGGGGGCCTGCAACACCTGGATTCATGGGCGGCAACCTTTCGTCGCCACGACCCTGCCACACCCCCGGCCGACAACGGCACACGAGCACCACCATCGTCCCAGATCGGTCACGGGCGCCAAGCGGGACCCCCGCCCAATCGACGCGCTGGAGCAAAAGTAGTGTGAGCGTCATGAGCGAGCACAAGGCCGGCAGCCTCCGCACCATCGGCGTCACCGAGGTCGCGCTGCGCGACGCCCACCAGAGCCTGATGGCCACCCGCATGGCGATGGAAGACATGGTCGACGCCTGCGCCGACATCGACGCGGCCGGCTACTGGTCGGTCGAGTGCTGGGGCGGTGCCACGTTCGATGCGTGCATCCGCTTCCTCAACGAGGACCCGTGGGAGCGGCTGCGCACCTTCCGCCAGTTGCTGCCGAACTCGCGCCTGCAGATGCTGCTGCGCGGCCAGAACCTGCTCGGCTACCGCCACTACGAAGACCTGGTCGTCGAGAAGTTCGTGGAGAAGTCGGCCGAGAACGGCATGGACGTCTTCCGTGTCTTCGACGCCCTCAACGACCCCCGCAACATGGAGCGGGCGATGAAGGCGGTCAAGGCCACCGGCAAGCACGCCCAGGGCACCATCTGCTACACCATCTCGCCTCTGCACACCGTCGAGGGATATGTGAAGCTCGCCGGCCAGCTGCTCGACATGGGAGCCGAGTCGATCGCTCTGAAGGACATGGCCGCCCTGCTCAAGCCGCAGCCCGCCTACGAGATCGTGCGCGGCATCAAGGAGACCTACGGCGACGTGCAGGTCAACGTGCACTGCCACGCCACCACCGGCGTCACTCTGGTGAGCCTAATGAAGGCCATCGAGGCCGGCGCCGACGTGGTCGACACCGCGATCTCGTCGATGAGCCTGGGCCCCGGCCACAACCCCACCGAGTCGCTCGTCGAGATGCTCGAGGGCACCGAGTACACGACCGGGCTCGACATGGGTCGCCTCGAGAAGATCCGCGACCACTTCGCGGGTGTTCGTCCGAAGTACGCCGAGTTCGAGTCTGCGACGCTGGTCGACACCGACATCTTCTCGTCGCAGATCCCCGGCGGCATGCTCTCGAACATGGAGTCGCAGCTGAAGGCGCAGGGCGCCGGCGACCGCATTCGCGAGGTGATGGCCGAGGTGCCGATCGTGAAGGCCGATGCCGGCTACCCGCCGCTGGTCACCCCCTCGAGCCAGATCGTGGGCACCCAGGCCGTGTTCAACGTGCTGATGGGCCGCTACAAGGTGATGACCGGCGAGTTTGCCGACCTGATGCTGGGCTACTACGGCGAATGCCTCGGCGAGCGCAATGCCGAGGTCGTCGAGATCGCCAAGGCGCAGGCCAAGAAGGAGCCCATCTCGGTGCGTCCGGCCGACCTGCTCGAGCCCGAGTGGGACCACCTGCAGGAGCAGGCCGCAGCACTTCCGGGCTTCAACGGCTCCGAGGAGGACGTGCTCACCAACGCCATGTTCCCCGGCGTCGCCCCGAAGTTCTTCGGTACCCGTGCGGACGGCCCGAAGAGCGTCGGCAAGACCGCCGAGCAGCTGGCCGCCGAGAGGTCCGCGAACGACTCGAGCGCGAACGCGGTGCGCGGCCCGATCACCTACAACGTGACCCTGGCCGGACGAACCCACGCGATCAAGGTCGAGCAGGCCTGAGCGCCCGGCCGAACGACCTGCACCACCACCCGCGACGACGAAACCCGCGACGACGAACAGGATGGACCATGGCTGAAGCGATGGAGAAGTTGATCACCCAGCTGCACGAGCGCCGCGCCCAGGTGGAGCTCGGCGGCGGCGAGAAGCGCCTGGAGAAGCAGCGCTCGCAGGGCAAGCTGACCGCGCGCGAGCGCCTGGAGGCCCTGCTCGACCCCGGCACGTTCCAGGAGGTCGGCGCGTTCCGCCGCAACCGCACCACCGCCTTCGGCATGGACACCGCCGACATGCCCGCCGACGGCGTGGTCACCGGCTCGGGCGCCGTGCTCGGCCGGCCGGTGAACGTGGCCAGCCAGGACTTCACCGTGGCCGGCGGGTCGGCCGGTGAGACCCACTCGATCAAGGTCGCTCAGGCCCTCAAGGAGTCGCTGAAGAACGGCGCCCCTTTCGTCTTCATCAACGACTCCGGTGGTGCCCGCGTGCAGGAGGGCATCGACTCCCTGTCGGGCTACGGCCAGGTGTTCTACGCCAACGTGCTGCTCTCGGGTGCCGTGCCGCAGATCTCGATCATCGCCGGCCCGTGCGCCGGTGGCGCCGCCTACTCGCCGGCCCTGACCGACTTCATCATCCAGACCCGCAAGGCCCACATGTTCATCACGGGGCCGAACGTCATCAAGCAGGTCACCGGGGAGGAGGTCACCGCGGACGACCTGGGTGGTGCCGACGCGCAGATGGCCTCCGGGGTGGTCAGCTTCGTGGCCGATGACGACGAGCAGGCCATCCTGATCGCGAAGAAGCTGTTGAGCTTCCTGCCGCAGAACAACTCCGAGGAGCCGCCGATCGTCGACCCCGACGAGAACGTCGAGCCCCAGACCGAGCTGCGCGAGGTGATCCCCGACGACAGCCGCAAGGGCTACGACGTGCGCGACGTCATTCGCCGCATCGTCGACCGCGAGGACTTCCTCGAGGTGCAGGCCGGTTTCGCCCCCAACCTCGTGGTCGGTTTCGGACGAGTGGTCGGCCAGAGCGTCGGCTTCATCGCCAACCAGCCCTCGGTGATGTCGGGCGTGCTCGACATCAACTCCTCCGACAAGGGATCGAAGTTCGTCCGGTTCTGCAATGCCTTCAACATTCCCGTCGTGAACCTGGTCGACGTGCCGGGCTTCCTTCCGGGCGTGGCGCAGGAGACCGGCGGCATCATTCGCCACGGCGCCAAGATGCTGTACGCCTACTCGGCGGCGACGGTGCCGAAGATCACCGTCGTGATGCGCAAGGCCTACGGCGGCTCGTACCTGGCCATGTGCTCCAAGGACCTGGGCGCCGACCGGGTGTTCGCCTGGCCGACCGCCGAGATCGCCGTGATGGGCGCCGACGGTGCCGCCGCGGTGGTCTTCAAGAAGGAGATCGCCGAGGCCGAGGACCCCGCCAGCCGGCGGGCCGAGCTCGTCGAGGAGTACCGGACGACCTTCAGCTCGCCCTACATGGCGGCGGCCCACGGACTCGTCGACGACGTCATCGACCCCGCCGACACCCGCTACCAGATCGCCACGGCGCTCGCGCAGCTGGTCAACAAGCGCGAGCTTCGTCCGGCCAAGAAGCACGGCCTCGGGCCGGCCTGATCGGGGGACTGGAGATGACCGACAAGCCCGACACCAGCGCCGCCGACCTGGCGGAGCTGAAGGCGCTGCTGGTGCAGCTGAACGACCGCGTGGCCGGCCTCGAGGGCGAGATCGCGACCCTGAAGGCGTCGCAGGTCGTGCCCGACGACGTCGTGATGGCCATCAGCGCCGCCGTGGCCGCCTACCTCGGCCACAAGGCCAAGGTGCGCGCCATCCACCTCTCGGGTGGGCACCGCTGGGCCACCGAGACCCGCAACCGCACCCACGACCGCTCGGTCGGCCGGCGCTGACCCCAGACCAGTTGCAAGTCAGGAGACATCATGAAGCTCAAGGTGACCGTCAACGGAACCGAGTATCTGGTCGACGTGGAGGTCGAGGAGGAGGAGCGGACGGCGCTCGGCCCGATCGTCATCGGCGGTGGAGCGATGAGCGCCCCGGTGCGGACGACCGCCTCGGTTCCCGCCGCGGCCGCCAATGCCGTGGTGGCCCCCCTCGCCGGATCGGTGGCCAGGGTGATGGTCGAACAGGGCCAGCAGATCGAGGCCGGCGCCGTGCTGCTGGTGCTCGAGGCCATGAAGATGGAGACCGAGATCACCGCACCGGCCGCGGGCACGGTGGACGCGGTGCTGGTGAAGGCCGGCGACGCCGTTCAGGGTGGGCAGGCACTGGTCGCCCTGGCCTGACGGGTCTGGCCTGACGGGTTCCGGCCTGACGTTCCGGCCTGATCGGATGCGGGCCTGATCCCGCCACAGGACACTCGCGTTTGCCTCCCAGGCGTGCCTTTGCCCTTGTTGCGGCAGCGGCAAAGGCAGGTTCGGCAGGCAAACCGCTCAGGCCAACCCGCACGCGGGCTCAGGCCTGGATGACCTGCACCACGGCCGGACGAGGCTGCCCCACCCCGGTGTAGGGGAAGGTCGTCACCACGTGGTCGGGGCTGGCGCCGTCGACCTCACCGGGGTGCTGCACCGCGACCAGCACCGACTTCTCGTCCTCCATGATCCAGGGGCCACAGGTCTCGGCGCCCACGGGCACCGAGAGGAACTGGCACAGCTTGCCCTTCTCGGGGCCGTCGACCGGCATCATGAACAGGCCGTCGCAGTGGTTGAGGGTGCCGGGCTGACCGTCGGTCGAGATCCACAGGTTGCCGCCCTGGTCGAAGGTGACGTTGTCGGGGCAGCTGATGGGGGTCACCGCGGACTTGTCGTAGCCGTTGAAGTAGGTGGTCGCATCGTCGGGGTTGCCGCAGATCAGCACCAGCTTCCAGGTGAACGAGGCGTCGGCGTGGCCACCGGCACTGGGGGTGAGCTCGACCACGTGGCCGTGCTTGTTGCTGGCGCGGGGGTTGGCCTCGTCCACCTGCGACGGCACGCGGGCCGTGTTGTTGGTCATGGCCATGTACAGGCGGTTGTTGACGGGGTTGACCTCGACGTCCTCGGGGCGGTCCATCTTGGTGGCGCCGACCTTGTCGGCGGCGATGCGGGTGTACACGAGCACCTCGGCCACCGACATGCCCGCGACCTTCGACTGACCGTCGACCACGAGCGGCAGCCAGGTGCCGGTGCCGTCCCACTCGCCGTCGGCCGTGCCGTCGCCGGTGAACGAGGCGACGTACAGGTCGCCCTCCTCGAGCAGGGTGAGGTTGTGGGCCTTGGCCTGCTTCGAACCGCCCGGGGCGAACGTCTTCGACGAGACGAACTTGTAGACGTACTCGAAGCGGGCATCGTCGCCGGAGTAGACGACCACGGTGCCGTCGGGGTCGACCGTGACGGCGGCGCCCTCGTGCTTGAACCGGCCGAGAGCCGTGTGCTTCTTCGGGGTCGAGGTCGGGTTCTCGGGGTCGATCTCGACGATCCAGTTGAAGCGGTGCACCTCGTTGGGCTCGGTGGCGACCGCGAAGCGGGCATCGGCTCGCTCCCAGCCACGCCCGCCCGAGGTGATGGTGTAGCGCCTGAGGCTGTCGAGGCGATCGGCGGGGGCGCCGGTGGCGTTGAAGTACTGGTCGACGTTCTCCTCACCCGACAGGATGGTGCCCCAGGGGGTGACCCCGCCGGCGCAGTTGTTGAGGGTTCCGAGCACGCGGGTGCCCGACGGGTCGGCCGAGGTCTTGAGCAGGTCGTGGCCGGCGGCGGCGCCGGTGACCTCGAACTCGGTGTGGGTGTGAATGCGGCGGTTGCGCTTGCCGGTCACGACGGGCTGCCAGGCGTGGTTCGGGCTGCGGCGCTCGACCTCGACCACCGTCATGCCGTGGGCGGCCATGATCACCTCGAGCTGGGCCGTCGTGAGCGAGGCCGAACCGGTGTAACCACGGAACATCAGCTCGTCGTTGGTGTATTCGTGGTTGGCGACCAGCGTGGCCTTGGTGGCGCCCCGCGACAGGATCGCGAGGAAGTCGTTGTTGTAGCCGAACTGCTTCAGCTGGGCGTCGACGGTCTGGCGTTCGAAGTCGAAGGCCGGGGCTCCCGGCAGCACCGCGTCGCCCCAGGCGATCACGGGCTTCCACTGCCAGCCGGCGGGCACGACGACATCATCCGTCGCGGCGGGCTGGGGAGCGATCCCGGTGAAGCGGTCGGCCACCAGCCGGCCGCCGCCGGGCCGGCTGACGGTGTCGTCGCCCTGCGCGAACGCGGGGGCCGCCACGCCGGCCAGGCCCAGGCCGAGCACGCCGGCCAGAGCGGTGCGCCGCGACACCGAGGCGGCCACGACGTCACCGAAATAGGCGTTGGACGAGTCATTGGCGTCGGGCTTGGCGCACGCGTCGCCGCACTTGTAGTGGCAGGTCATTGCGCTGCGTCCGCCCTCGTGGGAGCGGGTCAGCAGGGGCAGGAGAGAACGCATGGGGGAGTCCCTTCGGGTGGTTCCGTTCGCTCGTCCGACCGGAGTGGAACGGTGCGGGATCCGCGGGGTTGGCGGCGGACCTCACTCGAACGTAGGCACCCCAGTGGGCATCGGAACCGCCCTGCGGTGAACTCCCCGTGACGTTTGGGTGAGGCCCTCAATACGTCGGACGACCCTTGCGAAAAAGCCCCGCAGGTCGGGTGGGGGGATGCCCCCTCAGTCGCCCGCGGCGGCGGAGGCTGCCAGGTGCGCGTGGATCAGGGAGACGACGGCCGCCCCCTCGCCCGTCGCCGAGGCGACCCGCTTCATCGACCCCGACCGCACGTCACCGGCGCAGAAGATGCCGGGCACGCAGGTGGCCAGCGGGGCCGGCGGCTGGTCGTCGAGCCAGTGGTCGCTCGGCACGTCGGCCCCCGTCTGCACGTAGCCGCGCTCGTCCACGCAGATCTGGTCGGGCAGCCAGTCGGTGTGCGGGTCGGCGCCGAGCAGCAGGCACAGCGATCGGGCCGGCAACGACTCCCGTTCGCCGGTGAGCACCTGCTCCACCTCGATGGCGGTCAGCTCGTCCCCCTCGACGGTGCCACCGACCACCCGGCTCGAACCCCGCACGGTCACCCGGGGGTTCCAGGCCAGCTCGTCGATCAGATAGCGCGACATGGTCTCGGTGAGATCGGGGCGGCGCACGACCACCGTCACCGAGCGCGCGAACCGGGCCAGGTGCACGGCGGCCTGCCCCGCGGAGTTGCCACCGCCGACCACGACCACGTCCTGACCCTCCATCTCGGCGGCCATCGCGATGGCCGCCCCGTAGTGCACCGAGCGGCCGACGAGCTCCTCGAGTTCGGGAAGTCCGAGCCGGCGATAGGTGACCCCGGTGGCCAGCACGACCGCCCGGGCCCGCACCGCACCACCCTCGGTGTGCACGGTGTGGGGTTCCCCGGGGCCCGGTGACGGGGTGATGCCGGTGACCGGCCAGCGTGTGAAGAACCGGGTGCCGAACCTGATCGCCTGACCGCGGGCCCGCTGGGCGAGGCGCATCCCCGATATCCCGCGCGGGAAGCCCAGATAGTTGCGGATCATCGAGCTCGATCCGGCCTGCCCGCCGACCACCTCGCTCTCGATCGCGATGGTCGACAGCCCCTCGCTGGCGGCGTAGACGGCGGCGGCCAGTCCCGCCGGTCCGGCGCCCACGATGACGACGTCGACCACCTCGTCGACGGCGATGTCGTCGGGGCGGCCGTAGAGCCGTTCGGCCACCTGGCGCACCGACGTGCAGGGCGTCACCTCGCCGGTGTGCGGCTGCCGGATCAGCGGCCACTGGCCGACCAGCTTCGGGGCCTCGGCGAGGGCCTCCTGTCCGGTGACCGAGTCGGGGGTGTGCACGCCGAACGGGGTGCCGGTGCGCAGCAGGAACTCGCTCAGCTCGCGCACCAGGGCGTCGCGGGTCGGGCTGATGATCTGCAGGGTCTCGACCACGGCGGCCTGCGTGGCCGACCAGTCGTTGAGCAGTTCCACGATGGCCGAGTGGAACTCCTCGTCGCGCGGGCCCCGGGGCAGCAGCAGGTAGGCATCGGCCTTGCCCTTGGCCACGGCGGCCCGCAGGGTCGGGGCCACCTGGAGGAAGCGCGACCAGGGGGTGACGATCACCCGACGGCTGTTCGGCACCGCCTGCCGCAGCGCCTGCAGGGCCAGGTACCAGGGCTGGCCGTCGATCTCGTCCTCGACCACCACCAACGCCACCCGGCCACCGGCGCTGGTGATCTCCGCGACGACCCGGGTGGCCTCGTCCCCGCTGCCGCACAGCCGCACGTCGTACTCGTGGGCGTACCGCTGGAACTGGGTGCGCAGCACGTCGACGTTCTCGGACGAGACGCACAGGATCGCGGGCTCACTCAGGGCTTGATCAATGAGGGCGGGCTCACTCATGACAGTGATCATGCACCCGCAGACCCAGCCACCACTCAGGAGGTGCGCGAGTGCACGTAGCACCAGCGCCAGTTCTCGCCGGGCTCGGCCGACTCCATCACCGGGTGCCCGGTGGCGCGGAAGTGGGCCGTGGCGTGCTGCCCGACGGACGAGTCGCAGCAGCCGATGTTGCCGCAGTCCAGACACTGGCGCAGCGCCACCGGCGTCAGCCCCTCACGCTCGCAGTCGAGGCAGACCGGGTCGGCCGCGGTCTCGACGGCGGCCCGACTGAGCAGGTCGTCGCAGTCGCCGCCCTCGACGCCCAGGCTGCCGCCGCGCACGGTCGATCGTTCCTCGCTGGCGACGTCGATCATCGACTCCTCGAGGTCGAGCATGCCCAGCACCTCGCGCACCACGTCGGAGGGGGTGTTGCCCTCGCTGCGAATCTCCAGCACCCGCTCGCGCTCAGCGCCGATCATGGCCAGCCGGGCGCGGGCGTACTGCTCGCTGGGCGACTCCTCGTCCCCCTGGGTCGACAGCCGCTCCCAGGCCGAGAACGAGCGCTGGTCGACCCGACTACGCAGCAGGTCGACCACCTGATGGGTGTTGTCGACGGCGAGTTCGTCCAACTTCTGGTGGGCGGCCGCCCCCGCCTGTTGCAGCAGGGTGGCGCGGGCGAGAGCGTCGACGGCGGGGTCGGGGGGACGAACCTTCAGCGCGCGGGTGAGTGCCGGCAGGGTGAGGCCCTGCCCGAACAGGGTGCCGAGCACGACGGTGAGGGCGATCAGCAGCAGCACGTCGCGGTGCGGGGTCTCGGCCGGCAGGATGAACGCCGCCGCCAGGGTGACCACGCCCCGCATGCCGGCCCAGCCGATCACCACCCCGTGACTGCCCGGGCTGCGCCGGTGCTCGGGTCGCCGCCGGTTGCGCACGGCCTGCAACACCAGCACGAAGACGAGGCGGACGACCACCACGCAGGCCAGGGTGGCGGCACACACGCCCGCCACGGTGAGCCACGACATGCCCGACTCGGCGACCTCGCCGACGATGCGGCGGGCCTGCAGTCCGATCAGCAGGAAGACCGCGTTCTCGAGCAGGAACGAGATGGTGCGCCAGTTGAGGGTCTCGTTGAGCCGCGACTGGGCGGTCTGCACCACGGGCGCCTTGTGGCCCAGCAGAATGCCGGCGACCACGACCGCGATCACTCCCGAGGCCTGCAGTTCCTCGGCGATCAGGTAGGCGGTGAAGGGAGTGACGAACGACACGGCCGTGTCGAGCAGGGCCGACGACAGCAGCTTGCGCACCTTGGCGACCACCACGAAGACCAGCAGGCCGATCAGCAACCCGCCGCCGGCGGCGACCAGGAAGTCGAGGGTGACCCCCTGCCAGGTGACCGCCGCGGCCATGGCGACGATGGCGGTGCGCAGCGCCACCAGAGCCGAGGCGTCGTTGAGCAGCGATTCCGCCTCGAGGATCGACACGACGTCGCGGGGCAGGCCGATCCGGCGCGCGACCGCGGTGGCGGCCACGGCGTCGGGTGGGGCGACGACCGCCCCGATCGCCAGCGCCACCGCCCAGCCGACCTCGGGCATCACCAGCATCACCACGCCACCGACGGCGACGGTGGTGACCAGCACCAGCACCACCGACAGTTGCAGCACGGGTGCCAGATTGGCGCGCAGATCGGTGATCGAGGTCTGGATCGCGGTCGCGTAGAGCAGCGGGGGCAGCAACCCGAGCAGCACCACCTCGGGGGAGAGGTGGATCTCGGGCACCCTCGGCACGAACGACGCGGCCACCCCCAGCGCGATCAGCATCATCGGGGCGGCGATGCGCAGCCGGTCGGCCAGCGCGGTGCCCGCGATGACGACCCCGGCGATGCCCAACAGTTCGATCAGCGTCTCCACGGGGGCCATTGTTGCCTGCCCGGACGACCCCGGGCGCCCGTCCGCCGAATGACCGCCGGTCGTCCGCCGAAGCGGCTCAGTAGTGCGGCACCTCGACGGGATCGCCGCCGTGCATCGCCGACTCGTGGGCGCAGATGCCCGGGGCCGTGATCCGGGCCGCCATCCGCGCGTCGACGGCGGGGGCTCGTCCGTCGGCGATCGCCCCCACGAAGGCGTGCACGAGGTGCGGATGTGAGCCGCCGTGATCGCCGCCCAGGTGCGGGTGCAGCGCCTCCGGCACCAGGTCGGGGCGTTCATCGGGCTCGAGGCGGGTGACGCTGGCCGAGCGTCCGCGTTGTTCCAGGGCGGACGAGCCGAGGCACCGCACCCGCGTGACCCGGGCCTCGGCCAGCACCAGCAGCGGTGCCAGGGCGTGCGTCGAGTAGCGCATCGACGGGTAGCCGAGCCAGTAGTGGGGGTAGCCGTCGAGGTTCTGCAGGTGCTCGCCGGTGGCATAGCTGATCCGCCCCAGCGTGCCGGCGTCGCGCAGGTCGCGGGCCGCGAAGAACTCCCGGGTGGCCAGGGCCGTCTCCATCATCGTGTAGCTGCCCGGGGAAGTGTCGGCCAGCGCGACCAGATCGGCCAGGTCGGCCAGCGAGGTCGCCATCGGCACCGCCGAGGCGCAGTGCGCCCGCTGGTCAGCACATGCCGCACCTGGTCGTGATGGAAGCGCACGGGGGAGAGCACGTGCACCGCGTCCCAGAGCCCGCCCGCCAGTGCCTCGTCGAGGTCGCGATAGCCGTGCTCGAGGCGCCGGTCGGTCACCACCGTCGCGCGCAGGGCGTCGTCCGGCTCGACGACGCCGACCTCACCGACCGCCGGGTGCGACTGGTAGATGGGCACGAAGTGGCGACCGAAGCCGAGCCCGACCACCAGTACGTCGAGGGCCACGCTCACGCCCTCCCGACGGGCTCGCGGTGCACCTTGTGGTTGGCTGCCTGGGCCCGCGGACGAACCACCAGCCGGTCGATGTTCACGTGCGGCGGCCGCTCGGCCACCCAGCCGATCATCTCGGCGATGTCGTCGGCGGTGAGCGGGGCGGCCACCCCCTGGTAGACGGCGTCGGCCCGCTGCTGGTCACCGCCGAAGCGCGTGAGCGAGAACTCCTCGGTGTGCACCATCCCGGGTGCGATCTCGCAGACCCGGATCGGCTCGGACACCAGCTCCAGCCGGAGCGCGCCCACCATTGATCGCTCCGCGGCCTTCACCCCGCAGTAGCCTCCGCCACCCTCGTAGGGCGCCCCGGCAGCGGTCGAGGTGATGAAGATCAGGGTGCCCTCGGCGCGCCTGACCGCCGGCAGCAGGGCCTGAGTCACACGAGCGGCCCCGATCACGTTGGCGGCGTACATCTGCTCCCACTGGTCGAGCTCGGTCTCGGCCAGCGGCTCCTGCCCGAGCGCGCCTCCGGCATTGTTCACCAGAAGGTCGACCCATCCACCGGACTCGTCCACCACCTGAACCAACCTCGCCACCTGATCGGGGGCGGTGACGTCGCAGGTGACGGCGATGCCGCCGATTTCGTGGGCCAGCGCTTCGATCCGATCGGTGCGGCGGGCCACGCACACCACCTTCCAACCGTTCCCGGCCAGCCAGCGGGCCGTGGCCGCCCCGATCCCGGACGAGGTTCCTGTGACGACAGCGATGGGCATGACCCAATTCTGTCGCATTCAGCGCTGCCCCCGGGGGGGCTGGCCGCCCAGCTCGAGCAGGTCGGCCTCGAAGCTGCCGTCGAGCACCCGCTGGAGTCCGATGATCGGATCCTTCGTCCAGGTCTGCCCCGGCTGCCAATGATGCAACTGCACCAAGTGCCACATGGCTTCGGCGACGACCAGCCGGTTCACCAGCCCCGTGATCTGCAAGAGGTCGGGATGGGTCTCACGCAGTCCGGTGAGCAACTCCACCTGGTCGTACTCCCGGGCCGAGCGCAGCAGCATGTCGAGTTCCATCGACCGCGTGCCCAAGCGTGACCCCTCGAAGTCGACCAGCGAGAGGGTGCCGTCGTCCGCGACGAGCACGTTGCGCAGATGCAGGTCGGTGTGGACGAAGATCTGGTCCTCCACCGGCTCGAGCGGCAGATCGGCCACCAGCGCGTCGATGCGGTCCAGCAGGGGATCGGTGCCGGCCACGTGACCGCGTGCGCTCGCCACCAGGGATCGGGCGTGCTCCTCCGGAGCGTGGTAGGCGTCCCGCCAGCGTCGTTCCGCGACCGCCAGGTCAGACCACGGGTTGGCCATCCACGGTTGCCGGGGCAGTGCGTGGAGAACCCGCAGCGCCCGGCCAAGGTCTCGTCCGACGTCGACCCGTTGGGCAGAGGTCAGGGAGGCCCACCGGGACTCGACATGGGCGCCCGGAAGACGCGTCACCACGAGGTACTCCCCGCCACTGTCCCGCTGGCCGTGGGCCAGCACTCGGGCGTGGGGAATGGTGGGGGGAAGGTGCTCGAGCACCTCCGCCTCATGGGCGAAGGCGTCGACCAGTCGTCCCGTGTTCAACCTCACGACCAGGTCGCCGCTCACCACGACGAGATTGGCGAACCCGTCGACGGACTCCAGTGGGCGATCGTGGGGCAACCCGTGGTGAGCGAGGATCGCACGCACCTCGGCGGCGATCGATGGGGCAGTCGTCACGGACGGGCCGGGGGCCCCGGAAGGGGGAGTGCGCATCGGGGTAAGGTACCGACCCCGCTGTCGGCGCGACAACGCCCGCAGGGGTGAACACGACACCACCGATCCGGAGCAGGTGCGTTCGTCCGAGACCGGTGGGAGCACGAGGTGGCCGCCGTCCACGAGCTCGAACGTCACCGAGCCGTGAGGCGGCAGGGCTGTGAACCAGCAAGTGGTGAACTAGCCCGAGCCGGGCGGGCCCGCGTCGATAGACTCGCCAGCATGAGCTACAACCTTGTGCTGCTCCGCCACGGCGAGAGCGAGTGGAATGCCAAGAACCTGTTCACCGGCTGGGTGGACGTCGACATCAACGAGAAGGGTGTCGGCGAGGCCAAGAAGGCCGCCGAGCTCCTCAAGGCCGAAGACCTGCTCCCCGACGTGCTGCACACCTCGGTGCTGCGTCGCGCGATCCACACCGCCTACCTCGCGCTCGACGGGTGCGACCGCCACTGGATTCCGGTGAAGCGCAGCTGGCGCCTCAACGAGCGCCACTACGGCAAGCTCCAGGGTCTCAACAAGACCGAGATCCGCGACCAGTTCGGTGACGAGCAGTTCATGCAGTGGCGCCGCTCCTACGACGTGCCGCCGCCCCCGATCGATGTCGACAACGAGTTCTCGCAGTTCAACGACGCTCGTTACGCCGACATCCCCGAGGCCGAGCGTCCGCTGACCGAGTGCCTCAAGGACGTCGTCGCGCGCATGCTGCCCTACTGGGAGTCCGACGTGAAGCCCGACCTGGTGGCCGGCAAGACGGTGCTGATCACCGCCCACGGCAACTCGCTGCGGGCGCTCGTCAAGCACCTCGACGGCATCTCCGACGATGACATCGCCGCACTGAACATCCCCACCGGCATCCCGCTCTACTACGAGCTCGACGAGAACTTCGCCCCCGTCACCCCGGGCGGTCGCTACCTCGACCCCGAGGCCGCCGCCGAGTCGATCAAGGCAGTGGCCAACCAGGGCAAGAAGTGAGTCACTGACTCCGACCACGGACGAACGCGAACCGCGCGGCACTCGACCTGGGTGCCGCGCGGTTCGCGTTTCGTCCGGGGTCGATTCCCGGCGACTCAGTAGGTCGAGGGCCAGTTGGCGCCCTCGGGCACCTCGCCGGTGAGCACGAGCACGATGCGACGGCCCATGGCGACGGCGTGGTCGGCGATCCGCTCGTAGTAGCGGCCCAGCAGGGCCACGTCGACGGCGGCCTCGACACCGTGGTTCCAGTCGTTGCCCAGCAGCAGCTTGAACTGGTCGCGGCGCAGGGTGTCCATCTCCTCGTCGCGCTCGACCAGCTTGAGGGCGGCGTCGGCGTCGCGACCCTCCAGGGTGGCGCAGGCGACCGTGATCATCTCGTCGGCGACCTCGGCCATGCGCGCGAAGTTGGCTTCGAGATCGGCGGGCACGGCGCGCTCGGGGAAGCGCATGCGGGCGATCTTGGCGACGTGGGCGGCGAGGTCACCCATGCGGGCCAGCTCGAAGGTCATGCGCAGCACCGCGACGCAGGTGCGCAGCTCGCCCGCGACCGGCGACTGGCGGGCGAGGAGGTTGAAGGCGCGGGTCTCGAGCGACTCGGCCTGCTCGTCGATGTGGACGTCCTCGGCGATCACCCGCTCCGCCACCGACTGGTCGGCGGTCAACAGCGCCACGGTGGCGTCCTTCAGCGCGGTCTGGCCGTTGCGGGCCAGGATCACGAGGTCGGTGATGAGGCCGTCGAGTTCGGCGTGGTAGCTCGCGCGCACGGGTGCTCCTGAAACAGTCAGTGGGTACGTCTGATGCCTCCAGCCTAGTCAGGGCCGTCGATCAGCGTCCGGAACCGCTCGGCCCCATTGGCTGCTTGTGGCTTGGCTGCTTGTGGCAGGCATCGGGCATGAGCCTAGGGTCGCTCGGTGGCGTCCCGACCACCCAGCACCTGAATCGGGGGTGAACAGTGCCTGAACAGCGTGTGCCCACGGGCGCTGGGTGCGGTCCGCCGGCCCGCTCCGGGGCTGAGCGCCGGGGGTTCACGTCCTATGCTCGTGAATCGTGAACCCCTGGCTCGCCCTGCTGCTCGGTGCTCTGCTCGGCGCCGTCGTGACGGGTGCCGTCTCGGCCCTGCTGCGCAGGCGCCGTCGTCGGCGCGAAGCGTTGCGGCACGAGGTCACCACGATCAACCCGCAGCTGGGCCTGATGCTGGGCGTGCTGCGCAGTGCCGGGGTGATCGTCGGTTCCCACGACGAGGTGGCCCACTCGAACGTGCTGGCCCGCACCTGGGGCCTCGTCCGCGGTGACCGGGTGTCCTTGACCGAGGTGCTCGAACTGGTGCGCGAGGTGCGCCGCACCGACCGCGCGATCACTCGCGACGTCGAACTCAAGCGGGGCCTCGGTACCCCGGTGATGCACCTGACCGTGCGCGTGGCACCGCTCGAGGACGGCGCCATCATCGTGCTTGCCGAAGACCGGTCGCCCCTGCTGCGGGTCGACGAGACCCGCCGCGACTTCGTCGCCAACGTCTCCCATGAACTCAAGACCCCCATCGGGGCGATCTCATTGCTGGCCGAGGCCCTGCTCGAGGCCGCCGACGACCCCGGCGCGGTCGTCCATTTCGCGGAGCGCATGCAGTTCGAGGCCGGGCGTCTCTCGGAGCTGGTGAAGCAGATCATCGCACTGTCGCGGTTGCAGTCGGACGACCCCATGCTCGCGGCCTCGCCGGTGGCCATCGGGGACCTGTCGGCGATCGCGATCGACCGCTGCCGGGCGCTGGCCAAGGCCAAGGACATTCGCATCCTCACCTTCGGTGACGGCGACGTCGAGATCCTCGGTGACGCCGATCAACTCGCCGAGGCGGTCACCAACCTGCTGCAGAACGCCATCGCCTACTCCGACGCGCACTCGCGGGTGGTGATCACCCACCGCCGGGTGCCCGACCCCGACCAGGATCTGGCCGAGATCGCCGTCGCCGACAACGGCATCGGCATCAAGCCCGACGAGCAGGAGCGCATCTTCGAGCGGTTCTACCGCGTTGACTACGGACGAAGCCGCGACCAGGGCGGCACCGGCCTGGGGCTCAGCATCGTCAAGCACATCGCCGCGGTGCACGCCGGCACGGTGAACGTGTGGAGCCAGGTGGGGCAGGGGTCGACGTTCACCCTCAGCTTCCCGGTGCTCGCCGACGACCAGCGTGACCAGTCCGAGTCGTTGGAGGGTTTCCCCGACGGCGTGCGACAGGGCAGTCTTGGTTCGACCTCCGCTGGGGCGCCCCAGTCGGACGATTCCCCCTCCCGAAAGGTGACCCGATGACCCGCATCCTCATCATCGAGGACGAGCAGTCCTACCGCGAGGCGACGGCGTACATGCTGCGCCGGGAGGGCTTCGACGTCACCGAGGCCGCCGACGGCGATGCGGGGATCGCCGAGTTCGACCGCGGTGGGGCCGACCTGGTGCTGCTCGACCTGATGATGCCGGGCATGCCGGGCACCGAGGTGTGTCGTCAGCTGCGTCGGCGGGGCAACGTGCCGGTGATCATGGTCACGGCCCGCGACAGCGAGGTCGACAAGGTGGTCGGGCTCGAGTTGGGGGCCGACGACTACGTCACCAAGCCGTTCAGCCATCGCGAACTGGTGGCCCGCATTCGCGCCGTGCTGCGCCGTGGTCAGGAGTTCGACCTCGCTCCCGACGTGATCGAGGGCTCGGGGGTGCGCATCGACGTCGAACGTCACGAGGTGAGCGTGAACGGTGCCCCGGTGCGGTTGGCGCTGAAGGAGTTCGAACTGCTCGAGATGCTGCTGCGCAATGCCGGCCGGGTGATGACCCGTGGGCAGTTGATCGATCGCATCTGGGGCGCCGACTACGTGGGCGACACCAAGACCCTCGACGTGCACGTCAAGCGGCTGCGCGCCAAGATCGAGGCCGATCCGGCCCATCCCGTGCTGGTCGTCACCGTGCGCGGCCTGGGCTACAAGTTCGAGGGCTGAGGCTCAGCCCTGCGGCTGGGCGCTGGCGTAGTCGGGCTGGTCGGCATCGACGACCGGCACCAGCACGGTCAGCTCGCCGGCCTTCTCGAAGGTGAAGGTGAGCCGCGCGTAGAGGCCGGGGACGAGGTCGTCCGAGCTGAGCGCGATCTTCTTCTCGGTGAGGTTCACGAACGTGCCGGCGGGCAGCTGGATGGTGGTCGAGCCGGTCTGCAGGGCCCCGAGGTCTTCGAAGTTGGAGCCGGTGGCCGACCCCTTGATGGCCGTGAGGGTGTCGCCGCTGGCGCTGTCGAGCGAGCCGGCGAGCACACCCTTGCCGTCCTTGGCGACGACCGTGACCGCGCGCAGGTTGACGCCCTGCTGCTCGGCGTTGATGCCGATGCCGGGGGTGTAGGGGGCGGCCACCTCGGTCGAGACGCAGCCCGACAACGCGCCCGCGCCGATCAGGGCGGCGGCGATGCCGAGGCCGAGGCGACGTGCTGCGGGCATGCGGCGGGGAGCGGTGCTCATGATTCCTCCACGGGCGATCGAGGGTGGACGGTCGGCGCAGGTGCAGTCGACCCGTCGGCGACAGCCTAGCGAAAAGTGATGCCCTGCGTTTGGGCAAGTCAGGCCGACGATGGCCGCGTCGAGCACACCCAGGCCGCGTTTGTCAAGGGTTCGGTGGAACCCCGATTTCGCCTCTGGCTAGGACGAACGCTTCGTGGCTGGCCCCGGGGGCGTGCTAGACTGGGTTCTGCGAAAGGGGTTCCAACTCATGACTTTTACGGTCGGCGAAACGGTGGTCTATCCCAATCATGGGGCTGCTGTCATTGAAGACATCGAGACCCGCCAGATCAAGGGCGAGGACAAGCTCTATCTGGTGCTGAGGATCATCGGACAGAATGACCTGGTGGTGAGGGTGCCCGCGTGCAACCTCGACCTGGTCGGCGTGCGTGACGTGGTCGACGCGGACGGACTGGAGCGCGTGTTCAGCGTGCTGCGGGCCCCGCACACCGAGGAGCCGACCAACTGGTCGCGTCGGTACAAGGCCAACCTCGAGAAGCTGCACTCGGGCAACGTGATGAAGGTGGCCGAGGTCGTCCGTGACCTGTGGCGCCGCGAGCGCGAGCGAGGCCTCTCGGCCGGCGAGAAGCGCATGCTGGCGAAGGCTCGCCAGATCCTGGTCTCGGAGCTCGCTCTGGCCGAGAAGGTCGAAGAGGATCGCGCCGAGGTGCTCCTCGACGAGGTGCTCGCCTCCTGACCCGTGCGCGTCGGTGCTCCCACTAGAGTCCGACGCGTGAACACATCAGACCTGACGGAGCCGGTCGTCGCCGTGGTGGTGGCGGCCGGCTCCGGCGTTCGTTTCGGGGGGTCGACCCCGAAGGCGCTGGTGTCGCTGGCCGGGCGGCCACTGGTGCGCCACAGCGTCGAGGCGCTGGTCTCCGGCGGCGCCGCTCGCGTCGTCGTCGTGACGGCGGACGACCTGCGCCCCGACTTTGAGGACGCCCTGAGGGGAGTGGGCGTCCCGGTCGACTTCGTCGGCGGGGGTCGTCGCCGGCAGGACTCGGTGCGCGCCGGTCTGGAAGCGCTGGCTGGGGCAGGCGTCACCTCCGCAGTGGTGCTGGTGCACGACGCCGCCCGCCCGCTGGTGCCCACCGAGGTCGTCGCCGGTGTGGTGGCCGCGGTGGCCGAGGGCGCTCCCGCGGTGGTGCCGGCCGTGGCCGTCGTCGACTCGATCCGCTCGCTGTCGCCGCACGGGGGGTCGTCCGTCGTCGACCGCTCGCTGCTGCGGGCGGTGCAGACGCCCCAGGGGTTCGACCTGACCGCCCTGCTGGCGGCCCACCGGGCGATCGCCACCTCGGCGGACGAGCTCACCGACGACGCCGCGGTGATGGAGCGGGCGGGGCACGCGGTGAGCCTGGTCGAGGGCAGCCGGGACTCTCTGAAGGTGACCGAACCGATCGATCTCGATCTGGCCGAGGCCGTGTTGGCCCGGCGGAAGCTAGCTGGCCAGCTGAACAAGGGAGCACGATGAAACTGCGCACCGGAATCGGCACCGACGTGCACCGGTTGGTCGAGGGGCATCCGATGCACTGTGCCGGGTTGGCGTTCCCGGACGAGCCCGCCGGCCTCGCCGGGCACAGCGACGGCGACGTGGCTGCGCATGCCCTGTGCGACGCGCTGCTGTCGGCAGCCGGGCTGGGCGATCTCGGCTCCAACTACGGCACGTCGTCGCCAGAGTGGGCCGGGGCGAGCGGGGTCGCGTTCGTCCGCGAGACCGCCCGGCGGGTGCGCGAGGCGGGCTTCGAGGTGGCCCACGCCGCTGTTCAGGTGATCGGCAACCGGCCGCACATGGCGGCTCGCCGCGAGGAGGCCGAGGCCGTGCTCTCCGAGGCGCTCGGCGGGCCGGTGAGCGTGTCCGCGACCACGTCTGACGGGCTGGGGTTGACCGGGCGCGGCGAGGGGGTCGCGGCGATCGCCACGACGCTGCTCATCGGATGAGTCAGACCGGCTGAATCACCCGGCTGGGTCAGCCGGGATGGGGGTCACTTCACCAGGTTGGCGGGCGCCACGTAGGTGTTGCAGGCGCCGACCTTGGTCGAGGCCATGCCCATCTCGGCCCAGTACTGGCGGGAGGCGCCTCGTCCGTGGTTGCCGACGATGTCGGGCTTGCCCGACAGGGTGTCGTCACCGATGGCCACCATCGTCTTGCGGATGTTCTCGAGGTCGGCCTCGGTCATGCCGCGCGACTGGGCGACGGAGCCCAGGAAGAGCCCGGCGAGGCAGTCCGCCTGCACCTCGAGGCGCCGGTTGATCTCCAACGACTGCGTCTTGGGCAGGTTCTGGATCATGTACGACGACGAGGCGCCGATGCCGGTGCGGTACTGCACGGCGTGGCCCACCTCGTGGGCGATGACGGTCTCGATGACGAATCGGCCGTCGGCCACGGCCGGGGGGAGCACCTTGTTCAGGTCGGTCGCGAGGTAGATCTGCTGGTTCGCGCCGCAGTAGAAGGCGTTGCCCGTGGGCACCTTGCCGCAGGGGGTCGTGATGCTCGTGGAGTAGACGTTCGAGACGGGGCGGACGAAGGTGTAGCCGGCGCTCTGCAGGGTGGGATCCCAGACGCGAGCCAGGCAGGCGGTGAGCTCGTCCATGGACTGCTTGATCTGCGCCTTGCTCGACGAGGCGAGCTTGATCTCGGTCATCTCGCAGCGGGTCGGGCTGGGCACCGTGGAGTTGTAGACCGCGTTCTGCTTGGTGAACTTCTCGAGGTCGGACTCAACCTTGGGCAGCGGAATCTCGGGCGGGTTGGCCTCGGGCGGGGGAACCTTGTAGTCCTCCTGCTGGTACTGGGTGTTGGTGGGGTTGGTGCCACCGCCACCTGTCAGGCTGCGCACCGCCGCGGCGACCACCGCGATCAGGATCACGCCGACCACGGCGGCGATCAGCAGCTTCAGCAGGGGGCCTCGTCCCTTGGGCTGCTGGGGGCCCGGAACGGGATACATGCTGCCGGGGCGGTGGCCGCCGGCCGGCGCGGGGTACTGGCCCGGCTGCTGCCACTGGCCGCCCCACTGGCCCGAGGGCTGAGCCTGCTGACCGTAGCCCTGGCCGCTCGCGCCCCACTGTCCGTTCGTTCCCCACTGGCCGTTCGTTCCCGACTGCTGGGGCGAGCCATGGGGTCGTTGTCCGGTCGGTGCGCCCCACTGGGCACCCCCGAATCCTTGATTGGCCTGCTGGCCCCACTGCTGCTGCGTCACGGCGCCCAGACTAGCCGGGCCGGGTGGCACGCCGAGTGCGCCGCGACTCGTCCGGTGACGGAACCTTCCCTGTGGAATAGTGAGCACCACCTCGTCCCCGCGTGCCCGGCCGCAGCAGCGCGCCGCACGCACAAGAAAGGCCTTGCGTTGAACGGATCGCTCCTGACCCGCCACGACCGACGATCGGCGTTCGGACGAAACTGCGCAGCCGCCCTGGTGGTGGCGGGTGCCCTCGTCGCGGGACCGCTCGCCGGGTCGGCCCACGCGGAGTCGACCGCCAAGAGCTTTGTCGTCGACGGCTCCGTCGACGCCGGCGGCGTGCTCACCCTGAAGGAGACCATCACGTTGGGCGAGGGCGCCCCCGGTGAGATCTCGCAGCGGATCGCCACGACCGCGCCCGGTGAGCACAAGACCGAGTACCGCTACGAGATCGGGGGGCTGAAGGCGACCGCCGGCGGCACCGATCTGGGCGCCGCCGTCTCGGACGACGCCGGCTACAAGGTGATTCGCATCGACACGGCCAAGGCGCAGGGCAAGCCGATCGAGATCAGCTACACCGTCAAGGGAGCCACCCACGCCGACCCGAAGGTGTCGGGACGCCCCGACACCACCACGCTCGACTACCGCGTGCTGCAGGGGCTCTCGATCGGGGTGGACGAGGTGACCGGCTCGATCATCGCGCCCACGCTGGTGCGCCAGGTCGACTGCAAGGCCGGCCCGCCCGTCAACCCGACCGCGTGCACCTCGTGGACCGGCGGTACCGGCGAGGAGCCGAACCCCACCTTCACCGACGGCCCTCGCGGGCCGGGTGAGGTCGTGCAGGTGTCGTTCACCACGCAGGCCGCCGGCATGGCGGTCACCGAGGACATCGACTACGAGTGGAGCCTCGACCGCGCCTTCCAGCCCAACCTGACCAGCCTGCTGCTGGCGCTGGGCACCCTGCTGCTCGGCGCGCTCGGGCTGTGGGCGCTGCACCGGCGCACCGGCCGCGACGAGGCTGCCGTCAGCCACCCGACGATGGTCGCGGAGTTCTCGCCGGTCGGGGAGGGTGAAGAGGAGTTCCAGCTGGTCGAGGACCTTCGTCCGGGTCAGATCGGCACGGTCGCCGACGAGAACGTCGACCCGGTCGACGTCACCGCCACCCTGATCGACCTGGCGGTGCGCGGTCACCTGCGCATCCACGAGTTGCCGCGGGAGTCGGCCCACAAGTCGATCGACTGGGCCTTCGAGCGCCGCGAGGGTGGCCGGGGCGAGCTTCACCCCTACGAGCAGACCCTGCTCGACGCCGTCGCCCCCGTCGAGGGGCCGCAGGTGAAGGTGTCGTCGATCTCGTCGGCCGTGTCTGCGGTGATCCCCCAGGTGCAGGACGAGCTCTACGACGACGTCGTCGCCCAGGGATGGTTCGACAAGCGCCCCGACGAGGCCCGCAACGGCTGGACCCTGATCGGGTGGATCGCGCTCACCCTCGCCGTGCTGGTGGCCGGCCTGTTGGTGGCCTTCTCGACGCTGGGCCTGTGGGGGCTCGCGCTGATCGCCATCGCCGCCGGGGTGGTCTTCCTGGCCCCGCAGATGCCTCGCCGGTCGTCCAAGGGATCGGAACTGTTGGCGGGCCTGCACGCGCTGGCGAACGATCTGCAGCACCACCGCACCGATCGCATGCCGAAGGGGCGTGAGTACCACGAGCTCTCGGAGCTGCTGCCCTACGCGGTGGTGCTGGGTGGACGAGGCCGGTGGTTGGAGGCCCTGGTGGCCGCCGACGACGATGCCCACGCCGACCCGACCGATCTGGACTGGTACCACGCGCCCGAGACCTGGCACCTGGCCGACCTGCCCGACTCGGTCAACGCGTTCATCACCACCGTGCAGGGGCATCTCTTCGGCCGCTGAGGTGGGGGCGCGGGTCTCGACCCTGCGCTGACCTCGACCTCGTCCTGATCCCGACCCCGTCCTGATCCCGACCCCGCACCGATCCGAAACGGCGTTACCCTGCGCGTTCTTGCCACTGGATGGCAAGAACGCGCAGGGTAACGCCGTTTCCGCTCGGTGTGGTCAGGAGAGGTGGTGCGGTGGGGCGGCGCGGGTCCGGAGTTGTCCACAGGTCGCGGACGGGTGCAAGCGTCATCCACAGGCTCGAGAACGTGGTGGGACGAATCGGGTCCCGCTGACCACAGTCCCAGTGTGACTCGCTCATCTGTAACCCGCTCAGCTGTCACCCACTCACTGGGGGACCTCGCCCGCGAACTGCACCGCCGGGGAGGCTGTCTACGCGTCACCGACGTGCCACACCTGGCCAACCAGGCGCGCCGAGCTGTCGCGCGCGGCGAGTGCTTCCGCCCCTACCCGGGCATCCTGATGGCCCGCTCGCTGGAGCACGATCTCGACGCCTGGACCCGGGCCACCCTGCTGTGGAACCCGAATGCCGTGCTGCTCGGACGATCCGCCGCCCGGGTCACCCACTGGCCGACCGCGCGCCTCGAACGGGTGCAGGTGTCGGTGCCACGGCTGCGGCATGCTCCGCGGGGACCGGTGCTCATCGAACAGGAGGTCTGGCCCGATGCGCTGCTCGAGCACGACCGGGTCGCCGCCACCCTGACTCCTGAGGCGGCGGTGCTGTGGTGTGCCGAGCGAGACGATCTCGAGCCCGTCTTCCAGGCCCTCCGGGAGGCCTGCGTCACCGTCGACAGTTTGCAGGCGACCGCCTGCCTGGCGCCCTACGGGAGGCAGCGGCGGTGGCTCGACCTGGCGGCCGAGCTGCGAGACTCCCCGTGGTCACACCCGGAGCTCGACCTGCACCGACACCTGCGCACGGGTGGGCTGCGCGGCTGGCGGGGGAATCACCGGATCCGGGTGGGCCGCAGGACGTACGTGGGCGACGTCGTCTTCGTGCGCGCCCGGCTCATCGTCGAGGTCGCGAGCAGCCTGCACCACGGCCACGATCACGCCATCGAGATGGACTACCGGCGCCACAACGCCCTCAAGGTGGCGGGCTGGCGACTGCTCTACGTCACCCCGGCTCGCCTGCGCCGGGATCCGCAGGCGGTGCTGGACGAGATCCGCGCCCTGCTGGGCCAGCGTGAGGTGGGCCAGCGGTGAACCCCCCCTGCACACCGAACCAAAACGGCG
The DNA here is from genome assembly GCF_051192575.1 of Aestuariimicrobium soli. Classification (NCBI taxonomy): domain Bacteria; kingdom Bacillati; phylum Actinomycetota; class Actinomycetes; order Propionibacteriales; family Propionibacteriaceae; genus Aestuariimicrobium; species Aestuariimicrobium soli. The sequence continues at coordinate 53 of NZ_JBPJSQ010000006.1, read as the reverse complement.
TCACCCTGGAGGGTCTTTTTTCCCCACAGTAAGAAACTCCCCCGCTGTAGCAC
>NZ_JBPJSQ010000005.1:0-21320 GCF_051192575.1 Aestuariimicrobium soli | reverse complement strand
CCCCCCCACACACAAAACAAAAACGTCTCCCCCCTGGGGTTTCTTCCCACCCAGGGAAAAAACCCCCCACGGTGACGCCGTTTCGGATCAGTGCAAGCGGAGGACGGCTCCGCTCAGAGCTCGAGCCCGGGGTAGAGCGGGTGCGCCGTCAGCATTTCCGCGGCGGCGGCCTTGGTGCGCTCGGCCACCCCGTCGGCGATCGAGTACTTGGCCTTGCCCGGGGCGCCCGACGCGGTGGCGGTCGGGGTGGTGTTCGACAGCACGTCGACGATCAGCTCGGCCACGCGGTCGAAGTCGTCGGCGCCGAAGCCGCGCGAGGTCAGCGCCGGGGTGCCCAGCCGCACACCGGTGGTGTACCAGGCCCCGTTGGGGTCCTGGGGCACGGAGTTGCGGTTCGACACCACGCCGGCATCGAGCAGGGCCGACTCGGCCTGGCGACCGGTGAGGCCGTACTGGCCGACGTCGAGCAGCACCAGGTGGTTGTCGGTGCCGCCGGTGACCAGCTTCTGCCCACGCTTGAGGAATCCCTCGGCCAGCGACTTGGCGTTCGAGGCCACGTTCTGGGCGTAGGTCTGGAACGACTCGGTGCGGGCCTCGGCCAGCGCCACGGCCTTCGCGGCCATCATGTGCGACAGCGGGCCACCGAGCACCATCGGGCAGCCGCGGTCGACGGCACCGGCGAACTCACTCGTGGCCAGCACCATGCCACCGCGCGGGCCGCGCAGCGACTTGTGGGTGGTGGTGGTGACGACGTGGGCGTGCGGCACCGGGTCCTCGTTGCCGGTGAACACCTTGCCCGCCACCAGACCCGCGAAGTGGGCCATGTCGACGAGCAGGGTGGCGCCCACCTCGTCCGCGATCTCGCGCATCTTGGCGAAGTCGACACGACGGGGGTAGGCGGAGTAGCCGGCGATCAGAATGAGCGGCTTGAACTCGCGGGCGTCGGCGAGCAGCTTGTCGTAGTCGATCAGCTGGGTCTCGGGGTCGGTGCCGTAGGAGCGCTGATGGAACATCTTGCCCGAGATGTTGTGGCGGAAACCGTGGGTGAGGTGGCCGCCGGCGTCGAGCGACATGCCCATGACGCGCTGTTCACCGAAGGTCTTGCGCAGGGTCTCCCAGTCGTCCTCGGAGAGGTCGTTGACCGTCTTGGCGCCGAGCTTCTCCAGCGCCGGAGACTCGATGCGCTGCGCCAGGATCGCCCAGTAGGCCACCAGGTTGGCGTCGATGCCCGAGTGGGGCTGCACGTAGGCGTACTCGGCGCCGAACAATTCCCGCGCATGCTCGGCGGCCACCGACTCGACGGTGTCGACGTTCTGGCAGGCGGCGTAGAAGCGGTGGCCGACGGTGCCCTCGGCGTACTTGTCGCTGAACCAGGTGCCCATCGTGGCCAGCACCGGCAGCGAGGCGTAGTTCTCGCTCGCGATCAGCTTGAGCGACTCACGCTGATCGGTGAGCTCCTGCCGGGTTGCCTGCGCGATCCGCGGCTCGACCTGCTCGATCACGGAAAGGATGGTCTGGTAGGCGCTGCTCAGCTGGGTGTTGACGTCGGACACGCGGGACTCCTTGCGGGCTGTCGGGGCTATGGGGTCAATCTACTGCCAGCCGACAGCCCTCCTCGCCCGATGTCGAACCCCGCAGTGCGGCAAACATGACTGCCCGAGCCCGACCAGCGCCCCACAGCGGCCCTCATCGGCGACGAGCAGTCACTTTTGCCTCATCCGCGCAGGCGCATGACCTCGTAGAGCGCGATCGAGGCCGCCACCGAGGCATTCAGCGACTCGACCTCGCTGCCGATCGGAATGGTGGCCAGCACGTCACAGTTCTCGCGCACCAGCCGGCTCAGGCCCTCGCCCTCGGAGCCCACCACCAGCACCACCGGGCCATCGGCCCCCGGCACTCCCGAGATGTCGGTGTCGGCCTCGCCGGCCAGACCCACGATCGTGAAACCAGCCTTGGCGAAGGTGCCCAGAGCCCGGTTGAGGTTGCCCGCCATCGCCACCGGAATGCGCGCCGCGGCCCCCGCCGAGGTCTTCCACGCGGCGGCATTCATGCCCGCCGAGCGACGCTCCGGAATCAGCACCCCATGCGCCCCGAAGGCCGCGGCCGAGCGCACGATGGCGCCCAGGTTGCGGGGGTCGGTGATGCCGTCGAGAGCGACGATCAACCCCTCGGTGTCCGACTCGACCGTGGTGGCCAGCAGGTCATCGGGGTGCAGGTACTCGAAGGTCGGCAACTGCACGGCCACGCCCTGATGGGCGAGCCCGCCGGTCATCCGGTCGAGTTCTGCTCGCGTGACCTGCAGCATGGGAATCGAGTTCTCGGCGGTGAACTTCAAGATCTCGCGCAGCCGGTCGTCGCGCTCCGCACCCTCGGCGATGTAGGCCCGGCGCACCGGCAGCCCGGCCTCCAGCGCCTCGAAGACCGGGTTGCGCCCGATCACCCAGTCCGCGGCCGTCGCAGTGCGCGTCGTCTTCGGACGCGACGCCTGCCGCTTCTCGGCTGCCTGCTTGGCCTTGTGCGCCTTGTGATAGGTGCGGTCCTCGGCCTTCGGCGTCGGCCCGCGACCGGCCAGCGAGCGACGGATGCGCCCCCCGGAGCCGGCAGCCTTGTTCTTGCCCTTGGTGGTCGCGCCGCGACGCGAGGAATTGCCGGCCATCAGTGCTTCTTCCGTTCCTGGTCGAGCGCCCAGGTGGCGCCCTGTGGGGTGTCGGTGATCGTGAGTCCCAATCCGGCCAGCGTGTCACGAATCGCGTCGGCGGCGGCCCAGTCCTTGTGGGCCCGCGCCTCGGCGCGTTGGGTGAGCATCGCCTGCACGAGCCCGTCGACGACCGGTTCGAGATCGGACGACGCCTGGCGTGACAGGTGAGCCCATTCGGGCGCCAGCGGGTTCAGCCCCAGCACCTCGAGCATGAACCGCACCGCCATGCTGTGATCGGCGACGGCCTGCACATCGCCCGAAGCCAGGGCGCGGTTGCCTGCGGTGACGGCCCCGAACAGGGCGGCGACGGCGCCGGGGGTGCCCAGGTCGTCGTCCATGCTGCGGCTGAACTCATCGCGCTGGGCGGTGCCCCGGCCGGCGGCCACCTCGACCCCGGCGGACTGGGCGGCCATGATCGCCGCCGAGGCCCGCTCCAGGAAGCCGTCGATGCGCTCGATCGCCTTCGAGGCCTCGTCGAGAGAACCGCGGGTGGCTTCGTCCGATGCCGAGAACTCGATCATCGAGCGGTAGTGCGGGGCGACCAGGAAGAACCGGACGGCCCGCGGGTCGTAGGTGGCCGTGACCTCGGAGACTCGGGCGGTGTTGCCCAGCGACTTCGACATCTTCTCGCCGGCCATCGTGACCCAGGCGTTGTGCATCCAGTAGCGGGCGAAGCCGCGACCGGCGGCCGCCGACTGGGCCAACTCGTTCTCGTGGTGGGGAAAGCGCAGATCGATGCCGCCGCCGTGGATGTCGAAGGTGTCGCCCAGGTACTTCCCGGCCATCGCCGAGCACTCGATGTGCCACCCCGGACGACCGCGCCCCCACGGGCTCGGCCACGAGGCGGTCGCGGGCTCGTCCGGCTTGTGCCCCTTCCAGAGCGCGAAGTCGCGGGGATCGCGCTTGCCGCGTGGGTCGGCGTCCTCGGCGGGCTCCATCTCGTCGACCTTCTGGCCCGACAACTCGCCGTAGCGGGGCCAGGAGGCGACATCGAAGTAGACGTCGCCCGAATCGTCGGGGGCCGGGTAGGCGTGGCCGCGCTCGATCAGCTCGCCGATCAGCTCGACCATCTCGGGGATGTGCCCGGTCGCGCGCGGCTCGTAGGTGGGGGGAAGGCAGCCGAGCGAGGCGTAGGCGGCGTGCAGTTCGTTCTCGAACTCATAGGCGTGGGCGAACCACGGCACCCCGCGCTCGGCCGACTTGGCGAGGATCTTGTCGTCGATGTCGGTGACGTTCGCGACGACGGTCACCTCGTAGCCGCTGTGGGTCAGCCACCGACGCAGCACGTCGAAGACCACCTCCTTGCGGATGTGTCCCAGGTGCGGGCTCGACTGCACGGTGAGTCCGCAGTGGTAGATCGACACCTGTCCCTCGACGAGGGGTTCGAAGTCGCGGATGCCACGCGTGGCGGTGTCGTACAGGCGGAAGGTCACCCGAGGATTCTAGGGGACGACAGCCCCACGACTACGCTCGCTGGCATGCTGCGCACGCCCATCCTGCATCCCGACCTGCTCGCCGGACTGGCCCGCTGTGGCCACGGGTCGCAGGTGCTCATCGCCGACGCCCTGTTTCCCCACGCCACCGGAGCCGATCCTGCCGTGCCACGGGTGCACCTGAACCTCACCCCGGGCACGGTGCCGGCGGCGCAGATCGTCGCTCTGGTCGCCGAGGCCTGCTTCATCGAGGCGGCCGCGTTCATGGCCGATCCCGAGGCGCCCGGCGGGGAGTCGCCGGCCGTGGGTGACTACCGCGGGCTGCTGGCCGACCACCGTCACTGGGGTGGGCGTGAGGTGACCTGGGAGGGCGTCGAGCGGATGGCCTTCTACGAGGCGTGCTGGCAGCGCGACGTGGCCCTGGTGATCGCCACCGGCGAGGTGCGTCCCTACGCCAACCTGCTGCTCACGCTCGGGGTGCCCTGACCCCGCCCGAGCGGTGGATCACTTCTTGGCCTTCGCCCGCAGGGCATTGATGTCGAGCCGGGAGGCCGCAACCAGATCGATGTCTTCGGCCTCCTGCTCCCAGGGGTCGACCGGCCGCTCGTAGTCGGGGTCGGCGAACCCCTCGGAGGGGTCGTACGGGTTGTGCAGTTTCAGCTGGCTGCCGTCGGAGACCTGGATCATCGAGTCGGGGCTCATCACCTCGTCGGGCAACTTCGAGAGCACGTCGCTGACGTATCCGCGGGCCGCCTCGATCAGCGGCACCTCGCGGTTCTGGTGCTGCCCCTCGTACCAGCGGTAGTCGAGCACCTCGTGGAAGATCTGGGCGTTCTCGCGCTTGCCCTTGAGGTCCTGCGGCACCTGGTCGAGCACCGGTTCGAACACCTGGGTGAGCCACTGGTGGGCGATCACGGCCTCGTCAAGGTGTGACTGGCCGGTGCGCGCCCGGTAGGTGTCCAGGTCGTTGAGCAGCCGCCGGGCCTGGTTCTCCTCGGTGTCGAGTCCGGTCAGCCGCAGCAGTCGTCGCGAGTGGTGGCCGGCGTCGACCACCTTGGGCTGGATGCTGATCCGGTCCCCGCTGGGCGAGGTGTTGATGGCGAGTTCGGCCACGTCGAAGCCGAGGGCGTTGAGGCGCCGCACGCGACCCTCGACTCGTCCGATCTCGGAACCGGGGAACTCCTCCCACTCGGTGAGTTCGGCCCACAGCTCGCGGTAGCGGTTCTCGATGGTGTCGACCAGGGCCAGCGGGTCGAGCGACTCGGCGAGCAGGCCGCCGGCCTCGAGGTCGCAGAACTCGCCGAAGATGTTGGTGCGGGCGATGGTGAGGTCGTGCTCGCGCTGACCCTTGGTGAGCACCTCGTGCAGTTCGCCGGTCTCGGCGTCGACGAGGTGGGCGGCGAACTCCTCGGCATCGCGGCGGAAGAGCACGTTCGACAGCGAGATGTCACCCCACAGGAAGCCGAGCAGGTGCAGGCGAGCCATCAGCACCACCAGCGCATCGATCAGCCGCATCACCGTGTCGTGCCTCACACCCGAGTGGAACAGCGAGCGGTAGGGCAGCGAGAACTGCAGGTGGCGGGTGATGAGCACCGGGTCGAGGGGCAGTCCGTCGGCATCAACCCGACCGGTCACCACCCCGACGGGCTCGACCCCGGGGGCACCGAGCCGCTTCAGGTCGTGCAGCAGCCGGTACTCGTGGAGGGCCAGGTGTTCGATGACCTCCTTGGCCGCGTACACCGCGTCGCCCACCTTGATGAAGCGCACCACGTGCCGCGAAATGCCTCGTGGTAGCGCGACGAGACGCGTCGTCGGCCACTCCGCGAGGGGTGTGCCCCACGGCAGTGGCACCAGCCGGGTGTCGGGTCGGGCGGACAGGAAGCGTGGCACGGGCCCATTGTGTCATCCCCGACCCACGACCTCGCCCCAGCCGAAGCCGGACGAGGCCGTGGTCGCGTCGGGGATGGACTCCGGTCAGAGACCGAAGCTGATCGTCACGAACCGCGGTCGATTGTTGTTGGCGTTGGCCAGCAGGTCATCGCCGACGCCGCTGTTGACGTTGTACGAGATCACCAACTCGCCCGGCTTGCTGATCGTCGGGTGCGCGGCCACGTTGTACGGCGCGTACAGGTTGCCCTGCCCGCCCTCGGGGGCGGTGTAGACGGCGACCCGGTCACTGAAGGGTCCGTACGGGGTCGGAGCCGTCGCCACGTAGACCCGGTGGTCGGTGAAGATGCCGGCCGCGGTGGTGGTGAGGACGAACTGGCCAGCCATCGGGGTGACGCTGTACGAGGCGCCCAGGTCGGGCAGGATCGGCGCGGAGGCGTGCTCGTCGTCCGACCAACCCTCACCGGTCCAGAACTGCCAGTCGTGGTCGATCAGGTGGCCGACGCGGGCGCGGGCCAGGTGCATGACGCTGTCCTTGAGCCCGTAGATGTAGAGGTAGCCGCCGCAGCGGATCACCTCGTTGCCCCAGTTGACCCCGCCGGGCTCGCCGTAGGTGCGGGTGACCTTCTCGACCTTGAAGTCGCTGGTGTAGGTGACGATGTCGGAGCCGAGCCAGCCGAAGTTCCACGGCGGGGTGCCGTCGGTCATGCCGATCCGGCCCTGGAAGACCCGCAGCTGGCCGCCGTCGACGATGCCGTCGGCATTCCAGTACCAGGGGTCGCCGTTGACCGAGTCGGGGGGAGAGGCGATCGACTCGGGTGCCTCCTGGGTGCCGCCGGTGATCGTGGTGATCGGCACGCCCTCGTCGGTCGCGGGCAGGATCGAACCGTGGATGAAGCCCGGGCTGGTCATGCTCTCGTCGGAGTTGACGGGACCCAGGAAGGTGTCATTCATCAGCCAGACCACCTGGTGGCCGGGCAGTTCGGCGGAGTAGACCCCGTCGGAGGCCGCCCAGCCGCGATGGTTGTCCCAGCCGCCGCCGGAGTTGCCGAACTGCCGGAAGGCCTCGGTGAGTGCGGTGTTGGCGGTGGCGGTGGGCTTGAGGGTCGGGGCGGTGCCGCCCCCGGTGCAGGCGGCGAAGGACTCGGCGGTGGCCGACCCTGCTGAACCCGACTGGGCCGTGGCGGGCGAGGCCGTCGCGATCAGGGCGAGGCTGGCCGCGCAGGCCAGGACGGCCGTGCCCAGTCCGAGCCTGCGGGAACGGATGGGGGTCGATGACGGCCGCGCCGATGGGCGCGAGCGTGCGGCGGAGTTCGTGGTCATGGGGGGAGTGCCTTTCCTCTCGACCCGCGCCGTCGTCCCGATCGGGGCAACGTGCCACGGGCCACGCGTCATTGCTGGTGGGAGGTGCTCACGGGCCCGGGGTCCCCATCGTGACCGGGGAGGGCTCGTCGGGTTCCACTCTGGCGGTGTTCCACGCCAGTGTCAACGTTGTCACTCGAATTCATGACAACGTTGTCATGTTCCGAGAGGAGTGCTCAGAGCTGGTCGAGGGCGTAGCGCAGGTCGGCCACGAGGTCGTCCGTGGGTTCGATGCCCACGCTCAAGCGCAGCAGTCCCGGCGTGATTCCCGCGGACGAGAGCACGTCTTCGGGCATGGCGGCATGGGTCATGGAGGCCGGGTGGGCGACCAGCGACTCGACCCCGCCGAGCGACTCGGCCAGGTCGAAGCAGCGCAGGTGCCGCACCATGGTCGAGGCTGCGGCTCGTCCGCCGGAGAGGTCGAAGCTGACCAGCGATCCGAACCCGGCCTGCTGGCGGCGGGCGAGTTCGTGCCCCGGGTGGGTCGGGATGCTCGGGTGGTGCACGGCGCTGACGGCCGGGTGCTCGGTGAGCAGGGCGACGACGGCCAGCGCGTTTTCCTCGTGCACCCGCTGGCGCGCCTCGAGGGTGCGCAGGCCGCGCAGGGTCAGCCAGGCGTCGAACGACGACCCCGTCACCCCCAGGGTGTTCGCCCACCCGGCCAGGTCGTCGTGGCGGGTCTGGTCGGCGCTGATCAGGGCACCGGCGATCACGTCGGAGTGGCCGTTGATGAACTTGGTGGCCGAGTGCATCACCAGGTCGGCGCCGTGGTCGATCGGCTGCTGCAACAGCGGTGAGCAGAACGTGTTGTCGACGAGCACCGTGGCGCCGGCCGCATGGCCGAGGTCGGCGAGGGCCGCGATGTCGCTGATCCTGAGCAGCGGGTTGGATGGGGTCTCGATCCACAACAGGTCGGCGGGGGAGCCGAGAGCCTCGCGGGCCAGCTCGAGGTCGGTGAGGTCAACGAAGTCCACCACCAGCCGCCCCTGGTCGGCGAACCGCTGGAGCAGCCGCCAGGTGCCCCCGTAGAGATCGTGGGTCGCGACCACTCGTCCGCCGGTGGGCACGGTGCCGATCACGGCCAGGGTCGCTGCCGCCATGCCGGACGAGGTGACCACGCACCCGGAGCCGCCCTCGAGGGTCGTCAACGCCTCGGCGAGCAGGGTGCGGGTGGGGTTCTTGGTGCGGCCGTAGTCGTAGTCACCGCCGGGTTGGCCCAGGTCGTCAAAGGTGTAGTTGGTCGACGGGTACCACGGGGGGACGATCGCGCGCTGCCCCTGATCGGTGCCCAGCCCATGGCGCAGTCCGCGGGTGAGACGGGAGATCTCGGGGTGCTCGTTCATGGCCCGGACTCTACTCAACCCGCCGGTACCCCCTCGCATCTGCCGCCCCTTGTCACGTCTGCCCCCTGTTGCAACGGCGGCAGATGCGACCAGAGGCGGCAGATGCGGAGGGAGGCGGCTGAAGGGAGGCCACGAATAAGGTGGTGCCACCATGAACGACGACCTGCTGCTGCGTCCCTGGACCCACGCCGATGCCCCGGCATTGCTGCGCCTGTACCGCAGCACGCCCGACCTCGACCGCCAGTTGCCCGACCTGGTCGACCTGGCCGCCGCGCGATCGTGGATCGACTGGACGACGCTCGACAGCAATGCCCTGTTCGCCCTCACCGAGCGCGGCGTCGCCCTCGGCAGTGTGGGCCTGAGCGGCATCGACCGACACCACGGCACCGGCTGGTTCCACTACTGGGTGGGGCAGCCCGGCCGCGGGCGCGGACTGATGTCGCGGGCGGCCGCGACCGTCGCCGACTGGGCACTGGCCCCCGCCAACCCCGGCCCCGGCCTCGGGCTGCACCGCCTGGAGCTGGGTCACCGGGTGAACAATCCGGCCTCGGGTCGGGTGGCGCTGGCCGCGGGCTTCGTGCAGGAGGGGATCGAGCGGGCCAAGCTCGCCTACGGGTCGGAGCGGTTCGACGTGGTGGCGATGGCGCGGCTGGTCACCGACCCTCACCCCGCCGGCATTCCCATCGCACTGCAGCCTCCCGCCTGACCCGCGCACCTGACCCTCGGCCCCTGACCCTGGCCCGTGCCCGGTGGCTGACGACTCCACCACCGCGAGACCCGGTTTGACAGCCCGCCCAGCATGGTTAGGCTTACCTCGCTCAATAAGGCGATGCCTGCGTCGCGTTAATGGGTGACCCGGATTCCGTGGAGGACAGCCCATGCTGGCGAACTACCTGATCGGCCTGCGCGAAGGTCTCGAGGCCTCGCTGGTCGTCGTCATCCTCATCGCCTGGCTGGTGAAGACCGACCGACGCTCGCTGATCGGCAAGATCTGGGCGGGTGTCGCCATCGCGATCGCCGTCTCGCTCGCCTTCGGCGCGGCCCTCACGTTCGGCCCCAAGGGCCTCACCGTGCAGGCCCAGGAGGCCATCGGTGGTGTGCTCTCGATCATCGCGACCGGCTTCGTGACCTGGATGATCCTGTGGATGGCCAAGGCCGCCCGCGGACTCTCGGGCGAACTGCGCGCCGCCGTCGACAAGGCCGCAGCCGGTCAGGCCCGCGGTGGGCTGATCGCCCTGGCCGTGCTCGCCGTGGGTCGCGAGGGACTCGAGACCGCCCTGTTCCTGTGGGCCGCCACCAACACGGCCGCCAACGGCGGCTCCGCGGTCACTCCGCTGGTCGGCGCGCTGCTCGGCATCGCCACCGCGGTCGCGCTCAGCTGGCTGAGCTACAAGGGGGTTCTCTCGCTGAACCTGGGCGTCTTCTTCCGCTGGACCGGCGCCATTCTGGTGCTGATCGCCGGGGGAGTGTTGGCCTACGGCATCCACGACCTGCAGGAGGCCGGCATCGTGCCCGGTCTCAACGCCCACGCCTGGGACATCAGCGGCGTGATCCCGCCCGACTCCGTGCCCGCGGTGGTCGCCAAGGGCATCTTCAACTTCTCACCGACCCCCACGTGGGCCGAGGTGATCGCCTGGGTCGCCTACGTGGCCGTGGTGATGACCCTGTTCGTGCGCAGCCAGCGGACGACACGCAAGCCCGCCACGAGTGCGGTCGCCGGCCGCGCCGCCACCGCTTCCTGAGCCCCTCCTCCTTCACCCCAAGACTGGACCCGTCATGCCCCTGCCCACCACCCCAGCCTCCTCGCGCCTGCTGGCCGGGGCCCTCGCCGCGCCCCTGCTGATCGGCGCCCTCGCCGGGTGCACCGACAACCGCGCCGGCTCCGGATCGGGGGCCGTCGCGGTCACCGCCACCGACACCGAGTGCACGCTCTCGTCCGTCGAAGCACCCTCGGGAACCGTGACCTTCACGGTCACCAACAAGGGCAGCAAGGTCAACGAGTTCTATCTGCTGGCCAGTGACGGGCTGCGCATCATCGGCGAGATCGAGAACATCGGCCCTGGGCTCACCCGCGACCTGGTGCTCGCGGCCCAGCCGGGCAGCTACCTGTCGGCGTGCAAGCCGGGCATGGTCGGTGACGGCATCCGCGCCGACTTCACGGTCACCGATTCGGGGCAGTCGGCCTCGTCCGACCCCGACACCGACAAGCTGGTGGCCACCGCCAACCAGCAGTACTCGCTGTACGTGAAGGACCAGACCGACCAGCTGCTCGCGGGCACCAAGGCCTTCGTGACCGCGTTCAACGCGGGCGACGAGAAGACGGCGCGAGAGCTGTACGCGGCGACCCGCCTGCACTGAGAGCGCATCGAGCCCGTCGCCGAGTCGTTCGGTGACCTCGACCCGCGCATGGACCTGCGTGAGGCCGACGTGGCCGACGGCGAGGCGTGGACCGGTTGGCACGTGGCCGAGAAGGACCTGTGGGCCCCCGCCAGCGGTTACACCAAGCTGACCGCCGACCAGCGCAAGAAGATCGGCGACCAGCTGCTCGCCGACACCCTGACCCTGCACGAGCGCACCCGCTCGATGACCTTCACCGTCGACCAGATCGCCAACGGCGCCAAGGCGTTGCTGGACGAGGTGGCCACCGGCAAGGTGACCGGCGAGGAGGAGGCCTTCTCGCACACCGATCTGTGGGACTTCCAGGGCAACCTCGACGGCGCGCGCGTCGCGTGGGAGAACCTGCGGCCGGTGCTCAAGGTGAAGGATCCGGCGCTCGACACCCAGCTCGAGACCCAGTTCACCGCCACCCAGAAGCTGCTCGACTCGCACAAGCAGGGCGACGGCTGGAAGACCTACGACCAGCTCGACAAGACCGAGGTCAAGGCCCTCTCCGACCAGGTGAACGCCCTGTCGGAGCCGCTGTCGAAGCTCACGGCAGCCGTGCTGAAGTGAGCGTCAGCCGTCGTCGCCTGTTCGGCACCAGCGCCGCCGCTGTCGGCGTCGGACTGGCCGCCGGGGTGGGTGGCACCCTGGGTGCCGAACGGCTCACCGCCCCCGAGCCGGACGGCCCGTACGCCCTGGCCGGCGACCACCAGCCGGGCATCGTCACCCCGGCCCAGGATCGGCTGCACTTCGCCGCCTTCGACGTGACCACCACCTCGCGGGAGGCGTTGGTGGCGCTGCTGAAGGCGTGGACGACGGCCGCCGACGAGATGATGCGCGGGTTGCCGGTGTCGGGCCTCGACGGCGGGTACGACGCTCCGCCCGCCGACACCGGTGAGGCCGAGGGGCTGCCGCACGCGCACCTGACCATCACGATCGGGTTCGGGCCCTCGCTGTTCCGCGATGCCGCCGGGAGCGACCGGTTCGGCATCGCCGACCGTCAACCGCGGGCCCTGCAGCCGCTGCCGCACTTCGCGGCCGACAAGCTCGACCCCGCCCGCAGCAACGGCGACCTGTGCGTGCAGGCCTGCGCGGACGACCCGCAGGTCGCCGTGCACGCCATCCGCAACCTTGCGCGGATCGGCTTCGGCACGGTGGCGTTGCGCTGGTCACAGCTGGGCTACGGGCGCACCTCGTCCACCTCGACCGACCAGGCCACCCCCCGCAACCTGTTCGGCTTCAAGGACGGCACCGCCAACGTCAAGGCCGAGGAGAGCGAGGCCCTCGACGAGCACATCTGGGTGGCCGACGACGATGATCCTGCGGCCAGCTGGCTCGCCGGTGGGTCGTACCTGGTCAGCCGCCGGATCGCGATGATCCTGGAGACGTGGGATCGCACCTCGCTGCGGGAGCAGGAGAACCTGATCGGGCGCGATCGGGCCGGCGGTGCGCCGCTGTCGGGCGGCACCGAGTTCACGCCCGTCAACTTCGCCACCACCGGGCGTGAGGGCAAGCCACTCGTCCCCGTCGACTCGCACGTCGCCATGGCTCATCCGACCCGCAACGGCGGGGTGAGAATGCTGCGCCGGGGCTACAACTACATCGACGGCTCCGACGCCCTGGGCCGCATGGACGCCGGGCTGTTCTTCATCTGCTTCGTGCGCAACCCGCTCACGCAGTACGTGCCGATGCAGACCAAGATGTCGAAGTCCGACGCACTGATGGAGTACCTGCAGCACCGCGCCTCGGCCCTGTTCGCGGTGCCTCCGGGCATCATGGCCGGCGAGTACGTGGGTCAGGCGCTGTTCAGCTGAGTCGCGACCGGTGTGGTTCTTCCACGCCCCGGGCTCCACCCGTTCTGCCGAGCCGATGGGTGGCTGGGAGAATGAGCCGTGGCCGTCACCAAGATTCTGCTGTTCTACCGCTTCACCCCGCTCGCCGACCCCGAGGCGATCCGGCTGTGGCAACTCGAGCTGGCCACTGCCTGGCGGATGCGTGGGCGCGTGATCGTCGGCCCGCACGGCATCAACGCCACCCTGGGCGGCACCGTCGACGACTGCAAGCAGTACCTCAAGCGCACCCGCGCCCACCCGGCCTTCGCCGACCTCGACGTGAAGTGGAGTGAGGGCACCGGGCTCGACGCCGACGGCCTCTCCCGCGACTTCCCCCGACTCAGCGTCAAGCATCGTCTGGAGATCGTCAGCTTCGGGTGCCGGACGAGGTGCGGGTCACCGCCGACGGCATCACCGGAGGGGGAGCCAGGCTCACCCCCGCCGAGGTCAACGCGCTGGCCGACGAGCGCGACGACCTGGTCTTCTTCGACGGACGCAACGCCGTCGAGGCCGAGGTCGGGCGCTTCCGCGACGCCGTGGTGCCGCCCACCCGCACCACCCATGACTTCGTCGCGGCCCTCGAGTCGGGCGCCTACGACCACCTCAAGCATCGTCCGGTGGTCACCTACTGCACCGGCGGCATTCGCTGCGAGGTGCTGACGGTGCTGATGCGCAACCGCGGTTTCGACGAGGTCTACCAACTCGACGGCGGCATCGTCGGGTACGGCGCCCAGTTCGGAAACGACGGGCTGTGGCAGGGCTCCCTGGCCGTCTTCGACAACCGCGAGGTGGTCGACGTGGGCCCTCGTCCGCAGGTGATCGGACGATGCCACCGCTGCGGTGCACCGACGGCCCGGCTGCACAACTGCGCCGACCTCGCCTGCCGGGAACGCTTGGTCACCTGCCCGGATTGCGCCGCCGCCGGCGAGATCTGGTGCGCCGACCACGGCACCCGCTGACGGGTCGGGGCTGCCGAGCGAGACGGGTAACGGGAGAGGCCCCCGCTCCGATCGGAGCGAGGGCCTCTGACGGCGTGCCGGGAACGGATCAGGAGATGCGGTCCTGGGTCTCGTTGGAGAACACGTGGATGTGGGACGGGTCGACCGACAGGCGAACCTGGGCGCCACGCTGCGGTGGGCGACGGCTCGAGATGCGGGCCACGATCTGCTGGGCGATCAGCTTCTGGTCGTCCGGCAGACCCGACAGGGTGCCGTAGAGGTAGGCGTCGGCGCCGAGTTCCTCGACCACGGCGACATCGAGGCCGATGCCGTCCTGGCCGTCCTCGGCGAGGTTGAAGACCTCGGGGCGGATGCCCACGGTGAGGGTCTTCTCGCCCTTGGCCTTGTCGAGCACCTCGCGGGCGACGGGAACGACGTAGTCGCCGATCTTGACGCCACCCTCGGTGGGCTCGCCCTCGATCAGGTTCATGGCGGGCGAACCGATGAAGCCGGCCACGAACAGGTTCTTCGGGGTGTCGTACAGGGCCAGCGGGGTGTCGACCTGCTGCAGCACGCCGTCCTTCATGACGGCCACGCGGTCACCCATGGTCATGGCCTCGACCTGGTCGTGGGTCACGTAGACGGTGGTGACGCCCAGGCGGCTCTGCAGGGCAGCGATCTGGGTGCGGGTCTGCACGCGCAGCTTGGCGTCGAGGTTCGACAGCGGCTCGTCCATCAGGAAGACCTGCGGGTTGCGGACGATGGCGCGGCCCATGGCGACGCGCTGACGCTGACCACCCGAGAGGGCCTTCGGCTTGCGGTTGAGCAGTTCCTCGAGGCCCAGCAGCTTGGCAGCCTCGAGCACGCGGCTCTGGCGCTCGGCCTTGTTGACGTTCTGCATCTTCAGGGCGAAGCCCATGTTGTCGGCGACCGACATGTGCGGGTACAGAGCGTAGTTCTGGAAGACCATCGCGATGTCGCGGTCCTTCGGCGGAAGGTCGGTCACGTCGCGGTCACCGATGAAGATGCCGCCGGCGTTCACCTCTTCCAGACCGGCGAGCATGCGCAGCGAGGTCGACTTGCCACAGCCCGACGGGCCGACGAGCACCATGAACTCGCCGTCACCGATCTCGAGGTTCAGCTTGTCGACGGCGGCACGCTCGGCGCCGGGGTAGACGCGCGTGGCGTCCTTGAAACTCACAGTTGCCATTGCTGACAATCCTCTCCACGGGCAGGTACGTGCCCGACGATCCGTAGTGGAATTCCGGCGCCCCGCGTTCGGGGCGCTTGAGTTGTGGGAGCCCGTCCCCATGGCTGGTGGTCAGGTTCCTGGGATGGAGTCTGCCACAGGGCGCGCCCGGCGCAAGGGGTGCTCACCCATTGTCGAAAATCGAGACCTGGGCGTGACCTGAGCCGTCCCGCGACCGCGCCGGCCGGTGGGTGGGCGGTGGGGGAGAGTGCGGCGTGACCGGTGGGGGGCTCGTCCGACGGCCACCGTGGGGTGACCGGGTGGGCCGATATCCTGACCGCGCCGTCTGTCATGTGACGACGCCTCGATGAATGAGGACCCCACCATGCGCCGCACCCTTGCCGCCAGTGCCACCGCCCTCCTGATGCTCGCCGCCTGCGGCGCCCCTGACAGCCTTGCCATCGGCCAGACGGCCACCTACGAGGTCGCGGACGACCGCTCGGGCACCGATGCCAAGCTCGACGTGGCGGTGATCGGAGTCAAGGAGGTCACCAAGAGCGCGCTGGGAGACGTGCAGCTCAAGGAGGACTACGCGTCGCTCTACCTGGTCACCTACACCGCCAAGGTGACCTCAGGGAAGTACGCAGCCGACTACACCTACCCGTTCAGCGCCTACAAGTGGTCGGGTGATGCCAGCAAGGGCAAGGTGACCACGATCAACGTGGTGATGGGTGGCATCGACGGCTGCCCGGGCTTCTCGAGCGAGACCACCGCCAAGCTGGCCAAGGGTGAGCAGATCACCGCCTGCCAGGTGCTCGCCACCGATGAGAAGGGTGCGCTGACCGACGTCTCCCTCGACAGCTCGAGGAAGGGTGCCCGCACCCAAGGTCTGTGGTGGAGCGCCCAGGCCTGATCCCCCCCAGACCTGATCCCGCAGACCTGATCCCGCAGGCCCGATCCCGCGGGCGTGCCGGGTGACTCAGCACTCGACGATGTTGACCGCCAGGCCGCCGCGGGCCGTCTCCTTGTACTTGGTCTTCATGTCCTGACCCGTCTGCATCATGGTCTTGACCACCTGGTCGAGACTCACGATCTGGGTGCCGTCGCCGGCCAGCGCCAGCCGGGAGGCCGTGACGGCCTTGATCGACCCGACCGCGTTGCGCTCGATGCAGGGAATCTGGACGAGCCCACCCACCGGGTCGCAGGTGAGGCCCAGGTGGTGCTCGAGCCCGATCTCGGCCGCATTGCAGACCTGCTGGGTCGTCCCACCCCTGACCTGGGTGAGACCGGCGGCCGCCATCGAGCAGGCCACGCCCACCTCGCCCTGGCAACCCACCTCGGCCCCCGAGATCGAGGCGGTCTGCTGGTAGATGCTGCCGATCGCACCGGCGGTGAGCAGGAAGTCGATGATCGCCTGCTCGTCGTCGCGAATGAAGTGGGTGACGTAGCTGAGCACCGAGGGGATGATCCCGGCCGCGCCGTTGGTGGGGGCGGTGACCACCCGTCCGCCGGCGGCGTTCTCCTCGTTGACGGCCAGCGCCCACAGGGTCAGCCAGTCCATGCCCGCCAGCGGGTCGGGGGTTCGTCCGGCCAATGACGACTGCGCCTCCAGGTCTCGCAGCATGCGGGCGGCCCGCCGGCGCACCTTCAGGCCGCCGGGCAGCACGCCCGTGGTCGTGGTGCCGTGGTGAATGCATTCGACCATCACCCGCCAGATCTCCAGCAGCCCCGCGCGCACCTCGTCGGCAGCGGTCGCCGGGTCGGGACGACGTGAGAGCTCGTTGGCCCACATGGCCTCGGGAATGGTCAGTCGGTGGTCGGAGCAGACCGCGAGCAGGTCGGCGCCGGTGCGGAACGGGTGGGGCACCACCGTCGGGTCGGGCACCACACTGATGCCGCCCTCGGGGGTGCCCTCGAGCACGAATCCGCCACCGATGGAGTAGAAGGTGCGCTGGGCCACCACCTCGGCGCCTGCCCAGGCCGTGAACGTCATGCCGTTGGGGTGGCCCGGCAGCGACCGGTTGCGCCACATCACGAGGTCGTCGTCGGCGAAGGGCAGGTCACGCTCGCCCGCCAACCGCAGGGTTCTGGTTTCGCGCAGGGTGGCCACGCGGGCCGCCGTGCGGGTGGTGTCGACCGTCTCGGGGCGGTTGCCCTCGAGCCCGAGCAGCACGGCCGCCTCGGATCCGTGACCGTGCCCGGTGGCACCCAGGGAGCCGAACAGCTCTGCCTTCACCCGGGTCACGGCGTCGAGGTCGGACGACGCGGCCAAGTCGAGCGCGAACGTGCGCGCCGCGCGCATCGGCCCCACCGTGTGCGAGGAACTGGGACCGATGCCGATCTTGAACATGTCGAAGACGCTGACCACCACGGGAAGGAGTCTGCCCCAAACGGCGATAGCGCGCATCGCGCAGTGGTGGTGAGTCGTCCCGGGTGCTGAGATGACAGCGGGTCGCCGGGTGTGGTGGTGTGGGCCTGCCCGCGCACGCCGGGCCCCGACCTGCTGAGGAGCACGATGAAGGCACTCGTCAAGACCACCGCCGCACCCGGACTGGATCTGGTCGAGGTGCCGATGCCCATGGTCGGCCCCAATGACGTGCTCGTGAAGGTGCGGCGCACCGGCATCTGCGGCACCGACCTGCACATCGAGGCGTGGGACGGGTGGGCGCAGGCGAACATCACCGCCCCGTTGATCGTGGGCCACGAGTTCTGCGGCGACATCGTCGAGTTGGGCTCGGCGGTGACCGACCTCGAGGTGGGCCAGTTCGTGTCGGCCGAGGGTCACTTCGTCTGCGGGCGCTGCCGCGCGTGTCTGGCCGGCAAGCGTCACCTGTGCATCAAGACGCGCGGCATCGGGGTGCAGATCGACGGGGCCTTCGCGGAGTACATCGCGATTCCCGCCAGCAACATCTGGGTGCACCGGTACCCGGTCGACCCCGACGTCGCGGCCATCTTTGACCCGTTCGGCAATGCGGTGCACACCGCGCTGCAGTTCAACCCGCTCGGCGAGGACGTACTGGTCTCGGGGGCCGGCCCGATCGGCATCATGGCCGCGCTGGTCGCCAAGCACGCCGGTGCCCGTCACGTCGTGATCACCGACCTGTCGGACGAGCGCCTCGCCCTTGCCAGCCGCCTCGGCATCGACACCACCATCAACGTCGGTCGGGAGCGGGTGGCCGACGTCTGGGACACCATCAACCTGCGCGAGGGCTTCGACATCGGTCTGGAGATGTCGGGGGCCGGGCCCGCGCTGACCGAGATGATCGCCAACATGACCCACGGCGGCCGCATCGCGATGCTGGGCATCCCGTCCAAGGACATCTCCATCGACTTCTCGAAGCTGGTGTTCTCGATGCTCACCCTGAAGGGCGTCTACGGCCGCGAGATCTTCGAGACCTGGTACTCGATGGCGGTGCTGCTGCAGTCGGGGCTCGACATCTCGGGCGTCATCACCAACCGTTTCGACCACACCGACCACGTCGCCGCGTTCGAGGCCGCCCGCTCCGGTGGGTCGGGCAAGATCGTCATGACCTGGGCCGACTGACCCGTGCCCGAATGACCCCGTGCCCGAATGACAACGTGCCCGACTGACTTCTGGGAGAACTGACATGCCCAACCCCTCCGACCGCCTGCTGACCGACCTCGCCGACCAGCTCACCCAGCTGCGCGCCGACGGCCTCTACAAGGACGAAGCGCCGCTCACCACCGCCCAGTCGGCCCACATCGGGGTCGGCGCCAGCCCCGCCGGGCCGGGCGGCGAGGCGATCAACCTGTGCGCCAACAACTACCTCGGGCTGGCCGATTCGCCGGTGCTGATCGACGCCGCGAAGGGCGCGCTCGACCGCTGGGGCTTCGGGATGGCCTCGGTGCGGTTCATCTGCGGCACGCAGACCCAGCACGCCGAGCTCGAGCGCGCTCTCGCCGACTTCGTCTACGGCGCCGGCTCGGTCGAGTCGGGGGAGCGTGACACCATTCTCTACTCGAGCTGTTTCGACGCCAACGGCGGGCTGTTCGAGGTGCTCCTCGGCGCCAAGGACGCGATCATCTCTGACGAGCTCAACCACGCCTCGATCATCGACGGGGTGCGCCTGTCGAAGGCCGCCCGGTACCGCTACAAGAACCGCGATCTGGACGACCTGCGCGCCCAGCTCGAGGCCGCCAAGGACGCCCGCTACCGCCTGATCGCCACCGACGGCGTGTTCTCGATGGACGGTTACGTCGCCCCCCTCGACGAGATCTGCGCGCTGGCGGACGAGTACGACGCCCTGGTGATGGTGGACGACTCCCACGCCGTCGGCTTCGTCGGGCCGACGGGGGCGGGCACCCCGGAGAAGTTCGGGGTGCAGGGCCGCGTGGACATCGTCACCGGAACCCTCGGCAAGGCGCTCGGCGGGGCCTCCGGCGGGTACACCACCGCCCGGGCCGGCATCGTCGAGATGCTGCGGCAGCGGTCTCGTCCGTATCTGTTCTCGAACTCGCTGGCACCGGCCATCACGGCCGCATCGCTGGCGGTGCTGGAGCTGCTGGGGTCGTCGTCCGGGCTGTTGGAGAAGCTCAACGAGAACACCGCGTGGTTCCGCGCCGAGATGACGGGACGCGGCTTCGAGATCCCGGAATCGGACCACGCGATCGTGCCCGTGATGATCGGTGACGCCGCGGTGGCTGCCCGGATGGCCGATCTGATCCTGGCCGACGGTGTCTACGTGCGCGCGTTCAGCTACCCGGTGGTGCCGAAGGGCAAGGCACGGATCCGCACGCAGATGTCGGCCGGGCACTCCCGGGCCGATCTCGAGCGTGCGGTGGCGGCGTTCGAGCGGGCGCGCGACCAGGTCGCCTGATTCGCGCGCCAACGGGTTTCGTCGGTCCAGGAACCGCACACTCCGTCTGGATCGAGCAGACTCCGTCCGGATCGAGCAGACTCCGTCCGGATCACCCGCAAACTCCCAGGAAAGAGTGGGACTCGCATGAAGGTTCCTGGGTGGTCTCAATCGGTCAGTGCAACGGTGAGTAGTTGTTGCAGTTTCTCACGTGGGGTGAGGGCGTTGAGAGTTTCGCGGGGTCGGTCGTTGAGGAGGTTCTGGACGTGGAGGATCTCGGCGTCGGTGATCTGGGCGAAGTCGGTGGGTTTTGGCCAGAAGTCGCGGATCAGGCCGTTGGTGTTCTCGTTGCTGCCTCGTTGCCACGGGCTGTGGGGGTCGCAGAAGTAGACCTGGGTGTGGGTGGCGAGGCTGAACGTGGGGTGCTCGGCCATCTCGGATCCTTGGTCCCAGGTGAGTGACTTCATCTGCATCTGCGCTGGCAGGGTGGCGGCCATGGCGATCAACGCGTCGACAACGGTGGTGCTGTCGTGTTGGTCGGGCAGCCGATGGAGCAGGACGAACCGTGAGGCGCGTTCGACCAAGGTGATGATGGCGGTCTGGTTGCGTGCTCCGAGGACCAAGTCACCCTCCCAGTGGCCCGGGATCGCTCGATCGGCTGCCTCGGCCGGTCGTGTGGAGATGTGATGACCCTGCAGCCATGGTCGTCCCGTCCGGGGCGGTAGCTTCGAGTGGGGGATGCGGTGGGTCCGTCCGGATCGCAGTGCCTTGTCGATCCTCAGTTCCTCGCGCAGGGAACCCCTGCCCTGGACGTAGAGGGCCTGGTAGATCGTCTCGTGGCTCACGGAACCATCTTTGCCATGCTGCGCCGCCAGACGGATCGACACCTGCCGGGGCGACCAGTGAGAGTTCAACCCCTCGACGACCCGTTGCCGCAGCACGGGATCGTCCAACCTTGACCGTTTCGGACGTCCCCGACGGCCCGCGGCCGCGGTCTCGGCAGCCTCAGCCCGATACCCGGTCGGTGTCGAGTTGCGGGCGATCTCTCGGCTGACCGTCGACGCCGACACCCCCAGCTGGCCGGCGATGCGCCGTAACGACCACCGCTGGACCAACCCGACATGGATCAACGTCCGATCCGCCAACGACAACCGGGCCCCGTGTGACGGCGCCGGGTGCGGCAGCACCGGCCGTACAACCTCGACCTCAACAACCAGACCGCCATGACGACCACGCTTCAGATCCATGCCAGCAGCATGCAACCAACCAGCAGCCGTCCCCGCGCTCACACCCACCTGATCCGCGGCCCTCTGCGCCGAGTACCCCGACGCCGCCAACCACAGCACCCACTCCCGCATCCACCCCGGGTAACCCGGATTCCCACGACGCATGCAACACCTCCGAACAACGTGTTGCACTGACACCCTGACTCCACCCTG
>NZ_JBPJSQ010000004.1:0-133517 GCF_051192575.1 Aestuariimicrobium soli | reverse complement strand
TCCTGGGTGGTCTCAATCGGTCAGTGCAACGGTGAGTAGTTGTTGCAGTTTCTCACGTGGGGTGAGGGCGTTGAGAGTTTCGCGGGGTCGGTCGTTGAGGAGGTTCTGGACGTGGAGGATCTCGGCGTCGGTGATCTGGGCGAAGTCGGTGGGTTTTGGCCAGAAGTCGCGGATCAGGCCGTTGGTGTTCTCGTTGCTGCCTCGTTGCCACGGGCTGTGGGGGTCGCAGAAGTAGACCTGGGTGTGGGTGGCGAGGCTGAACGTGGGGTGCTCGGCCATCTCGGATCCTTGGTCCCAGGTGAGTGACTTCATCTGCATCTGCGCTGGCAGGGTGGCGGCCATGGCGATCAACGCGTCGACAACGGTGGTGCTGTCGTGTTGGTCGGGCAGCCGATGGAGCAGGACGAACCGTGAGGCGCGTTCGACCAAGGTGATGATGGCGGTCTGGTTGCGTGCTCCGAGGACCAAGTCACCCTCCCAGTGGCCCGGGATCGCTCGATCGGCTGCCTCGGCCGGTCGTGTGGAGATGTGATGACCCTGCAGCCATGGTCGTCCCGTCCGGGGCGGTAGCTTCGAGTGGGGGATGCGGTGGGTCCGTCCGGATCGCAGTGCCTTGTCGATCCTCAGTTCCTCGCGCAGGGAACCCCTGCCCTGGACGTAGAGGGCCTGGTAGATCGTCTCGTGGCTCACGGAACCATCTTTGCCATGCTGCGCCGCCAGACGGATCGACACCTGCCGGGGCGACCAGTGAGAGTTCAACCCCTCGACGACCCGTTGCCGCAGCACGGGATCGTCCAACCTTGACCGTTTCGGACGTCCCCGACGGCCCGCGGCCGCGGTCTCGGCAGCCTCAGCCCGATACCCGGTCGGTGTCGAGTTGCGGGCGATCTCTCGGCTGACCGTCGACGCCGACACCCCCAGCTGGCCGGCGATGCGCCGTAACGACCACCGCTGGACCAACCCGACATGGATCAACGTCCGATCCGCCAACGACAACCGGGCCCCGTGTGACGGCGCCGGGTGCGGCAGCACCGGCCGTACAACCTCGACCTCAACAACCAGACCGCCATGACGACCACGCTTCAGATCCATGCCAGCAGCATGCAACCAACCAGCAGCCGTCCCCGCGCTCACACCCACCTGATCCGCGGCCCTCTGCGCCGAGTACCCCGACGCGCCGAGTACCCCGACGCCGCCAACCACAGCACCCACTCCCGCATCCACCCCGGGTAACCCGGATTCCCACGACGCATGCAACACCTCCGAACAACGTGTTGCACTGACACCCTGACTCCACCCTGGGAGTCGCACGTTTCCTTGGGAGTCTGCG
This sequence comes from Aestuariimicrobium soli, assembly GCF_051192575.1. Taxonomy (NCBI): domain Bacteria; kingdom Bacillati; phylum Actinomycetota; class Actinomycetes; order Propionibacteriales; family Propionibacteriaceae; genus Aestuariimicrobium; species Aestuariimicrobium soli. The sequence goes on along the minus strand of NZ_JBPJSQ010000004.1, from coordinate 132,187 downwards.
GTTGGCCGACGCGATCAACGGCGGGGGCGGAGGGTGGGGGCGGAGCCTTACTCGATCAGCGGATCGCGGGTCGTCAGGCCTGGCTGGAACTCCCAGGCGAGGTCGAGCAGGCGCCAGGGCAGGTCGTCCGGGGTCATCAGGGCACGATCGATCACCATCGCGGCCATCCGGTTGAAGCTGTCGTCCGGGGCGTAGTGGCTCACCGGGCCGAACAGCGAACTCGCGGGCGGCACGTCGCCGAGCGCGATGATCTCGAGGTCATCGGGCACCGCGATGCCCAACCGCATCGCCGCGGCCTGCACCGAGATCGCCAGGTAACCCATCTGGGCGATCACCGCCGTCGGACGACGCTGCCCCTGCAACCAGTCCCCCGCCGAGGCGAGCCCGTCCGCCAGGGTCGGCGCCAGCAGCAGGCACTCCGCAGGGTCGTCACCCGCGGCCAGGGCCACCTCCTGGAAGATGTCCGATCGTCCGCGCACCCCGGGCAACGGCTCCCAGCCGACGAAGTGCACCCGGTCGTGCCGGGAGCGCAACCGCTCGTAGGCGAGCCCCACGGCGTGAACCGCGGTCGAGCGAATGACGTCGAAGCCTTCCGGCTCGAACTCGCCGGAGTGGACCACCATCCGCTGCCCCTGCCGGGCCAACTCGAGCAGTTGCTGTCGTCCGGGCCCGTACTCGGCACCGGTCACCAGCGAGCAGTCGAACTGGTGCCCCTGCAGCAGCGCGTGCCAGGAATCGTCCACCAACACCAGCGTGCTGAGCCCGCGCGCGACCCCGTGCTGCGAGACCACGTGCGCCAGCTCACCCACCCACGGGTCGCGGGCATCACCCAGCGCCAGCGCCAGCGAATCGGTGCGCCCCGTGCGCATCGCGCGGGCATGCGCGTTGGGGGCGTACCCCAACTCGCGCGCGGCCCGGGTCACCCGGGCGGCGGTCGCCTCCGAGGCGGCGCGCTGACCATCCTTGCGCCCGCTCAGCACGAACGACGCGGTCGTGGGCGACACCCCCGCGGCGGCAGCCACCTGCTGCAGGGTGACGCGTTCGCTCCTCATCCCCGGAACCTGGGGTTGCACCCCGTCACGATCAGACCTGACCACCATCGAAGTATGCGCGCACGTCGTCGGCGAGCGCGGGAACCGGCAACATCGCCCCGCCGGTGCGGATCGACTCCGCACCGGTGCAGCCCGTCGCCACGGCCTCGCGGGCCGCCACGGCCGACACTTCGGTCGCGCCGCCGTCCTTGGCGAACCGGAGGAACTCGGCCACCAGGTTGGGATCGGCACCGGCGTGGGTGCCTTCCCCTCGGCTGATCACCTCGACGACATCGGGACGCATGGCCCCCGACCGCCGCGAGTTCCACAGGTGGATCTGCTCGCCGCCGCCGTCGCCCATGTTCTCCAGACGACCGGCGTCGCCGATGATCGTGTAGTTGCGCCAGTAGTCGGGGGTGAAGTGGCACTGCTCGTAGCTGGCCAGCACCCCGTTGTCGAGCCGCATGTGCAGCATCGAGATGTCTTCGACGTCGACCACCGGGTTGAGGTCGGTCTGGGTCGTCGGCGGGAACACGTCGGCGTCGTACCAGTCCCACATGCGCTTGTCGGTGTTGTCGCGCCGCGAGGTGATGTCGCCGTAGATCATCAGATCGCCGATGCCCGACACGGCGCGGGTGTACCCGCCAGCGAGGTGGTGCATCACGTCGATGTCGTGGGCACCCTTCTGCAGCAGCAGGCTGGTGACGTTGGCGCGGTCGGCGTGCCAGTCCTTGAAGTAGAAGTCGCCGCCGGTGCCGACGAAGTGCCGCGTCCAGATGGCCTTCACGTTGCCGATGGCGCCGTCGTCGATCAGCCGCTTCAGCTGGGTGACCACCGGCATGTGCCGCATGTTGTGCCCCACGTAGAGCCGGGTGCGCTTCTCGCGGGCCAGCGCCAGCATGCGGTCGCACTGCTCAATGGTGATGCCCATCGGCTTCTCGCAGAACGTCGGCCAGCCCTGCTCCAGGGTGAACATGGCGTTCTCGAAGTGCACGTTGTCGGGGGTGAAGATCATCGCCGCATCGATGTCATCGCGGCCGACGAGTTCGTCCGTCGAACGCAGGTAGGTGACGTCGTCGCCGTAGAACTTCCGGGCGTCGTCCTGCCCACGGTCGGTGGGCTCGACGATCACGCTGACGCGCGAGCCCTCCCCCGGCTTGTGGGTCAGTTTCGCGAGGCTGGCACGCATGCCGTAGCCGATGACCGCGATCCGCAGGTCGCTCACAGTTTGATGTCCTTTCAGAGACGGGGTTCGTCGACCAGTGCGACGGTGGCCGGGGCCGGTTCGCGGGGTTCCAGGTCGAGCAGGGTGACAGTGTTGGTGCCCGGACGAAGCAACGGTGCGGGCAGGTAGAGGGTCTGCTGGGGTCCGCGCTCGTCGAAGCGACCCACGCAGAAGCCGTTGATCCAGACCACGCCACGCCCGAGGGCGGAGACGTCGAGGTGGGTGTCGGCCACGTGGTCGAGCTCGATCGTGGCGGTGGCGACCCGCGGGCCGCCACCAGCGAGAGCCTCGTCGCCGGCAGCTTCGTCGGGGGCCGGGTCAGTGCCCACCGCCGCGAACGCTTCGCCCATGTCTTCCAGCGGCCACTGCGTGACCTCCCAGTCGTTGAGGAAGCGCGGCGACAGCCAGACCCCGCGCAGAATCCCCTTGCGATCGGGCTGCTGCGGGCCGAAGTTCACGCGGCCCTCGGAGTACACCAGAATCTCAAGGTCGACCTCGCGCCGGTTCGAGCCTGCACCAGCCCCTTCACCAGGCCCCGACGGCAGCAGCACCTCCTGCGTGTCGTCATTGCGGTAGGTGGTGCCGACGAGGGCACCGTCGCAGAAGACCCAGGCGCGGTCGTGCAGCCCAAGCAGTGACAGCTTCGGCGGCCAGTCCGACAGCTGTGTGCGGCGGCGCAGCAGCATCGCCCCGCGCTCGAGACCGACATCTTCGAAGGCCGGCGGATGCGGGTGACGCGAGACGGCGCAGCCCTCTCCCTGCCACAGGGGCGAGCCGACCACGGGGCGCCAGTCGAGCGCGATCTCCCGCTCGTCGAGCACAGCCATCTCGGGCAGCTGAGCCAGGGCCTCGTCCGCGGCGGTCAGGTCGAGGTACTTGCCGATCACCTCGCGGAAGGCGTGGAACTTGTCGGTCAGGCGACCGTCCTCGGCGATGGCCGAGTCGTAGTCGTAGCTGGTGACGGTGGGTTGCAGCCCGGCATCACCGAACGAGGAGGTGTGGTTGGCCCCCGCCCACAGCCCGAGGTTGGTGCCGCCGTGACCCATGTAGAAGTTCACCGACATGCCGGCCGCCAGCATCGTGTCGAGTTCGGCGGCGGCCGAGGCGGCGTCGCGGGTGTGGTGCTCCTCGCCCCAGTGGTCGAACCAGCCGTTCCAGAACTCCATGCACATCAACGGCTGGTCGGGCAGTTCGGTGCGGCACATCTCGATCACCTCATTGGCGCGCGAACCGAAGTTCACCGTCGCCAGCACGCCGTCGATGGTGCCGCCCGACAGCCAGGCGTGACCCGGACCATCGGAGGTGACCAGCAGTTCGTCGACGCCGCGGGCGATCAGCCCGTCACGCAGGTGCTCGAGGTAGGCCCGGTCGTCGCCGAAGGAGCCGTACTCGTTCTCGACCTGCACCATCACCACGTTGCCGCCGCGGCTGGCCTGATGGGCCGCGATGCGGGGAATCAGCTCATCGAACCACCGGTCGACGTGCGCCAGGTAGGCGGGGTCGTTGACCCGCAGCCGCAGGTTGCGGTCGGCCAGCAGCCACCCCGGGAAGCCTCCGGCCTCCCACTCGGCGCAGATGTAGGGCCCGGGGCGCACGATCGCGTCGAGCCCGAGGTCGGCGGCGATCTCGAGAAAGCGCTCCAGGTCACGCCCGCCGGTGAAGTCGACAACGTCGGACGAGGGCGCGTGCCAGTTCCAGGCCACGTAGGTCTCGACGGTGTTGCAGCCCATCGCCTTCAGGCGCAGCAGGCGGTCGCGCCACAGCTCGGGCAGCACCCGGAAGTAGTGCACGGCGCCCGAGACGATCAGGTGCGGCTGGCCAGCACGCAGGAATCCGGTGGGCGTGGGCTGCAGAAGGGCGGTCACGGCTGGGGTCCTCCGAACTGGCTGGTGGTCTCTGACTCGGTGACGACGACCTCGTTCTCGGCTGCCTGGGCGGTCTCGGCCTGGGCGGCGCGCACGGCGTCGGTGTTCTCGAGGGTCTCCTCGAGGCTCGCCTCGACGGCCTCGACGGGGATGCCAAACTGAATGTTCTCCTGCCGCAACTGCTCGGCACCGCCCACCGTGTGCAGGTGGCAGCGGGCCCAGTGGCCGGGCGAGATCTCGGTGCGTTCGGGCTTGTCAGTGGTGCAGATCTGCATCGCGAACGGGCAGCGCGGATTGAACCGGCAACCCGCCGGGGGCTCGATCAGCGACGGCGGCTCGCCGAGGTCACCCACCTCGTCGAACAGCGATCCCTGGTCGGCGTCGATGCCCCGGTCGGGGTTGGGTGAGGAGTCGAGCAGCAGCCGGGTGTAGGGGTGCTGCGGGGTGTGGATCACCGACTCCGAGGGCCCGCCCTCGACCATCTCACCGGCGTACATCACGTTGATGCGGTCGGCGATGTAGCGGGCCGACGCGATGTCGTGGGTGATGTAGAGCAGGGCGACACCGTCGGTGTCTCGCAGCTTGGTCAACAGGTTCAGCACGTCGAGACGAATCGAGACGTCGAGCATCGAGATCGGCTCGTCGCCGAGCATCACGCTGGGCTCGACCGCCAGTGCGCGCGCGATCACGATGCGCTGCCGCTGCCCGCCCGACAACTCGTGCGGGTACTTGTCGATGTACTGCTCGGCCGGGGTCAACGCCACCTTGTCGAGCAGTTCGAGCACCTTGGCCTCGACCTGCTTCTTGCCCAGCTTGGGGCTGTGGATCTTCACCGCCCGCGACAGAATGTGGCGAATCGACTTCAGCGAGTTCAGCGACGCGAAGGGGTCCTGGAAGAGCAGCTGCACCTGGGCGTAGTAGTCCTTCGCGGCCGCGCCCGAGACCTTGGTCATCGGCTGGCCGTGCAGCAGGATCTCGCCCTCGGTCACCGGGTAGTACAGGCTCAGCATGCGGGCGACGGTGGTCTTGCCCGAACCCGACTCCCCCACCATGGCGACGATCTCGCCGCGGTGCAGTTGCAGGTCGACGCCCTCGACGGCCCGCACGACGCGAATGCCCTCCTTGGAGCGCACCTCGAAGTGCTTGGTGACGTTGCGGGCCTCGAGCACGACCTGCTGGCTGTCGGGGTCGGTGACGGTACGACTGGTCACGAGTGCGCTCCTTCGATCTCGGGCTGGTTGCGCAGGCAGGCCGCCTGCACCGTGCCCACCTCGATGAGTTCCGGACGAACCTCGCGGCACACCGGCATGGCCACGGGGCAGCGGGCCGCGAAGGCGCAGCCGTCGGGCAGGTTCATCAGGTCGGGGGCGGTGCCGGGAATGCCGGTCATCTGCTTCAGCGGGGCGTACAACGGCGGGAACGAGTCACGCAGGGCGCCGGTGTAGGGGTGCTTGGGGTTGCGGTAGAGCTCGTTCGCGGCGCCGATCTCGACGATCTTGCCGGCGTACATGATCGCCAGCCGGTCGGAGAGTTCCAGCAGCAGCGACAGGTCGTGGGTCACGAAGATGATGGCGAACCCGAGCTTGCGCTGCAGGCGCAGCACCTGCCCCATGATCGTGCGCTGCATCACCACGTCAACGGCGGTGGTGGGCTCGTCCATGATCACGAGTTCGGGGTCGCAGGCCAGCGCCAACGAGATCAGCGCGCGCTGGCGCATGCCACCCGACATCTCGTGCGGGTAGGAGTTCACGCGGTCGCGGGGAATGCCCGACATGGCCAGCAGGTCCTGGGCGCGCGTGAGGGCCTCGTCCTTGGTCATCTTCGGGTTGTGCAGTTGCAGCACGTCGCGGAACTGCTCGCCGAGCCGCTTCACGGGGTTGAGGGCGTCCATGGCCGACTGCATCACGATGGCCAGCTTGTCCCACCGAATCGAGCGCAGCTGCTGGTCGGTCTGGGGCACCAGGTCGGTGACGCTGCCGTCGGTGTGGTGGTAGATCACCTTGCCCTCGGCGGTCACGGCCGGCGGGCGCTGCAACCGCAGGATCGCGGTGGTGAGGGTCGACTTGCCCGAGCCGGACTCACCGGCCACGCCGAGGATCTCACCCCGGCGCAGGGTGAAGCTGGCGTCGTCGACGGCGCGCACGGCTCCCTTGAGGGTCAGGTAGTCGACGCTGAGGTTCTCGACCTCGAGCAGTACCTCTCCCAGTTCTCGTCGGCTCACGACTCTCCTCAGATGGCGTTTGGGTCCGGTGGCGTGTGGGTCAGATGGGGTTCCCCGCGGGAAGGGACGAGCCGGCAGCCGCAGGCTCGTCCCCTCCCGGGGTCGATCGGGTGATCAGCTCACTTGGTGGGCGTGAGTGCCTGCAGCAGCTTCCAGGTGTCGGCGGTGCCGTACACCAGCGGCACCGGCGCGTCGCCCTCGAGCTTGTCGGGCCACCCGGTCCAGTTCTTGCCGCTGGCCTCGATGAAGTTGGCACCGGGGTTCACGGGGCCGATGTAGCACTTGTCGACGACCAGCTGCTGCATCTGGTAGCCGAGCTCCTTCAGCTTGTCGGCATCGGTCTCGGCCTTGGCCTGCGCGAGCAGCTTGTCGAGCTCAGGATCCTTGACGCGGCCCGCGTTGGCGGTGGCTTCCTCACCCACCGCCACGGCGCTGGCCGAGTCGAGGTCGGCGTAGATGTTGGCCATGTGGGTACCACCGGCCACCCAGCTCATGCCGAAGTCGAACTCACCCTTGTTGTACTGCTCCCAGATCTGGGCGTCAGGCACGCGCAGCACCTTGCAGTCGATGCCCAGCACCGACTTCAGCTGGTCCTTGACGCCATCGCCCCAGGTCGACCAGTTGGTGTAGTCGGCGACCACCTTGTAGCTGATCGGGTAGGACTTGCCGTCCTTGGTGAGGTTGCCGCCCACGACGGTCCAGCCGGCGTCGGCCAGGGTCTTCTTGGCTCCCTCGGTGTCGGCCTTGTGCGGCTCGGTCAGCTCGGGCTTGACCTGGTCGCCCCACACCTGCGGATCGAGACCCGTCGGGCTGATCGAGGGCAGGCCGATGTCGTACAGCGAGTGCAGCTTGTCGGTGTCGATGGCCGCGTAGACGGCCTTGCGCACGGCCACGTCGTTGAACGGAGCCTTGCCGCAGTTGAAGATGAAGCCCTCGGACGAGTTGGCGTACACCGTCCAGTACTTGTTGCCCTCGCCCTGCTTGACGAAGGTCTCCTCGGGGTTCTGCAGCGACAGGGTGGCGATGTCGATCTTGCCCTGCAGCATCAGGTTCTTGCCGACGTCGGCCGAGCCGTACGTCACCCAGTTGACCTTCTTGACGTGCGGGATCTTGCCGTTGAAGTGGTCGTCACGCACCGCGAAGGTGACCTGCTGGGGCGTGAACCGCTCGAGGGTGAGCGGGGTCGAGGTGACCGGCTTGTCGGCATTGGTCCAGGTCGCCAGGTTCTGCTTCTCGTAGACGTGCTTCGGCTTCGGACGCACGGCACCGACGGCGCGGTCGCCCTCGATGTCGGCCTTGTCCTCGGGCCAGCTGAACTCGACGGTGAGGTCGTCCACCTTCTTGGCGGTGAACGGGTAGGTCTGGGCGTTGGCCTTCTGCTTCTCGGCCTGCGCCGGCATGTCCACCACGGTGTAGACGACGTCGTCTGCCGTGACGGGCTGGCCGTCCGACCACTTCGCATCGGAGCGCAGCTTGATCGACATGGTGCGCTTGGCGCGGTCGAACTCGAAGCTCTCGGCGAGCCAAGGCTTCAGCTCGTTGCCGTTGATGCGGTCGGTCCACAGCAGGGTCTCGTAGAGGAAGCCGGTGCCGATGACACCCTCGGCCGGCGAGCTCGGCGAGAAGTTGTTGACGAACGACGGACGAGGCCCGAAGCAGTTCAGGTTGAGGGTGTTGATGGTGTACTGCTTGTCACCCGCGCCGCCCTTCGACCCGCTGGTCGTGGACGAGGCATCGGTGGTCTTGTCGAAGCTGCACGAGGCGAGGACTCCGGTGCCGGCAACAGCAGCTGCTGCCAGGAACAGGGACCGGCGTGCGAGACGCATGTCAGCCATGATGGGTTTCCTTCCGGGGGAATGATGGGTCAGGCGTTGACCCGGGCGGCACGCCGCTGGGCCTTGATGAAGCGATTCACCGCGCGGGAGTTGCCCGTGCGGAGCTTCGGATTGGTGACCTCGTCGAGGCCGAAATTGACCAGCGCGGCGGCGGTGCCGATGAACGCAATGGCCAAACCTGGGGTGAGGAACCACCACCACCAACCGAGGGTGAGCGCACCCTGGCTCTGGGCATTGGTGATCATGGTTCCCCAGCTGATGACGCCTCCGGTGGAGACGCCGAGGAAGTTCAGACCGGCCTCGGCGAGGATGCCGGCCATGATGGCGCGCAGGAACGTGGCCGAGACGATGCCCAGCAGGTGCGGGAAGACCTCCGAGAAGATCATCCGCATGCGCGACTCACCGAGCAGTTTGGTGGCCATCGCCCAGTCGCGCCCGCGCAGCGTCAGCGTCTGGGCGCGCAGGTAACGGGCCATGCCCGGCCACTCGAAGATGCCGATCAGGAAGGCCATCAGTGCCCAGCCCATGGCATTGCTGCCCGGGCCGCCGGCGGCCGAGATGTAGCCGGCCGCGATCAGCGTCAGCGCGAACGACGGCATCGTCATGAACACATTGGTGACGCCGTTCATCACGGTGTCGTACATGCCGCCGAAGAAGCCGGACGAGACGCCGATGAACGCGCCCAGGGCGATGGCCAGCACGGCCGACAGGGTGCCGACCGCCATCGAACCGCGGGCGCCAGAGATCAGCTGCGCCAGCACGTCCTGCCCCGAGATGGTGGTGCCCAACAGGTGGCCACCGACACCGGGCGGGGTGTGCAGCGAGTCGTAGTCGACCTCGAGCGGGCCGTAGCCGACCAGCTTGATCAGCAGGTCGCCGAAGACGGCGACCACCACGAACAGGCCGAAGATGCCCAGCCCCCACTGCACGCGCCGGTTCTTGAGGAATCCTTCGAACATCGGTTGCTCCTCAGTTGGTGTCGGCGACCCGCGGGTCGAGCAGGACGTAGATGGAGTCGGCCACGAAGTTGGCCACGATCGCGCAGGCGGTGAGCATCAGCAGCACCGTCTGCATGGTCGGGAAGTCGTGCTGGCTGATGGCGTTCTGCAGCAGGAAGCCCATGCCCGGGTAGGTGAACACGGCCTCGATCAGCACCGTGCCGCCGATCACGCCGCCGATCGCCATCGCCAGGCCGGTGACGTTGGGCAGCAGGGCGTTGCGGGCGGCGTAGCGGGTGAGCACCGTCGACTCGCGCAGGCCCTTGGCGCGGGCCAGCAGCACGTAGTCCTCGGTGACGGTGGCCACCATCACGTTGCGCATCGAGAACAGCCAGCCGTTGAACCCGATGAAGATCAGGGCGAACATCGGCAGCGCCCCGTAGAAGATCACCGACATCACGAACCAGAAGTTGCCCAGGGAGTAGGGAACATTCGGGTCGTAGCCACCCGAGACGGGGAACCACTCGAGCTTGATGGCGAAGATCCACAGGAGCACCAGACCCAGCCAGAACCCGGGGAAGGCGTGGAAGAACGTGGTCACGGGGGCGAAGATCGAGTCGAACGTGTTGCCCGGCTTCCAGCCCATCAGGGCGCCGAGGGCGGTGCCGATCAGCCACGCGATGATGGTGGTGGCACCCACCAAGAAGACCGTCCACGGCAGGGCCTGCAGGATCAGCTCCGAGACCGGGGTCGGGTAGCTGGTGGTCGAGACGCCGAAGTCGAAGTGCACCACGCCCGACCAGTAGTCGAGGTACTGGCCCAGGATGTTCTTCTGCGGGTCACCGTAGATGCGTCGCACGGCGGCGATCTCGTCCAGCGACGGGGCTCGTCCGGTGTTGAACTGAATGCGGCGCAGCACCGCCTCGGCCGGGTCGCCCGGCATGAAGCGCGGGATCACGAAGTTCAGCGTGACCGCGGCCCAGGCCACAACCAGGTAGGCACCGACGCGTCGCAGGAAGAAGCGGGCACGGCCGGCTCCCAGAGGCCCCGGCAGGTGCACCCGACTCGAACTGCGAGGGGCCAGGGGCGCCTCCGCCACGATGGTGCGGGGTCCGCTGCCCAGGTGGGTCGTGGGTTCGACGACCGTCTGCGCCATCCTTCACCGCCTTGTGATCTCTCGCTCGCGGGTGCGAGCGATGTAAATGGATTCACCAGACGTTAAATCGATTCACAGTGGAAGGTCAAGCGCGTCTCACGCAGAGCAGGGTCAAGCGCTCACGACGAGCGCGCGAAATGTCGAGCGAGCGAAAGGGTGCCGACGGGGCCGGCTCAGGCCAGCTCGCCGAAGGGCCGGTACATCCAGCCGGGCACCTCGTCACCGAGCACCAGCTGCCGCCAGACCTGCACCACCACGAACGGGGCGAGCCCGGCGGTCACCGCGGGGATCGTCCACGGGTGCACCTCGCGCACCTCAGTGAGCGGGGTGAACGCCACCCGGCCCGCCCGATTGCCCTCGGTCATGGCGCAGACGTCGCGCTGCTCGCCGGCGATCGTGACCCGCGCCCAGAGGTGGCCCGCGTGCCACCAGGGGTGTCGTCCGAAACGCACCCGCGCGGCGTGCACCAGCTCGACCTCGAACCCCAGCGCGGTGAGCACCTGCGCGAGCACGCGGTTCACCTGCACCGACGAGCCCCGCCCGTGGGCCAGCGAGGTGGCCGGCGACTCCCACAGGTGCCAGGCCGAGTAGTGGTCGTAGGCGCCGTGCACCAGGTCGTTCGCCCGGTCGACCAGCTCCCACCCTTCGAGCCCGGACGATCGCGCCTCGCGCACCAGGTCATCAGCGGTGGCGCCGGTGCCTTCGGGAGCGGGCGCGAGCGCCACCATCGGAGCGGCGGCGGCCGCCGTGAGCACCAGCCCCAGTCGTGCTGCGGTCGTGAACGTCATCGGTCCCAGTCCCCCCTGCTCTCGTGATCCCTGCTGTCGTGGTGCCAGCGGTCGTGGTCATGGCTGTCGCTGATCGTCGGTTGCTGCCCCGCCAGCCACGCCGCGCGGCTGGCGGGTTCGGCGAGGTGATGGTGCAGCGCGAGCATCCGCTCGACCGACGACCGCCAGGTGTACTGCTCGGCCCGCTGCCGGGTCGTGCGCCGTAGGTCGTCCGACAGTCGTGGGACGAGGCGCTCGACGGCATCGGCGATGCCGCGCGGATCGGGTGCCCCCGACTCCCCCGACGTCACGTCGACCAGCTCGTGGGCGCCGCCGCGGGTGGCGGTGACCACCGGGGTACCGCAGGCCATCGCCTCGAGCACCGCGAGGCCGAACGTCTCGGCGGGGCAGATCGACAGCGAGACGTCGTGCTCGGCGAACCTGCGGGCCACCTCGTCGCGCCCCTTCACGAAGCCGTGGAAGACGATGGGGGCGTCGGCCGCCAACTCCTTCAATTCCTCCAGGTGCGGGCCGACGCCGTACATGTCGAGGCGCACCCGATGCCCGCGGCGATGCAGTTCCTTGACCGCGTTGACCGCCAGGTGCGGGCTCTTCTCGCGGCTCATGCGGCCGACGTAGCACAGCTTGAGCACCCCGTCGTCGACGGGCCGTCCGACCGTGGGGTGGAAGGTCTCCAGGTCGACTCCCAGCGGCACGTGCCACAGCCGGGCGCCGGTGTTCTCGAACTCGGCGGCCGCGTACTGGCTGGTGGTGACCACCGCGTCGAAGGTCTTGGAGAGTTGCCGGTTCAGGCCACCGACCGCCGATTCGACGCCGAACTGGCGGCGCAGCCACATGCCGAGCATGTCGTCGAGGCGTTCGTGGCTGAACAGGATCGAGCCGATGCCGCGGCGGCGGGCCCAGCGGGCGGCCGGCGACAGCGTCCACTTGTCGCTGACCTCGATGGTGGTCGGACGGAAGCGGTCGAGCACGTCGAGCGCGCGCCAGGGTCGGGCGATCATGCGGTAGTCCCGCGAGATGCGGGGGGCGCGCACCCGCACGACGACGCCGTCCTCGTCCTCCTCGGTCGAGTCGACCTCCCCCGGAATCACCAGGATGCGCTCGTGGCCGGCCGCGACGTAGCCCCGGCCGAGCTGGTTGATGGCGACCTTCATGCCACCCGAGACGGGGCCCACGAAGTTGGCGAGCTGGGCGATGCGGAGTCGTCCACCGGGAGGGTCTGCGGGCACCCCAGCAGCCTAGCCGGGGCCCGGGTACGGGCGCGCGCCGCGGCAGAACCTCGGCGTGAGAGGCTGAGGCATGTCCTCCACGACCGCCCGCCCCGCGCGCCGCACCTGGTTGTCGTGGCGTCTGGCCCGCGAAGAGCTGCGGCTTCGTCCGGCCAGGTTCCTGGCCACCCTGCTGGCCACCACCATCGCGCTCGCCTTCCTGGTCGCCAGCCAGGTGAACCTCGCCACCGAGTCGCACTCGGTGAAGCAGCGCAGCGCCGTCTGGGCCAGCCGCGCCGACGTGGTGGTGGCGACCCATCTGTGGACGAACCGGCGCGCCCTCAGCGACCGCGACACCGCGCTGACCGCCGCCGAGAAGGTGCTGGCCGCCGACCCCGCCGTGACCGCCGTCGCCCGCTTCAGTCAAGTGCGCTCGCTGGTCACCCACGACGCGCGCGGCGCCGACCTGATGCTCACCACCAGCGTGGACGACCCCTCCCTGCAGTGGGCGCCACCCGAACAGGGCCGCACCCCGGCCGCCCCCGACGAGGTGATGCTCACCCGCCAGACCGCGGACGACCTGGGCGCCCGCCTCGGCGACACCGTGCAGTTGAGCCGACTCTCGGGTGGGTCGTTGACGGTGGTCGGCATCACCGAGGGAGGGCAGTACACGCGCACCCCGGCCTACGTGACGCAGTCGTTCTTCGCCCGCAACGACATCGCCCTGGTGCCCCCGATTCCCGGCGCCATCCCCCGGCCCGAGAAGGCGGCCGAGCAGACGCCCGGGTCGTCCGGGCAGGGCATCGGCATCGACCTGCTGGTCAGCACGAGCGACCCCGACGGCACCGTCGCGCGCGTGCAGACGGCGCTGAGCGACATCGGCATTCTCAAGACGGTCGCCCAGCCGCGGTTGGCCACCGAGGTCGTCGACGAGGCGGCGGCCACCTCGGCGGGCGGGCTGGCCTGGCTGCCGTGGGTGGTCACCGGCGCCGCGGTGCTGGCCCTGGCGGTGGGGGCGCTCACCATCACCTCGACCTACCGCATGCTGCTCACGGCCCGACGCCGCCAGATCGCGCTGCTGCGCGCGGTGGGTGCCCACCGCGGGCAGGCCGCCTCGTGGATGGTGCAGGAGGCCGGGCTGCTGTGGGCGATGAGCGCGCTGGTCGCGGTGCCGGTCGGCATCGGTGGCGGCTGGCTGGCCTCGGCCCTCAGCCCCGGCACGCTCACCTTCGGGCTGGTGGTGCCGTGGCCGCGGATCGGGCTGGCGCTGCTGGCCGCGCTCGCGGTCAGCCTGGCGGCCGCCGCTGGCCCGGCCTGGTCGGCCTCGCGGGTCGCCCCGCTCGAGGCGCTCAGCCACGTCGCCCTGCCACCCACGCACGCGGCCCAGCGGCGCGCGACCTGCGTGTCGCTCGGGCTGGCAGTGGTCGGGGTCGCGCTGCTGGCGTGCGGGGTGTGGCTGCCCGGGTGGGCCAAGGAGCAGGGCGCCCTGTGGTGGACGATCGCCGGTGCCGCCGTGCTCGCCGCTGCCAGCCTGCTCGGCATGCGGGTGGTCGGCCCCTGGGCGGCTCGCCTCGTGGGGCGGGTGGCCCGTCGTCCGGTGCCGGTGGTGGCCGCGGCCAATGTCAGCCGCAACCCGTCGCGCACCGGTGGCGCCATCGTGGCGATGCTGGTGCCGCTGCTGGTGTTCGCGGGCCTGCTCGCCGGTGCCAGCGTCGGACGATCGGGCGCGCACGCCCGGCTCGACCAGCTCTATCCCGTCGACCTCAGCCTGGCGTCGGCCAAGCTCGACCCCGAGCCCTCCGACCCGGTCAACGGCGGCGTCGACACCGGGGCCAAGGATTCCGACGGCCTCTATCTGGGGTTCGGCCCCGGGGCGTTGAACGAGGTCACCGCCACCCCCGGGGTGGTCGACGCGGCCATGTTCCGCACCACCCAACCGATCACGATGATCGCCCACCCGGGGCTGTTCAGCGTGCTGCCCGTCGCCGAGATCACCCCCGAGGCCGCCCGGCTGGCCACGGGTGACGCCAGCCTGGCCGAGGGCGAGATCGGCCTGCCGAGCAATGAGATGCGCGACCTCAGGCTGAACCCGGGCGACCCCATCGAACTGGTGCCGCTGTTCGGCAACCCCGCCACCCTGCGCGTGGTGGAGCGCAATCTCGGCCCCGAGGTCGCGGCGGTGGCGCCCGCCACCTTCGCGAAACTGGGGCTGGCCTCGAAGGACGGGCTGATGCTGGTGCGGCTGGATGCCTCGGCGGCCACCGACACCGGCCTCGTCGAACGCATCATGGCCCGGCTGCTGCCCGACAACCCCGCCCTGGGCGCCACCGGCAGCGTGCAGGAGAAGGCGCTGGTCAACGACCGCATCGACGCCGTCGTGCGGCTGGTGACGGCCCTGCTGGGCATCGTCGCCGTGGTCGGGGTGGTGTCGGTGGCCAACACGCTGGGGCTGGCGGTGCTGGAGCGCACGCGCGAGTCGGCGCTGCTGCGGGCCCTGGGCACCAGTCGGGCCGGGCTGCGCACGATGGTGCTGGTCGAGGCACTGCTGATGGCCGTGGTCGCGGTGGCCGTGGCCGTGGTGCTGGGTTCGGGCCTGGGCTGGCTGGGCGCCGAGGCCCTGCTGGGACGGCTCGACTTCCCGCGGGGAGGCTTCGGCACCTCGTGGCCGGCGCTGGCGGCTGGTGCGGTGGCGACCGTGGTCGCCGCAGCGGTGGCCTCGGTGGTTCCCGGGGCGATCGCCGCCCGAGCGACCCCGGTGGAGGCCCTCGCCGACCACGGTTGATCGCCGGGAGTGGTCAAACCGCAGCAGCTGAGGGCGATCGATCCCTGGTGCGGATCGCTGGGCCTGAGCTGCTGCGGTTTGACCACATCGCTGCTGACACACGACGAACGCCCGCCCCCCGAAGGGGACGGGCGTTCGTCAGGTGAATCGGAGGCTCAGGCCTCGTCGTCCTTGGGCTGCACGGCGTTCACGAAACCGGCGGCCTCGGCAGCCTCGGTCGAGTTGAACCAGACCTCGGCGATGGTGCGGTCGTACCAGGGCGACTCGGGGGTGTGGAACTTCATCGAGTCCTCATTGCCCTTGATGTCGAAGCCCTCGGGGGCCTCGGCACCGCGGAACGAACCCTCGCCGTACTCCTTGCCCTCGGTGCCGGTCTCCTCAGCGGGGGCGGCCTCCTCAGCGGGGGCAGCCTCCTCGGCGGGAGCGGCGTCGACGTCGGCCAGGGCCTTGATCTCGGCCTTGGCGTCCTCGGCCTTCGCGGGGGTGGCGCTCTTCTTGGCGACGGGCTCGGTCACGAGCTCGAGCAGCGCCATCGGAGCGTTGTCACCCTTGCGGGGGCCGATCTTGGTGATGCGGGTGTAACCACCCTCACGCCCCTCGAGCTGGGGAGCGATCTCGTGGAACAGGATGTCGACGACCGACTTGTCGGTGACGACGGTCAGCACCTGACGGCGGTTGTGCAGGTCGCCGCGCTTGGCCTTGCTGATCAGCTTCTCGGCCAGCGGACGAACGCGCTTGGCCTTCGTCTCGGTGGTGGTGATGCGGCCGTGCTCGAACAGCTGGCTGGCCAGGTTGGCCAGGATGATCCGCTCGTGCGCCGGCGAGCCGCCGATGCGGGGACCCTTGGTGGGCTTGGGCATTGTTCAAATCTCCAGAGGTGTTGCCCCCAGGCCGTGCGCCGGCCGGGAGGGAGGGGTGCGGATCAGTACTGCTCGGTCTCGGTGTAATCGGTGTCGTCGTCGGAGTAGCCGTCCTCGTCGTACGCCGAGACGGCGGCCATCGGGTCGAAGCCCGGGGCCGAATCCTTCAGCGCCAGACCGAGCTCGGCCAGCTTCTGCTTGACCTCGTCGATCGACTTCGAACCGAAGTTGCGGATGTCCAACAGATCCTGCTCGGAACGGCTCAGCAGCTCGCCGACGGTGTGGATGCCGTCACGCTTGAGGCAGTTGTACGAACGCTGCGACAGGTTCAGGTCCTCGACCGGCAGGGCGAGGTCCTGGGCCAGCTGCTCGTCGACCGGCGACGGGCCGATCTCGATGCCCTCGGCGTCGACGTTCAGCTCGCGGGCGAGACCGAACAGCTCCACCAGGGTGCGACCGGCCGAAGCGACGGCGTCACGAGGAGCCATCGACGGCTTGGTCTCGACGTCGACGATCAGCTTGTCGAAGTCGGTGCGCTGCTCGACACGGGTGGCCTCGACCTTGTAGGTGACCTTGAGCACCGGCGAGTAGATCGAGTCGACCGGAATGCGGCCGATCTCGGCGTCGGGGTTCTTGTTGAGCACGCTCGACACGTAGCCGCGGCCGCGCTCGACCTCGAGCTCCATCTCGATCTTGCCGTTCTCGTTCAGAGTGGCGATGTGCAGCTCGGGGTTGTGCACCTCGACACCGGCCGGGGCCTGGATGTCACCAGCGGTGACGGCGCCCGCGCCGGACTTGTTGAGGTACATGGTCACCGGCTCGTCCTCCTCGGACGACAGCACCAGACCCTTGAGGTTCAGGATGATCTCGGTGACGTCCTCGACCACCCCGTCCAGGGTGGAGAACTCGTGCTGGTTGCCCTCGATCTTGATGCTGGTCACGGCCGCGCCCGGAATGGACGACAGCAGGGTGCGACGCAGCGAGTTGCCGAGGGTGTAGCCGAAGCCGGGCTCCAGCGGCTCGATGACGAAGCGCGAACGATGGGTGTCCACGACCTCTTCCGACAGGGTCGGACGCTGAGCGATGAGCATGGTGTTCCTTTCCGCATCGACCACCATTTGACGATGCGAGCAAAGATCCGCCCCTCGCTGGGGCGGGGTACTGAACCGCACGCGCATGGACGCGTGTGGGGTGCGGGCCCACCCACCCGGTGACCGGGCAGGGGGCCTGCGGGGGCGGGGCCGGCGGTCGTCCGCCTGTCAACGTTCTCGACAGATCGGACGAGCCACCGGCCTCGCCGTCAAGTCACTTCGAGTAGAGCTCGACGATCATCTGCTCCTGCACGTCGACCGTGATCTGGTCGCGGGTGGGGAGCTGGTGCACGAGGATGCGCATGCGGTTGGGGCGCACGGTGAGCCAGGCCGGAACCTCGCGCTCGCCGTGGGTCTCACGGGCGATCACGAGGGGGGTCAGGTTCAGCGACTTCTCGCGGACGTCGATGATGTCGTGTGGGGTGATCCGGTACGATGGGATGTTCACCTTCTGGCCGTTCACGGTGAAGTGACCGTGCACGACGAGCTGGCGGGCCTGACGACGGGTCTGGGCGAAGCCGGCGCGGTAGATGACGTTGTCGAGACGCGACTCCAGGATCTGGAGCAGGATCTCACCGGTCTTGCCGGGGGTGTTGTCGGCTTCCTTGTAGTAGCGGCGGAACTGCTTCTCGAGAACGCCGTAGGCGTAGCGCGCCTTCTGCTTCTCACGCAGCTGCTGCGAGTACTCGGAATCCTTGGTGCGGCCGCGGCCGTGCACGCCGGGGGCGTAGGGGCGACGCTCGAAAGCCTTGTCATTGCCCACCAGGTCGGTGCCGTAACGACGAGACTTCTTGGTGATGGGGCCGGTGTAACGGGCCATGGTTCAAATCCTTTTCGTGAGTCTCGGGTCAGTTGCGACGGGGCTTGGGCGGACGGCAGCCGTTGTGGGCGACCGGGGTGACGTCGGAGATGGCTCCGACCTCGAGGCCCGCGGCGGCCAGCGAACGGATGGCGGTCTCGCGACCCGAACCCGGGCCCTTGACGAACACATCGACGCGCTTCATGCCGTGGTCCATGGCACGACGGGCGGCCGACTCAGCGGCCATCTGGGCGGCGAAGGGGGTCGACTTGCGCGAACCCTTGAAGCCGACGGTGCCGGCCGACGCCCACGAGATCACGGAACCAGCCGGATCGGTGATGGCGATGATCGTGTTGTTGAACGTGGACTTGATGTGGGCCTGTCCGGCGACCACATTCTTCTTTTCCTTGCGACGCACCTTGGTCTTGCCGGCAGCGGCGCTCTTGCGGCTTGCAGTAGCCATGAGTCTTGGTCTTCTCCTGAAGTCTTCGGGTGAGGATCAGCCAACGCGCTGGGCGTCAGCGGACCTTCTTCTTGCCGGCAACGGTCTTCTTCTTGCCCTTGCGGGTGCGAGCGTTGGTGCGGGTGCGCTGTCCACGCACGGGCAGCCCGGCGCGGTGACGACGGCCCTGGTAGTTGCCGATCTCGACCTTGCGGCGGATGTCGGCAGCCACCTCGCGGCGAAGGTCACCCTCCACCTCGTAGTTGGCCTCGATGTGGTCACGCAGAGCAACCAGGTGCTCGTCGGTGAGCTCGTGGACTCGCAGGTCACCGCTGATGCCGGTGGCTTCGAGGGTCTTCAGGGCGCGGGTGCGGCCGACGCCGAAGATGTAGGTCAGTGCGACCTCGAGGCGCTTCTCGCGCGGGAGGTCGACGCCAATGAGACGTGCCATGGTGGCAGTTCCTTTTTCCGTATCGGCCCCGACTCCCCCTGTTTCCCGCAGGGTTGGTCCCTCCCGAGGGAGGTGTGGAGTGCGGTTTGGTGTGGCCGCGAAGGTGTGTGCGTGCCGCGTCCCCTGATCACCTGGTCCGGGTTGGTCCGCCCGGGCTGGGTGCACCGCTCGGGCTGATGCCCGGTGCGATGGGGGCCCCGGCCTTCGTCCGGGGGTGGGACCGGAGCTAGTCCGGCCGTGCGTGCACGTTGTGGGTGTTGAGTTGTGTCAGGTGCGATCTGTCGAGGGTGAGCCTGCGGCCCACTCACGCGCAGACCAGGGGGTCAGCCCTGGCGCTGCTTGTGGCGCGGGTTGTCGCAGATCACCATCACGCGACCGTGCCGGCGAATCACCTTGCACTTGTCGCAGATCTTCTTGACGCTCGGCTGAACCTTCATCGAGCAACTTTCTGATCGAGCTGATGGGTGGTGTCGTTCACCTGTGGCGGAAGACGATGCGGCCGCGGGTCAGATCGTAAGGAGACAGCTCCACGACGACCCGGTCAGAGGGGAGGATGCGAATGTAGTGCTGCCGCATCTTGCCGCTGATGGTCGCGAGGACCTTGTGACCATTGGCCAACTCAACGCGAAACATCGCGTTGGGCAGGGCTTCGACCACGGTTCCCTCGAGTTCGAGGGCTCCTTCTTTCTTCGCCATTGCGTCCTAATCGGTTGGTGTGCCTCACAGCGAGGGCACGGGGGTACTGCCGGTCACAGGTGACCGACGCACCACTCTACGCCCCCACCGCACACTCCCCAAATCGGGGTCGGCGAGCGGTCAGACGCAGAAGAGGGCGTCGACCTCGGCGAGGAAGGCCGGGTCGAGTTGGCGGCGCCCGGCGGCGGCGTTGGCGCGCACCTGCTCGGGGGTGGTCGCGCCGGCGATCACCGAGGCGACCCCCTGCTGCGCGAGCAGCCAGCCGATGCTGGCCTCGACCATGGGCACGTCGGCCCGTTCGCAGAGGGCGCGGTAGCTCTCCAGTCGGTCCCAGTCGAGGCCTTCGAGAATCTCCGGACGAGCCGCCAGTCGCGACCCTTCCGGGGTGTGGTCGCGGCGGTACTTGCCCGACAGCGCCCCCGAGGCGAGCGGGAAGAAGGGCAGCAACCCCAGCCCGCATTCACGCATGGCCGGCAGGTCGTCCGCCTCGATGCCGCGTTCGAGCAGGGAGTACAGGTTCTGCGCGCTCACGAAGCGGGTGAGGCCGTGTTCGGTGGCGACGCGGTCGGCCTCGCGGATCATGGCTCCCGTGAACTGCGAGCTGCCGATGAAGCGCACCTTGCCGGCCGTGACCAGCTCGTGCAGGGCGGTGAGGGTCTCGAGGATCGGGGTCTCGGGGTCGGGGGTGTGCAGCTGGTAGACGTCGATCACGTCGACGCCGAGCCGCCGCAGGGAGGCGTCACAGGCGTTGCGGATGTAGGTGGCGCCACCCTTGGGCCCCCACCCCTCCGAGCCGGGAGCGCTGGCGTGCTGGTGGCCGAACTTGGTGGCGATCACCACCTGCTCGCGGCGGCCGCCGGTGAGCACCTGGCCGATCAGTTCCTCCGAGACACCGGCGTTGTAGATGTCGGCGGTGTCAATCAGGGTGATGCCCGCGTCGATGGCCGCCCCGATCACGGCGTCGGCGCCGGCGCGGGTGGCGGTGGCCGAGTTCGGGCGGCCGAAGTTGTTGCCGCCCAACCCGACGATGCTGACCTGCGGACCCTCGCCGGTGGGCGTGGAACCGAGCGGACGAGTGGCCAATCCCTGGGCTGTCATGGGGCCAGCCTAGTCACGCGGCAAGGCTGCCGGTCGGGTGCTGTCGGGTGCCGGTCGGGTGCCGGTCGGCGTCAGCTGACCCGGCTGGCGGGCACGGTCCAGGTGTTGCAGCCACCCACCAGCACCATCGAGAAGCCGCGCCTGCCCCAGTAGTCGTTCGAGGTGGTGCTGCCGTGCTGGGCGTCCTGCGGGGTGTGGCGCAGGGAGTAGGCGATCAGGTTGTAGTCCTGCCGGGTGAAACCCCACGCCGGCGTCGTCGCCAGAATGCGGGTGCTCACGCACAGCGCCTGCAGCTCGGTGCGCCGACTGGCCTCGTCGTCGTTCATGCCCGCCTGCACCACGCGGTAGCGCGCCTCGAGAATGCCGGTGGTGGCCTGCACGTGGTGGAAGAATTCGTGCACGATCGTCTCGGCCAACCGCAGCCGCCAGCCCTCGTTAGACTCCCGGGTGACCCTGGTGTGCACGTAGATGGTGCCCGTGCCGGCGCCGCAGTAGAACGAGACCTGGGAGTTGCGCACGTTGCCGCACTCGCTGTTCACGGTGCCGTTGAAGAAGGTGACGGCCGGGCGCTCGAGGGTGTGTCCGCTGTCGGCCACCGGCTTCGTCCAGCGGGCGAGTTCGCAATCGACCAGCTTGTTGGCCAGCGCGCGGAAGGCTGGCCCCGACGGGATCGGGTCGGGCAGGCGCGGGCAGGTCGCGGTCGGGATCTTCTGGGCGTTCAGCGGGCCCTGTTGCAGGAGCCAGCCCCACGAGTCGGTCGCGGTCGGCTTCGGCAGCGGCCCCCAGTCGACCCGGGGCACCGTGGCGGGTGGGGCGTTGGTGACCGCCGGCGGCGCGGGGGTTGGCTTGGCGCTGGGCTTGTTGGTGGTGGGCTTGCTGGTGGAGGGCTGGGTCGTGACGCTGGGTTGGGTCGTGGCGCTGGGCTGGGTGGCGGTCGGGGTCGGCGCGGTCGGGTTGGGCCCGGTCGGGGTGGGTGACTCGACGGCCACCGGTCCACCGAAGCCGGCGAGGTCGTCCTTCAGCCACCCCCAACCGACGAGCGCCAGGGCCACCACGACCACCAGGGCGAGCGTGTTCGACACAACGACCAGCACGGACGATGCCTCCGGCCTGCCGGCCGACCCACGGACGGGACGCGGCGCGGCGGGGGTGACGTGACCGGGCTGCTGGTACGGCCGGGGCGGTGGAGCCGACGACCACGACGAACCGCCGGGAGGAAAGGGATTCTGCCCCGGGGGCGGCGGCCACGTGGGCTCCTGAGGCCGGTTCGCCTGCCACGGGTTCGCCTGCGGCCGGTTCGCCTGCCACGGGTTCGCCTGCGGCCGGTTCGCCTGCGGCGGGCTCGACTGCCAGGGGTTCGACTGGGGCGCGGGCGCCTGCCAAGGAGGACGCTCCTGAGGGGGAGGCCACCCACCCTGCTGGTTCGTCATGCTGCCTCCGGGGCCGGTCGATGCCCCCATGATTCCATCCGCGTCAATCCCCCACCGGGAGCGTTCGCGGGCAGCTCGTCCGGGGTTGGCGCAGGCGTCAGGTCAGGCGACACTGGCCGATCCCACCAACCAGGTGTTGCAGCCCCCCACGCGGTCCATATAGAAGCCGCGGGTGCCCCAGTAGGTGTTCGAGCGGGCGTTGCCGTGCTTGGCGTCCTGCCCGCCGGCGAACCACTTCCTCATCACGTTGTAGTCGGTTCTCGTGAACCTGAAACTGGGGGTCACCAGCAGAATGCGGGACGATACGCAGGCCGTCTGCAGCTCGGTGCGCCGGGCGAGCTCGAGCGAGTCGATCCCCTCCTGCCGCAGCAGGTTTCGTCCCTCGAACAGGCCCGAGGAGTACTGCACGTGGTGGAAGAACTCGTGCGCCATGGTCTCGGCGACCCGCAGGTGCCACCACTGGTTGGACTCCTTCAGCAGCCCGTTGTGCACGAAGATCGTCGGTGTTCCGGCCGCGCAGTAGAACGACACCTCGTAGCCCTTCACGCTGCCGCAGGCGCTCTGGGTCGACCCGTTGTAGAAGACCACCTTCGGACGCGCATAGGCCCGGTTCTGGGCCGCGAACATCGGGCGCCACCGCTGGTACTCGCACTCGAGCAGCGCTCGGGCCAGCTTCTGGAACGCCGTGCCCGAGCCGATGCTCTTCGGCACCGCGGGGCAACTGGCGGCCGGAATCGGGAAGGCGTTGAACGGGTTCTGCTGGGTCTTCACCCACCCGGGGTGCGTGGAGTGGGGCTTCGGGAGCGCCTCCCACTTCACCCCCGGCGGCACGGGACTGCCCGAGGGAACCTTCGGCGGCGGGGGCACCTTGTTGGTGGGTGGCGGGGTGGTCGGAGCGGTCGTCGGGGGGCGAGTGGCCGTCGTCGGCGGCTGCGTCGGACGAGGCGTCGTGCGCGAGTAGGTCGCGGTCACCCGGGGGCGCGTCGTGGTCGTGCTGGACGAGAGCGAGGTCATGGCGGCCGAGCACCCGACCACCACGACGGCCATCACCATGGCGACGGCCAGACAGCCGACCACCACCTTCGATCCCCCGCCGCCCGAGGTGGGCGGGCGCTGACCCAGCGGTCGTCCGTACTGGGTGACCGTGCCCGAGACGTAGGGACGAGCCCCGGCCGGGTAGGGCTGCTGCTGGGGTGTGGGGAACTGCTGCGGTGACCCCCAGGGGGTCTGGCCCGGTGGCGGCCCCCACGTGCCGGGGCGGGGTGCCTGCTGGGCACCCCAGCCGGGCTGGCCGCCCCGGTTGCTGTGGCCGCCCCACTGTGTCTGGCCCCAGGTGTGGTGGCCAGCGGGTGCCGGGCGGCGCGGGCCCCCGAACTGCGGGCCTCCGGGAGGCGGCTGCTGGGCGTGTGGCTGCTGGGGCAGGGGTCGTCCGGGCTGTTGCTGTGCGGGACGCTGCCACGGGCCCCCGCTGTTCCACCCCTGCTGTCCCATGGGGTCAAGTCTCCCAAACGTGAGGGGCACCCGAGTCGGCCGGTCGGCGCCGGTAGCCTGAGCGACATGACCATGCAGATCGTCACCTACACCTACCTCAATGCCCCCGACGCGCTCGACGAGGTGCGACCCGAGCACCGGGCCTTCCTGCGCGGGCTCGTCGACCAGGGCTCGCTCGTCGCCAGCGGACCCTTCACCGACGATGCCGCGGCCGGGGCCCTGCTGCTGGTCAACGCTGCGTCGGCCGAGGACGCCACCGCCCTGTTGGCCGACGATCCGTTCCAGCGCGAGGGTCTCGTCGTCGACATTGCCATGCGCTCATGGGACCCCGTGATCGGGGTGTTCGCCGGCTGACGCCCGGACGAGCCCCCTCCCAAAGGAGGCGCTCAGAGGAGTCGCTCAGAGGAGGCGCGGGTCAGGCGATGAGGGCGACGCTCAGAAGATGATGACGGCCAGGATCGCGAGCACCAGCGCAAGCGCCGCGATGCCGCCGCCGACCATCACCGCCATGCCCGCGCGCAACGCCGGACGAGTGGGGGTCAACTCCCCCGGCCCCGGCCGGTTGCTGCCCTGCTCCACGATCGCGGGCGAAAGATAGGTGGCCTTGACCGGCAACTTCTCGACGACCGGGAGCAGTTCGCCCAGCGTGCTCGCCGAGAAGACCCGGTCGAGCAGCGGCTGGTACTCGTCGGTGTCGATCCGACCCTCCGAGTAGGCCTCGTTGAGGCGCCGCACCAGGTCGTCGCGCTCGGCATCGTCCACGGGCAGGTTCGCCTGGCTGCGGTACTTCGACGAGATCGGAAGGTTGCTCACCCCACCAGCTTACGGGGGCCCACCACGGGAGCCAGTTGAGCTCAGCCAGTCGACCCCGCCTCAGTCGACCCCCCGTCAGTCGACCCGGGCGGCGGGCGCCGCAGTGGACGGCCCGCTGCCGTCGGGTGCCTCGAGCCCCGCGAAGTGGGCGGCCCACGCCAGCACGTCGGCCCACTCGTCGGCCTGCAGTCCCAGCGGCTTGCCGGCACCGTGACCGGTGGCCACCTCGATGCGACTCACGATCGGCGCCGAGCCCGCCTGCGCGGCCTGCAACGCGGCCGTGAACTTGTGACTGTGCGCCGGCACCACGCGGTCGTCGTGGTCGCCGGTCACCACCAGGGTCGGCGGATAGCTGGTTCCCGCCCGCACGTTGTGCAGTGGCGAGTAGGCCAGGGCCACCTCGAAGTCCTCGGCCAGGTCGGGGTTGCCGTAGTCGCTGGTCCAGCCCTTGCCCACCGTGAAGGTGTGGAAGCGCAGCAGGTCGAGCACCCCCACCTGCGGAATGCTGGCCGCCCACAGGTCGGGCCGCTGCGTCAGGGTGGCGCCGACCAGCAGACCGCCGTTGGATCGTCCGTAGTTGACCAGCTGCGAGGGCGTGGTCACTCCGGTCTCGACCAGATGCTCGCCGATGGCGATGAAGTCGTCGAAGACCCGCTGCTTGTTCGCCTTGCGGCCCCCGTCGTACCAGGCCGTGCCGTATTCCGACCCGCCGCGCAGGTTGCAGATCACCAGCACTCCCCCGGCGCGCAGCCACCCCTCCCAACCCGGACGGTGGTCGGCCAGGATCGGGATGTGGAAGCCGCCGTAGCCGTACTGCAGCGTGGGGCGCGGCTGGTCGAAGCCGAGGTCGGCGCGACTGATCAGGAAGTAGGGCACCTGGGTGCCGTCGGCGCTGGTGGCGCGACGGCGCTGCGTGGTGACCTCGATCGGCGCGAGGCCGTCGGCGGCCCCCGGCAGCACCCTCACCTCGCCGGTGGCGGCGTCGAGGCGGTGGCTCGTCCGCGGTGAGGTGACCGACGACAGGCCCAGGAAGACCTCGTCGGACTCGCGATCGGCGCTGATCGCGATCAACTGCCCGCCGGTGACGTCGACGACGCCCTGGTCGCCCTCTGCCCCCTGGTCGCGGCTGGTCAGCGAGTGGCGACGGATCACCGGCTGCGCATCCTCGAGGGTGTGGACGAGCAGGTGCCCCCGCGTCAGGGCGACGTCCTCGATGGGCCACTCCCCCTCGGGAATCACCACGGACGCCTCACCCGCGCCGAGCGGGAGGCGATCGACCCTGCCCATCGGGGCATCCTCGCTGGTGAGCACGAGCAGAGAGCCACCGTCGAGCCCGATGGGCTGGCGATAGGCGTCGCGGTTGCCGAACATCGGGACGAACGGGCCCACCTCGTGGCCGGTCACCTCGGCGGTGGTCAGGTCGCTCAACCGCTCGGTACCCATCGTCGCCACGATGACCAGCAGGTGCCGGTCGGTCGGGCCCGCGTCGGGCTCCGAGTGCAGGCCGAACCAGGCGTGCAGGTCGGGATCGCCCGTGCGCCACAGCTCGAGGTCGTCGGACCCGTCAAGCAGGTGGCGCTTGAGCACTCCCTCGCCCATCGCCTTGGTCTCGGTTCCCGAGGCATCGCCCGAATCGGGGTGGTCGATCCACAGGTAGCCCGAGGAATCGGGCAGCCACACGGGGTACGCGAACTTGCCGGTGACATCGAGCCCCTCGACAGGCTGCCAGGCCTCGAGCTCGAACAGCTTGACGGTGGCCCAGTCGGAACCGGCCTCGCTGACGGTGTGGGCGACCAGTCGGCCGTCGGGGCTGACCGAGATCGACCCGAGCGAGGTGGTGCCGTCGACCGACCAGGTGCTCGGGTCGAACAGCACCCGCGCCGAGCCGTCGAGCACCTCGTCCAACGAACGGCTGGCGATCACGGCGTCCTGCGGCTGCGAGCCGTCGTTGACGCTGCGCAGGTACCACCCCGACTGCCGGTCGGGAGTGCCGCGGCGCTCGCGCACCACGATCGAGCGCAGCAACTGGCGGAAGCCCTCCCGCTCGGGAATGCATGCGAACACCTCCTCGCACCAGGAACGTTGGGCCTGCACCCACTCCTGGGTGGCCGGGGAGTCCGGATCCTCCAACCAGCGGTAGGGGTCGGCGATCTCGTGACCGTGCAGGGTCTCGATGACATCGGTGGCGGCTGTCTGCGGTTGAGGCATGACCCCACCCTACGGACACCCACCGACAAGAAAATCGCGTGCGTGCGCGCAGCCGCGCCAGCACACTGGTGGGCATGCCCGACATGCCTGCCCCGCAGCCCTTCCACGTCGCTCTGGTCGACATCGCCGAACCCGAGCTCGGCTGCCTCGACGCCCTCCTGCGGGGTGCGGTCGAGATGGACAACCGTGCCTGGCGCGTGGTCTTCGGCCACTCCGACTTCGACTCGACCCCCGAGTCGTACCACCAGTCGCTGCGTCATCAGGACAATGCGAAGAAGCGCCTGCTGGTCGCCCTCACCGGCCCCCGCTTCGCGAGCGGCGAGGAGTCGGGGCTGCCCATCGTCCGCCCCACCGACGACCCCGGCGACGCGCGGGTGATCGGCACCTGCCTGCTGGTCCAGAGCAAGCACGACAACCAGCACGTCTTCGACGGGTTCGAGATCACGGTCGACCTAGATCACCGCCGCCAGGGCGTCGCCACGGCCATGATGGAGGCCGTGCACCAGGTGGCGCGCGACTGGGGCATCTCCACGCTGATCAGCTGGGGCACCCATGCCAACGGGGCGGGCGATCCTGACGCCCTGCATCCGAAGGAGGGCGAGTTCTCGATCAGTCGCGACGCGGCCGCCCGGTTCGCGCTCAAGCAGGGGTTCCATCTCGCCCAGTGCGAGCGGCACTCGGTGCAGACCGTGCGCGAGTCCCCCGTGCAGGTGCCGGCGGCTCCCGAGGGCTATGAGGTGCTGCAGTGGACCAACGAGACCCCCGACGACCTGCTGGCCGCGAAGGCACTGCTCAACGTGGCGATGAGTTCCGACGTTCCCAAGGGTGAGCTCGAGTTCGAGGACGAGGTGTGGACCGCGGAGCGCGTGGCTTCGCAGGAGAAGGACACCTACGAGGACTGGCTGGGGCTCACCACCGCGGCGCGGCACGTGGAGTCGGGCGAGTTGGCGGGTTACACCAACATTCGCCGCCGCCCGTCGATCGAGCAGGTCGCCTGGCAGGAGGTGACCATCGTGCTGAAGTCGCACCGTGGTCACGGGCTGGGCGAGCTCATGAAGGCCGCCAACCTCGACTACCTTCGCCGGGAATGGCCGACCACCGAGCGCGTGCACACGTGGAACGCCGGCGAGAATCGCTGGATGCTCGCCATCAACGACCGCCTTGGATACAAGGTGGCCACGGTCGGCGGGGCCTGGCAGAAGAAGATCTGACGCGGGAGGGCGGGCTCACCTGCTGGTGTGAGTTGCGACGAACGCTGCTGTCGATTGCTCTGTGGGCCGATTCTGGCTCGCTGGGGTGATCGAGCGCAGCGTTCGTCGCAGTCAGCTCCGCGCCACACCGGACGAACCCCCGCGCCGCTTCAGCAGCCGGGTCACCTGGGGCACCAGGTCGTCCAGCGTTCCCCAGGTGAACCGCAGCAGGGTCCACCCCTCGAGAGCGAGCGCGTTCTGCTTCACGCGGTCGACCACGAACGCCTGTCGCGACTGGTGATGCGTCCAGCTGTCGAGTTCCACCGCGATCCGGGCACCCCGGAAGGCGACGTCGATGACGTAGCGCTCCTGCCCGTGCCAGATGGCATGGTTGGCGATCCAGCCCGTGATGCCCGCCGCGTGCAGCCGGCGGTGCCCTTCGCGTTCCATGGCCGACCAGGGCTCGTCCCGCGACTCCTCGAGCAGGCGACGCTTGGCGAGCCGCCCCGGGCGTCCCGGCTCCGCGGCGAGGGCCCGCCTCAGTTCGTCAAGCGTGGCCCGGGAGCCGCGGAGGCACTCGTCCAACGCCTCACCCCCGAGCGACTCGGTCAGGTCCAGAGCCGTCAACGCCGGATGCGTGAGCCTGATCCCCGAGGGCAGCCGGCGTCCGTCGGACAGGCGTCGACGGGTCACCACCCACGCGTCCGGGACGACCCGCCGGCTCGTCGTCAACCAGTCGGCGCGGGCCGCGACGCCGGTGGCACTCACCTGCGGCGACAGCAGCCCCGGCCACCACGAGAGACCGGCGGCGGTCTCATGGGTGAAGACCGCGCGGGGTGACCTCGCCAGCACCGCACCGACCCGATGGTGCACCGTCTCGGGCTCGTTCGCCCGGCGGTACACCCCGGGCAGCACCCGCACCAGGTCTCCGGTTGTGGCAGCGCGAAAGATCCGGTCCCGGTGCTCGGGGTGCCGGGCCACGACCACGAGGCCCCACGGGTCGAACAACTCATCCATGTCGCCATCATGCGACGAACGCTGCTGTCGATGGCCAAATACAGCGATTCCCGGCCAAAAGTGCGATCGAGTGCAGCGTTCGTCGCACCATCGCCCTGCAGCAGGCCCGCGGACGAGCCCCAGCCTCAGTCGGCCAGCGGCCCGAAGGGAATCCCGCGCTTGGTGAGTTCGGCCTCGCCGCCGTCCTCGAGGGTCAGCACCCACACGCCGCCCGCCGTCGGGGCCACCGTGTTCTCCCAGTGCGACGCCCACGACGAGTCGCAGGTGACGATCGTCCAGTCGTCGTCGAGCTCGGTCCAGTCGCCGCCGCCGAGCGTGACCATCGGCTCGATGCAGATGGCATGCCCCTCGGCCAGCACGGGGCCGCGGCCGGCTCGTCCGTGGTTGGGAACGTCGGGGTACATGTGCATCTGTGACCCGATGCCGTGGCCGGTGATGTCGCGCAGAATGCCGTAGTCGCGCGGGTGCGACGAGGTCGAGGCCTCGACCGCGGCCGAGACGTCACCGATCCTGGCGCCCACCCGGGTGGCACCGATGCCGGCCCACATGGCCTCCTCGGTCACCCGCGACAGTTCGGCGACCTCGGGGGCCACCTCGCCGATCAGGAAGGTGCGCGCCGCATCGCCGTGCCAGCCCTCGATGATCGCCCCGAAGTCACACGAGACGATGTCGCCGTCGGTGAGCACCCGCTCACCAGGGATGCCGTGCACGACCTCCTCGTTGACCGAGATGCAGGCCACTCCCGGGAACGGCTGAATGCCCCAGTCGGCCCCGTAACCGAGAAAGTTCGAGCGCGCGCCGCGCGCGGCCAGGATCTCGCGGGCGATCGCGTCGAGCGAGCCCGTGGTCACGCCCGCCTTCGCCTCGACGGCCAGGGTGCGCAGCACCTCGTCGACGACCAGCCCGGCCCGCCGCATCAGCTTCAGCTGCTCGGGGGTCTTGCGTTCGAAGACGGGGCGCCGGAAGACCATGGCTCAGGCGCCGGCCAGCTCGTCGAGCACGCGGAAGATGCGCGCCGAGACCTCGTCGACGCTGCCCATGCCGTCGATCTCCTCGAGCAGCCCGCGCTCGCGGTAGACCGCCAGCAACGGCTCGGTCTGCTCGGTGTAGACCTGCATGCGCGTGCGGATGGTCTCCTCGTTGTCGTCGGAGCGTCCGTCGGTCTGCGCCCGGTCGAGCAGACGCGAGATCAACTCCTCGGGGTCGACCACGAGCGAGATCACGGCGTCGAGCAGGTCGTCACCCTCGGCCAGCATGCCGTCGAGCGCCTCGACCTGCGAGAGCTTGCGCGGGTAGCCATCGAGTAGCCAGCCCTTGGCGACGTCGTCGGCCTTGAGGCGGTTGGCGACGATGGCGTCGGTGATCTCGTCCGAGACCAGCTCGCCGGAGTCCATGATCTGCTTGACCTTCAGCCCGAGCTCCGAACCCGAGGCCATCTCGCCGCGGAAGATCGCGCCGGTCGAGATCGCGGGCACGCCCACGTGCTCGGCGATGCGGGTGGCCTGGGTGCCCTTGCCGGCGCCGGGGGCGCCCACGATCAGCAGTCTCACTTGAGGAATCCTTCGTAGTTGTGCTGTTGCAGCTTGCTCTCGATCTGCTTCACCGTGTCGAGGGCGACGCCGACGATGATCAGAATGCTGGTGCCGCCGAACGGCATCGACTGGGTGGCCTTCATCAGCACGAAAGCCAGCGTCGGGATCAGCGAGATGACCGCCAGGTACAGCGATCCGGGGGCGGTCAGTCGCGACAGGACGAACGCCAGGTAGTCCTCGGTCGGCTTGCCCGCGCGGATGCCGGGGATGAAGCCGCCGTACTTCTTCATGTTGTCGGAGATCTCGACGGGGTTGAACGTGATCGAGACGTAGAAGTAGCAGAACGCGATGATCAGCACGAAGAAGATCAGGTTGTAGAGCCAGTGGTCACCGCGGACGAAGTTGGCCGCGATCCACTGCGACTCGGGTCGCTCGGGGCGGAAGGTCGAGTACAGCACCGGCAGGTACAGCACCGACGAGGCGAAGATCACCGGGATGACGCCCGACTGGTTGACCTTGAGCGGGATGTAGGTCGAGGTGCCACCGACCAGCCGTCGTCCGACCATGCGCTTGGCGTACTGCACGGGAATGCGTCGCTGCGACTGCTCCACGAAGATGACCGCCAGCATGACGATCAGCGCGACGGCGATGACGGCGGCGAACATCAGCCAGCCCTGGGCGCCCGGGCGCAGGTTCTTGACGCCCCAGATCGAGGTCGGGAAGGCGGCGGCGATCTGAGTGAAGATCATCACCGACATGCCGTTGCCGATGCCGCGCTCGGTGATCAGCTCGCCCATCCACATGATCAGGCCGGTGCCGGCGGTCATGGTCAGCACCATCACCACCACGGGGAAGATGCCCTGGTCGTAGACGATGCCGTCACAACCCGGCAGCAGCTGACCCGAGACGGCCATGGTGACGAACGCGGTCGCGTTGAGCACGGCCAGCACCAGCGTCAGGTAGCGCGTGTACTGGGTGATGGTCTGCTGACCCGATGCGCCCTCCTTCTTCAGGGCCTCGAGCCGCGGCACCACCACGGTGAGCAGCTGCAGGATGATCGACGCCGTGATGTAGGGCATGATCCCGAGCGCGAAGACGGCCAGGCGCAGCAGCGCGCCACCCGAGAACAGGTTGATCAGCGAGTACAGGCCAGCCTGGGCGCCGGTCTCGGCCAACTGGCGGCACTCGTCGATGCGCGTCATGTTGACGTTCGGCACCGGCACCACCGAACCGAGTCGGAAGATGGCCAGGATGAACAGGCTGAACAGGATCCTCTTGCGAAGATCCGCCGTCCTGAACGCGTTGACGAAGGCGGAAAGCATCCGGGCCCACTCCACTCGTTGGGGTCTGCTGGTCTAGATCGTGTGACTGCTCCGCGCGGGATCGGGCACCAGACCGGATGACCTGGGCGCGCGACGATTCCGCGCATGGAGCAACGCCTTGGCAGCATACCTTCACCCCGGCCATTCCCCACATCGCCACCGCCCAGCCCCTCGCCGTGACCGGCCATTCACCTTCTGTTGCAACTGGGTAACGATCCCTCGTCCGAGGCGGCCCGGGGGTGCCGTTCGACCGCTTTGGCTACTAGCTTCACTGTCACCAACAACGACCTTGGACGACTGCCCTGCCTGCGCACGGCGCCGATCCACGGCCTCACCCTTGGAGGAACCTTGAGCAAGAAGCTCATCGGAGCCGCCGCCCTGCTGTGTGCCGCTGCGCTCACGGCAAGCGCCTGCTCCGCCCCGGAACGGAAGACGAACGACCCGAGCACGGGCGCGTCGGCCACGTCCAGCACCACTGCTTCGGGCAGCACCGGCACCGGCGGCGAGGCCACCGGCGCGCTGACCGTGCTGTGGAACCAGTACTTCTACTCGCTGAACTCGTCGACCGGCTTCGGCAACAACGTGACCAACTCGCTGATCACCTACTCGACCGGCTCGGCCGCTTGGTACTACGACAAGGACCTCGCCAAGGTGAAGGACGACTCGTTCGCCACCTACGAGAAGACCAGCGACTCCCCCCTCACGGTCAAGGAGACCCTGAAGGACACCGCCACCTGGTCGGACGGCGTCCCGGTTCAGGCCTGTGACCTGATCCTCGCCTACGGCGCGAACTCCACCCTCTTCAACACCTCCGAGGGCGAGTCGAACCCCGACACCGGCAAGGTCGACCAGAAGGGCGGCGTCTACTTCGACGCTTCGTCCGAGGCCTGGAAGCTCGTGAAGGACTTCCCCGAGATCGGTGATGACGGCAAGTCGGTCACCTACAAGTACTCGTCGGTCTACGGCGACTGGGAGTACGCGCTGTTCTCGAACGCCGCCGGCATCCCCGCCCACATCATCGGCAAGAAGGCCCTCGGCGCTGCCGACGACCAGGCCGGCTGTGACGCGGTCACCAAGGCGTTCCAGGACAAGGACAAGACCGCCCTGGCCAAGATCGCCGACATGTGGAACACCGCCTACAACTTCACGGCGATGCCCACCGACAAGGACCTGCTGGTCACCAACGGCCCCTACGTGATCAAGGACATGAAGGACAAGCAGTCCCTCACCATGACCGCGAACCCGGAGTACAAGGGCAACCGCAAGCCGAAGATCAAGGACATCACCGTCGTCTACAACGAGGATCCGACCGCTTCGGCGCAGGCCCTCAAGAACGGTGAGGTCGCTGTCATCGAGCCGCAGGCGACCGCCGACCTGCTGAAGTCGCTGCAGGGCAACGACAAGATCGAGGTGCTGCAGGGTGAGACCGCCACCTACGAGCACGTCGACCTGCAGATGAAGAACGGTGGCCCCTTCGACCCGGCCAAGTACGGCGGCGACGCCGAGAAGGCCAAGAAGGTTCGCCAGGCGTTCCTGCTGACCATCCCGCGTCAGCAGATCGTCGACACCCTGATCAAGCCGCTGAACCCCGAGGCCACCACGCGTGACTCGTTCAACGTGACCCCCGGCACCGAGGCCTACGACGCCACCGTCGCCGGCAACGGGCTCGCCGCGGCCTACGGCAAGGTCGACATCGAGAAGGCCAAGTCGCTGCTGACCGAGGCCGGTGCCTCGAACGTCAAGGTTCGCCTGATGTACGCCAAGTCGAACCCCCGCCGTCAGCAGGAGTACGCCCTGATCGCCGCTTCGGCGAAGCAGGCCGGCATCGAGGTCATCAACGCTGGTGACGACGAC
The DNA here is from genome assembly GCF_051192575.1 of Aestuariimicrobium soli. Lineage (NCBI taxonomy): Bacteria > Bacillati > Actinomycetota > Actinomycetes > Propionibacteriales > Propionibacteriaceae > Aestuariimicrobium > Aestuariimicrobium soli. The sequence goes on along the minus strand of NZ_JBPJSQ010000004.1, from coordinate 98,844 downwards.
TGGTCGAACAAGCTCGACCAGCCCAACACCTACGATGCCTCGCTCTTCGCCTGGGCCTCGAACAACGACGCCGTCACCGGAGCTGCCGCCAACTTCGTCCCCAAGGGTCAGAACAACTACGGCAACTATGACAACGCGTCGGTCGGCACGATGTACGCCGAGATGAACAAGATGACCGACAAGGCGAAGCAGGACGAGCTGAACATCAAGATCGAGAAGCAGCTCGTGGACGACGCCTTCGGCACCGTCCTCTTCCAGCACCCCGGCATCGATGCGTACGACAAGACCAAGGTCAAGAACGTGTCGCAGATGGCCTTCGTTCCCTACTACTTCTGGAACATCTGGGAGTGGGAGCTGGTCGGCTGATTGAGCTGGGCCTGACCCACCTCTGACATGCCACGGCAGCGGGGCGCTCCCCTGGGGCGCCCCGCTGTCATGTTCCTGAAACACTTCCCTGCCACAGTGCAGTTGACCCCACCACCCGCGGACGAGGGCCCGTCACCCGCCGCGAGCCGACCCGGACCCCCGGGTGGCACTCGCGACTCGGCTTGACGGATACGCCTGCCATGGTGTGGGGTCGCTCACACGCCCTGTCCATCTGGTGGGCATGCCTCAGGCTGCCCGGTGGATGACCTCGGGGCGTCCGCGACACAAAGGACCGCTCACCGATGATTCGATTCCTCGCTCGACGCCTGCTGACGGCGCTCGGGCTGCTGTTGGTCTTGTCAGTGATGATGTACGGGCTGCTCAGCATCGCCATGGATCCCCTGGACGACCTGCGCATCTCGACCGCACTGAACAAGCAGGACCTCATCAACGGCCGCATTCGCGCCCTGCACCTGGACTGGCCCTGGTACCGGCGCTACGCGAGCTGGCTGTACAACGTCGTCCAGGGCGACTTCGGCATGGCCTGGCGCACCCAGCAGCACGTGAAGGACATCCTTCCCGGAGCCGTGAAGACGTCGGTGCAGCTGGTCTTCGCCGCCACCGTGCTCGCGCTGCTGATCGGCGTCACCATCGGCGTGATCTCGGCACTGCGCCAGTACACCAGCTTTGACTACGCGATCACGTTCGTCTCGTTCGTGCTCTACTCGCTGCCCGTCTTCTGGGTGGCCGTGCTGCTGAAGCAGTTCCTGGCCATCGGACTGAACGACTACCTCGCGAAACCTCACATCATGTGGCCACTGGCGATCGGGCTGTCCGTGCTGTCCGGCCTGTTCTGGGCCGGCGTGCTGGGCGGCAACACGCGCCGCAAGCTGATCACCTTCGCGATCGGCTTCGCCGCCGCCCTCGCCGCGCTACTGCTGATCATGGGCACCAACTGGATCAACGAGCCCCAGCTCGGCCCCCTCGGCATCGCCATCATCGGCCTGGCCGCGGCCTTCGGGTTCACCGCCCTGTTCGCCGGCATGCACAACCGTCGCGCCCTCTACTCGGCCCTGACGACGGCTGTCGTCGGTGTGGTCACCTACCTGGGCCTGCGCCAGTTCTTCGACCAGTTCGAGATCAACGACGGCATCCTCTGGGTGCTGCTGCTGATCGCCCTGGTCATCGGTGCCGCGATCGGCTTCCTGTGGGGTGGCCCCGACCGCGGTGTCTCGGTGCGCGGCGGCATGCTGGTCGCCCTGATCATGTCGGTCGCCGTCTGGATCGACCAGCTGATGTGGAACTACCCGGTGTACTTCAGCAAGCTCGGCGGTCGTCCGATCCCGACGATGAACACCAGCACCCCCAACCTCACCGGTGACTACTGGATCATGTCGATCGACAAGATCACCCACCTGGTGCTGCCCACCATCGCCCTGGTGATGATCTCGTTCGCCGGCTACGTGCGCTACGAGCGCGGCGCCATGCTCGAGGTGCTCGGTCAGGACTACATTCGCACCGCCCGGTCGAAGGGCCTTCCCGAGCGCGTCGTCATCGTGCGCCACGCCCTGCGCAACGCGCTGATGCCGCTGGCCTCGATCGTGCCGCCCGACTTCATCGCCATGATCGGTGGCGCGGTGATCACCGAGACCATCTTCGGCTGGCGCGGCATGGGTCGCATGTTCATCGACGGCCTGCGCGGCTCCGAGGCCGATCCCGTGATGATCTACGTGATGATCACCGGTGGCCTGGCGATGGTCGCGAACCTGCTGGCCGACCTGCTCTACGCCCTTCTCGACCCACGAATCCGGGTGAACGCATGACGAACAATCCCAACCTCGACGACCTCGAGAACGAGCGCGCCCAAGGCGGGCTCAGCGCCGGCACGGTGTCCGAGACCGAATCCTTCGACGAGGCCCACGGCCGCGGCGAGGGTGTCGGCGAGTCCCAGGAGGTCGCCGGCCTCTCGCAGGGCACCATCGTGTTCCGCCGGTTCATCCGGCACGCTGGCGCCCTGTTCGGCATGATCACCATCGCCCTGATCGCGCTGCTCAGCCTGATCACCATGGGCATCGGGCCGATCCCCGGCCTGTGGTGGGAACAGGACCCGCAGAACCCGCACACGCCGCAGAACGGCGGCGCCCCCACCCTGCACCTGCCCCGTTGGCTGGGCGGCGAGGGGTTCATGATCGGGCAGTACCCGTTCGGTCAGGACACCATCGGCCGCGACAACTTCGCCAACGTCATGCTGGGCATCCAGACCTCGCTGATCGTCATGGTCGTGCTGAGCGTCGTGGTGCTGATCGTGGGCACCACCATCGGTGCACTGGCCGGCTACTACCGCGGCTGGGTCGACAACGTGCTGATGCGCCTCACCGACCTGGTGATCACCCTGCCGGTCATCGTGCTGGGCGCCGTGCTGGGCCGCCTGATCACCGTGCTGCCCACCAAGTGGGGCTGGTCCGACCAGACCAAGGGCATGCTCGACCGGTGGATGCCCGTCGAGCTGGCCATCGCCCTGGGCCTGATCCTGTGGACCGGCCTGGCGCGACTCGTCCGCTCGGAGTTCCTGAGCCTGCGTGAACGCGAGTTCGTCGACTCGGCCCGCGTGGCCGGGGCGAGCGACTTCCGCATCATCACCAAGCACATCCTGCCCAACACCATGGGCGTCATCATCGTGAACGTCTCGCTGCTGATGGCCGCCTCGGTGGTGCTCGAGACCGCGCTGTCGTTCCTGGGCTTCGGCATCAGCTACCCGTCGGTCTCGCTCGGCCAGCTGATCAGCCAGAACCAGACCGCGTTCGACACCCGCCCGTGGCTGTTCTGGTGGCCCGGTGTGTTCATCGTGCTGGTGGCGCTGAGTGTCAACTTCATCGGTGACGGTCTGCGCGACGCGTTCGACCCGCGGACGAAGAAGGTGCCCAGCCAGCGGCAGATGGACAAGGCCGCCGCCAAGGCAGCCTCCGCACAGACCTCGAAGGAGGCGTCGAAGTGAACGACGACGTGAAGCACGGTGGAGCGATCGCCGACGACACCGCGACCGAGGAGCCCCGCCACGCCAAGGACGAGTTCTCGTCAGACGACTCGGCGCACGGCGAGCACGACCGCGGCACCGCGGCGTCGAGCAAGCGCTCGCGCGGCGACCGGTCGGCCGCCGCCCCGGTGAAGAAGGGCGACGTCATTCTCGACGTCAACAACCTGAGCGTGAACTTCTGGGTGAACGGCGACTGGTTCGCCGCCGCCAAGGGGCTCAACTACCAGCTGAAGGCCGGCGAGGTGCTGGCGATCGTGGGCGAGTCCGGTTCTGGCAAGACTCAGTCGTCGATGTCGCTGTTGGGTCTGCTCCCCCGCAACGGACGAGCCTCGGGCTCGGCGAAGCTGCGGGGCACCGAGCTGATCGGCATCACCCCCGAGAAGCTGCGCCGCATCCGCGGCCGCGAGATCGCGGTGATCTTCCAGGAGCCGATGACGGCGCTCAACCCGCTGTACACCGTGGGCTTCCAGATCGCGGAGACCCTGCGGGCGCACTTCGTGATGAGCCCGGCCCAGGCCAAGGAGCGGGCGCTGGAACTGATGCGCCTGGTCGAGATCCCCGAGCCGGAGCGTCGCTACGACAACTTCCCGCACCAGCTCTCGGGTGGTCAGCGTCAGCGCATCATGATCGCCCAGGCGCTGTCGTGCGAGCCGAAGCTGCTGGTCGCCGACGAGCCCACCACCGCCCTCGACGTGACGGTGCAGGCCGAGATCCTGAAGCTGATGCGCGACCTGCGCGAGCGGGTCGACGCCGGCATCATCCTGATCACCCACGACATGGGTGTGGTCGCCGACATGGCCGACAACATCATCGTGATGAAGGATGGCGCCGTCGTCGAGCACGGCTCGTCGAAGCAGATCTTCAGCGATCCGCAGCACCCCTACACCCGGCAGCTGCTGGCGTCGGTGCCGCACCTGGGCTCGATCAACGAAGAGGCGATCGAGGCCCACGAGGCGTCCGAGCTGACCACGCGCACCTTGGTGAAGGTGGGTGACAACTCCATCCCGCTGACCGAGGGTCCGGCCGACGTGACCCCCGCCCTGCTGATGGAGGACGTGGCGATCGAATACCCGAAGCAGGGGCGTCAGCCCGCCTTCCGGGCCGCGCACCACATCAACCTGCGCGTCGACCCGGGTGAGGTCGTCGGTCTGGTGGGCGAGTCGGGCTCCGGCAAGACCACCATCGGACGAGCCGCCGTCGCCCTGCTGCCGGCCGTCGAGGGCAAGCTCACCGTGGCCGGTCGCGACATCACCAAGGCCACCAACAAGGAGTTGTCGCCCTTCCGCAAGGAGGTCGGCATCGTCTTCCAAGACCCGGGTTCCTCGCTGAACCCGCGTCTGCCCGTGGGTGAGTCCATCGGCGAGCCGATGCTGCTGCACGAGGGGCTGAAGGGCCAGGCGCTGTCGAAGCGCGTGGAAGCACTGCTCGACAGCGTGCAGCTGCCCCGCGCCATGCGCAACCGCTACCCGCACGAGCTGTCGGGTGGCCAGCGCCAGCGCATCGGCATCGCCCGTGCGCTCGCGCTGCAGCCGAAGCTGCTGATCGCGGACGAGCCGACCTCGGCCCTCGACGTGTCGGTGCAGGCCACCGTGCTGAAGCTGTTCCAGGACCTGCAGGCGCAGTACGGCTTCGCCTGCCTGTTCATCAGCCACGACCTCGCCGTGGTCGAGATGCTCTCCAAGCGCATCGCCGTGATGCGCCACGGGCATCTCGTTGAGGTGGGGCCGACGGCCGAGATCGTCCGTCGTCCGCAGCACGAGTACACCCAGCGCCTGCTGGCCGCGGTGCCCGTGCCCGACCCCGACGAGCAGCGCAAGCGGCGCGAGCTGCGCGACCAGATTCTGGCCGACCGGGTCAGCTGACCACCGTCAGCTGCACGGCCTGCTGAGATCGTTCAGCACAACGGGCCGTCTCCCCACCTGGGGAGGCGGCCCGTTCGTCACCCCCCTCCCCCGCCGCCGATCCCCTCCCCACTAGGGTCGGGGGGTGAGGAGGCAGTCCATGCTGATCGGCATTCCGCGCGAGGTGCGACCCGCGCAGACCCGGGTGTCCGCGACCCCCACCACCACCACGGCCCTGCAGAAGCTCGGCCACGAGGTCGTCGTCGAACGGGGTGCTGGCAGCAGCGCGGCCTTCCCCGATGCCGCCTACGAGGCCGCGGGTGCCCGGCTGGCCGATGCCGCCACCGTCTGGGCCGCCGACGTGGTCTTCTCGGTCGACCCGCCCACCGCCGAGCAGGTGACCATGCTGCGGCCGGGAGCGGTGCTGGTGTCGTCGCTGGATCCGGCCGGACGACCCGACCTCGTCCGGGCCCTGGCCGAGCGGGGCGTGACGGCGATGTCGCTCGACGCGGTGCCGCGCATCTCGCGCGCCCAGTCGCTGGACGTGCTCTCGTCGATGGCGAACCTGGCGGGTTACCGGGCGGTCATCGAGGCGGCCGAGCAGTTCGGCGGCGTGTTCACGGGTCAGGTGACCGCGGCGGGCAAGGTGCCGCCCGCGAATGTCTTCGTGGTCGGGGCAGGCGTGGCCGGGCTGGCGGCGATCGGCACGGCCGGCTCGCTGGGGGCGCGGGTGCGGGCCTTCGACGTGCGCCCCGAGGTGGCCGAGCAGATCGAGTCGATGGGCGCGGACTTCGTCCTGGTCGATGCGGTCGACTCCGAGGTCTCGGCCGACGGGTACGCCCGGGAGATGAGCGCCGACCAGGCGGCCGTGGCAGCCCGCATGTACGCCGCCGAGTCGGCGCGAGCCGACATCGTGATCACCACCGCGCAGGTGCGCGGGAAGGCGGCCCCGGTGCTGCTCACCGACGAGATGCTGGCGGCGATGCGACCGGGCAGCGTGGTGGTCGACCTGGCGGCCTCGACGGGGGGCAACACCTCGCGCACCCGCGCCGACGAGGTGGTCGTCACCGACAACCAGGTGACCATCGTCGGCATCACCGACCTCGCGGCCAGGCTGCCGCGGCAGGCCTCCGAGCTGGTCGGCACCAACCTCGTCAACCTGATGAAACTGCTCACCCCCGCCAAGGACGGCGCTCTCGTCGTCGACCTGGACGACCCCGTGCTGCGGTCGATGACCGTCTGCCACGCGGACGAGGTGCTGTGGCCGCCGCCACCGGTGCAGGTGTCGGCCGCCCCCAGCGTGCCCTCCAGCCCAGCGGTGGCCGCGTCCCCACCTCTCGACCCGGCCGAGGTGGTGAGCCGCCGACGGCGGCGCACGCTCTACGGCGCTGGGCTGCTGCTGGTGGTGTTCGCGCTGGTCGGCTCGTTCTCGCCGGTGGGGCTGCTCGGCCACTGGATGGTGCTGATGCTGGCCGTCGTCTGCGGGTTCTACGTGATCTCGAACGTCTCCCACGCGCTGCACACCCCGCTGATGGCCGAGACCAATGCCATCTCGGGCATCATCATGGTCGGCGCCCTGCTGCAGGTGGGGTCGTCGACCTGGGCCGTGACGATCGTGGCCATGGCGGCCATCCTGCTGGCCTCGATCAACGTCGCTGGCGGGTTCATCGTCACCCGCAAGATGCTGAACATGTTCCGCGCGGGGCACGCCTCGAGTCCGGTGGTCGAGCCACGTGCGGCCAAGGAGGTCGCGAAGTGACCTCGCAGTCGCTGGTGCAGACGGCGTTCATCATTGCCGCGCTGCTGTTCATCCTGGCCTTGGCGGGGCTGAGTCGCCACGAGACGGCCAAGCTGGGCAACCTCGCCGGCATGACCGGCATGACCCTGGCCGGGGTGGCCACGGTCGCGTTCGCGCTGACCCACTCCGAGCGTGGGTGGGTGCTCACGTTCGTGCTGCTGGCGGTGCCCATGCTGGTCGGGTCGGCCATCGGGTTGTGGCTGGCCCTGCGGGTGCAGATGACCGGCATGCCGCAGCTGATCGCGCTGCTGCACTCGTTCGTGGGTCTGGCGGCCGTGCTGGTCGGCTTCGGCTCGTTCCTGGACGCACCGGCGGCTGGTGCGGGCGCGTCCGGTGGGGGCGGCACCGACCTCGCGCACCTCATCGAGGTCGGCGTGGGCGTGCTGATCGGCGCCTACACCTTCACCGGCTCGATCGTCGCCTTCGGGAAACTCTCGGGGCGGCTGTCGGGCCGTCCGCTGATGCTGCCCGCGCGCACCTGGTTGAACCTCGCTGCGTTCGTGCTGGCCATCGCCGCCATCGCCTGGCTGGCCGTGGCCCCTCACGGGCTCGGGCTCGTCCCACTCGTGTTGGTGACCCTGCTGGGGTTCGCGCTCGGCTGGCACATGGTGGCCTCCATCGGCGGGGGCGACATGCCCGTGGTGGTCTCGATGCTCAACTCCTGGTCGGGGTGGGCGGCCGCCGCGGCCGGATTCATGCTCGGCAACGACCTGCTGATCGTCACGGGAGCGCTGGTGGGGTCATCCGGTGCGATCCTCAGCTACCTGATGTGCAAGGCGATGAACCGCTCGTTCGTGTCGGTCATCCTGGGTGGGTTCGGTGAGGGTGCCCCCGTGGCGGCGGACGACCGCGACTACGGCGAGCATCGGGAGGTGTCGGCCGCCGACGTGGCCGCCCTGCTGCGGGACGCCGAGTCGGTGGTGATCACCCCCGGGTACGGCATGGCGGTGGCGCAGGCGCAGTACCCCGTGGCGGAGCTCACCCGGCAACTGCAGGCGCGCGGGGTGAGGGTGCGTTTCGGCATCCATCCCGTGGCCGGGCGACTGCCCGGGCACATGAACGTGCTGCTCGCCGAGGCGAAGGTGCCCTACGACATCGTGCTCGAGATGGACGAGATCAATGACGACCTGCCCGAGACCGACGTGGTGCTGGTGATCGGCGCCAACGACACGGTCAACCCGGCGGCGTTGGACGAGCCGGACTCCCCCATCGCCGGCATGCCGGTGCTGGAGGTGTGGAAGGCCGAGACCGTGGTGGTGTTCAAACGCTCGATGAACGCCGGATACGCCGGGGTGCAGAACCCGCTGTTCTTCCGCGAGAACACGGTGATGTTGTTCGGCGACGCCAAAGACCGGGTGACCGACATCACGGCGGCACTCTGACTGCCGCCGGGGCTCGGCCTGCCCCCAGGGTCGGCGAGGGCACTCGATAGGCTCCGGACGTGCCGACCTTCTACGTTGACCTCGACAACACCCTCGCCGACCGCAACGCGGCCTTCCGTGGCTGGGCGGTGGACTACCTCGCCGAGCGCGGCGCCGACCCGGGGCTGATCGACGCCATGGTGGCCGCCGACCGCGAGGGCCTGGGCCGCAAGCAGGACACGATTGACGACATCACCGCCCTGCTCGATCTGGACGAGGCCACCTCGGCCGGTGTGCTGGCCGCCTTCCGGGCCGGGATCGTCGAACGGCTGGGGCTGGTCGAGGGCGCCGAGCGCGCGCTGCGCCGCCTCCGCGATGCCGGGTGGCCCATCGTGATCGTCTCGAACGGCACGGCCCAGCAGCAGACCGCCAAGATCGAGCGTCTGGGCCTCGCACCGTTGGTCGACGCCTGGGTGATCAGTGGGGCCGAGGGCGTCGAGAAGCCCGACCCCGCCCTCTTCCGGATCGCCGCGGAGCGGGTCGGTCGTCCGTTGTCGTCGGACGACTGGATGGTGGGCGACTCGGCCGAGTCCGACGTGGCGGGTGCCCGCGCCGCCGGCATCGGGCAGATCTGGTTCGGGCGCGGTCGCTCCTGGACCTCCACGGTGGAGCCGCCCACCGCGATCGCGCGCGACTGGGACGAGGTCGTCGCCACCGTGCTGGGCGCTTCCTGAGCGGTGTGACGCGCGCTTTCGATGGGGGACGACAACGGGGGCCGCACTCGTGATGAGTGCGGCCCCCGTTGTCGTCCGGAGGGTGGATCCCCCGATCAGGTCTTCGAACCCGAGAGCGCGATGCCCTCGACGATCTGACGCTGAGCGAAGATGAACACGATCAGCAGGGGCAGCGCCGACAGGGTCGCCGCAGCCATGATGCCGGTCCAGTTCGACGAGTAGGCACCCTTGAACTGGTTGACCACCAGCGGCAGGGTGAACTTGTCGGAATCGTTCAGGAAGATCAACGGGTAGAAGAAGTTGTTCCACTGCCCCAGGAACGTGAAGATGCCGAGCGCCACCATGGGCGACTTCAACAGCGGCAGGATCATCTGGGTGAAGATGCGGAACCGGGACGCCCCGTCGATCTGGGCCGCCTCCTCCAACTCCACGGGGATGCCACGCACGTACTGACGCAGCAGGAACACCCCGAAGGCGTTGAACAGGATGGGCGGGATGATCAGCGGCAGGTGCGTGTTCACCCACTTGAGCTCACCCATGATGATGAACAGCGGGATGATGGTCAGCTGGGCCGGCACCATCATGGTGGCCAGGAACAGCATGAACCAGAAGCCCCGGCCGAAGAAGCGGATGCGGGCGAACGCATACGCGGCCATGGCGCTGGTGAGCAGCGTGCCCACCGTGACCAGCGAGGCGATGTAGAAGCTGTTCCAGAACGCCAGCGGGAAGCCGGAGTTCCACCACTGCCCACCGGCCGAGGCCTGCTCGAAGGCGGCGGAGTAATTGTCCCACTTCCAGTTCCACGGCATGCCCTTGGGCAGCAGCTTCGGCGGCTGCTCGAAGATCTCGTCGAGCGGCTTGACCGACGAGAACAGCATCCACAGGAAGGGCAGCGCCATGAAGACGCTGGCGACGGCCATGATGATCTGGATGATCCAGAGGGCGGGGTTCTTCCAGGCTCGGCTGAGTCGACGGGCCTGGACGGGCCGGTCGCTGGGAGTCTGGGTTCGGGTCTCGACTGCGGTACTCATTCTGTGTAGAACACCCACTTCTTCTGAGCGATCAGCTGCAGGCCGGTGAGGATCAGCAGCGAGATGAACAAGAGCAGCGCCAACGCGGCACCGACGCCGAAGTTGAACTCACGGAAGGCCACCTGCACGATCTCGTACACGATCGTGCGGCCGTAGGCCGGGGCGGTCGTGTCGAAGAACACGTAGATGTAGTCGAACACCTGGAACGAGCCGATGATCGAGGTGATCGACAGGAACAGGATGGTCGGCGAGATCAGCGGCAGGGTGATGCGGAACATCTTCTGCAGCTCCGAGGCGCCGTCGATCGAGGCCGCCTCGTACATCGACGCCGGCACGTTCTCGAGACCGGCCATGAACATGACCACCTGGTAACCCAGGCCCTGCCAGACCGACACCAGCACGACGGCCGGAATCACGAAGGTCGGGTCGTTCAGCCAGTCGGGCGGTGCCGACCAGCCGATCTTGCGCAGGCCGGCGGTCAGGGGCGAGATCTCGGGGTTCAGCAGCCACAGCCACACCACCGAGACCGCCACGGTGGCGGTCACCTGCGGGGCGAAGAAGGCCGTGCGGTAGACGTTCTTCATCGGGCCCGTGCGCTGCAGCAGCAGGCCGAAGATGAACGCCGAGATCATCAGGGTGGGCACCTGCAGGGCCGTGAACCACAGGGTGTTCAGGGCCGACTTGCGGTACTGCTCGTTCTGGAAGACGGTCACGAAGTTGTCGAGGCCGACCCACGTGCGGTTGCCGAACCCGTCCCACTTCATGAAGGCCAGGACGATGGCGAACACCAGCGGGCCGATCATGAAGGCCAACAGGCCCACCAGTTGCGGCGCCATGAAGGCGTAGCCATGAATGTTGTCGCGCATGCGGCGCTTGCGCAGCGCCCTGCGGTGGGTCTCGTCGGCCGACTGCTCCACGCGTTGCTGCAGGTCAGAACCTGAGCCGCCGGGCTTCGTGATCGTCGCGACGGTCTCGGTCACCGCGTCCGCGGCCGCGGGCTGCACACCCTCGACCTCGCCGTTCGGTTGGGGACGTTCCGTCATCGCAACGCACCTCCTTCTGTTGTGTCAGGCGTGACACTACTGGGGACGAGGAACCCCTCGCCCCCAGTAGGTCACATTTCTCGGCTCGTGGTCATCAACACCACGAACGGCGTCGGATCATTCCTTGCCGGTGTTGATGTAGCTGGTCAGCTTCTTGCCGAAGTCTGCAGCCGACACCTTGGCCTTGATCCACTTGTCGACGACGGTGCCGAGGTTCGAAGCCACGACCGCGTTGTTGGCGATCTTCAGCGGGATGGCGTAGCCCTTGGCGGCCAGCTCGTTGAAGGTCTTCGCGTGAGCGGGCAGCGGCGGGTTGTCCTCCTCCACCAGGGTCTCGAGGCCCTTCACGGCCGGCACGGCGTTGCCGCCACCCGACAGACGAGCCTTCTCACCCTCGACACCGCAGTAGATCGCGGTGAAGGCCTTGGCCAGATCGACGTTCTTCGCCTTGGCGTTGACGCCCATGGCCGCCACGTACACGACGGTCGGCAGGATCTCGTTGCCGGCCATGGTCGGGTAGGGAGCGATGTCGTAGTTGAACTTCAGTTCCTTGAGGTTCGGCAGGATCCAGCGGCCGTAAGGGATGGTCGCGAGCTGCTTGGCGTAGAACAGGGCGTCGACGCCCTGGCCCTTGGGCAGCGAACCACCGTAGGTCATGGTGCCCTTGCCGAGGTGACCCCACATCCACTCCAGCGCCTTCATGCAGGCGTCGTCCTGGTCGATCTGGGCGTCGCCGTTGTCGGCGAAGGGCTTGCCACCGAAGGTGGTCATCCACGACAGCCAGTGGCCGTAGCCCGACTCGAGCACGTGGGCCTTCTTGCCCTTGGCCGTCACCTTGGTGAACAGCTCGTCGACGGCGGCCTGGTCCCACTTGCCGTCCTCGAAGCGCTTCGCGGGATCGTCACCGAAACCGACCTCATCCAGCAGGTCCTTGTTGAACCAGAAGGTGGCCGGGTTGCAGTCCACGGTCACGCCGTAGTACTTGCCGTCACCCTTGGGCTGGCACCAGTCCATCAGGTTGGTGAGGTGCTGGTCGAACTTCGAACGCGAGGCGTCCGACTTCATGTACTCGCCGATCTCGACGATGGCGTTGTTCTCGACGAGCTTGGCCATCATGTTGTCACCGACGTAGAAGACGTCAGGGGCCGAGTTGCCGACGAGCTGGGTCTGGATCTTCGAGGCGTAGTCGCCCGAGACCACCTGGAACTTCACGTCGGTGCCGTACTTCTGCTTGAAGCTCGCGGCGTACTCGTTGAAGCGCTTGGCCTCGCCCGGGTTGGCCCAGGAGCCCCAGCTGATCGAGCCACCGAAGTTGTTGCCCTCGGCCTTCATGTAGTCGGCGGTCTTGTCACCGCTACCGCCGGTGCTGCCTCCACCCGGGCCAGCGCCCGAGCCGCCGCCACAGGCGGTGAGAGCGACCGCCGAGATGCCGGCGGCGGAAGCACCCAACAGGGTGCGTCGGTTGAGAGTGGTCATCGATGTCCCTCCACAGAACTGTCCGAAGCGCCTTCGCCACGGATTGGGTCAAACGTAGCGTCGACAAGCCGGCGCGCCACCATCAGCACGCCCATTGTGTCCCAGTCGTGACCTTCAGGTTCAGGCGGTGTCACCCCGCTAACCGACGGATTCTGCACACACTGCAGCGGCGGATCTCCCCACCCCCGCTGATCGAGTAGGAGCGAGGAACGAGCGACGTGTCGAGATCACCACCCGACACCCACCCACGGTCTCGACACAGACGCTTCGCTCGCTACTCGACCAACGGAGACTCCTGACCGGGGACGGGAGCCGGCGGGCAGGAACGCAACAACGGCGGCCCCTCCGCAGAGGAACCGCCGTTGTCGACGTCGAGTGAGGATCAGAGCTCGGTGGCGGTGCCGCCAGCGGCCTCGATCTTCTGCTTGGCCGATGCCGAGAAGGCATCAACCGAGACGTTCAGCTTGACGCTCAGGTCGCCGTTGCCGAGCACCTTGACCAGGTGTCCAGCGCGCACGGCGCCCTTCTCGACCAGGGCCTCGACGGTCACGTCGCCACCCGAGGGGAAGAGCTCGCCCAGCTTGGCCAGGTTCACGACCTGATACTCCACGCGGAACGGGTTCTTGAAGCCCTTGAGCTTCGGCATGCGCATGTGCAGCGGCATCTGGCCACCCTCGAAGTACTCGGGGGTGTTCTTGCGAGCGCCGGTGCCCTTGGTACCGCGACCGGCGGTCTTGCCCTTGGAGCCCTCACCACGACCCACGCGGGTCTTGGCGGTCTTGGCGCCCGGGGCGGGGCGCAGGTGATGAACCTTCAACGCCATGTCATTCCACCTCTTCCACGACGACCAGGTGAGCGACGGACTTGACCATCCCGCGGATCTCGGGACGGTCCTCCTTCACCACCACGTCGCCAATTCGCTTGAGACCGAGCGTGCGCAGGGTCTCGCGCTGGTTCTGCTTGCGGTTCACGCCAGACTTGGTCTGGGTCACCTTGAGCCGTGCCATCAGTGAGTCACCTCCGCCTTGGCCGCCTTCAGCAGAGCTGCGGGGGCCACGTCCTCGACGGCCTTGCCACGGCGCTTGGCCACGGCCTCGGGCGTCTCGAGTTCCTTGAGCGCCGCAACGGTGGCGTGCACCACGTTGATGGCGTTCGCCGAACCGAGCGACTTGGCGAGCACGTCGTGCACGCCGGCGCACTCCAGCACGGCGCGGGCCGAGCCACCGGCGATGACGCCGGTACCCGGGGAAGCCGGGCGCAGCATGACCACGCCGGCCGCCTTCTCGCCCTGCACGGGGTGCGGGATGGTGCGCTGGATCAGCGGCACCTGGAAGAAGTGCTTCTTGGCCTCCTCGACACCCTTGGCGATCGCCGCGGGCACCTCCTTGGCCTTGCCGTAGCCGACACCCACGGTGCCTTCGCCATCGCCGACCACCACGAGGGCGGTGAAGCTGAAGCGACGGCCACCCTGCACGACCTTCGCCACACGGTTGATGGCGACGACGCGCTCCAGGTACTGGCTCTTCTCTTCACGCTGCTGCTGGCCGCCACGACGGTCGTCCCGGCCGCGACGCTGCTGCTGCTCACCAGCTGCGCCGCCACCGCGGCGCTGAGTTCCACTCATCGCTGTTCCTTTCGTCCGTCAGAGTCCCAGACCGGCTTCGCGCGCTGCATCAGCGAGCGCCGCGATCCGACCGTGGTACTTGTTGCCAGCGCGGTCCATGACCACGTTCTCGACACCGGCAGCCTTGGCGCGCTCAGCGATCAGCTGACCCACCTTGGCGGCCTTCGCCGACTTGTCTCCGGTCACCTGGCGCAGGTCGGCCTCCATGGTGGAGGCGCTGGCCAGGGTGCGACCATCGACGTCGTCGATGACCTGCGCACCGATGTGGCGCGCAGAGCGGGTCACGACCAGGCGGGGACGCTCGTGCGACCCGTAGATCTTCTTGCGGCCACGAGCCTGACGACGCAGACGCGAGGCAGCGCGGCTCGCCATTCCCTTGCGGGGACCAAACGAGAGAGCCATGATCACTTACCAGCCTTTCCGACCTTGCGGCGCACGTGCTCGCCGGCGTAACGCACGCCCTTGCCCTTGTAGGGCTCGGGCTTGCGGATCTTGCGGATGTTGGCCGCAACCTCACCGACGACCTGCTTGTCGATGCCCTGCACCGAGAACTTGGTGTTGTTCTCGACGACGAACGTGATGCCCTCGGGGGCATCGACGATCACCGGGTGCGAGAAGCCGAGCGCGAACTCGAGCTGCTTGGGGCCCTTCGAGATCACGCGGTAACCCACGCCGACGATCTCGAGCTTCTTCTCGTAGCCCTCGGTGACACCGGTGACCATGTTGTTCACCAGGGTCCGGGTCAGGCCATGGAGCGACTTCGACAGCCGCTCGTCGTTGGGACGAGCGACCTCGATCTGGCCCTCGTCATTCTTTCCGATCGTGATCGGCTGGGCGACGACGTGGTTCAGGGTTCCCTTGGGACCCTTCACCTCGACGGCCTGGCCATCAATGCTCACCTCGACACCGGACGGAACGGTGATCGGGAGCCTGCCAATACGCGACATTGTTTTCTTCTCCTCCTCAGACTCGTCCGGTCACCACACGAAGGCGAGGACTTCGCCGCCCACGGACTTCTCGTGTGCCTGTCGATCGGTCAGCAGGCCCTGCGAGGTCGAGATGATGGCCACGCCGAGTCCACCGAGCACCTTGGGAAGGTTGCCCGACTTGGCGTAGACCCGCAGACCGGGCTTGCTGATGCGACGCACGCCAGCGATGGAACGCTGACGGGTGTCGCCGTACTTGAGGGTCAGGGTCAGCGTCTTGCCGACCTCACCCTCGGTGGGATCCTCGACTGCGAAGTCAGCGATGTAACCCTCGGCCTTCAGGATCTCGGCGATACCCACCTTGATCTTCGAGCTGGGCATGCTGGTCGTGTCGTGGTACGCCTGATTGGCGTTGCGCAGACGCGTCAGCATGTCTGCGATGGGATCAGTCATGGTCATGGCTGTTCAGCCTCTTTCTCGCCCCGGTTTCACACGTCCGCACTCGGACGAGGACCTGTGGCGCTCAGATGTGGAAGGTGGGGTCACTCACCAGGAGGACTTGATGACGCCGGGGAGTTCCCCACGGTGCGCGAGCTCGCGGACGCATACGCGGCACAGCCCGAACTTGCGGAAGACGGCCTTGGGCCGTCCACACTTGGTGCAACGGGTGTACGCACGCACGGCGAACTTGGGCTTGCGCGACTGCTTGACCTTCAGAGCGGTCTTTGCCATGTCAGTACCTCAGCTCACTTCTTCTTCTTGGAGTAGAAGGCCTTGCCGCGCTTGGGGCCGGTCTTCTTGGGGTCGTCAACTTCCTTGAAGGGGAAGCCGAGGTGCTTGAGCAGCGCACGACCCTCGGCATCGGTCTTCGCCGTGGTGACGAAGGTGATGTCCATGCCGCGGGTGCGGTCGATCTTGTCCTGGTCGATCTCGAGGAACATGACCTGCTCGTTGAGACCGAAGGTGAAGTTGCCCTGACCATCGAACTGGTTGGAGTTCAGGCCGCGGAAGTCGCGGATGCGGGGCAGAGCCAGCGACAGCAGCCGGTCGGCGAACTCCCACATGCGGTCGCCGCGCAGCGTGACGTGGCAGCCGATGGGCTGGCCCTCACGCAGCTTGAACTGGGCGATCGACTTGCGGGCCTTGGTGACCTGGGGCTTCTGACCGGTGATGGCGGTCAGGTCCTTGATGGCACCGTCCATGATCTTCGAGTCGCGAGCGGCCTCACCGACACCCATGTTCACCACGATCTTGGTCAGACCGGGGATCTGCATGACGTTGGGGTACTCGAACTCCTGGTGAAGAGCGGGCGCGATGGTCTCGCGGTACTTCTTCTTCAGGCGGGGCAGCTCGCGGGTGGCCTGAGCGGTCTCGGTGGTCACTTGCCGGCCTCCTTCTTCGCGGTCTTGGCGGGCTTGTCAGCCTTGGCCGACTCTTCCTTCTTCAGGTAGCGCACCGAGCGGAAAGTGGTGTACTCCGAGCCGTCTGCACGACGCTTGGTCACCTCTTCGCGCTTGTAGCCGACGCGCGAGACCTGGGCATCGGCACCGGAGCCGACGACCAGCTGCACGTTCGAGACGTGGATCGGTGCCTCGGACGAGATGATCCCGCCCTTGGTCTGCTGACCCGACGCGGTGGCCTGGTCGCGCAGGTGGCGCTTGACGATGTTCACGCCCTGCACGGTGACGCGCTGACGCTCGATGTCGACGGCGATGATCTCGCCGATGGTGCCGCGGTCCTTGCCGGCGATGACCTTGACGCGGTCACCCTTCTTCACGTGGAGCGACTTCATTCAGATCACCTCCGGGGCCAGCGAGACGATGCGCATGAACTTCTTCTCGCGCAGCTCACGGGCGACGGGGCCGAAGATACGGGTGCCGCGGGGCTCCCCGTCGTTCTTCAGGATGACCGCCGCGTTCTCGTCGAACTTGATGTAGGAGCCGTCGACGCGACGGGCTTCCTTGACGGTGCGGACGATGACGGCCTTGACCACATCGCCCTTCTTGACGTTGCCGCCGGGGATCGCGTCCTTGACGCTGCACACGATGGTGTCCCCCAGGCCGGCGTAACGGCGCTTCGACCCACCGAGAACACGGATGCACAAGAGTTCCTTGGCACCAGTGTTGTCGGCGACCTTCAGCCGCGACTCCTGCTGGATCATTGATGCTCCTCTGCCCGACCGGTTCCCATGGCTGGGCCTGTCCGGACTCGTGGTGAACCCCCTGGATTTTGCCAGGAGGCATCCCGCACGCGAACGTGTGGGAGTTGCCAAACTCCAGGAAAGGTCCCCGTCGGGGGTGAACCCGAGGGCACAGACCTGGACACAACCGCTCAAGCGTATCCCAGGCCGACGCTGCGACCTAATCGCGGACGAGGCCTCCGGCCAGCTCGAGATCCACCCACCAACGCAGCGGTGCCGCCCCGGTCAACCGCGGCACACCGGGGCCGGTGGCCCCGTCCGTCGAGGCGGTGGCGGGTTCGATGGCGACCACCGGGGTGTCGGCGTATTCCGCCGGGTCGAACCACAGGGCACAGCCGGTCGCCGCCCCTCCCCAACGCAGGGTGAGGGAGCGGTCGTCCGCGGTCTGCAGGGTCACCTGCGGCGAGGCCTGAGAGTCCTGGTCATGGCGCCCCAGGTACCCGGGGTGCCCCAGATGCTCGGGATCGACCGCCCACGCCTTCCAGGCCTGGGCGCCGGAACGCGCCGCCGGCGGAGGCTGGCCGGTCCACGGGTGCCGCACTCCCCTGCCGGGATGGGTCTCGACCACCTCGGTCAGGCCCGGCACCACCACCCGCTCGGGGGCCACGAACTGCGGATGGGCGGCCCACAGGAACGGCAGCTCCTGGGCACCCCCCAGCCCGGTGTCCGCGAGCAGGGTCGCCTCGTAGTCGAACCGGAAGCCCTGCGGGGTCGCCGTGATCACCCGGCGCAGCGCGAACCCCAGGTCTGGGTCAGACACCTCGGCGACCAGGGTGTCAGCCTGCCGGACAACCAACCAGGGGCGATGCCACAGGCTGCCGTGGTCGGGCAGCAGCCGGCCGTCGGGCAGGGTGACGGGGTCGATGGTGGGGGCACACTCGTCCCACCCGCCCATCTCGGCGTCGACGAAGCTTGCCTCGGCTTCGCGCCCAGGCCGGCACGGGGCCAGCCACTCGAAACCCCTCGCGTCGGTCAGCGAGGTGATCTTCGCGCCGCGCTCGGGCCACACCGTGAGCGCGCCCGCTGGCCCGGTCAGTGTGGGCCATGGGATGCCGGCCGTCACGCGGTGCGCTCGCTCAGCCACAGCAGCAGGTGGTGCGGCACGCGCCGGCGCGCCTCGGCCAGTGCCGGGCCGCTCGTGACGCCGGCCAGCAGTTCGAGCTGGGCCCGCAGCACGGCCACCTGGTCGTCGCGGTCGGCGTTGGGGTGCCGCACGAACAGCAGCAGTTGCGGCAGTGAGGTCGCGAAGTGGTCGATGCGTGCCTCGGTCGCCGCCAGCTGGTCGGTGAACCTGGTGAGGTCGGCGACCAGCGCGTCCGCCGCGTCGTGCTCGCCGAGGCGCCGCAGCGCCACCACCTGGAAGAAGGTGAGGTCGGAGTGCTCGGTGGTCGCCATCTCGCGGAAGTCGCCGGACGACTCCGCCGCCCGCCGCCACGCCGCCCTCGCCTCGGCGTCGCGCTCGGCGTCCCCGAGCGCGAGCAACAGGTGGGCGTGGTTGGCCAGCAGGTGCCGGTCCTCCCCCAGCGAGGCGGGCGGACGAAGGGCCGCCCCAACGTGGGCCGGGGCCTCGTCCGGGTGCGCCAGGGCGGCGGCCAGCTGGGCGGCCTCCCAGGTGGCGAGCGTCTGCCCCTCCCCGCCCTCCCAGGGCTGGAAGTGGCGGGCCGTCATGGCGTTGATGGCCTGGTCGGCCCGTCCGGTGAGCACCAGCAGCCCGGCGTGGCGGGCGGCCAGGTCGTGGCGGCGGGTGACCACCTCGGGCTGGCGGTCGAGCCGGGCCAACCGCTCGGCCGGGTCGTCGCCGCGCAGCTGGGCCAACTGGTCGAGTTCCGAGAGCAGTTTGGGATCGTCCGGCGCCAGCTCGCGGGCCCGCTCGTACCAGGTCCAGGCGGCCTCGACGTCGTGGTGGTGGTTGTGCGCGACCAGCCCCAGGCAGCGGGCGACGACGGCGCTCGGGTGCAGGTTCCAGCTGCGCTGCCAGGCGCGTTCGGCCTCGTCGGGGCGGCGCCAGTGCATCAGCCAACTGCCCAGCAGGGCGGGAGCGAGCCAGCCCTCGGGGTCGGCCTCGGCGGCCCAGCGCAGCACCGCGACGTCGTCGTGGTCGATCGCCAGCGCCCACCGCGCGTCGGCCGAGCGGGCGTCGACGAGCGCCTGGCGAACCGCGTCGTCGTCGGCACCCGACCGGGCGAGGACGAAGGCCCGGTGGTGCGCCACCAGCGCCGCGGCGCCGGTCATGCCCTCGACGGGCGCGGCCTGCTCGGCGGCGGCCAGGGCGGCGAGGGCGTCGGCCCAGGATCCGCAGCGCTCGAACTCCTTGGCCACGTCGAGCCAGGTCAGCGGGTCGGCCAGCGTGCCGCCCGCGAGCACCCTGGCCCACGCGTCCAGCGGGTCGAGTTCGCGGGTGCCGGCCAGCAGCGCGGCGGCGTCCTCGTCCAACCCCAACCTCCGCAGGGCGACGACGGCAAGATTGCGGGCCTCGAGGTGCTGGGGCAGCGTCTCGACGAGCGTCAGCAGCCGCTCGGCCGCCGTCTCGTTCTCACCGCGGAGCAGTTCGATGCGGGCCAGGGCCATCTGGGCGGGAGCCCACCAGTGACCGTCCCAGCCGGCGCGCGCGAGGATCGCCCACGCCTCATCGAGCCGGCCCTGCCGGGCCAGCGTGAGGCCCAACAGGTAGTGCGCCTCGGCGTCGCGCGGGTTGAGGTTGAGCGCGTTGGTGCGGGTGACGGCGGCGCGCAGGTAGGTCTCGGCGGCTGCAAAGTCGGCGGCGCGGAACCGGCGGAGGCCCATGCCGGTGTTGCAGCGCACGTCGCCCGGGTCGCGGCGCAGTGCCTCGAGCCACCAGGTCTCGGGCGAGCGGGTCGCGTGCCGGTACTGCTCCAGGTGCGAGCCGATGAACCACAGTTCGTCGTTGCTCGCGACCTCGTCCGCTGGGCGAGGTTCGACGGCGGGCGGGGGCACCGTGAAGCCGTCGGAGGCGTGGTCTGCCTCGCCGACCGGACGAACGCTGAGCACGCGTCGTCCCTCGCTGACCACCCGGGCCTCGACGGCACCGGCGACCGGCAGGGCGACCTCGCGGAGCACCGGCGCGGAGGCCGCCAGCTCACCCAGGGGCAGGGTCTCGACGACCTCGCCGTCGACCAGCACCTCGACGGCGCAGTCCGCGAGCCGACGGGTGGCCTGCACCCCGACGCGGGCGACGTTCCCCTCGACCACCAGGCTGGCGGCGGCATCGGGATTGGCCTGCTGCACGGTGCCCAGCTCACCGATCGGGTACCAGAGCTGGCTGAAGGTCTTGGTCTCCCCCGGCTGCAGGAAGGTGAAGTCCGGTTGGTTGTTGGTGTAGACGCCGGCCATCAGCTCGACGTAGTGGCCGCCGTCGTCGGTGAGCGCCCGATCCCAGGCGTGACCGAACTCGTGATCGCCCCACGTCCACTGCTTCTTGCCGGGCGAGACCTCGCGGCTGGCCCAGTGCACGAAACCGGCGCGCCGGGCGTGGTCGTAGCCGCCGAAGTACTCATCGGCGGTGTCGAGCACCATGTAGCTGGTGGGCACCGGAATGTTGCGGTACCAGTCGAGCCGGTCGGCGTCGGGGTGCTCGGGTGTCACCCGGGCCGGGTAGTCGACCCCGTAGTAGGGGCGGTCGGCCCTCGGGAAACCGGTGGTGGCGCGGTTGGCGTGATCGGCCACGAAGCGCACGTCGTTGGGGAAGAACGACTGGTAGTGCTCGTCGACGCGGGCGGCCACGTTGGCCCACCACAGGAAGGTCTGGGTGATGTCGGTGCGGTTGTGCAGCCGGGCCAACACCTCGATCACGGCGCGATCGGGGTACAGCCTGATGCCGTGCATGCCCTTCATGCGGGTGAGCGGGTCGTGGTCGGAGCACCAGACGGTGACCGAACCGTCGCCGCCGTGCTCGACCTCGACCTCGACCGGCAGGTAGGTGGCCGGACGATGGTGCTGCGGCCAGTTGAACTCGACTCCACCGGCGATCCAGGGGCCGGCCAGCCCCACCAGGGCGGGCTTGATCACGTCTTGCCGGTGGAAGAAGTCGTGGTCGCGCACCCGGTCGTAGCCGATGTGGATGCGCCCGCCGAGTTCGGGCAGCACCACCAGCCGCAGCCAGTCGTTCTCGAGGTGCACGGCCCGCCACGCGTGCGGCACGGCCTCGGCGGCGATCGACTCATAGAGCGGCATCGGGTAGACCGCCCCGGACGAGCCCTGGTAGACGCGGTTGCCGAGGAACTCGGGGTGCGCCGAGGGGCTGTCGGGGTGGTAGGTCGGGAGCGTCAGCGGCTGCTCCCAGACGGCCACCCGGTCGGCGGCCAGGTCGTCCGGTCGAGTCGGCAGGCCGACAGGGTCGTGGGGGGTGGCGACGTGGGGGGCATGGGTGGTCATCGGACGATCTCCAGGTGGATCAGCAGGCCGGTGTCGGGGTTGAGGCGCGGGCCCTCGAGGCCGATCTCGGCCAGCGCGCGACCGGTGGTGGTGAAGGGTGCCTGCAGCCAGGCGGGTTCCGCGGGGGTCGGCGCGGTCATCGGTACGGCCTCGACGCGGTAGCGGGCATCGGGGTCGAGGCCCTCGACCCGCCAGCGTTCGGGCGGCCAGGTCGCGGGACGATGCAGCACGAGGTAGCTGAACAGCGCCTCGGAACGGTCGGCGGCCACCACCCCGCGGACGGCGATGGCGGGGTCGCTGTCGAGGTGCACGACGCGGCCGTCCCCTTCCGCGCCCCCGTGCAGCAGGTCGCGGTACCGCAGGTGCACGCCGATCCAGTGGCCGAGCTCGTCGAGGTCGGACTGGGGCAGGCGTTCGAGGGGGGCCTCCACCCCGAAATGCCCGCCCAGCGCGAGCAGTCCGCGCAGGTCGCGGGAGGGGGATCGTCCGGTGATGTGGTCGGGCGAGGCGCCCAGGTGGGTGCCGATCACCTCGGGCGGCAACAGCAGCTCGGTGACCGCCAGGATGTGGCTGCGCTCGTGGGGGTCGTTGATGTCGCTGGGCCACATGCGTGTGGCGATCTGCATGATGCCCAGGTCGGCGCGGCCTCCGCCCGACGAGCACGACTCGATCTGCAGCCCGGGGTGGCGCTCGATCAGGTCGCGCATCAGCTGGCGGGCCGCCAGGGTTTGGGCGCGCACGGCCGCTCGTCCGTCGGCTTGGTGGCCGGCGTCGAGCAGGTAGCGGTTGTGGTCCCACTTGAGGGCGTCGACGCCCACCTCCGCGATCACTCCCGAGATCTGCTCGAGCACGTGGGCGTAGGCCTCGGGGTGGGTGAGGTCGAGCACGTGCTGGTGGCGGCTGGGCAGACCGGGGCCGTGGCCGGCGTCGAACAGCCACTCGGGGTGGGTGCGCGCCAGCTCGGAGTCGAGGTTGACCATTTCGGGCTCGACCCACAGGCCGAACTCCAGGCCCAGGTCGTGCACGAGGTCGGCCAGCGGCTTCATGCCGTGGGGGAACTTGGCGGGGTCGATCGTCCAGTCACCCAGCGACGAGGTGTCGTCGCGCCGCCCGGTGAACCAGCCGTCGTCGACCACCAGCCGCTCGACGCCCAGGCTCGCGGCGCGGCGGGCGCACTCGGCCAGGGTGTCGGGGTCGACGTCGAAGTAGACCGCCTCCCACGAGTTCCAGGTGACGGGGCGGGTGGCCGCCCGCTGATTCGGCCACGACCGGACGAGGGCATGGAACCGCGCGGCCATGGCGTCGGTGCCGGCCCCGTGGCTGCCGAACAGCGTGGGCGAGGTGTAGCTCTCGCCGGGAGCGAGCACGACCTCGCCGGGCAGCAGCAGTTCACCGGCCGACAGGGTGCGGGTGTCGTAGGGGGTGCGGGTGGCGACGGCCACCTGCGAGCCCGACCAACCGAGATGGATGCCCCAGACCTCGCCCCGGCGGTGGCCGAAGTCGTCGCTGCCGGCGATGGTCACCCACGGGCTCTCGAAGCCGGGCTTGCCACCGCGGGACTCGCGCACCCAGTGGCCGACCTGGAACTCGCGCCGCTGCGGGGTGCGCTCCTGGGCCCAGCGTCCGGTGACGTCGAACAGGGTGCGGGCGCGGTGCGGCACGGGCAGGTGCAGCTCGAGCGCGGTCAGCTCGTAGGGGGTGTCGCCGGTGTTGGTCAGGCGTGCGTCCGTGGTGAGCACTCCCCCGGCCACCAAGGCGAGGGTGACCGACAGTTCAAGTCCGCTCGTTTCGTCGACGGCGGTCACGGTGAGCGCGTGCTCGTCGAGCCGGTGCTCCCGGTGGCTGAAGCTCGGCGCCCACGCCGTGTGGTCAGCGCGGCGGCCGGCGATGGCGGGCCGCTCGACCCAGCCGTCCGTGAGCTGGGGCAGCACGCTGACCGGCTGGGGTGCGTGCACCTCGGAGTCGCCGATGGTGGCGGTGGTCTGGGTCACGATGGCCTCGAGGTCGTCCGCGGTGAGGTCGCCCAGGTCGGCGCCCCAGTGCAGGATGCGCGGCAGGCCTCGTCCGAGCTGCACGACGACCGACACCCCCTCTCGACGGAGCTGGACGAGGGTGGGGTCTGCGGTCGCCGGAGTGGTCACCGCACCACTGTGCCGCGGGGCGGGGTCGCCCACCATGACTCGATTCACGCAGCTGATGGATGTTTCCACGACGTGACGGGCCGAGTGCGCGCTCACCCTTCCCTGAACATGGACAGTTCTGGCAGAGTCTGACCATTCGCTCGGACCAAGAGGAGGCGATCATGGACGAGGACGACTTCCCCGAGGGTTTCCCGGGCGAGCGACTGCGGGTGCTGCCGCGCCCCGTGGTCGACCAGGCACGGCAGCGGGCGCTGACCGCGCCGCTGCTGGTGACCGATGCCGGCTTCTTCCCGCATGCCCGCCATCACTCCAAGTCGCGCCGCTCGTGCGCCGAGCACATCATCATCCTGTGCACCCAGGGCGCGGGCGAGCTCACGCTCGACGGGGTCACCCACGGCGTGCGCTCGGGCGAGGTGCTGGTCATCCCGGCGGGCCGCCCGCACCGCTACCACGCCGACCCGGACGACCCCTGGACCATCTGGTGGATCCACGTCACCGGCAGCCGAGCCGATGCCCTGGTGGCGGCGATGCGGGCGACCGCCCAGCAACCGGTCTTCCGGATCGCCGAGGTGACCCGGGCCAGCACGCTGATCGACTCGATCCTGCGGCGCATGGAAACCGACGAGACCATGACCTCGCTGGTCGCGGCCTCGGGGGCGGCCTGGCATCTGCTGACGGCACTGATCGCCGACGGTCGTCCGCTCACCCGAACCGGCGGCCGTCAGGACCCCGTCGCCGAGGTGATCCAGCACATCCAGACCAATGTGTCGGCCCATCTGGCGGTGCCGGAGCTGGCTGCGCTGGCCGGCTGGTCGACCTCGCACTTCTCGGCGATGTTCCGCAAGGCCACGGGGTTCGGTCCGCTGGAATACCAGACGCGGCTGCGCATGAGCACGGCGCGCACCCTGCTCGACACCACCGACCGCACGGTGGCCAGCATCGCCACCGAGGTCGGCTACCCCGACAGCCTCTACTTCTCGCGGCAGTTCCGCCGCATCCACCGCGTGAGCCCCTCGCAGTACCGGGCCCGCGAACAGCCGCCTGCCGAACCTGACTGACCGCCACCGGTCTCGCTCACGACCGGGGGGTTGTGTCCACGCGCGGGGTCATGTCCGTCGAGGGGTCATCCGGATCGGGCGTGACGATGATGCGGCTCCCTCGTTGGGCGCCCAGTTGGAAAATGAGGTGTACCACTGCACCCCTGAGCGCTCACCACGATGCTCACGGTCGCGAGCAGAGCCGTGGCCGCCCCAAGTCGATCGCGTGTCGCCATGATGCATCTCACCACGGCGCCCGGCGCGGCGTCATCGGCCACTCGCCAGAACTCGGTTCCAGTTGGCCCCAGGGGCCCGAAGAGGCCACCTGGGGACAACCAGAACCGAGTTCTGGTTCTCAGGGACTGAGCGGCCCCCTCAGGAGCAGGTGACCGTCGGCTCCAACCAGTCGGCTCGGTCGTTGTAACCGCCGTCACCGGCATCGGTGACCACGAACCGCAGGTCGGCCACTCCGCTGACGTCGAGGTCGAACGGGTGCACCTGGTCGCGCACGACCAGACCGCTCGACCACAGCACGCGGCCGTCACCGATCACCTGGAACTCGGCGGTGGCGCCGCTGGGGTCGAACTTCACCGCGTCATCGATGGCGGCCGCACCAGTGAGCCGCTGGCACGATCCGCCCAGGAACCAGCGGATCTCCGACGGGGTGGCGATGCCGATGCCGGTGGCGTACTCGGTGCCGTTGACCAGCAGCGGCGTCCACCCACCGACGGAGCGGTCGACGGTCGGGTCCATCCACCCCGACGTGGCACTGATCCACGGGTGATGGCTGAGCACGACCGTGCCGCTCGGGGCGGGCGGCGCCACCGTCACCGTCACCTGCAGCCGATCGAGCACGCGTCCCTGACTGGTCAGCTCGAGTTCGACCACCGACGACCCCAGCGGGGCCCCGTCGGCGATGGCCAGGGTGACGGTTGCTCGTCCGGTCCGGCGCGGGGTGACCACCTCGGGCACGGTCGACGAGGCGAGTGTGATGCCCTCGGGGGTGCGCACCGTGAGGGCGAGCTCATCGGCGGCCTGCGGCGCATCGTTGACCAGCGCCACAGGCAGCTCGACGGTGCCGCCGGCCTCGGCGAGCACGGCGTCGGCCGAGAGCACCACCCGGGGTGCGACGCTGCCCGACGCCTCGGGGGCAACCCGCAGCACGGTGGCCCCGTGGGCGGGCACGGTCGCGCGCAGGGTGCCCGCCGACCGGGTGAGCGTGTCGGTGAAGACGTCGCGCACGGTCAGCTTGCCCTTGATCCCGACCGCCGATCCGGTGGTCGAGACCTCGGCGGTGTCGCTCGAACGGTTCAGCAGCAGCACGGCCTTCGATCCGTCGGCCAACGGGCGCACCCAGGTCTCGGTCGCGCCGGCGGCACCCACGCGGGTGGCCTGTCGTCCGAGGCGGTCGTGCTGGATGGCCATCAGGTCGGGATCGGTGAGCGCGGCCACGCTGGCCGGGCTGAGGGTCGACACCTTGCTGGCGATCACCAGCGGCGCCGCCGACATCACCCACAGCGACAACTGCGTGCGGAACTCCGTGTCGGTCATGCCCAGCTGCGGCCCGAGGTAGTCCGGATCGTTCCAGTGGCCCGGGCCGGCGGCCTCGGGATGCGCGGCG
The DNA here is from genome assembly GCF_051192575.1 of Aestuariimicrobium soli. Lineage (NCBI taxonomy): Bacteria > Bacillati > Actinomycetota > Actinomycetes > Propionibacteriales > Propionibacteriaceae > Aestuariimicrobium > Aestuariimicrobium soli. The sequence continues at coordinate 72,219 of NZ_JBPJSQ010000004.1, read as the reverse complement.
TTGGCGTCGAAGTTGCGCAGCACGTCGGAGAACTTGATCTGCCCGACGAAGCCGACGTCGGTGTAGGTGCGCCACGACTCGGCGATGGCCGGCGCGTACTCCCACGTGCGGGTCGCCTGCCACTCCTCGGGCGTGCCGCCACCCCACTCCCCCGTGACCGGGTTGCACAGGTTGACGATCATCGGACGACCCGAGGCGTTGTTCTTCAGCGCCTGGGCCATGGCGGTCATCGCCGGCTCGGGGTCGAGCTTGGCGCCGAACCCGCACAGGAAGTCGACCTTGACGGCGTCGAAGCCCCAGGCGGCGAAGGTGTCGGCATCGGTCTGCTGGTGCCCGCCGGAGCCGAGCCCGCAGTACCGGGAGTCGTAGGGGCCAGCATCGGTGTAGATGCCGGCCTTCAGCCCGAGGGCGTGCAGCTGCTCGGTGAGCCAGGCCATGCCGTGGGGGAAGCGATCGGGATCGGCCCGCAGCAGCCCGTCGTCACCGCGGGGCGCGGGCGCCTGCCAGCCGCCGTCAAGCCAGACGATGTCGTAGCCGGCATCGGCCAAGCCGGTCGAGACCAGAGAGCGGGCCTGCTCGAGCACGGAGGTCTCGTCGAAGTCTCCGCCGAGGCCGTAGTAGGTGTTCCAGCCCTGGTACGGGGTGGGGCTGAGCTCGGGTTGGGTCGTCGAGGCGCGGGCCACGATCGGCGCCGTGACCAGCCCGAGCAGAGTCATGGTGACGGCCGCGACCAGGGCGACCAGACGGGTGACGGGCGTCGTCCGTCGTTGGCGGGGTGAGGTCATGGGGGGTTCCTTTCCACGTCGGTGTGGGTGCTCCCCGAATCTAGGCAGCGGCTCTGGGGGCCGACCACTGACAGACCGACGACGCCCCCGGACGATCCCCCGCCGCCCGCCGTCCTCCCCCGCCCACCCCCTCAGCCCCGCCCACCCCCGCACCCCGCAGGCCTACAAACTTCTCCACGCAGGCTTGGATGACCCCCCGTGAGAGCCAGTGAGGTGAGCCACGGTGTAGACGTTGGTAACCATGCGCCGGGCAACGCAACACGGCCCGCCCCCGAAGGGACGGGCCGTGTGCAGAACTGTCGGACGAGAGCCCGAGCAGGCCACCTGGTCAGACCAGGATCACTTGGCCTTCTCGACGATCTCGAGCAGACGCCAGCGCTTGGTGGCGCTCAAGGGACGGGTCTCCATGACGCGCACGCGGTCGCCGATGCCGGCTTCGTTGTTCTCGTCGTGGGCCTTCAGCTTGAGGGTCTTGTTCATGACCTTGCCGTACAGGGCGTGGGTGACACGCTCCTCGATGGCGACGACGACGGTCTTGTCCATCTTGTCGGACACGACGATGCCCTCGCGCACCTTGCGGAAGCTCTCGCGAGCCTCGGTGTTCTCAGCGGTCTTGTCAGTCATCTGAATCAGGCCTTCTTCTCAGCGTCGGGGTCAGCGACGATGCCCAGGTTGCGCTCCTGGAGCACGGTGTAGATGCGGGCGATGTCCTTGCGGACCTCACGCAGACGGCCGTGCGACTCGAGCTGGCCGGTGGCCGACTGGAAGCGCAGACCGAACAGCTCTTCCTTCAGCTCACGGACCTTGCTGTTCAGTTCTTCACGGCTCAGGCCGCGCAGATCTGCAGCCGAGGTGGTCTTCGGCATCAGAGTTCACCTGCTTCCCGCTTGATGAAGCGAGCCTTGAAAGGCAGCTTGTGGATGGCCAGACGCATGGCCTCGCGGGCCACGTCCTCCGACACGCCGGAGAGCTCGAAGAGCACCCGGCCCGGCTTGATGTTGGCAACCCACCACTCGGGCGAACCCTTGCCGGAACCCATGCGGGTCTCGGCGGGCTTCTTGGTCAGCGGGCGGTCGGGGTAGACGTTGATCCACACCTTTCCACCACGCTTGATGTGGCGGGTCATGGCGATACGAGCGGCCTCGATCTGACGGTTGGTCAGGTAGGACGACTCCAGCGCCTGGATGCCGAACTCACCGAAGGCGAGCTTGGTGGCACCCTTGGCAGCACCGTCGCGATGCGGGTGGTGCTGCTTGCGGTACTTCACGCGACGAGGAATCAGCATGGATCAGGCTCCTGCGTTCTCGGTGGTGGCAGCCGCCTGGGGCGCAGCGCCCTCGGCAGCCTCGGCGCGGCGGCGTCCGCCACGCTCGGGACGATCGGTGCGGCCCTCGCCGCGGGCCGGACGACGACCCGGACGCTGGCGACCACCCTGGCCCGCGTTGCGCTCCTGCCGCTGGCGGGCGCGCTCCTCACGGGTTCCGGTGACCTCACCCTTGTAGATCCACACCTTGACACCGATGCGACCGAAGGTGGTGCGGGCCTCGTAGAAGCCGTAGTCGATGTCGGCGCGCAGGGTGTGCAGCGGCACCTGGCCGTCGCGGTAACCCTCGGAGCGGCTCATCTCGGCGCCGCCCAGACGGCCGGAGCACTTGATGCGGATGCCCTTGGCGCCCGACCGCATGGCGGTCTGCTGAGCCTTGCGCATCGCGCGGCGGAAGGCCACGCGGGCGCCGAGCTGCTCGGCGACACCCTGGGCGACCAGCTGGGCATCGATCTCGGGGTTCTTGACCTCGAGGATGTTCAGCTGGATCTGCTTGCCGGTGAGCTTCTCGAGCTCGCCACGGACGCGCTCCGCCTCGGCGCCGTTGCGGCCGATGACGATGCCCGGACGAGCGGCGTGCAGGAAGATGCTGATCCGCTCGGAACGGCGCTCGATCTCGATGGACGAGATGCCCGCACGCTCCAAGGTCTTCACCAGGAAGGCGCGAATCTTGACGTCCTCGGCCACGAACTCCGCGTAGTTCTTCTCGGAGTACCAGCGGGTGGTGTGGTCGGTGCTCGTCCCGAGACGGAAGCCCGTGGGATGGATCTTCTGGCCCATGCTCAGGCCTCCTTCTCGGTCTGGGTGGTCTTGGCCGACTTCTTGCGGGCAGGAGCGGCTTCACCCTTGGGCTCGACGACCACGGTGATGTGGGCGGCGCGCTTCAGGATGCGGCTCGCGGAACCCTTCGCACGAGCGCGGATGCGACGCATGGTCACACCCTCGTCGACGAAGGCCTGCGAGACGAACAGCTGCTCGGCGCGGAGCGCCTCGGTCTGCTCAGCATTGGCGACGGCCGAGGCCAGCACCTTGTAGACGGGCTCCGAAGCCGCCTGCGGGGCGAACTTCAGGGTCACCAGGGCATCCTGAACCGGCATGCCGCGGACGAGGTCGACGACGCGACGAACCTTGGTCGGGCTCATCCGGACGTGACGCGCGATGGCGTACGAACCCGGACGATCACCGAGCAGGGCAGCGCGACGGCTCGGTCGATCTGTGTTGCTCATAAAAGTGTCAGTTCCTTGTCTCGCGTCAATCAGCGCCGGCGCGACTTCTTGTCGTCCTTGATGTGACCCTTGAACGTGCGGGTCGGGGCGAACTCACCGAGCTTGTGCCCGATCATCGCCTCGGTCACGAACACCGGGACATGCTTGCGACCGTCGTGCACGCCGATGGTGTGTCCCAGCATGTCCGGGATGATCATCGAACGACGTGACCAGGTCTTGATGAGGTTCTTGGTGCCCTTGTCGTTCTGGGCATCGACCTTCTTGGCCAGATGCTCGTCGACGAAGGGGCCCTTCTTGAGGCTGCGTGGCATGAATCAGGCTCCTTCTCAGCGCTTCTTGCCGGACTTGCGACGACGGACGATGAGCTTGCTCGACGCCTTGTTCTTGTCGCGGGTGCGACCCTCGGGCTTGCCCCAGGGCGACACGGGATGACGACCACCGGAGGTGCGGCCCTCGCCACCACCGTGGGGGTGGTCAATCGGGTTCATGACCACACCGCGGACGGTCGGGCGAACGCCCTTCCAGCGGCTGCGGCCGGCCTTGCCCCAGTTGATGTTGGACTGCTCGGCGTTGCCGACGGCACCGACGGTCGCGCGGCAGCGCACGTCGACCATGCGCATTTCGCCCGAAGGCATGCGCAGGGTGGCGTACTTGCCCTCGCGAGCGACCAGCTGGATCGAGGCACCGGCCGAACGGCCGAGCTTCGCGCCACCACCGGGACGCATCTCCACCGCGTGCACCGTGGTGCCGACGGGGATGTTGCGCAGCGGCAGGTTGTTGCCGGGCTTGATGTCAGCGCCCTCGCCGGCGACGACCGGCGTGCCCTGGGACAGACCCTGGGGAGCGATGATGTAGCGCTTCTCGCCGTCGGCGTAGTGCAGCAGCGCGATGCGGGCGGTGCGGTTGGGGTCGTACTCGATGTGAGCGACTTTGGCCGGCACGCCGTCCTTGTCGTAACGCTTGAAGTCGATGATGCGGTACGCCTGCTTGTGGCCGCCACCGATGTGACGCGTGGTGATGCGTCCGGTGTTGTTGCGGCCACCCGTCTTCGGCTTGGGGGCCAGCAGCGACTTCTCCGGCGTGGTGCGAGTCAGTTCGACGAAGTCCGAGACGCTCGAGCCGCGACGGCCCGGCGTGGTCGGCTTGTACTTACGAATACCCATGAGGTTGTCGTTCCTTTACTCAGCGTTGGTCCGGTCAGGAGACCGGGCCTCCGAAGATGTCGATCCGCTGCCCGTCGGCGACCGTCACGATGGCGCGCTTGGTGTCGGGGCGCTTGCCCAGACCGAAGCGGGTGCGACGGGTCTTGCCCTGGCGGTTGATGGTGTTGACCGAGGTGACCTTGACGTCGAAGATCTTCTCGACGGCGATCTTGATCTCGGTCTTGTTGGCGGTGGGAGCGACGAGGAACGTGTACTTGTTCTCGTCGAGCAGCCCGTAGCTCTTCTCGCTCACCACGGGTGCCAGCAGCACGTCGCGGTGGTCCTTGATCTTGAAGTCGTTCACTTCTCGGTCTCCTCGTCGTCAGCGCCCTCGTCGCCGGTGGCCGACACGAAGCCGGCAGCCTGGGCGGCCTCGACGCTGTTGAACCACACCTCAGCCTTGGTGCGGCTGTACCAGGGCGACTCAGGGGTGTGGAACTTCATCGAGTCCGCGTTGCCCTTGATGTCGTAGCCGGCCGGGGGCTCGGCACCCTCGTAGGAACCCTCACCGTAGGACGAGGTGGCCTCGTCGGCGGCGGGCTCGTCCGAGACGGCGGCCAGCGGCTGGATCGAAGCCGCAGCGGCCTCGGTCTCGGTGGCGACGGCCTTGACGCTCTTGCCCTTGGCCGGCCCGGCGACGAAGACGTCGAGAGCGGCCTTGGTGAAGACGGTGGCCTCGGCGACCAGCACGTCGTAGGCGTTGAGCTGGTCAACGGCCAGCACGTGCACCTCGGCGACGTTGCGCAGCGACAGCCAGGCCACGTCGTCGTCACGGTGCAGCACGACCAGCAGCTTGCCAGCGTCGCCCACCTGGGCCAGCGAGGCCAGGGCCTGCTTGGTCGAGGGGGTCTCGCCGGTGACGATCTGGTCGAGCACGAAGATCTTGCCGTCGCGGGCACGATCCGACAGCGCGCCACGGAGGGCGGCCTGGATCATCTTCTTGGGGGTGCGCTGGGCGTAGCCGTGAGGCTGCGGCCCGTGCACGATGCCACCACCGGTCCACTGGGGAGCGCGGCGCGAACCCTGACGGGCGCGGCCGGTGCCCTTCTGGCGCCACGGCTTGGCTCCACCACCGCGAACCTCGCCGCGGGTCTTGGTGGAGTGGGTGCCCTGGCGGGCGGCGGCCTGCTGAGCCACCACGACCTGGTGGATCAGCGGAACGTTGGTCTGGACGTCGAAGTACTCCGCGGGGAGCTCGGCCGAGGTTGCGGCCTTGACGGTCTCACTCATGCGACATCGCCCTTCTTGGCAGCGCTGCGCACGACGACCAGCGATCCCTTGTTGCCGGGGATGGCCCCACGGACGAGGATCAGGCCGCGCTCAGCGTCGACAGCGTGGATGGACAGGTTCTGCACGGTCACCTTGTCGTTGCCCATGCGGCCAGCCATGCGGAGGCCCTTGAACACGCGACCGGGGGTGGCGCAGCCACCGATGGAACCGGGCGAACGGTGCTTGCGGTGCACACCGTGCGAGGCGCGCAGACCCTTGAAGCCGTGGCGCTTCATGACACCAGCGGTGCCCTTGCCCTTGGAGACGCCGGTGACGTCGACGACCTCGGCGGCCTCGAAGGTCTCAGCGGTCAGCTCCTGGCCGAGCGAGTACTCGGAGGCATCGGTGGTGCGCAGCTCGACGAGGTGCTTGCGGGGGGTCGCCTTGGCCGCATCGAAGTGGCCGGCGACGGGCTTGGTGACGTGCTTGGCCTTCAGGGCACCGAACCCGAGCTGGACGGCCGAGTAGCCGTCGGTGTCGGGGGTGCGCACCTGGGTGACCACACAGGGACCAGCCTGGATCACGGTGACGGGCACGAGGCGGTTGTTCTCGTCCCAGAGCTGGGTCATGCCGAGCTTGGTGCCGAGCAGACCCTTGATCTTGCGTTCAGTAGTCATCAGTCACAACCTCACGGAAGCTTGATCTCGATGTCGACACCAGCCGGCAGGTCGAGACGCATCAGCGAGTCGACGGTCTTCGGCGTGGGGTCGAGGATGTCGATCAGCCGCTTGTGCGTGCGCATCTCGAAGTGCTCGCGGCTGTCCTTGTACTTGTGGGGAGAACGAATCACACAGAACACGTTCTTCTCGGTCGGCAGCGGCACCGGCCCGGCGACCTTGGCACCAGTACGGGTCACGGTGTCGACGATCTTCTTCGCCGACGAGTCGATCACCTCGTGGTCATAGGCCCGGAGCCTGATGCGGATCTTTTGTCCCGCCACAGTTGGTTCCTTCTCTCGTCCTGCTCAATCCGGTCTTCCGGCTTTCGCGTTCCGGCTTGTCACCGGCATGTTCCCTCCGACCCACGCGGTCGGGCGTGTCGCATCATTTCCCACAGCACAACATCCACTTTTCGATTGAAGTGCGCCCTGGGACGGACCCGCCGTCTGCGTGAGCTGGGAGACCTCGTCGACCTGGCCGGGACCGGACTCGTCCGGTCGCACCACGGCACGACACGCCTCTCCTGCTCGGAGCAACCTGACTAGTCTCGCACGGACGGGCGCTCGCGCCAAATCCGGGTCGAGACCCCGACACCGCCGGGCCACCGGCTCTAGGCTGGGTGGACGACACCTGTTCGAGATAGAGGACTTGCATGACTGAGAAGGCACCCATCCGGGTCACCGTGTGGGGAGAGAACTACCACGAGCGGCACGACGAGAGCGTGCAGAAGCTCTACCCCGAGGGCATGCACGGCGCCATCGCGTCGGGGCTCTCGAAGGCCCTGGGCGAGGCGGTCCAGGTGCGCTGGGTGACGATGGACATGGACGAGCACGGCCTCACCGACGAGGTTCTCGCCGAGACCGACGTGCTCACCTGGTGGGGTCACTGGGTGCACCAGAACGTGGACGACGCCATCGTCGAGCGCGTCAAGCAGCAGGTGCTGGCCGGCATGGGGCTGATCGTGCTGCACTCGGGCCACCACTCGAAGATCTTCCGCACGCTGATGGGCACGACCTGCAACCTGCGCTGGCGCGGCGGGGCGAACCGTGAGCACGTGTGGACGGTCAACCCGACCCACCCGATCGCCCAGGGCGTGCCCAACCCGCTGGTGCTGCCCAGCCACGAGATGTACGGGGAGTTCTTCGACATCCCGACCCCGGACGACCTGATCTTCATCTCGGCGTTCGACGGCGGCGAGGCGTTCCGCGGCGGCTGCACCTTCCGGCGCGGACACGGGAAGATCTTCTACTTCTCCCCCGGCGACCAGGAGTACCCGATCTACCACGACACCGACGTCCTGCGCGTGATCGCGAACGCCGTCGAGTGGGTGGCCCCGGCCCTGCCCCAGCGCGCGGCCCCTGAGGTGACCTGGAAGAAGGGCAAGGGGTACGCCGACCAGCAGCAGGAGGGCTCGCTCGACGACGCCCTCGCGATGGCGGAGCGTCACGGCCTCGAGGTGCTCGAGCACACCGATCGCCGGGTGAAGCTCAAGGGTGCGGGCGGCTTCGTCACCTCGGTGGAGCTCTGACCGGCCCACTCGGCTGAGGTCGTCGGCTGAGGTCGTCGGCCCCGACCGATCCAGAACGGCTCCCTGGTGGGGAATGTTGTCGAGAATGACGACATCTCCCGCTGGGGAGCCGTTTTGTGTCGCTCGGGGCGGCCGCCTGCCCCCCTCGGACGAGACCCGCGTTCATCGCCCTCGGCGCGGTGGTGCTGACCATCACCGGCGCCGAGGCCCTCTATGCCGACATGGGCCACTTCGGCGTCGGGGCCATTCGCACCGCCTGGTTCGTGGTGGTCTTCCCCAGCCTGCTGCTGCACTACCTGGGGCAGGGGGCGATGATCCTCACCGATCCGCGCACCGTCGACAACCCGTTCTTTCACCTCGCCCCGCACTGGGCGCGCATCCCGCTGGTGGTGCTGGCGACGGCCGCCACCGTGATCGCCTCGCAGGCCGTCATCTCGGGCGCCTTCTCCGTCTCCCAGCAGGCCACCCGGCTGCAGCTGCTCCCCCGCCTGAACGTGCACCACACCTCGAAGGACGAGGGCGGCCAGATCTACATCGGCTCGATCAACTGGATGCTCTACCTGGGCGTGCTGCTGCTGATCCTGGTCTTCGGCAGCTCGGCCAAGCTGGCCACCGCCTACGGGCTGGCGGTCACCGGCACCCTCATCCTGACCACCTGCCTGTTCCTCTTCCTGGCCCGCCACGTGTGGCACTGGCCCGCCTGGAAGATGCTGCTGACCACCATCGTGGTGGGCGGCATCGAGGTGCTTTTCTTCGCGGCCAACCTCACCAAGATCGCCTCTGGCGGCTGGCTGCCGCTGGTGATCGCGGCGTCGCTGGTGACGATCATGACCACGTGGCGCTGGGGGTCCCAACTGGTCGGCGAGCGGCGCGCCGCCATGGAGGGAACACTCGAGGAGTTCGTCGACCACCTGCGCACCGCCCAGGTGCCGCGGGTGCCGGGGGTGGCCGTCTTCCCCCATCCCGACAAGCACACCACCCCGCTGGCGCTGCTGCACAACGCCCGCTGGAACGGGGTGGTGCACGAGCGGGTCGTGGTGGTGACGGTGGTCACCGAGATGGTGCCCCACATCCACCACGTCGACCGGGCCTCGGTCGACGACCTCGGCGACCCGGCCGACGGCATCGTCCACGTCACCTACCGGGTGGGCTTCAACGACACCCAGGACGTGCCGCGCGCGCTGCACTGGGCGATGCAGCCCCAGGACGACCCCAGTCGTGGCCACGGGTCGTCCGAACTCACCGGGATCGACCTCGACCAGTGCCGCTACTTCATGTCGGTGGTGCGACTGCAGCACGCCGGCCCGTGGCGACTGCGTGACTGGCGCACCCACCTGTTCATGTGGCTGGTGGCGAGCTCGGCCAACCGGGCCTCGGTGTTCCACCTGCCGCCCGACCGGACGGTCGTGATGGGCGCCCAGATCGAGCTGTGAGGACGACCCCGGCCCGCTCCCCCGACGGTCGGGAGCAGGCCGGGCGCACCGATAGACTCCCGCCCATGAGTGGCGCCTCGGACTTCATCCACGACCAGGTGGAACGTGACCTCGCAGCGGGACTGAACGGCGGCAGGGTGCAGACCCGGTTCCCACCCGAGCCCAACGGCTACCTGCACATCGGGCACGCGAAGGCGATCACCCAGGACTTCTCGATCGCCGAGGACTTCGGCGGCATCTGCAACGTGCGCTTCGACGACACCAACCCCGACACCGAAGAGACGGAGTTCGTCGACGGCATTCTGCGCGACATCGAGTGGTTGGGCTTTCACCCCGAGAACGTGCTGTTCGCCTCGGACTACTTCGAGCAGTTGTACGAGTGGGCCCATCACCTGATCGAGCAGGGGCTGGCCTACGTCGACGAGCAGGACGGCGAGACCATCTCGGCCCAGCGCGGCGGATTCGGCAAGCCGGGCATCGAGAGCCCCTTCCGCGATCGTCCGGCGGCCGAGTCGGCCGACCTGCTCACCCGCATGCGCGCGGGTGAGTTCGCCGACGGAGCGATGTGCCTGCGGGCCAAGATCGACATGCAGTCCGACAACATGTGGCTGCGCGACCCGGTGCTCTACCGCATCCGTCGCGGTCACCACCACCGCACCCGCGACGCCTGGGTGATCTACCCCACCTACGACTGGGCGCACGGCCAGTCCGACGCCATCGAGGGGGTCACGCACTCCATCTGCACCATGGAGTTCGACTCCCATCGTCCGCTCTACAACTGGTGCCTCGACAACCTGCCGCTGCCCGGCGACCAGCCCAAGCAGTACGAGTTCGCGCGCCTGGAGTTCACCCACATCGTGACCTCGAAGCGACGCCTGAAGAAGTTGGTGGAAGACGGCGTCGTCGACGGCTGGGACGACCCCCGCATGCCCACCCTGGCGGGGCTGCGCCGGCGCGGCTACCCGGCCTCGGCGATCGTCTCGTTCTGTCGCGACATCGGCACGGCGCGGACGAACTCCCGGCACGCCATCGAGGCGCTCGAGGCCGTGGTGCGCCGCACCCTCAACGCCACCGCCCAGCGGCGGATGGTGGTGACCAAGCCGCTCCGACTCACCCTCACCAACTGGCCGACCGACGAGCACGGCCAGCCGGTGGTGGAGTACTTCGACCTCACCAACAACCCCGAGAACTCCGACGACGGGGTGCGCTCGGTCGCGTTCACCGGCCAGCTGGTGATCGAGTCGGACGACTTCGCCGAGGTGCCGCCGCCGAAGTTCTTCCGGCTCTCCCCCGGCAAGGAGGTGCGCCTGCGGGGTGCCTACCTGGTCACCGCCACCGACGTGGTCAAGGATGCCGACGGGAACGTCGTCGAGGTGCTCGCCACCTACGACCCCGCCACCCGCGGCGGCGACGCGCCCGACGGACGCAAGGTGAAGTCGACCATGCACTGGGTCTCGGTTCCGCACGCGGTGCCGGTGCGCTCGGCGCTCTACGACCGGTTGTTCACCGCCGAGGTGCCGGGGGCCGCCACGGGCGAACCGCTGGACGACCTCAACACCGAGGCACGCACCTGGCTCGAGGGCGGGCTCGGCGAGGCCGCACTCGCCGACGTCGAACCCGGTCAGGTGGTGCAGTTCGAGCGCCTCGGCTACTTCGCCCGCGACCTCGACGCGCCCGTGTTGACCGAAGGGGCGGACACGGAGGGGGCTGACCAGCCGATGGTCTTCCACCGCACCGTGGGCCTGCGGGACGAATGGGCCGCCCTGCAGAAGCGCCAAGGCTGAGGCCGACGGGTCGTCCGCCGGCTCACTTCGGCACGAACACCACGGGCGTCGACTCGGGCAACCCGTAGAACTGCAGGATGCGGCGGAGACCGAACGGACGATCGCCCGGGAAGTCGCCCGAGTACAGGGGTTCGGGCAGCGCCCGCGGGAAGACCAGCTCGTCGGCCCGTCCGGCCTGCAGGTCGGTCAGTTGACGCTCGACCCCTTGCCAGACGGCGATGTTGCGGTCGACCGCCGCGACCAGCGCCGGGGCTGCCTGGGCGGCAGGTCCGACGGCCACCGCCACCACCAGTGCGGCGACGATGCTCACGGGTGAGGTCACCGGGTGCGGGGTCAGTGTCACCGCCGCGAGGGCGATCTGGGTGGCGGCCACGAGCGTCAGCAGCAACCCGAGGTACATGGTTCGTCCGCCGGGGGTGCCCATCACCACCGCCATCACCGTCGGCCCCAGGGCCACCCCGAGCATCGGCAACAGGGGGCGGGTGGGTCCGGTGTCGCGCACCAGCAGACACACCACGCCCAGGGCCACCAGCAACACGGCCGCGCAGACGAGCACCAGCGTTCCGGTGGGAGTGGTGAGCAGTTCGACGGTGGGCAGCCCCCGCTGACCGGCCCGGTGGTAGCCGCTGTCGTCGGTGCTCAGCCACGCCCCGGCCTGCCACTGGGTGGCCAGCCTTGAGGTGGCCACGGCGATCGTCGCCGAGCCCAGCAGCAGGGTGGCCAGGGCAGCCGTCAGCAACCGCGGGTGGCGCCCCGCGCGAATGCCCGCGGCGGCCAGGGCGGCCACCGCCAGCACCAGGGCCGCGAACACCAGCGGTTGGTGGGCGAGATTCTGGGTGAGGGAGTAGGCGATGTAGGCGCGGGTCTTCTCGGCCGTCGAGAACACCCCACCGGGAACCGGGAACGGGGTGCCGAGCCGTCGACTGCGCGCCCACAGCCCACCGGCCGAGAACCGTGCCAGCGAGAAGCCCAGCACCACCACCAGCGCCAGCACCCACGACACCCGCCACTGACGGCGGCGGGTGACCAGCGCCAGACCCACGCAACACCCGGCCATGGCCGTCGCCAACAGTTCGTGGTGCAGCCCCGCGAAACAGGCCAGCACCACCGCCGCCGGCCACCGCCACCATCCGCTACCGCGCTCACGCAGGCCCCACAGCAGGCGCACGGCGACCAGCGCCAGCACCGCCCCCAGCACGTAGCCCACGTTGGCCGACATGAACATCACCACGGTGCCGTTGAGCGTCGGATCGACCGCCAGCACCGTGAACGGCACGGCGATCGCCGCCAGCAGGGCGGTCAGCTCCAGCACCCGCCTCAACTGTCCCTCGGGGGCGGCGCTCACGGTGAGCATCAGCACCCGCCAGATCGCCCAGCTCAGGCCGACCCCGAACAGGGCCATCGCCGGCCCGACGAGCGGCGAGACCGACATCAGCAGCTGCATCACGATGTCGGCGGTTCGTCCGTTGCGTCGGGCGACGTCGGCGACCACCCAGTGCGGCAGCTGCGACCAGTCGATGCGCCCGAAGGGGGTGTCGCTGCGGGTGGCGAAGTGCAGGTCGTCATAGCCCCAGATGGGGCGGCGCCACACGTAGAGCCAGTAGGCGGCCAGCCCGAGCCACAGCAGGCTCGACCACCGCCCCACCCGGGCCCAGGCGGCGCGCACGGTCATGCCGAGAGCGTGTCGAGCAAAGCCCTCAGTCGGCGCAGCGACTCGGGTCGACCGAGAATCTGCATCGACTCGAACAGCGGCGGGCTCACCTTCTGCCCGGTGAGCGCCACCCGCACGGGCCCGAAGGCGACCTTCGGCTTGATGCCGAGCCCCTCGACCAGCGCTTCGCGCAGGGTCGCCTGGATCGCCTCGTGGTTCCAGTCGGCGAGCCCCTCAAGCGCCGTCACCGCGGACGAGAGCACTTCGACCGCATTCTCGGGCAGGGTGGCGCGGGCCTCGTCGGTCACCTCGACGGTGTCGGCGAGCAGGAACTCGATGGCGGGCAGGGCGTCGCCGAGCAGGGTCATGCGGGGCTGCACCAGCTCGACGGACTGCTCGAGCACCGACCGGTGCTCGTCCGACAGTTCGCGGCCGCGGGCCGACTCGAAGGCGACGATGCGGGCCGTGAGCTCGGCGGGGCTGAGGGCGCGCAGGTAGTGGCCATTCAGCCAGTCCATCTTCTTGAGGTCGAAGACGGCGCCGGCCGGGTTGATGCGCGCCCAGTCGAAGTGCTCGATGAACTGCTGCAGCGACTGCACGTCGTCGCCCTCGTTCACCGGCGGGTGGCCGAGCAGCATCAGGAAGTTGAGCAGCGCCTCGGGCAGGTAGCCCTGGTCGCGGAACCACACCAGCTTCGCCCACGGGCTCTTGCGCTTGCCGAGCTTGGAGCGGTCGGTGTTGCGAATCAGCGGCGTGTGGGCGAAGGCCGGCACCGGCCAGCCGAGCCACTGGTGCAGCAGGATGTGCTTGGGGGTCGAGCTGATCCACTCCTGACCGCGAACCGTGTGGGTGATGCCCATCAGGTGGTCGTCGACGACCACGGCCAGGTGGTAGGTCGGAAATCCGTCGGCCTTCAGGATCACCTGGTCGTCGGGGCGGGGTGCCGACAGCCGTCCGCCGATCAGGTCGTCGAACTCCAGCGGCACGTCGTCGGGAATCAGCATGCGCACGACCGGGTTCGGCTGGAACCCGGGCAGCTGTGCGCGCTCCTCGGCCGTCTTGCCGTGGCAGAGGCGGTCGTAGCCGGTGGTCGACTGCTTGCTGGCCTGCTGGCTCTCGCGCAACTCGGCCAACCGCTCGGGGGTGCACCAGCACAGGTAGGCGTGACCGTCGGCGATCAGTTGGTCGACGAACGGACGATAGGTCTCGAGCCGCTCGCTCTGCCGATAGGGGGCGTAGGGTCCGCCGACCTCGGGCGACTCGTCGGGATCGAGCCCGAGCCAGGCCAGCGAGTCGTGGATCTGCTGCTCGGAACCCTCGACATAGCGGGCGCGGTCGGTGTCTTCGATGCGCAGCACGAACTGGCCGCCGGTCTTGCGTGCCCAGGCGTAGTCGAAGAGGGCCTGGTAGGCGGTGCCGACGTGGGGATCACCGGTCGGTGAGGGGGCGACGCGGGTGCGGGCGGGGGTGAGGTCAGTCATGGTGGCATCAGCCTACCGAGAGCGGCTGCGGACGCGTCAGCCCAGCGCGCCGTCAGCGAGCCGTCAACCCAGGGAGGCCAGCCAGTGCAGGATCGCCCAGATGGTCACCGCTGCCAGCGCCAGCAGACCCAGGATCACCACGACGGTCATGGTGATGGCGGTCACCAGGTAGACCGCGCTCGAGCGGGCCGTGCGCTGCTCGTCGACCAGGGCCTTCTCGAGCAGCCGCACGTTCTTGCGGTTGGCCCGCCAGAAGGCGTCGAGGAACGGCCCCGCGTAGGGGATGTAGCCGAGCAGGGCATCGATGCCGAGGTTGAGCAGCATGCGGGCGATGATCGGCAGCGGCAACCTCAGCCTGATCGAGTCGGCTATCACGGCACCCGAGGCGACCGTGCCGGCGGCCGAGCCGAACCCGGGCACGATCGAGGCGATCGCGTCGAGCCCCACCCCCTGCTTGAGGCCGGGAATCTGCACGAGGTCGTCCAACAACTTGCTGATCAGGATGGTCGACCGGGCCGGGCGGTTGGCGGGGCGGGGATCGCTCATGGGTCAAGGGTAGGCGCGCCGGGCTCGGTTCAGCCGGGCAGAGGGACCTTGCCGTGCTTCACAGCCGCGACCAGGGCGGCGTGGTCGTCCTCGGTCTGGTCGGCGTAGGCCCGGGCGAATCGGACGAAGGCCTTGGGCACCTTGTCGCCGCCGCCGAGGTAGCCCGCGATCATCGATGCCCCCGAGGTGCGGGCGTGACCCTTGGCGAGCAGCAGTCCGAGCACCTTCGCGTAGTCGGCGAGGGCGCTCGGGTCGAGCCCGTCGATCACGACGGCGCCCTTCATGTTGCGGTACTGGCGCACGTAGAACTGCATGCCGGGCACGCCGCCCTCGACGCCGGCCAGCGGTGACTTCGTCGGCGCCACCGGCAGGGCCTCGGTGCTGCACCACCCCAGCAGCGGGTCGGAGGCGGTCTGCAGCGCCTGCTGGTACTCCACCACCCGCTGGCCCTGATGGGTGTGCCGCGCCTCTCGTCCGTGCACGAACGGGGCGATCACCGAGCGTTGCGCCTGCTTGAGCTGCAGGAAGAGCACGTCGTCGGGGCTCGACCCCTCGAGCAGCGCGACGAAGGCTCGCAGCCCGACCGAGCCCACGCCGACGACCTTGTGAGCAATGTCGACCACCCGGTAGCCGCCCACCAGTCGCCGCCACTGCAGCGGCAGGGTCTCCAGGTAGTCGTCAAGGGCGGCCGCCAACTGGTCGATCCGGGCGGGTGAGAGCTGCATCACCACCGGCAGGTTCTCGGCGATGCGGCGTGCCCCGGCTTCGTCCGGTTCGGTGAGTTTGGGCAGCGACCGGTCGGAGGTCTGCTTGCGCGCCTTGCGGGTGGCGCGCTCGACCTCGTCGCGCAGGGTCGGGGTCTGCACGGCCTCGGACAGTCGGTCGACGTCGAGCCGGGCGAAGGCACGGGCCAGCAGCGGGGTCTCGGCGAGGTGGGCGAGCTCGTCGCGGTAGGCGGCGACGCAGGCGAACACGGCGGCCTCGCAGTGGCTCTCGGAGTGTCCGTTCTGACGGCCCGCGACGTGCACGCTGGCGGTGAGGCGCCGCAGGTCCCACTCCCAGGGGCCGGGGTGCGCCTCGTCGAAGTCGTTCAGGTCGATCACCAACTCGCCCTCGGGCGAGCGGTAGAAACCGAAGTTACCCAGGTGGGCGTCTCCGCAGATCACCGGACGAATGCCCGAGCTCGGCAGCGTCGCGCAGTCGGCCGCGCACACGTTGGCGGCCCCCCGCAGGAAGCCGAACGGGGTGGCGGTCATGCGCTCCAGCCGCAGCGGGACGAGGGCGCTGATGCGGTGGGCGTGTGAGGCGATGACGGCCTCGACCGGGTCAACGCGGCGGTCGTCGACCCGCCACTCCCCCAGGCTGGAACGCGGCACCTGATGGCGCAGCGACTTGCCGTGGGCGCGCCGGTCGGTGCGGCTGGGGGTGGCGCGGCGAACCGAGAAGTAGTCCTCGCTCGGCTCGGTCATCGAGGTCATGGCTGATTGTGTCACCGGATGGCCACCGGGCAGGCGAGATGCGTCCACCCGCGAGCCACCTCGGCTCGGCATACTGACGCCATGAGCAGCACGCGGCCGACCATCACCGATCTGGCCAGGTCACTGGGCCTGTCGAAATCGGCCGTCTCGAACGCCCTCAACGGACGACCCGGGGTCTCGGAGGCCACGCGGGAGCGGGTGCGCGCGGCCGCCGAGGGCACCGGATGGCGCCCCAATGCCCTCGCCCGGGCACTCTCGACCGGCCACGCGGGCGCGTTCGGGCTGTGCATCGCGCGCGACTCGGGAGTACTGGGCAGTGAGTCATACTACCAGCGGGTGATCGCCGGCATCGAGGAGGTGCTGATCGACTCCGAGCATGCGCTGCTGCTGCGGTTGGTCGGCGGGCCGGGGCGCGACCTCGACGTCTATCGGCGGTGGGCGGGCGAGCGCCGGGTCGACGGGGTCTGCCTGTTCGACCTCACGGCGGACGACCCCCGCCCCGCGCTGGTGGCCGAGCTGGGGCTCCCGGCCGTGATCCAGGGAAGTCTCGCCGACAGCCCACACCCGGTGGTGACCGGTGACACCGATGCGGAGGCGGCGCTGGTCGTCGACCATCTCGTCGAGCGTGGCGCCCGGCGGTTGGTGATGCTGCACGGGCCCTCGTCCTTCACCCACGAGAGCGAGCGGGTGCAGGCGGTGAGGGTGGCCGCCGACCGCGGACGACTGCCGCTGCGGCTCGTCGAGACCGACTACTCACAGCGGGCCGGGCACCAGCACGGACGCGACCTGATGGCCGAAGGTTGGGCCGATGCCGTGATCACGTCGAACGACCTGCTGGCCGTCGGGGTGATGTCGGCGACCCAGGAGGGTTTCAGTGGCCCCGTCGCCTCGCTGGACGAGCCCGGCTCCGGCCCGCGGGTGATCTCCTGGGACGATTCACTGCTCTGCGCGTACGTGAGGCCGGGGATCACGGCCCTCGATCGGCATCCGCAGGCGGTCGGACGACAGGTGGCTCGCCTGCTGCTGGCGCAGGTGCGTGGTGAGTCGGTGGAACCGGAGCCCACGCCGGTCACCCTGGTGGTGCGAGGGTCGACGGACGAGTAGGCCACCCCACCACCGTCGGTCGAGTAGGCCGGGCAAAGCACGAGGCCCGCACCCCCGAAGGGATGCGGGCCTCGTGTCACCCAGGTGTGGGATCAGATCACTTGAGGATCTTGGTCACACGACCGGCGCCGACGGTGCGGCCGCCCTCACGGATGGCGAACTTCAGTCCGTCCTCCATGGCGATGGGCTTGTTCAGGTGAACAGTCATGTCGGTGTTGTCACCGGGCATGACCATCTCGGTGCCCTCGGGCAGCTGAACCACACCGGTCACGTCGGTGGTGCGGAAGTAGAACTGCGGCGAGTAGTTCGAGAAGAACGGCTTGTGACGGCCACCCTCGTCCTTGGTCAGGATGTAGACCGAGCCCTCGAAGTCGGTGTGAGGGGTGGTCGAACCCGGCTTGATGACGACCATGCCGCGCTCCACGTCCTCCTTCTTGGTGCCGCGGAGCAGCAGGCCGACGTTCTCGCCAGCGCGACCCTCGTCGAGGATCTTGCGGAACATCTCGACACCGGTGACGGTGCTGGTCTGCTTGGTGTCGGCGATGCCGATGATGTCGACGGTCTCGCCGGTCTTCACCACGCCACGCTCGATGCGGCCGGTGATGACGGTGCCACGACCGGTGATCGTGAAGACGTCCTCAACGGGCATCAGGAACGGCTTGTCGGTGTCGCGCTCGGGCTGCGGGATGTACTCGTCCACAGCGTTCATGAGCTCGAGAACCGACTCGCCCCACTTGGCGTCGCCGTTCAGGGCCGGGAAGGCAGCCACGCGCACGACGGGGCAGTTGTCGCCGTCGAACTCCTGGCTCGACAGCAGCTCGCGCACCTCCATCTCGACGAGCTCGATGAGCTCCTCGTCGTCGACCATGTCGCACTTGTTCAGGGCGACGACGATCGCGGGCACGCCGACCTGACGGGCGAGCAGCACGTGCTCGCGAGTCTGGGGCATGGGGCCGTCGGTGGCGGCGACCACCAGGATGGCGCCGTCCATCTGGGCAGCACCGGTGATCATGTTCTTCACGTAGTCAGCGTGACCGGGGCAGTCGACGTGAGCGTAGTGACGCTGCTCGGTCTGGTACTCGATGTGAGCGATCGAGATGGTGATACCGCGCTGACGCTCCTCGGGGGCCTTGTCGATCTGATCGAACGGCGAGGCCTCGTTGAGGGTGGGGTACTTGTCGTGCAGCACCTTGGAGATCGCCGCGGTCAGAGTGGTCTTGCCGTGGTCGATGTGTCCGATGGTGCCGATGTTGCAGTGCGGCTTGGTCCGCTCGAACTTGGCCTTTGCCACTGGGGCTCCTTCTTGATGTCGCCGCGCTGGCCGCGAGGCGTTCCGGTTTTCGTCCGCCGGCGATCTGCTGGCGAAGCCTGACTTGGTCCAGGACGGACCTCACCCGAGCAGGCGAGGTACCCGACCCATTTTTCTGCACCCGTGCGTGAGAGTCAAACGACATGGTCGCCGACCCCCACGCACGGTCCCCCGCTGTGGGGGATGCAGAGGTGCGATCACTCGCCTCCGCGAGTCTTCGCGATGATTTCGTCCGCGACCGACTTGGGGGTCTCGGCGTAGGAGTCGAACTCCATCGAGTACGAGGCCTGGCCCGAGGTCTTCGACCGCAGGTCACCCACGTAGCCGAACATCTCCGACAGCGGCACGAGCGCGCGCACGACGCGGTTGCCGTGCTGCTCGTCCATCGACTGGATGTGTCCGCGACGACCGTTCAGGTCACCGATGACGGTGCCCAGGTAGTCCTCGGGGGTGGTCACCTCGACGGCCATCATCGGCTCGAGCAGGGCCGGATCGGCCTTGCGGGCGGCCTCCTTGAAGGCCATCGAACCGGCGATCTTGAACGCGAGCTCCGAGGAGTCGACGTCGTGGTAGGCACCGTCGGTCAGGGTGACCTTGATGTCCTCGACCGGGTAGCCGGCCAGCACACCGAACTGCATGGCGTCCTGGATGCCGGCGTCGACGGCGGGGATGTACTCGCGCGGGATGCGACCACCGGTCACGGCGTTCACGAACTCGTAGCCGGTGCCCGCGGGCTGCGGCTCGAGGTCGATGATCACGCGGCCGTACTGACCCGAACCACCCGACTGCTTCTTGTGGGTGTACTCCACCTTCTGCACCGGACGACGCAGGGTCTCGCGGTAGGCCACCTGGGGCTTGCCGATGTTGGCCTCGACCTTGAACTCGCGCTTCATGCGGTCGATCAGGATCTCGAGGTGCAGCTCGCCCATGCCGGCGATGATGGTCTGACCGGTCTCCTCGTCCGTGTGGACGCGGAAGGTCGGGTCCTCCTCGGCCAACCGCTGGATGGCCATGGAGAGCTTCTCCTGGTCGGACTTGGTCTTCGGCTCGATCGCCTGCTCGATGACGGGGTTCGGGAACTCCATCGACTCGAGGATGATCGGGTTGCTCGGGTCGCACAGGGTCTCACCGGTGGTGGTGTCCTTCAGACCCATCACCGCGCAGATCATGCCCGCACCGATCGACTCGATCTCCTCACGCTTGTTGGCGTGCATCTGGTAGATCTTGCCGATGCGCTCCTTCTTGCCCTTGGTCGCGTTCAGCACCTGGGTGCCAGCCTCGAGCACGCCCGAGTAGACGCGGACGAAGGTCAGACGGCCCAGGTGGGGGTCGGCGGCAATCTTGAACGCCAGCACCGACAGGGGCTCGTCGTCCGACGGCTTGCGGTGCATCTCGACGGTCTCGTCACCGGGCTTGAAGCCGTCGATGGCGGGAACGTCGGTGGGGGCGGGCAGGTAGGCGATGACCGCGTCGAGCAGGGGCTGGACGCCCTTGTTCTTGAACGACGAACCACACACGACGGCGTTGGCCTTGTTGGCCAGCACGCAGCGACGGATCGCGTGCTGCAGCTCGTCGACGGTGAACTCCTCGCCGGTGTCCTCACGCTCGAGCCACAGCTCGGCGAACTCGTCGTCGTTGTCGGCGAGGGTGTGGATGAGCTCCTCGCGGGCCTCGTTGGCCTTGTCGACCATGTCGGCGGGGATGTCCTCGACGGCGTAGTCCTCACCGATCTTGGTCTCGCCGCGCCAGGTGAGGGCACGCATGCCCACCAGGTCGATGACACCCAGGAAGTCGGACTCGGCGCCGATCGGCAGCTGGATCACCAGCGGGGTCGCCTGCAGGCGCTCGCGGATGGTCTTCAGGCAGTGGTCGAACGAAGCACCGGTGCGGTCCAGCTTGTTGATGTAACAGATGCGGGGCACGCGGTACTTGGTGGCCTGACGCCACACGGTCATCGACTGCGGCTCGACACCGGCCACACCGTCGAACACGGCGACGGCACCGTCGAGCACGCGCAGCGAGCGCTCCACCTCGACGGTGAAGTCCACGTGGCCGGGGGTGTCGATGATGTTGATCTGGTGGTCTTTCCAGAAACAGGTGGTCGCAGCCGAGGTGATCGTGATGCCACGCTCCTGCTCCTGCTCCATCCAGTCCATGGTCGCGGCGCCGTCGTGCACCTCACCGATCTTGTAGGTGATACCGGTGTAGAAGAGGATGCGCTCGGTGGTGGTGGTCTTGCCGGCATCGATGTGCGCCATGATGCCGATGTTGCGAACCTTGCCCAGGTCAGTGGTGGCCATTGGCCTCTACCTCAAATCTTGATTGTGGGACTCGGAGAGATGTGAGTGCCCGGCGCTGCGTGCGCGAGCAGGGATGTGCCCCCTCGTCCGACTGAGGGACGAGGGGGCAGCAGATCACCAGCGGTAGTGCGCGAAGGCGCGGTTGGCGTCGGCCATCTTGTGCGTGTCCTCGCGACGCTTGACGGCGGCACCGAGGCCGTTCGACGCGTCGAGGATCTCGTTCATGAGGCGCTCGGCCATCGTCTTCTCGCGACGGGCGCGGCTGAAGGTGACCAGCCACCGCATCGAGAGGGTGGTGGCGCGAGCCGGCTTCACGTCGATCGGCACCTGGTAGGTGGCGCCACCGACGCGGCGGCTCTTGACCTCGACCGAGGGCTTGATGTTGTCCAGAGCCTTCTTCAGGGTCTGCACGGGATCGATGCCGTTCTTCTCACGGCATCCCTCGAGAGCGGTGTAGACGATGTCCTGGGCGACGGTCTTCTTGCCGTCGAGGAGCACCTTGCTCACGAGCTGGGAGACAACCGGCGACCCGTAGACGGGGTCGACCATGACCGGGCGCTTCGGCGCCGGACCCTTGCGAGGCATTACTTCTCCTTCTTCGCGCCGTAACGGCTGCGAGCCTGCTTGCGACCCTTGACACCCTGGGTGTCGAGCGAGCCACGGATGATCTTGTAGCGCACACCGGGAAGGTCACGCACACGACCGCCGCGGACGAGCACCATCGAGTGCTCCTGCAGGTTGTGGCCGACACCGGGGATGTACGCGGTGACCTCGACGCCGGACGACAGGCGCACACGGGCGACCTTGCGCAGGGCGGAGTTCGGCTTCTTGGGGGTGGTCGTGTACACACGGGTGCACACGCCGCGACGCTGGGGCGAGCCCTTGAGCGCAGCGGTCTTGTTCTTGCTGACCTTGTCAGTGCGGCCCTTGCGGACCAGCTGCTGGATTGTAGGCACCGGCTGGTATCTCTTTCGTTGATCCTGAGGTTGAACCCTGGCTTGCATCCGCTCGTGCCACCGGGAGCCACCGTCACTCCGGCAGGCGCCAAGTCGAATGCCGTGCGAACTCCGCATCGACACCTCTCACTTCTGTGCAACCAGAAGGTGATGTCGCGCCAGGGCACGCACAGATGCTCGTGCAACTCCGAGCACAGTGTCCTAGGTTACGTGAGCGGCGAAGCAGGGTCAAAACGTCGGACGAGGCCCCTCCCCCGCGCGGGCCCGGGCCGGTTGCGCCCAGGTTGCGGGTCAGGTCGCCCCTCGCCGGGTCGCCGGGCAGCCCAGGCGGACTTTGTGACACGGACGCCCCAGAGTCCGCCGCGTGGGCCGATCCGGGCGGACTTTGTGACATCAGTGCCACGAACTCGGGCAACTCGTCCGATGGTGGGACGAGGCTGCCGCCGAAACGGACAACACCTCTGCCTGTGGATAACCCTTCTGGCGCCACCTCGCGGAGGCAGCATGGCGGGATGCGCTTGCTCACACCAGCCACCGCCGCTGCTCACGGGGTGACTCGTCACCAACTGCTCGGCCCGCGCTTCCGGCGTATCTTCCAGGGGGTCTACGTCGACGCCGACGTGGCACCGACACTCAGCGTGCTCGTCGCGGCGGCCCGGCTCGTGGTGCCAGGTGCCACCGTCACCGGCGTGACGGCCCTGCGCCTGCGTGGAGCCTCACTCGGCGCCGACTCCCCCGTCTGTCTCGCGACCACCCAGCGGGTTCGACGTGACGGCATCACGTGCGTGCACCGGCCGGCGACCACACCCATCGCCAGCCTGGTCGAGGCTCTGGACGACGCCGACCTCAGGCTCACCGACGAGGTGGTCACGCTCGACGAGTTGCGCCGGCTGGGCATGGTCCGACGCACCGAGGCGGACGACCTCGCGGCCCACCGCCCGCACACCTGGGCGCTGAGCGTGCCCACCTCCGGCTCGGTGCGGGAGTCACGCACCCGCATGCTGCTGATCACGGCCGGGCTGCCGGAACCCGTCGTGCAGTTCACGGTGGTCAGCTCGTCCGGAAGATTCGTGGGCAGGGTCGATCTGGCGCTGCGCGCGGGCGGGTGGCGGGGTCGCCCGCCGATGCTCGGTGCCGCGTGGCTCGCCGAGGTGGCGTGAGGCTGCCCGATCACCAGCCCGACAACGGACGAGGGCCGCCCCACCGAAGTGGGGCGGCCCTCGTCCGCGATCAGGCGATCAGGGGATCAACAAACTCAGCGCACGCCGTCGCCGAAGTCGATGTCCTCCAGCGGAACCGCGGCCCCCGAACCCGTACCGAAGTCGTAGTCGTAGGGATCGTAGTTCATCGTGAACGCGCTGGCCTTGGCCTCGGCGGTGGGCTCGACGCGCACGTTGCGGTAGCGGTCGAGACCGGTGCCGGCCGGGATCAGCTTGCCCAGGATGACGTTCTCCTTCAGGCCACGCAGCGAGTCCGACTTGCCGTGGATGGCGGCATCGGTCAGCACCTTGGTGGTCTCCTGGAACGAGGCGGCCGACAGCCACGACTCGGTCGCCAGCGACGCCTTGGTGATGCCCATCAGCACCGGACGACCCTCGGCCGCACGCACGCCGGACTCCACCGCTTCGCGGTTGGCGGCCTCGAACGACTGGCGGTCGACGAGCTCACCGGGCATCAGCTTGGTGTCGCCACCGTCGATGACGGTGATGCGACGCAGCATCTGCCGAATGATGATCTCGATGTGCTTGTCGTGGATCGGCGCACCCTGGGTGGCGTACACCTTCTGCACCTCGTCGACGAGCAGCTCCTGCACCTTGCGGACACCGTTGATGCGCAGCACGTCCTGCGGGTCCTTGGTACCGGCGGTGAGCTGCTGGCCAGCGGCCACGCGCACACCATCGGCGATGACGACCTGCTGGCCGTCGACCTCGAACTCCAGACGAGCACGCTTGGGCACGATGTACTCGATGTCCTCGCCACCGTCGTCACGCTTCAGCACGATCTTGCGCGAACGATCGGCGTCCTCGATCTCGAGACGACCAGCGGCCTCGGCCAGCGGAGCCTTGCCCTTGGGCTGACGAGCCTCGAAGAGCTCCTGCACACGGGGCAGACCCTGGGTGATGTCGTCACCGGCCACACCACCGGTGTGGAAGGTACGCATCGTCAGCTGGGTGCCGGGCTCGCCGATCGACTGGGCGGCGACGATACCGACGGCCTCGCCGACGTCCACCAGCTTGCCGGTGGCCAGCGATCGTCCGTAGCACTTCGAGCAGGTGCCGGTGGCGGCGTCACAGGTGAGCACCGAACGCACCTTCACCTCGGTGATGCCGGCGGCGGCCAGGGCGCGAATCTCGGCGTCGCCGAGGTCGGCACCAGCCTCGAGCAGCACCGTGCCCGACTCGTCGGTCGCATCCGTGGCCAGAGTGCGGGCGTACGCGGCCGTCTCGACGTTCTCGGGGATCGTCACGCGACCCGAGTCGTCGGTCACGGCGATGGTCTTGGTGAGACCACGCGACGTGCCACAGTCCTCCTCGCGGATGATCACGTCCTGCGAGACGTCCACCAGACGACGGGTCAGGTAACCCGAGTCGGCGGTACGCAGAGCGGTGTCGGCCTGACCCTTTCGACCACCGTGGGTCGAAATGAAGTACTCCAGAACCGACAGACCTTCCTTGAAGTTGGACTTGATGGGACGGGCGATGATCTCGCCCTTCGGGTTGGCCACCAGGCCACGCATGGCCGCCAGCTGACGCATCTGCGTCATCGAGCCACGAGCGCCCGAGTTCACCATCATCACGATGGGGTTGGTGGCCACGAAGTTGTCCTCCATGGCGTCGGTCAGCTCGGCCGTGGCGTCGGTCCAGATCTGGATGAGCTCCTGACGGCGCTCGTCCTCGGTGACCGCACCGCGGTCGTAGAGGGTGTCGATCTTGGACGCCTTCTTCTCGTAGGTCTCGAGAATGGCCGGCTTGCTCGGCGGGATCTGCACGTCACCGATCGACACGGTGACACCCGAGCGGGTGCCCCAGCGGAAGCCGAGGTCCTTCAGGTTGTCGAGCGTGCGGGTGACCACGGTCATCGGGTAGCTGTCGGCCAGCTCGTTGACGAGCGCACCGAGCTGCTTCTTGCCCACGTGGTCGGTGACGAACGGGTACTCCGCCGGGAGCGCCTCGTTGAAGGTGATCTTGCCCAGGGTGGTGTCGAGCAGGGCCGAACCGTCGGGGCGAACCGTCACGGTCGACTTCGGGCCGGCGACGTAGTCCTTCACGAGCACCTTGATCTTGGCGCGCATGTCGAGCTCACCGGCGTCGTGGGCCATGATCGCCTCGGCCACCGACGAGAAGGCACGCCCCTCACCCAGCAGCCCGTCGAGGCTCTGGGTCAGGTAGTACATGCCGATGATCATCTCGTGCGACGGCAGGGTGACCGGACGGCCGTCGGCCGGCTTCAGGATGTTGTTGGTCGACAACATCAGGATGCGGGCCTCGGCCTGGGCCTCTGCCGACAGCGGCAGGTGCACGGCCATCTGGTCGCCGTCGAAGTCGGCGTTGAACGCGGCACACACCAGCGGGTGGAGCTGGATGGCCTTGCCCTCGATCAGCTGCGGCTCGAACGCCTGGATGCCCAGACGGTGCAGGGTTGGTGCGCGGTTCAGCAGCACCGGGTGCTCGGTGATGACCTCTTCGAGCACGTCCCACACCACGGGGTGCTGACGCTCGACCATGCGCTTGGCCGACTTGATGTTCTGGGCGTGGTTCAGGTCGTCCAGACGCTTCATCACGAACGGCTTGAACAGCTCCAGCGCCATGGCCTTCGGCAGACCACACTGGTGCAGCTTCAGCTGCGGGCCGACCACGATGACCGAACGGCCCGAGTAGTCGACGCGCTTGCCCAGCAGGTTCTGACGGAAACGACCCTGCTTGCCCTTCAGCATGTCCGAGATCGACTTCAGCGGACGGTTGCCCGGCCCGGTGACGGGGCGGCCGCGTCGTCCGTTGTCGAACAGCGAGTCAACGGCCTCCTGCAGCATGCGCTTCTCGTTGTTCACGATGATCTCGGGGGCACCGAGGTCGAGCAGACGCTTGAGGCGGTTGTTGCGGTTGATCACGCGGCGGTACAGGTCGTTGAGGTCGGAGGTCGCGAAGCGGCCACCGTCGAGCTGCACCATCGGACGAAGATCCGGAGGAATGACGGGAACGGCGTCGAGCACCATGCCCATGGGCGAGTTGGTGGTGTTCAGGAACGCCGACACCACGCGCAGCCGCTTCAGGGCGCGGGTCTTGCGCTGCCCCTTGCCGGTCTGGATGGTCTCCTTCAGCGACTCGGCCTCGGCGGCCAGGTCGAAGCTGGCCAGGCGGTCCTTGATCGCCTCGGCGCCCATCGAACCCTTGAAGTACTTGCCGAAACGCGACTTCATCTCACGGTAGAGAATCTCGTCGCCCTCGAAGTCCTGCACCTTGAGGGACTTGAAGCGGTCCCAGACGGCGTCCAGGCGATCGATCTCGCGCTGGGCGCGGTCACGGATCTGCTTGGCCTCCTTCTCGGCGCCGTCCTTGATGCGCTTCTTCTGCTCCGCCTTCAGACCGTCGGCCTCAGCCTGGGCCAGGTCTTCCTCGAGCTTCTTGAGGCGGTTGTCGACGTCGACGTCCTTGCGCTTCTCGAGCTGCGAACGCTCCACGTCGACCTTGGCCTGCAGCGACGACAGGTCGCGGTGGCGAGCCTCGTCGTCGACCCAGGTGATCATGTAGGCCGCGAAGTAGATGACCTTCTCGAGGTCCTTCGGGGCGATGTCGAGCAGGTAGCCCAGCCGCGAGGGAACACCCTTGAAGTACCAGATGTGGGTCACGGGAGCGGCGAGCTCGATGTGGCCCATGCGGTCACGACGCACGTTCGAGCGGGTCACCTCGACGCCACAGCGCTCGCAGATGATGCCCTTGAAGCGCACGCGCTTGTACTTGCCGCAGTAGCACTCCCAGTCGCGGGTCGGGCCGAAGATCTTCTCGCAGAAGAGGCCGTCGCGCTCGGGCTTCAGGGTGCGGTAGTTGATGGTCTCGGGCTTCTTGACCTCGCCGTGGCTCCAGCCGCGGATCTCGTCGGCGGTGGCCAGACCGATGCGGAGTTCGTCGTAGTAGTTGACGTCCAGCACGTTGGTTGTCTCCATTTCCCTGCGGTGCGCAGGTGCTGAATGAGGGGTCTGAGTTCAGGGGGTTGGACTGGTCCTGGTGGGCGTCCGCAGGCTCGTCCGTGCTTCAACACGATCGGACGAGCCTGCGGGCCCGCGCACAGAACTCAGACTTCGTCGGCCATCGCGAACGAGTCGGAACCCGGACGACGCGACAGGTCGATGCCGAAGTCCTCGGCGCCGCGGTAGTCGTCGTCGGAGTCGCGGAGCTCGACCACCGTGCCGTCGGAGGAGAGCACCTCGACGTTCAGGCAGAGCGACTTCATCTCCTTGACGAGCACCTTGAACGACTCGGGGATGCCCGGCTCGGGGATGTTCTCGCCCTTGACGATGGCCTCGTAGACCTTCACGCGGCCGGGAACGTCGTCCGACTTGATGGTCAGCAGCTCCTGCAGAGCCCAGGCGGCGCCATAGGCCTCGAGGGCCCACACCTCCATCTCACCGAAGCGCTGGCCACCGAACTGCGCCTTACCACCGAGCGGCTGCTGGGTGATCATCGAGTACGGGCCGGTCGAGCGGGCGTGGATCTTGTCGTCGACCAGGTGGTGCAGCTTCAGCATGTACATGTAGCCGACACCGATGCGCTGCGGGTAGGGCTCCCCGGAGCGGCCGTCGAACAGACGAGCCTTGCCGTCGGCGTCGACCAGACGGTCGCCGTCGCGGGTGGGCAGGCTGTGCTCGAGCAGACCAGCGATCTCTTCCTCGGTGGCACCGTCGAAGACGGGGGTGGCCACGCGGCTGTTGGCGTCGGCGTGTTCGAGGCCGACCTCCTGCAGACGCTTCGCCCACTCCTCTTCCAGACCCGAGATGTCCCAGCCGGTCTTGGCGATCCACCCGAGGTGGTTCTCCAGCACCTGACCCAGGTTCATGCGGGACGGCACACCGAGCGGGTTCAGAACGATGTCGACGGGGGTGCCGTCCTCGAGGAACGGCATGTCCTCGACGGGCAGGATCTTCGAGATGACGCCCTTGTTGCCGTGGCGGCCGGCGAGCTTGTCACCGTCGGAGATCTTGCGCTTCTGGGCCACGTGCACGCGCACCATCTGGTTCACGCCGGGGGGCAGCTCGTCGCCCTCCTCGCGGTCGAAGACGCGCACGCCGATGACTGTTCCGGTCTCACCGTGGGGCACCTTCATCGAGGTGTCGCGCACCTCGCGGGCCTTCTCACCGAAGATGGCGCGCAGCAGGCGCTCCTCGGGGGTGAGCTCGGTCTCGCCCTTCGGGGTGACCTTGCCGACGAGGATGTCGCCGGTACCGACCTCGGCGCCGATGCGGATGATGCCGCGCTCGTCGAGGTTGGCCAGCATGTCCTCGTTCACGTTCGGGATGTCCCGCGTGATCTCCTCGGGGCCCAGCTTGGTGTCACGGGCGTCGACCTCGTGCTCCTCGATGTGCACCGAGGTGAGGACGTCGTCCTGCACGAGGCGCTGCGACAGGATGATCGCGTCCTCGTAGTTGTGACCCTCCCAGGGCATGAAGGCGACCAGCAGGTTCTTGCCGAGCGCCATCTCGCCCTGATCGGTGCAGGGGCCGTCGGCCAGCGGCGAGCCGACCTCGACCCGGTCACCGGGGGCGACCAGCGGACGCTGGTTGATGCAGGTGCCGGCGTTCGACCGCTTGAACTTCTGCAGCTTGTGGCTGGAGTAGGTGCCGTCGTCGTTGGTGATCTCGATGAGATCGGCCGAGACGCTGTTCACCACACCGCCCTTGGCGGCGAGGGTGACGTCGCCGACGTCGGTGGCCGAGCGGTACTCCATGCCGGTGCCCACGAACGGGGACTCGTTGCGGATCAGCGGCACGGCCTGGCGCTGCATGTTCGCGCCCATCAGGGCACGCGACGCGTCGTCGTGCTCGAGGAACGGGATCAGCGCGGTGGCGACCGACACCATCTGACGAGGCGAGACGTCCATGTAGGTCACCTCGGACGGGTCGACGGTGTCGACGTCGCCGTGGCGCTTGCGGACGAGCACGCGCTCCTCGACGAAGGCGCCCCGGTCGTCGAGCACGGCGTTGGCCTGCGCGACGATCTGACGATCCTCCTCATCGGCGGTCAGGTAGTCGATGGTGCCGGTGACGACACCGTCGACGACCTTGCGGTACGGGGTCTCGATGAAGCCGAACGCGTTGACGCGGGCGAACGAGGCCAGCGAGCCGATCAGACCGATGTTCGGGCCTTCAGGGGTTTCGATGGGGCACATGCGGCCGTAGTGCGACGGGTGGACGTCACGGACCTCCATGCCGGCGCGGTCACGGGACAGACCACCGGGGCCCAGCGCCGACAGGCGACGCTTGTGGGTGAGGCCGGCCAGCGGGTTGTTCTGGTCCATGAACTGCGACAGCTGCGAGGTCCCGAAGAACTCCTTCAGCGCCGCGGTCACCGGGCGGATGTTGATCAGGGTCTGAGGCGTGATCGCCTCGATGTCCTGGGTGGTCATGCGGTCGCGCACGACGCGCTCCATGCGACCCAGACCGGTACGCAGCTGGTTCTGGATCAGCTCGCCGACGGTGCGCAGGCGACGGTTGCCGAAGTGGTCGATGTCATCGGCCTCGACGGGGGTGCCGTTCTCGAGGGTCTCCTTGCCCTCGTGCAGCGCACACACGAAGTGGATCGCCTGCACGATGTCGTCGACCGTCAGCACCTGCTGGTCGAAGGGCAGGTCGAGACCCAGCTTCTTGTTGATCTTGTACCGACCGACCTTGGCCAAGTCGTACCGCTTCGGGTTGAAGTAGTAGTTGTTGAGCAGGGTCTCGGCGGCGTCGCGGGCCGGGGGCTCGCCGGGGCGCAGCTTGCGGTAGATGTCGAGCAGGGCCTCGTCCTGGGTGTGGACGTGGTCCTTCTCGAGGGTCTGACGCATCGACTCGTAGCCGGAGAACTCCTCGAGGATGCGCTCCTCGGTCCAGCCCAGGGCCTTCAGCAGCACGGTGACGTTCTGCTTGCGCTTGCGGTCGAGGCGCACGCCGACGAGGTCGCGCTTGTCGATCTCGAACTCGAGCCAGGCGCCGCGCGAGGGAATGATCTTGGTCGAGAAGATGTCCTTGTCGGACGTCTTGTCGGGGGTCTGCTCGAAGTAGACACCGGGCGAGCGCACCAGCTGCGAGACCACGACACGCTCGGTGCCGTTGATCACGAAGGTGCCCTTGTCGGTCATCAGGGGGAAGTCGCCGATGAACACGGTCTGCGACTTGATCTCACCGGTGTCGTTGTTCATGAACTCGGCGGTGACGAACAGCGGGGCCGCGTAGGTGATGTCGCGGTCCTTGCACTCGTCGATCGAGGCCTTCGGGTCTTCGAAGCGGTGGTCGCGCAGCGACAGCGACATGGTCTCGGCCATGTCTTCGATGGGCGAGATCTCCTCGAAGATCTCTTCGAGGCCCGACTTCGTGTTGATGTCGGTGCGTCCCTCAGCGAGGGCCTCCTGGACGCTCTTCTGCCACGCCTCGTTGCCCACGAGCCAGTCGAAGGAGTCGATCTGCAGGTCAAGCAGATTCGGGACTTCCATCGGTTCGGGAATCTTCGCGAACGACAGGCGTCCGCTGGAGGAGATGACGTTGGTGTTCTTTGCGGCGGTGCGCGAGGCGGCCAAGATGCGGTCCTTCCAAGAACTCAACACACAGGTGCTGTGCATGCAGAACGGCCCGCGTCAAAGCGCGCAGGAGCACGCACGGGTCGTCAAGTAGCGATGGGGCAAGAACCCACAGTACGCGGCCGGCGGCAACTTTGCAAAGCGCACGGCGGAGCCCGGGCTGTCAAGCGCAACCCGCTGGGAGGGGCGATGGTGGGTCTCCGGGACGGGCCCCATCATCTGAGCCCTCGGACGACGACCGTCGCGTCGCCACCATGGTAGTCCTCGGTCGGCCGGTGGCAAGCACCAGCCGGTGTGTCAGGAGTCCGAACCGGGCTGAGAGGTGTCGGTGGAACCGTCGGTCGGCCCGAGCGTGGGCAGCGTCGGCAGCTCGGTGGGCGGGTCGGTCGGCACCGAGGTGGGGGGCGTGGGCAGGTCGCTCGGCACGACCACGGTCGGCCCGAGGGTGGGCTGGCTGGTTGCCGTGGGGTACGACGTGGTGGTGGTCGACGTCGTCGGTGCGGACGAGGCCCCCGGCGGGGTCGAGGCCTGACCGGTGGGGGCGGCGCTCTTCCGGGTTGACGTCGGACGAGGCTTGGCCGGCGGCACGTACTGGGTGGTGCGGGTGGTGGGGGCCGCTGGCGCCGACGACTGCGCCGGCGTGCTCACGACCGAGGATCCGGCCGGCGTGCTGGCGGCGCTGGCCGGTGGGGCACTGGAAGCCGGGGAGGTCGGTGCGCTGGTGCTCGCCGCGTCGTGGGTCGGGCTGTCGGCACTCTGGGTCGATGCGGCGCTGGCAGCCGGGTCGGAGGGCACGGCCTCGGCCACGGCGTCACCGCGGTGCAACCAGGCCGGATTGGCGCCGACGAGATAGCCGGACCCGCAGAGCGCGACCCCGACCACGGCCAGCCCGACACCGAGGTGCTGGCGGGTGCGGTCGGTCGACAACCACAGGGCGAAGGCCGCGACCAGGGCGCCCAGCCCGCCGGTGAACAGGGCGAACCACGGGCCGGCGACGAGGATCGCCACCAGCACGTAGGCGATGGCGACGGGAATGACGAACTGCGGCTTCAACGCCTTCTTCACAGCCGTCACCCCCTTTCGCGCACATCGTCGGCAGAACTCGCCCCGATGCTAACCCGCCGCCGCTCCCCCACCAACGCGGGGGTCCGCGGTGATCGAGGGTGGGTTGAGAGTTGCCACGGAGCCTCGTCCGACGGGGGCCCCGGGTGAACCTCAGCGCGTGAG
This sequence comes from Aestuariimicrobium soli, assembly GCF_051192575.1. Lineage (NCBI taxonomy): Bacteria > Bacillati > Actinomycetota > Actinomycetes > Propionibacteriales > Propionibacteriaceae > Aestuariimicrobium > Aestuariimicrobium soli. The sequence goes on along the minus strand of NZ_JBPJSQ010000004.1, from coordinate 40,191 downwards.
GGTCTGCGGACGACGTCGCCGCCACAGCCCCTTCGTGTCCACGAGCAGGCGACCCTCGAGCCGCTCCGCCGGAATCTCGCGGAACTCCTTGTGGTCGACCAGCAGCACCACCACGTCGGCGGCGCGGGCAGCCTCTAGGTCGACGAGGGTCACGCCTCGTCCGGCAAGGTTCTTGGGCAGTTCGGTGACATTGGGCTCGACCGCGACGACGTTGACGCCCTCGAGTTCGGCGGCCAGCCGCTCGACGATGTGCAGCGAGGGCGACTCGCGCAGGTCGTCGATGTCGGGCTTGAAGGCGAGCCCGAGGCAGGCGACGGTCTTCTCGGCCTTGTCGGCGATCGACGGGTCGGCCAGCGCCGAGCGCACCTGGTCGATCACCCAGTCGGGCTTGCCGTCGTTGACGTGACGAGCCTGGTTGATGAGCTTGGAGTGCTCGGGCGAGCTCGACACGATGAACCACGGGTCGACGGCGATGCAGTGCCCGCCCACGCCGGGGCCGGGCTGCAGGATGTTGACGCGGGGGTGCTTGTTGGCGAGCTCGATCAGCTCCCAGACGTCGATGCCCAGCTGGTCAGAGATCAGCGAGAGCTCGTTGGCGAAGGCGATGTTGACGTCGCGGAAGGCGTTCTCGGTGAGCTTGGCCATCTCGGCGGTGGTGGCATCCGTCAGGTGCAACTCCGCCTCGCAGAAGCTGGCGTAGAGCTCGGCCGCGCGGGTCGCCGCCTCGGGCGTGATTCCCCCGATGATGCGGTCGTTGGTGACCATCTCGACCATGATGCGCCCGGGCAGCACGCGCTCCGGGGCGTGGGCGAACTGCAGCTCGGTGAGGTCGGGGCGCAGGGTGGCGAGCAGGTCGCGCACGTGCTCCGTGGTTCCGGGCGGAGAGGTCGACTCGAGAATCACCAGCTCGTGACCGGTGAGCTGCGGCGCCATCGCGCGGGTGGCGGCGTCGATGTAGCTGAGGTCGGCCTTGTGACCCTCGGCGAACGGGGTGGGCACGGCGATGATGAAGACGTCGCCGGCGGGGGTGGCCTTCTGGGCCGTGAGCTTGCCGTCTCGGACGACCTGGGCCACGACGTCACCCAGCCCCTCCTCGATGAATGGCAGTTCGCCGGCGTTGACGGCATCGACGTGCCGGTCGGAGACGTCGACGCCGATCACCCGCTTGCCCGCGCGAGCCAGCACGGCAGCCGTCGGCAGGCCGATGTAGCCCAGCCCGATCACGACGATGGTGGAGTCGGTCACGCGAATTCCTCACCCATGATGGTGGTCGCCGTCAGGCGCACACACCCATTCTGTTAGCTTGCTGTCCGGAGGTTATCACCCACCTTTGGGTGCAATCCGCGGGGGCTGAACACAGGCATCGGGAGAGGAGTCACGTCATTCGCATTCTGCTTTTGACGCAGCACTTCCCGCCCGAGGGTGGCGCCCATGCCGGCCGATGGGACTGGTTGTCCAGCGGCCTTCTCAACCACGGTCACCGACTCGACGTCGTGGTTCCCCGCTGGGGCAGTCACACCCGCCACCACGGTGGCCGGGGGCTGACGGTGCGCGAGGTGCGCGCGATCGTGCCCGGCCTGAGTCTGCGCCGGCGCGTGGTCAACGAGGCCCTGACCGGGCTGCAGACCATCGTCGCGGGGCTGCGGAGCCCTCGTCCCGATGTCGTGGTCGCGACGGTGCCGGCGCTGGTCACGCTGCCGGCCGGGTGGCTGGTGGCGAAGCTGCGGGGTCGTCCGCTGGTGGTGGAGCTGCGCGACGCGTGGCCGCACCTGCTCGACGACATGCACGAATGGGCCGACGACGGCACCCACGACGAGCCGTTCCCCGTTCCCGTGGCCCGGTTCGCCCCGGTGCTGCGGGCGGCGATCTGGCACGTCCTGCACAGCAGCGACGCCGTGATCACCACCACCGACTCGCTGGCGCGCGACCTGCGCGCCCACGGTCTCGCGCACGTGTCCGTGGCGCGCAACACCGCCCGCGGTGTCGACCTGTTGCCCCCACCGGACGACCACCACCCCGAACTGCGCGTGCTCTACCTGGGGGTGCTCGGGCGCGCCCAACGGCTGGCGGTGGCGATCGACGCCGCCGCCCTGCTGCGCGACTCCGACACCCCCGTCTCGCTGCGGATCGTCGGTGATGGCGCCCACAAACAGGCCCTGATGACGTATGCCCACCGCCTCGGTGTTGAGGTCGACTGGCGCGATCGGGTGCCGGAATCCGAGACGGCCGAGCAGTTGGCGTGGGCTGACACCGTGCTCATCTCGCTGCGCCGGTGGGCCGGCATGAACCTGACGGTGCCGTCGAAGCTCTACCCGACGATGATGGCCGGGCGCCACATCAGCGCCAGCGTGGAGGGTGAGACCGCCGACATCATTCGCCAGAGCGGAGCTGGCGACGTCGTCCCGCCCGAAGACCCCCAGGCCCTGGCCCAGTTGTGGCGTGATCTGGCTCACGAACGGCAGCGGCTGCGGATCTCTCCGCTGGCCCGCGGGTGGGCACTCGCCGGCAGCCCCGAGGTGTCGGTGCGCCACGTCGAGAAGGCCCTGCTCACGGCCGCCGGCCAGCTTCAGGGCGGGCCAGCGCCCAGCCGCGTCGATTCCGGGGCGACGTGACCCCCCGCCCCCTCCCCGCCGGTGGGCGTGATCTGGTGCGTGACCTGTGGCTGGCCGGTACCAACGGCCTGCGCCTCGCGGGCGACGACCCCGCGCACGCGCTGGTGCAGGCCTCCCGGCGTCTGCACCTGGGTCGCCGACTGCGCGCCGGGGGGCCACCGGCCTGGCAGGCGCTGGTCGCGCACGCGGCGGATCGTCCGGGCGACGTGCGCACCCACCTCGAGGCGTGGGCCGCCGACTCCCCCGGCACCACTCCCCTTGATCGCGTGGCCGTCGAGGTCGCGGTCAATCGGGGGCTGGTCGAACTGGTGCCCGACAGCCTGCTCAGCGCGAAAGACCGGGCCCGACTCCGGCTGCAGGCCGGGGACTACAGCGGCGCCATCGCGGCGCTCCCATCGGGCAGTCGCCTGGCGGACCGCATCGCCAGCGAACGCGAGGCGATGACCCCGGGGGTCAGACTGCCCCAGCGTGCCTCGGTCGAGGTGACGCCGGTGCCGCGCCGGGCGCTGCACGTGCTCACCAACTCCCTGCCGCACACGCAGTCGGGCTACACCCGCCGCAGCCAGGCCATCATGCAGGCCCTGATCGGGCGTGGGTGGTCGGTCGAGGCGGTCACCCGCCTCGGCTACCCCGCCAGCATCGGGCGTTTCGGGGTGTCGCCCGTCGAGACCGTCGAGGGCGTGCGGATGCACCGACTGCTGCCGTGGCGCCAGCCAGCCACCGTGATGGCTCGACTCGCCCAGCAGGCCGACCTGCTCACCGAGCTCGTCGTGCAGTTCCGTCCGCAGGTGCTGCACACCACCACCGACCACACCAATGCCGTCGTGGTGCGCGAGGTGGCGACCCGCACCGGCTTGCCGTGGGTCTACGAGATGCGCGGGCAACTCGAGCTGACGTGGTTGGCGAGCCGCCCCGGCTGGGCAGCGGACGAGGCCTCCGCGAGTGAGCGGCTGCGGCTGCAGCGGGGGCGCGAGACCGAGTTGGCGCTGGCCGCCGATGCCGTCGTCGTGCTCTCCGAGGTGCAGAAGGACGACCTGGTCGACCGTGGGGTGCCGGTCGAGAAGATCACCGTGGTGCCCAATGCCGTGGACGAGGGCCTGCTCACCCGCACGAGTACGCCGGCCGAGGCCCGGGAGCGCCTCGGACTGCCCCGGGAGGGCGCCTGGGTGGGTGCCGTGAGTTCGGTGGTGGGCTACGAGGGGTTCGACGTGCTGCTGCGCGCCGTGGCGCGGCTTCGGCACGAGGGACGAGACGTGCGCTGCGCCATCGTGGGCCATGGAGTGTCGCTGCCCGGTCTGGAGGCGCTGGCCGCCGAGCTGGGCATCTCGGAGTTCTGCCACTTCCCCGGTCGGCAGGATCGCGAACTCGCCCTGCGGTGGGTCGAGGCCCTCGACGTGGTGGCCGTGCCCCGCCTCGACACCCCCGTGTGTCGGGTCGTGACCCCGCTCAAGCCGGTGGAGGCGTGGGCGCTGGGTCGTCCGGTGGTCGGGAGCGACCTGCCCGCCCTGCACGAGGTGGTCGCGGCAGCGGGCGGACGACTGGCCGCCCCCGGTGACGAGGCCGCCCTGGCCGCGGCCCTCGCAGGGACCTTGGACGACCCCACCGCCAGCGCTCGGGCACACGGGCAGGGCCGGGCGTGGGCCGCCGAGCGAACCTGGCAACGGGCGGCAGACCGTTACGATCAGCTGTACGCCACTCTGGGAGCTGACTGATGGAACCGACTCGCAAGGCAGCCATTGCCCTGCCGCGCCTGAGTCGCCCCACCCCACGCAGAGGGCTCGACTACGCCGACCTGAAACCGGTCAGCGGACGACTGCCCGTTCGCGATTATCTGCGCCAGCTGTGGGGTCGGCGACATTTCATCTGGGCCCAGGCATGGGCGCAGGCGCTCTCCCGCAATCGCGGCATGGTGCTGGGCAATCTGTGGCTCATCCTCAACCCGCTCTTCGATGCGGCCGTGTATGTGCTCATCTTCGGCGTGCTGTTCCAATCGCGTATCGTGAACTTTCCCTCGTACGTGGTGATCGGCGTGTTCATGTTCAGCTTCACCACGCGCTGCCTCACGAGTGGCATTGGAGCGATCCCCGCGAATGTTGGGATGATCAGGGGTTTCTCGTTCCCCCGTGCCTCCCTGCCGGTGGCGATCGCGCTGCGGGAGGCCGTCCAGACGCTCCCCACCATGGTGGTCATGTTCGTCATCGTGCACCTGTTGTCCCACCACTGGCCCAAGCCGGAAGCCATCATGGTTCCGTTCTTGTTCGCCCTCCAATGTGTGTTCAACCTCGGCCTCACCTTCGTGGCCGCGCGCATCGGATCGGCGTTCCCCGACGCCCGCCACCTGATGAGTTACATCACGCGGCTGCTCATGTACGCGTCCGCTGTGATCTGGTCGGTGGATCGCTTCGACAACATCCCGAATGCACGACCCATCGTCGACCATCAGCCGCTCTACATCCTGATCAACATGTATCGAGAAATGTTGATGCGCGGCTACATGCCGCGGCCGGGCGAATGGGTGCAGCTGGCCGGTTGGGCCATCCTCGTCCTCGTCGTCGGGTTCGTCTTCTTCTGGCGGGGTGAGGTGAGCTATGGCCGAATCCGCTGAGCCGGAGAGCCCCATCTCGGTCGTGATCACCGATGTCTCGGTGACCTACGACACCGAGACGGAGCCGCCCCCCGACGGCACCCTGTTCCGCAAGGTCGCCCACCGGATCGTGAACCGCGTGTCTCGCACGAAGGTGCATGCGCTGCGCGATGTGAGTCTGACCGTGCGCGAGGGCGAGCATGTCGGCATCGTCGGGGCCAACGGGTCGGGCAAGAGCACGCTCCTGCGGGTGATCGCTGGCGTGCAACCACCCGAGGGCGGCTCCGTGTTGGCGTCGGCCACTCCCATGCTTCTGGGTGTCAACGCGGCGCTCATGCCCGGCATGAGCGGGCGCCAGAACGTCAGGCTGGGGTTGTTGGCCCTGGGGTTCACGCCAGCCGAGATCGTCGAGGTGACACCCCGAGTACTCGATCTGGCCCAGATCGGGGAGGCCATCAACCGCCCCATGTCGACCTACTCCTCCGGTATGGGCGCCCGGTTGCGGTTCGCGATCGCGGCCGCCTCGAACCCCGAGATCCTGCTCATCGATGAGGCCTTGGGAACCGGCGACGCCGCCTTCGCCGAGCGTTCGGCGCGCACGATCAAGCATCTGCGCACCCAGGCGGGAACGATCTTTCTGGTCTCGCATGCCGCCCAGACGATCGAGAAGCTCTGCACGCGGGCCGTGTGGCTGCATCAGGGCGAGCTGATCACCGATGGCGACGCGAAACTCGTGGCGCGCAGCTATCGCTGGTGGGCCTGGCAGGTGGCCGACGGCAACCACGAGCGCGCGGACGAACTTCTCGCGCTGGCTCGCCAGGGCGAACTCATCGCCTCCCAACACCCGACCTCACCCCATGCGGAATCCCCCGAAGCTGAGGAGCTCTCATGACTCGCCCACGCCTGACCCTGATGGCCATCGGCGCCCTCGCCGTGGTGGCAGTGGTGGTGTTGATCGTTCAGGTGGCACGGACGGCACCGGCCCTGACCACGGTGGCCCTGCTTGTGGTGATCGTGTCAGCCACAGCGCTCGCGGCCATGGTGGGTCAGAGGCTGCGTCGGACATTGGCCCAACTTCGGACGACCACACGGGGTCACCAGCACCGGATCGCCGTGCTGGAGCGGGCCTTGGTCATCAGGAACGGGCGCTCGGAGTTGCCCACCCGCGAGCAGGACTACCTCGAGCGCGCCAGTATCTACGACCGCCTCGACCGCATCGAACGCGAACTCGACATCGACGCCCCCGACGAGCGCTGAAGGACACCACATGACTCCGTTTCCCCTCATCGGCTTCACCGGCCCCATCCCCAACTCGTGGACCCTCTCGGACCAGAGCGCGATGTCCGTGCACATCGAAGCACCAGGGCGGTCGTACGTTCGCAATGCCTCATCCCGACCGGCCTACATCGTCCTGGGCGGCGAGACCGGCGACTTCACCGTGCTTGCTGAGGGGCACGGTGTCGCACTGCCGCCGGAGTCGGCAGTCCTCCTTGACGTCGCCCTCACCGCGAGCGGGAATGCCAAGACCGAGACGGTGATCATCGAATACGACGATCGCGGCGAGCGGCTGGGAGACCGCCGCATCCCGGAGGGGCGGCACCTCTACTCCCCCAGCCCGCGGGTGCGCCGTGTGCTGGTGGCGTTGCGCATGGGAAGTTCCGGTGGTGTCCGCATCGACCGGTTCCGCCTGGAGGTGACGACGGCGAGCCACGGCCTGCCCGTGGGGCTGCACCCGTTGGCCGACTCCGCCGCCGATGCGGCCCAGCCGAGCCGCAATAGCCTGCAGAGCCGGCTCAAGGCACTCGAACAGTCTGCGCGGACCATTCGCAAGGACCTGCAGCAGGTGCAGCCGACCGAGCAGACCTTGTCGCTGCCTCAGGCCAGCGGCGATTCGGTGAGCAACCGCGCCACCCAGGAGTTGGTTCACCAGTTGCTGGTCAGCATGGCGCGCTCGCTGCCTCGCAGCAACGGCAGCCACTACTTCCGCGAGAAACTGCCCCACCGGCTGGCCGTCATCACCGACGAGTACATGTACAACTTCTACAAGGACGCCTTCCGGGAGACGGTCTACGTCAGTCCCGACAACGTCGAGGATGTGATCGAGCAAGGTTTCGACCTGCTGCTGTACGTGACCTGCTGGCGCGGTCTCGAGGGCGAGGAGTGGCGTGGCATCGGCTTCCGACCCAAGCCCGCAGAGGCACTCGAGCGGCTGTTGGACCACTGCGCACGCGAAGGGAAGCCGACGGTCTTCCAGTCAATCGAGGACCCGAGCAACTATGAGTACTTCCTGGACATCGCTCGCCGCTTCGACCACGTGTTCACGTCGGACACCACCTGCATTCCGCGCTATGTCGCCGACCTGGGACACTCGAAGGTTCACTACGGCGAGTACGGGGCGAACCCTCAGATCAACAATCCCATCGGCAACCGGCGGCACACGCTGACCCATGCCTTCTTCGCCGGTTCCTACCCCGAGCGGTACCCGGAGCGGTGCGCCGACATGGAAACCGTGTTCGACTCCATCCTGGCTTCGGGAGGGGGTTTGCAGATCGCCGATCGCAACGCCGGTGTCTCGGGGCTGGAGTACCCCGAGCGCTTCCGAGCCTTCACCATGCCGCCGCTCGACCATGCCACGCTGCAGGCTGTTCACAAGCTCTTCCGCTACAGCCTCAACTTCAACTCCATCAAGGAGAGCCCAACGATGTGCGCCATGCGCATCTACGAGCTGCAGGCCCAGGGGCGTGGCATCATCTCCAACTACGCCCTCTCGGTGCTCAACAAGTTCCCGGAGATTCGCATCGTCGCGCACCCGGAGAGTCTCGCCCGCACGTTGCTGGGTGAACCCACGGACGACGAGTACCAGCTCTGCGAGCGACTCGTGCGCAACGTGATGACCGCCCACACCAGCGTGGAGGTGGCAGCACGGATGCTGACCGCGATCGGCCTCGACGATGGTGGTGTCGCGGCCGAGCCAACCATCGCGGTCATCGCCGATGACGACGCCCTGGTCGGCCAGAGCTACCCCCACATCGTCCGCTTCTCCCGCGACGAGGCCATCCGGGAACCCGAGCGAATCCTTGAGCACCGCTACTGGGTGGCCGTGGATCCGTCGGTGACCTACGGTCCAGACTTCCTGCGCGACCGGGTGAACGCGTTCAAGTACTGCGATGTCGACTACGTCGCCCAGCCCGCGTTCGCCGCGGAGGCAGATGCCCCCGTCCACGACTTCGTCACCGGACGACCCGACCCAGCCGTGACCTTGTTCGCCTCCGACCGCGTGAGCATCGCCGAGGCCCTCGACCCGCAATCGACCCGACGAGGGTGGTCCGGGTATCACCTTCCGCCCTACCAAGCCTCGTTGACCTCGGCAGGCGAGGTCACGGCGGAGGGGACAGTGACGGACCCACGCCTCACGGTGGTGGTCCCCGTGCACAACAACGGCCGATTCCTGGAAACCAAGTGCCTTCCCAGCCTCCGTCGCAACACGATCTGGGACGACCTGGAAGTGCTCCTCGTCGACGACGGGTCGACGGATGGCTCCACTCCTGACATCTGCCGAGCCATCGCACAGTCGCATCCGCAGGTGCGGTTCCTCGAGAGCGATCGGGCAGCCAGCGGTAGCGCATCGCGCCCGCGGAACCGGGGAGTCGCCGCGGCAACTGCGCCGCTCGTGGCCTTCCTGGACCCTGACAACGAGATCTCGGAGGGGGGTTACGACACCCTCCTCGCCCTCTTCGAGGAGGCAACAGTCAGCCACCCCGACCTCGGGTTCGTGTCGGGGTATCAGGTCAAGGTTGGAGGCAAGACCAACGCCACCGGTCGTCACACGCGGGAACGCCTGACGATCATCCCCGACCTCCAGGAGCACTTCTTCGGGCGGGGCAAGTTCCCGGTGGTCTCCACCCAGGCCGCCGTCATCAAACGCGACCTCCTGGGGCCGGGTCGGTTGGAGTTCGTGGAGGGGGCTGCTGGCCAGGACACGCTCTATGGATGGGAGCTGCTCGCTGGCGCCGGCGTCGGCGCCTTCACCCACGACGCGCACCTGCTGTACTACGCCGAGCGGGCGGACTCGGTCACGAACGTCGTCGACCGACGGTACTTCGAGAAGAAGCTCGTCATGGAGACCGCCCAGGTGGCCGCCCTTGAACGAATGGGATTGCTGGAGCGGTACGTCGACCATCACCTGGCCGCGTTCGTGAAGGACTGGTACCTGGCGAAGCTCAAGCAGGTCTCGTCGACCGACCGGGACGCCTGTGCGAGGATTGTGCGAGACATCGTCCGGTTGTACGGAGTGGACCCAGACTCCTTGGTGCCTGGACACGAACGTCAAACGAAGGACGGGAAGAAGTGAAGCGAATCGGACTGGTCGGATACTTCGGCTGGGGAAACTTCGGCGACGAGCTCTTCGTCAAGGTCCACCGGCAGGAGTTGTCGGGAACCTACGACTTGCACGTGGTGAACGACCTGCTGGAGGCGCCCTACCATTCGCGCCCCTTGGAGGAACTCGTCGACGAGTACGACGGCTTCCTGATTGGTGGCGGTGACCTGCTGAACCCGCAGCGGGTCAGCGATCTCTACTGGCGCCATGAGTACCTCAAGAAGCCCACCTACATCTACGGCCTGGGGGTTCCCAACCAGCCGTACCGGCGTGAAGCCGTCATCGCCACCTACCAGAAGTTCCTGCGGGACGACAACTGCAAGCTTGTCGTCGCCCGCGACATCGAGTCCTACACCTGGATCAAGAAGAACATCGATCCCGGCGAGAAGCTCACCTGGTATCCCGATCCAGTGTGCGCCATGAACCGCCCGGAGCCACTCCCCAACACGGAGAAGACTCTGGGGGTGGTCATGCGTGAACACCGCAGCCTCAACCAGGACATGGCCCCGGTTCGCCGGCTGATCGATGAGGCCAAGGACATGGGGTACCGGGTGCGCCACCTGGTGCTGTCGAACATGTCGCTGGGCGCTTCCGACCTCACTCGCGCGCAGTTGATTGCGGCGGGCACCGACGAGGAGATCTTCCACAGCGAGGACCTCGACGAGCTGTGCCAGCAGATCTCGTCGTGCTCCGCCCTCGCCACCATCAAGTTCCATGGGCTGATCGTCGCGACGATGTACGGCGTGCCCTCGATCGCGATGTCCGTGACGCCCAAGAACCGCAATTTCCTGCGGATGATCGAGCGCACCGAGATGCTCTGCAGCTACACGGATCCCAACGTCTATCAGCGCCTCTCGCACTACCCTGCTCGCATCCCCCAGAAGGTGCGCGGCGATCTCTACCGCCGCTCGCGTGCTGGTTACGAGCACCTTCGGAAGGTCATGGCCGAGACGTTGTGACCGGCCGCCAGGTGTGAGTCAGCCGGGCAACGCGCCTGGCACGAGGAACTGCCGCGAAGCGGGTCGATGGACGGCCACAATCGCCCCGTCGACCCGCTGAATCACCGTCCAACTGGTCAGCTTGGCGGTGCACCCTTCAGGCAGGCCGTTGGTGGTGATGATGGCGCGCACGGGAACCATCAGATGATGTTTGGCCTGGGTCAGGGCCATCGTCTGGTCGAAGACCTGCCGGGCGCCCGTGCAGGCGGTGCCGTCTTGTTTGGTCCATCGCGCGAAGACTCGAACCCTCAACCAGGTGGGCGACGACGAGATCGACAGACCCTCACACGTGCTGGCGAGGTCAGACCCGTAGACACATGCCGTCAGTCGGTGGCTCGCGATCAGCGTGACGGACGACGACTGTCCCCCCGAGGACGGGTCCCAGCCCGTCAGCTCGAACGTCGCGGGAGTCGTCCGATAAGCCTCGTACGGGCGACGGAGCATGACATCGCTCCCCTCACCCAACTGGGACGTGAACTGATTCTCGGCCGGCGACTGGTACCGCCTCCCGTCGAGGTTGAAGACCTCGGAGGACTTGTGCTCCTTCTCGAGCATCAACTGATTGATCCACGCGGGCATCGGATCAGACACCTCGTACCGCGAGCTGGTGCCAAGGTAGAGCGGTGACCGGGTGTCCCCGTAGGTGGATGCCTTCACGAGCACCTCGCAACCGTAGGTGTCGCGGGGCCACGAACGCACGGTGACCGCTCGGTCGAGGGACACCTGCAGGGGCGCCCCTGCCACCAGATTCTCGCTGGCCCACACTTCTGCCCACGCGGACGACGATGTGGTCGGTCGGCACCTGAGGCGTGCGGCCACGAAGACATTCGGCCCCTTCACCGCTCGCTCGACAAAGTTCAGGCGCACGGTGATGAGCCTCCCGTCGCCCGACCACGTCTCCCACGAGAATCCGGCGACCTTCACCCAGTCCGACTCCGTGCCCCCCTTGGCGAGAGGGATGGAAACCCGCGGGATCGGGGCCACGAACCCACCCGGACGTGCGGCTTCCGGCCCGGCGGAGGGACGCTCCGAGGGCGGCGAAGCCGCTGAGCGGGCCGGAGACGGCGACTGACCGGGTGACTCCCCCCGCGTGCACGCCCCCAGGAGGACCACCACTATGGTCAGGAGGGCAACGAACCTGCGCACCTCAAGCAGCCCAGCCGCACGGCAACTGGGAGGCGATGAGCATGCGGCAAGGCTACCTCGGGCCCGGGCCGGGTGGTCATTGGCCACCCTCCCGCGAATGGACCACCCGGGCTGAGGACTCACGGGGTTGCCCGATCCATGAGCCCAACGGCTATCCGATGGCGTGTGCGGCTCCAGCCATCTGCCATGCTCACAGCATGCGTGATGTGAAGTTCAGCGGCGCGGTCACCCGATTCGCGTCCCTCGAGGCATTTCTCCAGGACCCCGGCCGGCCCGCGGGTGGATGGGAGGTCAGCCACGGCGAGTTGCCCATCCACGCCACCTACCTTCCCCGAGGGGCGGACACCCTGTTCGTCACGTTCAGCGGGGCGATGTCCCCCAAGCTGCGCACAGTGCCCGCCTATCAGGGGGTGGGGACGTCGGGGCACCTCAAGGTGGACCGGCTGTTCCTGTCGGACTCGTCACTGATTCTCGACGACCAGTTGCGGCTCGGTTGGTATGGAGGCTCGACGAGGCAACCTGACTTCCAGGACGCCACAACCCGGATCATTGAGTCCGTCGCGGGCGGTCGACGGGTTGTCCTGTTCGGACCCTCCGGCGGGGGTTTCTCCGCCTTGCTGCAAGCCACCCGGCTTCCAGGGTCAACAGCCGTGGTCTCCAACCCACAAACCGACGTCAAGCAGTTCACCACGGCAGCCGTCGAGCGCTACTTGGACATTGCCTGGGGCATACCCAAGCTCGACGGCCATCCGCTCCCCTTCGCCGACGAAGTCGTCTCCCTCTACCAGCGACCTGTCGACTCATCGATCGTCTACCTGCAGAACCTCGGCGACACAGACCACGTTGAGAAGCATCTGACTCCGTTCCTGAGCGAGTTGCATTCCTCAAACCGAGTCGTCCAGCTCCTCCCGAACCTGGGTATCGGCCACATCGGCCCGGACAAGGAGAGTTTTGCTCGGCTGTTCAGCGTCGCGTGTGAGCACTCCGACTGGCAGACACTCAGCCAGTCAGCGAGCGCCGTCGAACTCACGCGGAACATGTGAAAGCCAGTGTGCGCAGGGGCAGGTTCGGCGTCATCCGGCGAGTACCCCGACGGTGGCAACCTCCGCCGAGCGATCGAGGGAGCGCAGTAGACTCGGCCTACTCCGACCAAGCGTGAAGGACCTCAGCGTGACTCGACTCCTGATCTATGGCAGTTGCGTGAGCCGAGACGCGTTCCAGCCAGAGCAGGCCGATGAGTTCCAGATCGTCGACTACGTGGCGCGGCAGAGCCTGATCAGCGCCTTCCTGGGCGACTCACGGCTTCCTGACCTCGACCTGAGCAAGCTGGCCTCACCCTTCCAGCGACGGATGGTTGCCGGAGACCTCACGGGCAGTCTTCGCTACGTTCTGCGAAAGCGGCACGGATCGTTCGACGTGCTGGTCTGCGATCTGGTGGACGAGCGACTGGGGGTGGTCCGTACCGCCGATGGGGGGTTCGCCACCCGCTCCATGGAACTGCATGCCAGCGAGGCTCAGGCCGAGTTGTTGGACCGCGGCGAACTGTTCGACTTCGGCTCGGACGCCCACTTCGAGCTCTTCGCCCAGGCGGCAGTCAAGTTCCGGGACTACCTCAACACGCTGGGCCTCCTGGAGCGAACGGTGATCGTCCAGACCCCATGGGCGAGCCTTCCCGAGATCGAGGGAACGGTCTCCCCCACCGACGAGGATCGACTGGCCGAACGGGCTCGCTCGTGGAATGACCTGTCAGCCCGTTACTACGCCGCGCTCACCGATGCCGGCCTGGAGGTCTGTGCCATCCCCGAGACCGCCATGCGGTTCACCCCCGATCACCAATGGGGCCTGGCGCCGTTTCACTACTCGGAGGACGTCTACCGCAGAATCCGGGCGATCGTGCGATCGGCAGCCGCCGCGACCGACTGAGAACAGAACGCTGATTCAGGCGGGATCGAACGCGGGAACGCGCCGACCGACGCCGAGCAGTTCGGCGATGGCGGCGGTGGCCCGGGATGCGGCCTGACCATCCCCGTACGGGTTGGTTGCCTGGGCCATCTCTTCGTAGGCGAGCTCGTCCTCCAACAGCCGGTGAGCCTCGAAGACGATGCGCTCGGTGTTGGTGCCAATCAAGCGAGCCGTACCCGCCGTGACCGCCTCCGGACGTTCGGTGTTCTCGCGAAGCACGAGCACGGGCTTGCCGAGGCTCGGCGCTTCCTCCTGGACACCCCCGGAGTCGGTGAGCACCAGATGGGCCGCCTTCTGCAGGTGCACGAATTGCAGGTAGTCCAGCGGCTCGGTGATCACCACGTTCGGGAGCGGCTCGAGCACGGGGAAGACGGTCTCGCGCATCTTGGGGTTGCGGTGGGCCGGGAACACCACGACCACGTCAGGGTGGCTCCGTGCGAGGATGGCCAAGGCGTCGGCGATGCGGGCCATGGGGGCACCCAGGTTCTCGCGGCGATGCACGGTCAGCAGGATCAGACGTTGGCCCGATGCCACCGCCTTCGCCACCTTGGGGTCAGCGAATTCCACCGGCTTCTCCGCGGCCTCGAGCAGCGCGTCGATGACCGTGTTGCCGGTCACGACCACGTCGTCCACCGTGAAGCCCTCGCGCAGCAGATTGTCCCGAGCCTGCGGAGTGGGCGCGAGATGCAACGAGGTGACCTGGCCCGCCAGACGCCGGTTCGCCTCCTCGGGAAAGGGCGACAGGATGTCATGCGAGCGCAGCCCCGCCTCGAGGTGGATGACTTTGATGCCGCGCATGAACGAGGCGATCGCGACCATCGCCACCGTCGTGGTGTCGCCCTGCACCACGACGGCGTCGGGGGCGATCGAATCGAGCAGGTCGTCGGTACCGGCGATCACACGCGCGGCCAGCGTGTTCAGTGACTGGCCGGGGGAGAACAGATCCATGTCGTGGTTCGGCTCGATGCCGAACAGTTGGTTGACCTGATCGAGCATCTCGCGATGTTGGCCGGTGACTGCGGTGATCACCTCGAGGCACTCCGATCGATCCAGCGCCGCGATCAGCGGGGCCACCTTGATCGCCTCTGGGCGGGTGCCGTACACCACGAGTACCTTGCCGGTCACACTGTTCCTCACTCCGAGCTCCACTGATTCCCCCTGGGAAACCGTAGCGCCTGAATCAGATGAAGATCCCCCCGAAGGGTGAACCGTCTACCACTTCGCCGCGCTGGAAGTCCTCGTCGGTGGCGACCCAGGTGTGGCCAGCCCCGTGGGCGTTGCGCATCTGGACGAAGTTGAAACGATCGGCAGCGGCGATGCTCATGCCCGCCTCGAGTGCCGCCCGCAGGAACCCCGTGTCCTCGCCCGTGGGAAGGTCGGGAAAGGGCACCTCCCTCGCTGCCTCACGGGCCACGGTGATCGTCGGTCCTGCGACGAAGGTCGAGGGGCAGTGCTCCATGTGACCCGCCACGAACCTTGTCTGTCCAGAACCCGCCAGATGGACGAACCTCGCCTGCTTGCCGACCACATCGGCACCGCTGACCGCACGCCAGTCGAGCAGATCGGCCAGGTACTCCGGGCCGTAGAGGTCGTCATCGTCCATCTTCGTGACGACGTCTCCCTCCGCGTGAGCGATCAGGTCATTGAGGATCGCCCCTAGCGGGCGGTCCGTCGGCTGTGGCAGCACCCTGAGGCGGAGGCCCCCTTGCTCGGCGAGTCGATGGTGGTCGGGCGTGAGGTCGAATCCGTGCGTGCCGAGCAGCAGTTCGAGCTCCACCTCGCACTGCTGGGCCACCTGCCTCAACAGGTGGGCAACCTGCTCGGGGCGTCGGGTCGCGGTGACCACGCTCACCAAGGGGCGCCTGCCCGCAACCCCGGCGTGACCGAAGGCAGACAGCAGCTGGTCAACCCGGTGCGAGTACGTGTGATGGCGCCACAGCTCGCGCTGCCCCAGGTGCACCAGGCGTGCACGCTCGTGCTCGTCCGAGAGCAGCCGACCCAAGGTGTCGGCGGCCTCGTCCGCTGACTCGACAATGGCGACACCTTCGCCCAAGAAGGGTCGAAGGGCGGCTGCCGGTGGAGACAGCACCGGGGTGCCACAGGCAGTGATCTCGAGCACCCTTCGGGCACACATGGTCGGAGAGTCCGTGACCGTGTTGACGTTGAGGAAGACCTTGTAGGCGCGGTAGGCACTGAGCATCTGGTCGTAGGTGAGTGACCCCACGACGTGCCCACTCCACGGTTCGGGGAACTCGTACTGCTCCCCCTTGCCGGCAAATCTGGACCAGATCTCAAAGGGATCCGAGTCGCCTGATACCGCAGCCGCGGCGGGGAAGAGGAGTTCCATCTGCGCACGACGCTCGGGGAACTTGTGCGCGAACCACGTGCCGGCGAACGCCACACCCGACGGCTTGTCAGCCAACGTTCGCAGAGGATGATGCACAGCTGGTTGCACGGCGAAAGGGAGCACGCCCACTCGGTCGTGACCGAGACGTTCTCGGTAGCGCCCCACCGTGCCCGCGTCGGTCGTCCACACGTGATCGAAGAGCTCTGCGGTGGCGATGAAGTCGTCGAAGTGTGCGGGATCTTCCTTGTTCCAGAACACCGTGGGCACTCCGCGCTCCCGGCACGCCCCCACCAAGTCGACCAGGGCTCCCGAGGGGGCCTTCGGGCCGGTCACCTGGTACTGCCACAGCCCGCCATTGCCGGCCCAGGCCGACTCCACGAAGAGCAGGTCGATCCCGTCCAGTTGATCGGGCCAACCCTGAGGATCGGCTTGCACCTGGTGCCATTCGTACTTGAAGGCTGCCAACGTGAAGTCATCGGCGATGACCAGGGCCCTGGCGTTCCTGGCCGGCTCACGACTAGGCCACTCCCAGGGTGCGACGTGGACGCCCCGATCGTCGCGGACGATCTTCACGGTGCGACGAGTTCCGAAGCGTGCATTGTGAAGAAAGCGTCGCGCCTGCGGCAGCCCCCCTGTTCGCAGATGCCAGACCAGGCGTCGAAGCTGCTGGACGGGGTGCGCCCTGAAGATGCGGGGAAGCCCCCTGGGAATCGTCACCCCCGTCACGCTAGTCGACCCTGCCGACCTGGGGTCGTCCGCTCGCCACCGTCGTCGGAGATACCCTCCCAGGACCTCCCAGTCAGGCGAGCACGCCGATTCCCACCAGCTTGCCCATCGCCCCCGCCGGGCGACTCGCGGCGCCCAACCGTGTGGTGCTCATCGGGTCGATCGATTCAAGTGCCTCGCGCACCTGGGGCGACACCAGACCGTCGAAGACGGCCAAAGACCTCGACACGCTCGGCATCAGGTCGCGGGGTGCGAGCCCGCCGGTGAATCCCGCGCGGCGCGCCAGGTCGATCTGGGTCCCGATCACCCCGTGACCGAGTCTCGGCGTTCCTTCACGCCGGTAGGACGACAGGGCACGAGCATCGAGCTGCCCGCCGAGCTTCGCCAGCCGCTCGCCCACGTAGTCGTCACCGACATCCTTGCGGTGGTCATCGAACGGAACGGTCGCCAGCTGCGGGCTGAGTTTGATGAGGGTGTCCAGGATGATCGACTTGCCTGCCTTCCTGGGGGCGGGCAGGTCGTTGAGCGGAGAGCGGCTCAGGCCGATGAGCGGGACCTGGGCCGCGGGCCTCGAGATGTACTCGCTCGACAGCCCGGCTCGCCCCCCGTGGATGGCGTTGCGGAAGGCCAGGTAGTGCCACTCCGACCCCCACCGATCGTCCTCATCAGCGCCGATCAGGCGAAGCGCTCGCCTGCACTGCTCCTGCCCTTCCGCTGGCATGTTGATGGAGGACAGGGGACGCCAACCAAAGTTCCCCTTGGAGATCTCGGCTCCCTGACCACCCACGGAGAAGTACGGCACCGATCGCCGACTGACAGCTGGCGGCGTGTACGTGGCGTCGTAGAGGCCCAGCGATGTGCCTGCCCACGTCGCCGCATGGTCGATGGGCGACACGTCTCCCCTGAGACGGGCGTCAGTCCGGTTCAGGGGGAAGCCGAAGCGCTCCGAGAGGTCAAGCGCCACCTGGTAATCCGGGGTTCCGTTGTTCTTCGATGCCACGTGCAGCGCGTCGCCGACATCAGCGGCCAGGCCCGCCGCGAGACACAGCCGGGAGTCAGTTCCACCCGAGAGTCCCAGGGAGATGAGGCCGCCGGCCTCGGCGTAGGTGCGCATCACCCGCACCATCCGGCTGGCGGATTCGGTCACGGCCTCCTCATGCGACGCGAACGATCCGGAGTAATGCGCCACGAGGTCGAGCGGGGCCAGCTGGACGCTGCAGTCGTCGGCGTCGATGCGCAGTTCGGTACCCGGTGTCACGTACTTGATCTCGGCGCAGTAGGTGTCAGTACCCAACTGCTGAAGGCTCATCGAGTTCAACCACATTCGCCCCCGAATGGTCACCTCGTCCGGGCTGCAGGAGAGCCCCAACACCCGCCGCAGCGTGACGAGCGACAGGAAGGAGTCAGAGGCAGCGACGAAGTTCGGCCCTTGGGTCCACATCATCGGCACGAACCCGAAGACATCGGTGCTCACCCGCACTGCCGAGCTCTCGACGCGCGCCACCAGGTAGGAACCCTCGAGCGGGCGGCTTGGATCGGGGGTGGACCGCGGCCCTGCCAACCCGAAGATCATCGACTCGCCCGTGTGATCGATGGCGTAGCCCTGGAACAGCCCTTCGGCGTTGAGCAGGCCCGAGTTCGACACGTACAGCAGGGTTCGACCAGAACTGAGCGGCAAGGTCTGCGTCTCGTCGGCCCGGAAGATTGACTGGAGGTTCTCCACTCGATCGTCATCGATCACACAGAGGATGTAGCCAGACATCAGGCACCGGCCTCTGGCTGGCCGGAGCGTGCGCTGATCACCATTGCGTTGGCCACCACTGCGCTGAATCCACCGAACCCCCGATGGGCGTCGTGGCCCACGATCTGCACGTCTGCGTGCGGCACACCCATGCGAGCAACGTAGCGTGCGTGCGGGTCACATCTCCCCGCGCCGACAAGGGTCTGGCCCGTGTCGAGCCCCACCAAGCACTCAAGGCTGGCCCCCATCAGGGGACCAGCCTTGAGCAGTGTCTCGTCCGCCTTCTTCAGGCGTACGTGAGCGAAGCGGGCGAACCCGCCCAGATCACTTGACGGTGACGGTGGCGCCAGCAGCCTCGAGCTGCTCCTTGGCCTTGGCGGCGACGTCCTTCTTGACCTTCTCGAGGATCGGCTTCGGAGCGGCCTCCACCAGGTCCTTGGCCTCCTTCAGGCCGAGCGAGGTGAGAGCGCGCACCTCCTTGATGACGCCGATCTTCTTGTCGCCAGCCGACTCGAGGATCACGTCGACCTCGTCCGACTCCTCGGCAGCAGCCTCGTCGCCACCGGCGCCGCCGGCAGCAGGAGCGGCAGCGGCCACGGCCACGGGAGCAGCGGCGGTGACGCCGAAGGTCTCCTCGAACTGCTTCACGAACTCAGAGAGCTCGATCAGGGTCATCTCCTTGAAAGCCTCAAGGAGCTCTTCGTTGTTGAGCTTCGCCATGATGGGCGTCCTTCCTTACTCAGTCTCCGCCGCGGCGGCGGTGTTGTCGTCTGCCGCGTCGGCGGCGGTTTCGTCCTGCTTCTGATCGGCCTCAACGGCAGGAGCCTCGCCGGCCCCACCGATGACACCAGGGTCTGCCTGAGCGGCGGTCTCGAGGGCACCCAGAGCACGGGCAGCCTGCGAGAGCGGAGCGGCAAGCATGAAGACGGCGCGCTGCAGGTTGGCCTGCATGCCACCGGCGAGCTTCGCGAGCAGAACCTCGCGCGACTCGAGATCGGCCAACTTCTTGACCTCGTCGGCATCAAGGACGCGACCGTCCATGACACCACCCTTGATGACCAGAAGCGGGTTGGCCTTTGCGAAGTCACGCAGACCCTTCGCGACGGAGGCAACGTCTCCGTTCACGAACGCGATTGCGGTGGGGCCGACGAGCTGCTCGTCGAGACCCTCGATACCCGCTTCGCGGGCAGCAATCGTGGTCAGGGTGTTCTTCGCAACGGCGTAGGTGGCGTCCTGCCCCAGGGACCGACGAAGGTCCTTGAGGTTGGCCACAGAGAGTCCTCGGTACTCGGTCAGCACCACGGCGTCGGCCGAAGAAAACTGTTCCTTCAGCTCGGCAACCGCCGCTGCCTTGTCAGGCCTCGCCATTGCGTCTCCTTCCCACTTCCTGGATTGACACCGTCATCCGCCGGACAAACAAAAAGCCCCGAGCGCAGGGCTTCGGGGCGATCACGTGGCCGGGCCACGTTCTCATCTCAGCTGTCCTGCGCGGGCGTTGGTGTTGCCACCAACCTTGGGGATCTCTCCACCGGCGGTCTTCGGTACCTCGGAAACGATACGGCACGGGGGGCACGCGTCCAAATCGGACGAGCGCCCCCCGCTCTTCACCTGTCCGCTCACGCGGCGCGACCCGCCTGTTCGGCATCGCGTCGCAGCGCCCCCCGCGCCACGAACACCAGTCCGATCACCTCGAGCACGTCAGCGGCCACCGCGAACCATTCGTTCGTCACGACCAGGTTGATGATGTGCCCGAGGGGCCACCCGATCACCAGCAGCCCCGCCCACCAGGGCATCAGCCCGGCGAGGCGACGTCGTCCGATGATGATCGACACTCCGAGCAGCAGGGTGCCCAGCAGGTTGCCGGCCACGACGATGAGGAAGACCCACATGCCGAGCGTCTCGGCAGGCGTGCCTTTGAGCACGGTGGCGGGCGCCCCGTTGCGGGCCATGTCGAGGGTGTCGAAATTGCTGAAGACCAGGGCGAAGTAGCCGACGTAGCCGGGCCAACCGCCCCCACCGCCGTGGCGCAGGTGCGGGCGCATCGTCCCGACGTGGTGGTGCTCGACGTGCGCATGCCCCACGACGCCGAGGGCATCGAGGCCGCCCGCGAGATTCGCGCGTGGACTCCTCCGACACCGGTCGTGCTGTTATCGCAACACATCGAGTCGCGGCGCGCACTGAACCGTCGTCGGTCGACCAGCGGTCGCTGAGGTGAGGGCATCGACGGTCCCCTGAGAGCTCAACGGTTGAAGATCACACCGATGTGATCTCTTGCGCACGCCTGCGCGCGTAGCCACAGCCGGATCACAGGTCCAGCCGCCACCCCGCGTGAATCCAAGCTGAATTTTGTCTGAGAGAAGTTGAGAGCTTATGCTTCCAGAGCCGTTGGACGGAACGACGGCCCAGCAACCAATCGCCGGCCTCGTCTACCCCCGGTGAACGACCAGAGGGGACTCCATGTCCAAGCTCCGTAACACCCTGGCCACCGCGGTGGCCTCCCTCGCACTCGGGGCTGGCATGCTCGTCGCTGGCCCTGTGCAATCGGCCCAAGCCGCCACCTGCACCACCACGCCGAACGTGTACTGCTCCATGTACTGGGCGAACCGCACGAACACCTCGGCGAAGTACAACACCCGCAGCTACTACGTGACCGCGCTGCAGAAGTCGCTCAACAACGTGGGCTTCCCCGTGGGTGTCACCGGCCACTACAACACCTACACGGTGAAGGCCGTCAAGAACTACCAGTACACGCGCCTGCTCCCCGTCACCGGCGTGCTCGACTACAAGACTATCCAGTGGCTGCGCGTGGGTGCCGGCGGCAAGCGTGCCCTGACCACGACCACCACCCGCGCCCAGAAGGCCGTCACCTTCGCCTACGCGCAGATCGGCAAGCCGTACTCCTACGGCGCGACCGGGCCGTCGGCCTACGACTGCTCGGGCCTGACCGGCGCCTCGTGGCGTGCGGCGGGCATCACCGTGCCCCGCACCAGCTACTCGCAGCTGTCGTACGGCACCGCCGTCTCGAAGGCCAACCTCAAGCCCGGCGACATCGTCGGCTTCTACTCCGGTGGCCACGTGGGCATCTACGTCGGCAGCGGCTACGTGATCCACGCCTCTCGTCCGGGAACCCCGGTGCAGAAGGTCGCCATGAGCACGATGCCGTTCTACAAGGCCGTTCGCCCCGCGAGCTGAGCCACGCTCGTCCCCCTTGACAGCGTGATTCAGGGGGAGGGGAACGGAAACGCGTCGAAGAGCCGCTGGTACTCACCAGCGGCCTTCTTCGTCTCCCGGACGAACCAGGTGGTCTCGAACGAGCGCGCCCCGACCCGCCCGCCGCGCGTCCAGGTGCCGACGACCCGGCCGTCGCGCACCATGGTCTTGCGGAAGACGCCGTTGTTGCCGGGCACCAGGGCCTCGTGCTCGGTCGCAGTCATCGCGAACAGCCGATCCTGGTAGCCGAGAATGAACTCGTCGAACCCCGGCAGCAGCAGTGCGTGGTCGGGCACCTCGTCCACCTCGGACGAGAGCCCCGGCCGCGCCCACAGGGTGTCGAGCACCCCGCCGGTCGTGGGTCGACCCGGGCACTCGAAGGGTTCGACCTCGGGCTCGACGAGCGCGAAGGCCGGCTTGATCTCGCGCTGCGGCAGCTTCGTCCACCACGCGAAGTCACGCAGCGTCGCCGGGCCGTGGCTGGTGAGGTAGCGGCGCAGCAACTCGGCGGCCGCGGCCACCCGGTCGCCGTTGAACCGCCCCTCGAGGTCGCTGGCGGCCGGCAGCCAGGCCCGCGGCACGACGTTCTGGTCGCTGCCGTTCCAGGGGCCGAAGGCCACCTCTCCCCGACCGATGAGGTACGAGAGCACGTGGTAGCCGCGTCCGCCCTGGGGTGCGAGCCCCGCCTCGGCCCAGTGCTCCATCAGTACCGTCCGCTCGAGGCCGCGAGGTTCGTCCGCGAGCAGCCGCTGGGTGAGCTCCGAGGCCTGCTCGACGTGCTCACCCTCGAGCCCCAGGTTTCCGCGGCGCTTCTCCTGGGCCGTGAGCATGGCCCGGTTGCACAACTCCTGCACCCAGAGCACGTCGTCGGCGGCCATCAGGAAGACGGTGCCGCGCATCGGGTACCCGCGCACCAGGCGGCCCGCGTCGAGATCGGCGATCACGGCCTCGACGCCCCCGCCGCGCACCCTGAGCGCGGCCGACGCCACCACTCCCGGCAGGTCCTGGCCCTGCATCGCCCCATGGGCGGCGACGGCGGCGTGCGGGGAGTCATAGGGACGCGTGAGCAACCCTTGGGCGAGCAACCGGGCTCGTCCGAGGTGAGGGTTCGGGGCGGTCGCAGTCGTGGGCACGCACCGACGCTACCCCGCACACGCCCCCGAGAACGCGAACGGGCCGCCACCCCGAGGGGTGACGGCCCGTGGTGCGACGGCCGGGGCGTCGGCGGCGAAGGCTCAGGCCTCCGCGTCGCCAGCCTTGGTCTTGGCCGGGTCAAGGTTCACACCGGGGCCCATGGTCGAGCTGATGGTGATCTTCTTGATGTAGCGACCCTTCGAGCTCGAGGGCTTCAGACGCAGCACCTCGTCGAGCGCGGCGAAGTAGTTCTCCGCGAGCTGCTCGGCGGTGAACGATGCCTTGCCGATCAGGAAGTGCAGGTTGGCGTGACGGTCCACGCGGAACTCGATCTTGCCTCCCTTGATGTCCGAGACGGCCTTGGCGACGTCCATGGTGACGGTGCCGGTCTTGGGGTTCGGCATCAGACCGCGGGGGCCGAGCACGCGACCCAGACGACCGACCTTGCCCATCATGTCGGGGGTGGCCACGACCGAGTCGAAGTCGAGGTAGCCGCCAGCCACCTTCTCGATCAGCTCGTCGGAGCCCACCTCGTCGGCGCCCGCCTCGCGGGCCGCCTCTGCCTTCTCGCCGGTGGCAAACACCAGGACCCGTGCGGTCTTGCCGGTGCCGTGCGGAAGGTTGACCGTGCCGCGGACCATCTGGTCGGCCTTGCGGGGGTCGACGCCGAGCCGCATCGCGACGTCGACGGTCTCGTCGAACTTGGCAGCCGCACCCTGCTTGACGAGGACGACAGCCTGCTCCGCGGAGTAGAGCTGGTCCTCGTTGATGGCTTCGGCGGCGGCGTTGTAAGCCTTGCTGCGCTTCATGCTGGTTCCTTTCATGTCAGCCTCGTGGGCTGATCCACCAGTTCTGGTGCGGGCGCGTGGCCCTCCCAGGGATTGATTCGTGGTGAGTGGACGAGGCCGGTGCCCCGCTCACTCGAGAGCCGGGGCTCAGGCCTCGACGGTGACACCCATCGAGCGGGCGGTGCCGGCGACGACCTTCATGGCGGCCTCGACGTCATTGGCGTTGAGGTCGGGCATCTTGGTCTCGGCGATCTCGCGCACCTGGGCCTGGGTCAGCTTGCCGACCTTGTCCTTGTGTGGGGCGGCGGAGCCCTTGTCGAGGCCGGCGGCCTTCTTGATCAGCTCAGCAGCCGGAGGGGTCTTCAGCACGAAGGTGAACGTGCGGTCCTCGTAGATGGTGATCTCGACGGGGACGACGTTGCCGCGCTGGGCCTCGGTCTGGGCGTTGTAGGCCTTGCAGAACTCCATGATGTTCACGCCGTGCGGACCGAGAGCGGTACCGACCGGAGGAGCAGGAGTGGCTGCGCCAGCCTTGAGTGCGACCTTGACGAGGGCCGCAACCTTCTTCTTGGGAGGCATGGTTGTGGGGTCCTTTTCTTGCGGATGGGTGGGGGCTGGTGCCCTCACCCGGGGTGGTGGCCGGATCCCCGAAGGGTTGGCGGTCCGGCCGGCGTGATCACGCCCGACGTGCCCGGGTCCAGAGGATCAGATCTTCTGGATTTGGGGGAACGTCAGGTCGACCGGGGTCTCGCGACCCAGGATCTCGACCAGTGCCTTGAGGCGCTGGGTGTTCACGTTGATCTCGGTGATGGTGGCCTGGACGCCGGCAAACGGGCCGTCCACGACCTCGACGGAGTCGCCCACTGCGTAGTCGACGACCTCGACCTTCTTCTTCGACTTGCGCGCGGGCTTGCCCGACTGCTCGGCGTTGACGCGAGCGATCACCGACGGGGTGAGCATGCGCTCCACCTCGTCGAGGCTCAGCGGCACCGGCTGGGTCGCGTGACCGACGAAGCCGGTCACCGACGGGGTGTGGCGCACCACACCCCAGGCCTGGTCGGTCATGTCCATGCGCACGAGCACGTAGCCGGGCAGCACGCAGCGGGTCACCGTCTTGCGGGCCCCGTTGCGAATCTCGACCACTTCCTCGGTCGGCACGACGGTCTCGTAGATGTAGTCCTCGACCTCGAGCGAGGTGACGCGGGCGTCGAGGTTCTGCTTCACCCTGTTCTCCATGCCGGAGTAGGTGTGAATGACGTACCACTCGCCGATCTTGGTGCGCAGTGCCTCGCGCAGCTCGCTCAGGGCGGCCTGGGTCGCGGCGTCCTCGTCACCCTCGGCCTCGCCGTCGGTCTCGGCGGCGTCGGACGAGTCGTCGGCGGACTGCTCGTCGCCGAAGTCCAGGTTCAGGTCGTCGTCGCCCTCGGCCTCGTCGGCACCGAAGTCCAGGTTCAGGTCGGACTCGTCGGCCGGGGTCTGCTCGTCGGCACCACCCAGCGTGTCGAGGTCGATCTCGACCTCGGGGGTCTCGTCGGTCTCGGCGGTCGCGAAATCAGGATCGTTGGTCACTGTGTCTTCTCTCGTTGTCGGCCGATGGGTCAGGGCGTGCCCGCGCCGAACAGCTTCAGCACGACCCACCCGAAGGCGAAGTCGAGCAGGCCCACGTAGGCGATGATGATCAGCACGAACACCAGCACGACGATGAAGTACTGCCGCAGCTGGTCACCGGTCGGCCACTGCACCTTGCGGAGTTCGGCCACCGACTGGTTGACGAACACTCCGGGAGTGGTGCGGGTGGGCTTGTCGACGGCGCCGCCGGCGGACTGCTTGCGGGTGGCCGTGGCCTTCTTGGGCGTCACCGCCCCGGTCGTGGCCTGGGGGGTCTTGCGCACCGGACGAGAGCTCCGCGCCGCCGCGGCGACGGTCTCGGCCTCGGCCAGCTGCTCGGGATCATCGATCACGACGTCATCGGGATCGCCCTTGTCGGGGGTGTCGTCGACGGTCTCGTCGGCGTCAACCAGTTCCTCGGCCTCGGTCTCATCGTCGGCGATCTCGTACTCACCGGGATCGGCCAGCTCGCCGACCAGACCCTCACCCTGGGGGTCGGTTGCCTCGTCCGGGGTGGAGACCTCAGCCGCAGGGGCCGCCTCGGGTGCACCGGCGTCGACGTGCTCGCGCTCGTCCGGTGACGAGGTGGTGTCGTCGGCCACGGTCATCCTTCGGTAGTCGTTGCCTCTCGGCTTGGTGCTGACTGGTCAGCAGGACCACTTCGATCCTGCCTCGCAGGGCAAGAGGGACTTGAACCCCCAACCTGCGGTTTTGGAGACCGCTGCTCTGCCAATTGAGCTATTGCCCTTCGGTGGCCACCGTTTCCGAACAGGCCGGAGCCGGTGGAGCCACCAAGGGAACAGTGTAGGCGAATTGGTCCGGGGCGTCGAACCGGCCGTTCCTGCTCCCCGCTGGGTCGACGGCGGCGGCCGTCAGGCCCCGTACTTCTTGGCGTAGGCGTCCATGGTGTCGGTCTGCATCGCCTTGGCGAGCTCGGCCAGACCGGCCTTGTCGACCACGTCGATCGACTGCCCGTCGGCCGAGGTGCCGAAGCCGTCGATGGGCGCCTGCAGCGAGTGGATGCCCGTCTCGGGGTTCACCCGCAGCGACGTCGCCACCGAGCGGATCGTCTTCGAGTCGAGTTCGGACGAGACCGTCATGCAGGCGGCGAAGGTGTCGACCGTCTGGCCGAACTTCACCGGGTTCGCGAGGGTCTCGGGAGTGAGGGTCTTCTTCATGATGGCCGTCACCACGTCGCGCTGACGACTGGCCCGGTCGAGGTCACCGCGGGCCAGGTCGTAGCGCTCGCGCACGTAGGCCAACGCCTGCTTGCCCTGGATGGTGATCTCGCCCTCGGGGAAGGTGTAGCCGTCGCTCGCCGACGCCTGCGAGTTGTAGACGGTCACCCCACCCAGCACGTCGGTCAGCTTGATGAAGCCCTCGAAGTCGATCACGGCGGCGTGCTGCATGCGCACGTTCAGCATCGACTCGAGCGTGGCGATGGTCAGCGGCGGGCCACCCCACGAGTAGGCCGCGTTGATCTTGGCCTCGCCCCGCCCCGGGACCGTCACCCACATGTCGCGGGGGAACGAGACCAGGTAGATGTCCTTGCGGTCACCCGACAGGTAGGCGACCATCAGCGAGTCGGAGCGCCCCTGGTCGGCACCGCGCGAGTCGGAGCCCATCAGCACGAACGTCATCGGCTGACCCGAGGCCGCCGTGTTCGTCGGTTCGGCCGGGCGCGGGCTGCCGTCGGACGAGGTGTCGGACGGCATCATCGACGAGTTGCGGCTGACGTGGTCGATGGCACGACTGACGCGACCCAGGTAGTAGGCGACGGCCGCCCCGCCGGCGAGCACCACCACCAGCAGCACCGTGAAGAACACGGTGGCGAACCGGCGCCGCTTGCGCCGTTGGGCCGGGGTCACCTCGGCCTGGCCGGACTCGTTCTCGTCCGGCTGGTCGGGCGAACGCTCGTCATCGGGGCTGGTCATCGGTCACGCCTTCTGGTGGGAGGGGTCCTGCTCACTACGGTGCTTCTCGAGAGCGGCCACGAGCACGCAGGTGGCCAGTCCGTCCATCGCTTCGGTCAGTTCCCCGAGCGTGGGGAAGGTGGGCGCGATCCGGATGGTGCGATCGTACGGGTCATGCCCAAGCGGATGGGAAGCCCCGGCCGGAGTGAGCGCGATGCCCGCCTCCTTGGCCAGCTGCACGACCCGCGAGGCCGTGCCCTGGGGCACATCGAGGGTGACGAAGTACCCACCCGTGGGACGAGTCCAGCTGGCGATGCCGTACTGCCCCAGTCGCCTCTTCAGGGTGTCGAGCACGATCTGGAACTTGGGCTCGATCAGGGCGCGGTGCTTGCGCATCAGGGCGCGCACCCCCTCGGCATTGCGGAAGTAGGTGGCGTGGCGCAGCTGGTTGACCTTGTCGGGGCCGATGGCGCGCTTGCCGTAGTGGCTCAGGTACCAGTCGAGGTTCGCCGACGAGGCGCCCATGAAGGCGACCCCGTCGCCGGCGAAGGTGACCTTCGAGGTCGACGCATAGGTGAACACCCGATCGGGGTTGCCGACCTCGGCGGCCAGGGAGACGACGTCGAGCGGGGCGGGCTCGTCCGCGGTCAGGTGGTGCAGGGCGTAGGCGTTGTCCCACAGGATGCGGAAGTCGTCGGCGGCGGGCATCGACAGCAGGGCGCGGGTGGTCGACTCGTCGTAGGTGACGCCGGTCGGGTTGGCGTACATGGGCACGACCCACATGCCCTTGACCTGCGGGTCGGCGAGCAGGGTGCGCACCTCGTCGAGGTCGGGGCCGTGCTCACCCAGCTCGATCGGGATCATCTCGATGCCCAGGTCCTGGCAGATGGCGAAGTGGCGGTCGTAGCCGGGAACCGGGCACAGGAACTTGACCTTGCGACCGGCCCAGGGCTGGCCGCCGGGGAGCCCGTGCAGCATCGCGAAGGCGACGGTGTCGTGCATCAGCGACAGGCTGGAGTTGTCGCCGGCCAACAACAGGTCGGGGGTGGTGTTGAGCAGTTCGGCGAAGATCGCCCGCAGCTCGGGCAGACCGTTCAGCCCGCCGTAGTTGCGCACGTCGGTGCCATCGGCAGCCTTGGTCGCGACCGGGGTGGTGAGCAGGGCATTCGACAGGTCGAGCTGATCGGGGGCGGGCTTGCCTCGGGTGATGTCCAGCTTCAGTCCACGGGCCTTCAGTTCCTCGTACAGCGACAGCTGCTCGTCGGCGAGGTCGGACCGCTGCTCGGCGGTGAGGTCTGCGAAAGTGCTCATGGGCCCATTGTCATGCATGCCGGTCGGTGCGGACGAACGCGGCGGTGACGACGGACGATCGCCCGGGGTTGCCGCCCTCATCGCATCTGCCGCGTCTCGTCGCATCTGCCCACGTTGCACCATGGTGCAAACGCGACAAGAGGCGGCAGATGCGACTCAGCAGATGCGACTCAGAGGGAGCAGTTCACCAGCACCGGCTCGGGCACCAGCGTGATCCCGAAGGCGTCCCGCACGCCGTCGCGCACCGCCCTCGCCAGGGCCAGCACATCGTCCGCGGTCGCCCCGCCGCGATTGGTGAGCGCCAGGGTGTGCTTGGTCGACAGGGTCGCGCGCCCCTCTCCCAGCTGGGCACCGAACCCCTTCTCAAACCCCGCGTGCTGGATCAGCCAGGCGGCGCTGGTCTTCACCAGGCCGTCAGTCTGGGTAAAGCGGGGGGCGTCGGCGGGCAGCTCGTCCGCCTGATCGGGAGTGAGCAGCGGGTTGGTGAAGAACGAACCGGCGCTCCAGGTGTCGTGGTCGGCCTCGTCGAGCACCATGCCCTTGCGGCCGCGGATCGCGAGCACCGTGTCGCGCACCTGGGTGAGGGGCGCGCGTTGGCCGACCTCGACCCCTAGCGCCGCCGCGAGTTCGGGGTAGCGGATGGGCATCGACAGCGGTCCGAGCTCGAACTGGAAGCTGACCTGCAGCACCACGTAGCGATCGGGCTGGGCCTTGAATCGGCTCATGCGGTACGAGAAGTCGCAGTCCGAGGCCGCGAAACTGGCGATCCGGTTCTCGTGGCGGTCCCAGGTGCGCACGCGGGCGATGGTCTGGCTGACCTCGGTGCCGTAGGCCCCGACGTTCTGGATCGGCGTCGACCCCACCAGCCCCGGGATGCCCGACAGCGTCTCGATGCCGATCCATTCCTTGGCGACAGCGAACGCGACCAGATCGTCCCAGTTCTCGCCGGCATTGACGGTGACGAAGGCGCCGGCGCAGTCGCTGACCTGCGCGGTGACGCCGCGCCACGCGACCCGCACCACAGTGCCGGGGAAGCCGTCGTCGCCGATCAGCACGTTCGACCCGCCCGACAGCACGAGCACGGGCTCACCGCGCTGGTCGGCATCGCGCACGGCCGCCACGATGTCGGCCTCGGTGGTGGCGCGCACGTAGCGGCCCGCGGGTCCGCCGACGCGGAAGGTGGTGTGGTCGGCGAGCTGCGCGCTGGTCGACGTGTCGGTCTCCGGTCCCTGCGTGGCGACGCGGTCGGTGATCCGACAGGAGTCGGCCGACGAGGTGAACTCCATCGTCTCGTCCTGCTCCACGGGCTGGCGCGAGGCCTCGGACGAACTCACGGCCGCACCTCGACCTTCGCGTTGCCGAGCACCGTCTGGTCGTCCACGGTGACGTCGACCTGAATCGTGACCAGGTCGTCGGTCACCGACGACACGGTGCCCGCGATCTGCAGCGCGGTGCCCTCGGCGGTGTCGGGCACGGGCACGGGGCGGGTGAACCGCACGGCGTACCCGACGAGGTCGTCGGCGGCGCGTCCGGTGGTCGCGAGCCAGGCGGTCACCTCGCTGAGGGCGCGACCCATCGTCCACATGCCATGGGCGATCGGGGTGGCCAGACCGAGTTCGTGGGCGGCCCGGTCGGAGTGGTGAATGGGGTTGAAGTCACCCGACGCACCGGCATACCGGACGAGGTCGGTGCGGGTCACGTTGACGGTGACCGACGCGAATCCGTCGCCGGGGTTCAACGGCTGGCGCGTGGCGGGGGTGGGTGCGTCGCCCATGTCAGGCCTCCTTGCGGGAATCGTCCGAGAGGGGAGCGTCGTCTGCCGGGCGGGTGTGCACAAGGGTCGCGGTGGCGCGGCAGACCGGCTCCGACTCGACGGACATCTCGACCACGATCGTCACCATGTCCATCGCGCCGCGGTTGCGCACCTTGTCAACGACCAGTTCGGCCGTCACCAGGTCGCCATCGCGCAACGGCCGGACGAAATCGAAGCGCTGGTCGGCGTGCATCGTGCGGTGCAGCGCCAGCCCCAACTCGGGGTCGGCGAACAGGCCGTCCCACGCCCGTGCACCGATCACCATGGCGAACGTGCCGGGAGCCTCGGGGCCGGTGCTGCGGTCGCCGATGGCGGCGCGGAACTCGTCGATCTTGGTCTGGGTCACCAGGTAGGGCGTCGCCAGCGGGTAGCGGCGGCCCACGTGGTCGGGCGTGATCGGCATGCCCCCAAGGCTAGTGCCCGTCCCGGGAATGCAACGACCCCGCCGGGCAGGGCCCGACGGGGTGTCGCTGAAGACTCGGAAGAGCCGCTGGGTCAGCGGGTCTCGCGGTGCAGCGTGTGCTGGTTGCAGCGCGAGCAGTACTTCTTCAGGTCGAGACGATCGGGATCGTTGCGACGGTTCTTCATCGAGATGTAGTTGCGCTCCTTGCACTCAGTGCAGGCAAGCGTGATCTTCGGGCGAACCTGGGAAGACTTCTTGGCCATGATGGTCCTCGTTTCGAAATGATGTGCGGAGCTGCTTGGTAGCGAGGACGGGATTTGAACCCGTGACACAGCGATTATGAGCCGCTTGCTCTACCCCTGAGCTACCCCGCCACTGGTGGGTCCGGGTCTCGCAGCGGTGCCGCGAGACCCGGTTCCATCGAGCCCCCATGCGGAATCGAACCGCAGACCTTCTCCTTACCATGGAGACGCTCTGCCTACTGAGCTATAGGGGCCAGCCGAAGAAGAAACTTACAGGACGAACCGGGGCTCACGCAAAACGAGGGACGAGGCCCCGGGCTCGCGTGGATCCACCGGCTCGGCGAGCGTGCTCGACTGGCCGATCCGATGGGAGTGGAACGCTCGGCGGGCGGCGGTTGTTCCCGGGGTGCGGGCCGGTGCCGATCGATGATCTCGACACGGCCGCAGGCGGCCTACTCGATCGGCGGTGGAAGGGTCCGTCGGTCGAGACCACGGGCGTGCGGTGAGAGACTGGGCCGGTCGTCGCCACCACATCAGCACGTCCGAGGAGGACCCCCGATGCCGACTCCCCACATCGCCGCCCAGCCCGGCGAGATCGCTCCCCTGCTGCTGATGCCGGGCGACCCCCGCCGGGCCGCCCGCATCGCCGAGACCTTCCTCACCGACGCCACGCTGGTCAGCGAGGTGCGCGGCAACGGCTGCTGGACCGGCACCCACGAGGGCACCCCGATGTCGGTGATGGCCTCGGGCATGGGCATCCCGACCCTGTCGATCTACGCCACCGAGCTGTACCGGGAGTACGGCGTGCAGCGTATCTGCCGGGTCGGCACGTGCGGCGGCATCTCGTCCAAGGTGAAGGTGCGCGACGTGGTGATCGGGTCGTCCGCGCACACCAACTCGCAGGTCGCCACCATCGACGCGCCGGGGCTCTCCCTGAGCCTGGCCGCCAGCTTCGACATGCTGCGGGCCGCGGTCGACACCGCGCGCGCCGCCACCGAGCGCGCCGACACCGATCTGGGCGAGGCATCGGTGCACGTGGGGCCGGTGTTCTCGTCCGACTTCTTCTACTCGGCGCGCACCGACATCGTCGCGGCGCTCGACCGGCTCGGCACCCTGGGCGTCGAGATGGAGGCGGCCGGCCTCTACAAGTGCGCCCTCGAGAACGACCGCGAGGCGCTCACCGTGCTGACCGTCTCTGACCACCTCAAGGACGGCTCCGGCGACATGTCGTCAGAGGAACGCGAGACCCGATTCGGGGCCGCCCTGAGGATCGCGGCCGCGGGCCTGATGGCCTGAGGATCGTCCGTCTTCAGCGGCTCGAAACCGGCCCTGACAAGCAACAAGCCCCGGAATCCATCCGATTCCGGGGCTTGGTGGCAGGTGTAGGGTTCGAACCTACGTAGGACGACGCCGACGGTTTTACAGACCGCTCCCTTTGGCCACTCGGGCAACCTGCCGTGCTGGTTCCCCAGCGATCGGCAACGATAGCCCATCGCCCCCGGCCAGCACCAACTCGATAGGTTGGATCGCGAGGCTTCGCCCACCACCATCGACCAGCCACCACCACGAACAAGGGGATCACGCCATGGCCGACAGCTCGTTCGACATCGTCTCGAAGATCGACCGCCAGGAGGTCGACAACGCTCTGGGGCAGGCGGCCCGCGAGGTCAGCCAGCGCTTCGACTTCAAGAACACCGACTCAACCATCAAGTGGTCGGGCGAGACGACCATCGAGATGGAGTCCAGCGGCGAGGAGCGGGTGAAGGCCATCTGGGACGTCTTCCAGTCCAAGCTGATCAAGCGCGGCGTGAGCCTGAAGGCCGTCAAGGCCGGCGACCCCCGACTCTCGGGGAAGATGTGGAAGATGACAGCCTCGACCGAGGAAGGCATCACCCAGGAGAACGCCAAGAAGGTCGCCAAACTCATTCGCGACGAGGGCCCCAAGGGTGTCAAGACCCAGGTTCAGGGGGACGAGCTGCGGGTCTCGTCGAAGAGCCGTGATGACCTGCAGGCGGTGCAGCGGCTGGTCAAGGAGGCCGACTACGACTTCGCCGTGCAGTTCGTGAACTATCGCTGAGAGGGCTGGCCGGTCAGGGATGGGCAGCGAACCTGTCGGAGCGGCCCCCTAGGGTGGTGCCGTGCTCAGGATTTCGACCTTCAACGTCAACGGCATCAGGGCCGCGCAGCGCCGCGGGTTCACCGACTGGCTGACCCGCCGCGACCCCGACGTGGTGGCACTGCAGGAGATGCGCTGCCCCCTCGCCGAGCTGCCCCGTGACGCGTTCGGCCGGCTCCACCTCAGCTACCACCCGGGCACGACCGCCGGACGCAATGGCGTCGCGGTGCTCACCCGCGAGGCGCCCGCCGCCGTCCGCGCCTGGGGCGAGGGGTCACTGGTGGCCCACCTCGACAGCGATCATCCGCTGACCGTCGAGGTCGATCACTCGACGCTCGCCCGGGAGTTGCGCCACTTCGCCGACGAGGGTCGCTACATCGAGGTCGACCTGGCCGATCGTCCGTTGACCGTGGCGTCGCTCTACCTGCCCAAGGGCGGCACCCCCTTCAGCGACGAGGCATCGCTGGCCAAGTACGAGCGCAAGATGCGCTTCCTCGCGGGCTTCGCCCGTCAGCTCGGACGATCCCGGCGCGCGGCTCTGGCCGCCGGCCGCGAGTTCGTGGTGCTGGGTGACTTCAACGTGGCGCACACGAAGCTGGACCTGAAGACGTGGAAGACCAACCAGAAGTCCGAGGGATTCCTGCCCGAGGAACGCGAGTGGTTCGCATCGATCACCAGCCCGCGCACCCTGATCGACGTGGTGCGTCGGCTGCATCCCGACGAGCCCGGCCCCTACTCGTGGTGGTCGTGGCGGGGGCAGTCGTGGGCCTTGGATTCCGGTTGGCGGATCGACTACCACCTGGCCACGCCGACGTTGGCGAAGGCCGCGGTCGCCGGCGGCACGGACCGTGACGAGACCTACGAGGCCCGCATCTCGGACCACTCCCCCGTCACCGTCGACTACGACGTCTGATCTGTCCCGATCACCGAGCCATCCGATTCATTGCACAAGAGCTCTTGTGCAATGCCTCTTGTGCATCTAGAGTGGTGCCCATGAGCACCCCCGTCGACCCGACCACGCCCGACCGGACGACCCCCGAGCAGGGCGTCCCCGAGCGGACGATCACCGACCCGGCCGTGCTCCGCGCCTACGCGCACCCCACTCGCCTGCGCATCCTCGACCTGCTGCGCGCCAAGGGACCCCTCAAGGTCTCCCAGATCTCCGACGACCTCGACGAGGCCATCGGCTCGATCAGCCACCACCTCAAGCCCCTCGAGGGCGCCGGCCTCGTCGAGCGCGCCCCAGAACTCGCCCAGGACCGCCGCGAAACGTGGTGGCGCGTGCCCGTCGGCCGCACCTCCTGGAACCGCTCCGACATGACCCCCGCGGCCGCGCAGGCCGCCCTGCAGGCCGAGGAACTGATGCTCCAACGCCAGTTCGACCTCTTCCGCCGTGCCCTGCACGAAACCCCGGACGAGGGCTGGACCGACGCCAGCTTCGCCACCTCGACCTGGCTGCACCTCACCGCGGACGAACTCCGCGACCTCAACCAACGCCTCAACGAGCTGATCGACCAGTTCCGCGAGACCTCGCAGCATCACCGGGCCGAACCGGGGAGCGGGTCTCGTCCGATCTTCTTCTCGGCGCGGGGCATCACCGCCGAGCCCTGAGCCAGCCGCCTCACCCGTTCACCCCACCCCGGCACTCCCACCCCAGCCCTGCTCCCGAGAGGAGCCACTCATGGCCACGTCCACAGGCACCGCCATGCCCTCATCACCCATCACGACCCAGCCGACACCACCGCCCCTGCATTGCAACAGCGGCTTCGTGCACCTGTTCGCCTCGCAGACCCTGGCCATCACCGGGAGCGCCATCTCGTCGGTGCTGCTGTCGCTGGTGGCGATCTCGACCCTGCACGCGAGCGGCCTGTGGGTGGGGCTGATCACGGCCGCCACCTGGGTGCCGTGGGTGGTGATCGGACTGCCGGCCGGCGCGTGGATCGACCGGCTGCCGCCGCTGCGCGTGATGATCGTGGCCGACCTGGCCTCGTTCGCGGCCCTGGTGTCGCTGCCGATCGCGTGGGCCACCGGCACCCTCAGCCTCGTCCAACTGCTGCTCGTACAGGTGACGGTGGGCACGGCGGCGGTGTTCTTCCAACCCGCCCGCACAGCGCTCATTCCGCAGCTCGTCGAGCGCGGACACCTGCCCAAGGCCAACTCCTGGCTGTCGGGGAGCGAGTCGGTGGGGGTCACGGCCGGCCTGCCGATCGGTGGCCAACTGGCTGCCGTGATGGCCCCGGCGCTCGGGGTGGTGGTCGACGCGGTCGGGTACCTCGCCTCGGCGATCCTGCTCAGCCGGATTCGCCTGACCGGGCGCGAGGCCACCGCCAGGGGCGAACATCCGCCCTTGTGGCAGGGCATCAAGGAGGGCCTGCGGTTCACCTTCGGCGACCCCCTGCTGCGGTGGTTCACCGCCCTGGGCAGCCTGGCCAACTTCGGGCTGACGGGGTTCCAGACGCTGCTGGTGCTGTTCTTCGTGCGTGAGGTGGGGCTGTCGTCGACCGCCATCGGGTGGGCCATGGCCTGCAACACCGTCGGGAACATCGGCGGGGCTCTGCTCGCGCCGGCCATCGGCCGCCGCTGGGGCACCGGACGCTCCCTGCTGGGGCTGTCGGTGGTGATCGCCGCGGCCGTGATGATGGTGCCGTGGGCCGACACCCCGCTCACCCTCACCCTGATGCTGGTGGGGCTGGCCACCACCGGCTTCGCCATCGTGGCCATGAACGTGATCCGTCAGGCCTGGCGCCAGGGCTACGTGCCCACCCGGCTGATGGCTCGCTCGACCACCGCCTCACAGTTCGTCAACTTCGGGCTGATGCCGGTGGCCTCGGTGGTCGCGGGCGTGCTGTCGGGCCCGTGGGGCATTCGGACGACCATGCTGGCCATGTGCGCCGTCGTGGCCGTGGCGAACCTGGCCATCTTTGCGGGCCCGGTGCGCCGCCATCGAGACCTGCCGGAGCGCGTCGCCGCCTGATGACCGCCACAACCCGCACGCGGGCTTCGTCGACCCCCCTTGTTGAGGCGTCGACGAAGCCCGCGTGCGGGTTGTGGTACTGATTCAGCCGAAGAAGGCGTCGACCTCGGCGGCGGAGACCTCATCGAGCGAGGCATGGCGCCAGGTCGGCGAGCGGTCCTTGTCGACCAGCTGGGCGCGGACGCCCTCGACGAAGTCGGAGTCGCCGGTCATGAACCGGGTGGCCAGCGCCAGATCCTGGGCCAAAACCTCGTCGACGGTGCTCATCGATCGCGCCCGGCGCAGCGCCTGCAGGGTCACCGCCACCGACAACGGCGACTTCGCGGCCAGCAGGTCGGCCGCCTCCCCAGCCCCCGACGCCCCATACTCCCGCAAGCGCGCCAGAATCTCGGGCGCCGACTCGGCCGAGAAGCACTCGTCGATCCAGCCTCGCGCCCTGGCCAGTGCTGACGAGTCCGGGTGGGTCTCGAGCTCGTCGACCTCGGTGAGCAACCCCGCCCACAGCGCCGACGAGGCATCGACCGAGGCACCGGTCAGCGCCATCCACTCCCCGGTGCGCCCGGGCATGCGCGACAGCGGGAACAGTGCCCCGACATCGGGAAACAGTCCGATGGTGGTCTCGGGCATCGCCAGCTGGGTCGTCCGATCGCCCTCGCGGCTGCGGCAGTGCACGGACAGTCCCATGCCGCCGCCCATGGTGATGCCCGTCATCACCGCGTGGGTGGGCTTGGGGTAGTGGGTGATCAGGGCGTTCAAGCGGTACTCGTCGGTGAAGAACTGCACCGCCTGGTCACCACCGGACAGCACCTGGTCGCGCAGCGCGCGCACGTCGGCTCCGGAGCAGAACCCGCGCTCGCCCGCACCCTCGAACCGCACCCGGGCCACCGCATCGTCGTCGGCCCAGGCCAGCAGCGTGCGCTCGATGTCGAGCACCATCGCGTGGGTGAGGGCGTTGATGGCGCGCGGCCGGTCGAGAGTCACGACCCCCACACGGTCGCGCACCTCGAACCTCACCTCGGGCGCGTTCAACTCAGACATGGGTGCCTCAGACATGGGTTGCCTCCTGTTCGGCACGCTCCATTTCGGCCCGGGTGCGCCGCTCGTGCGACCAGACCTGGAATCCGTAGGCAGCCAGAGCCGCCACCCCCAACGCGACCGCGCCATTGCGCATCGACAGGTTCACGGCCGCGTACGACAGCAGCACGATGGTGGCCACGATCGCGGCGCGCACCACCTTCGCCGAGGGCCGCGCGAGCGGCAGCAGCAGTCCACCCCACAGCACGTACCAGGAGTGCAGGGCGGGCGCGAAGATCGCCACGGCCAGGTACGACCACGACAGGTAGGTGATCGGACGACGCCTCGCCACGGTCACCGCCCCCACCGCCAGGACGATGACCGAGGCCGCCAGACCGACGGCGCGGGAGTAGCGCACCGACACCTCGGCAGCCTGCTCCCACCCGACGAGGTCGAAGAGGATCTTCAGCCCCTGACCGAGCACGGTGAACGGCGACACCGTGGTGACCATGCCGGGCACGTTGACGGCGTTGTACCAGCCGAAGTACAGCCCCGACACGACCGAGATCAGCGCGAAGACCCCACCCGCGAGTCCGAGCGCGACCAGCGCCCGGAACACCACGATCGCCACATCGGACGGGGCCACGGTGCGCCACGGCCGACGGATCAACGGGAGCGCATAGGCCGCCAGCAACGCCGGTTGTTTGATGGCTGCGGCGACGCCGACGACCACCGCGGCGGGCAGCCACCCCCAGTGAGCCTTGTGGGCGACGTAGACCGCGAACACCACCAGACCCATCATCAGCGAGTCATTGTGGGCGCCGCCGATGAAGTCGATCACCAGCACCGGGTTGAGGGTGGCGAACCACGCCGCGAACGCGGGATCGACGCGCATCAGGGTGGCGAGCCGGGGAATGCACAACCCGATCAACCCGACGCCGATCAGCGCCGGGATGCGCATCAGCAGCGCGGCCAAGTAGGGGTCGAAGCCCGACACGTCGACGAGCAGGTGGCTCATCTGCAGCGCCAAGGGACCGTACGGAGCCGGCGTGAACCGCCACACCCAGGCGACCTGGTCGGCGAAGCCACCAGGCAGCACCCCGGGGCCCTGCTGGTAGGGGTCGACACCGTTGTGCAGCATCCATCCTTGGGCCGCGTAGGAATAGGCGTCGTGGCTGAAGATCGGCGGCGCGAACACGAACGGCAGCCCCCAGATCAGAAGCACCGCCCAGTGCCGCAGGTCGTGCCAGGTCTCGGTGGTTCGGTGGGGCACCCCACCCGCCGGACGAAGCCGGAACCACGCCTGCACCAGCAGCGCCACCCCCGCGAGCACCAGCAGGTTGAAGGCCACCTTGGCGACCGGGTTGTCGAGGTGCGCCCACCGCATGATCGGCCACCAGGGCGAGTTGCGCGGCAGGTAGGCGGGGGTCAGCGACCCCACCGCGATCAGCAGGGTGCCGTACATGCCCCGGCGCACGTCGGCCACGCGCCAAGCTTCGGCCAGTTGCTCCCAGCGCTCCCGCAGCGCGTTCATGACGTCCCCGGTTCGGGCGGCGCGAGCGGCTCGGGCGGCGCACCCAGATCGGGCGGGGCCAACAGGATCCGATCGTGCACCAAGTCGGCCCGACTTCCGCCCGACGCGACGTGCTCGCCGCCCCACTCGAGCGCGTCGAAGGGACACTCCTCGATGCAGATGCCGCAGTACATGCACAGGGTCCAGTCGATGTCGAAGCTGTCGAGCACGTTGTGGGTGCGCTCGCGGCCGCGACCCGGGTGCCGCCCGCTCGGGCCGACCCCGGCATCGGGCACCACCTCGGAGTGCGACCCGATGCTGATGCACCACGTGGGGCATTCGCGCACGCAGATCATGCACGAGGTGCACCGGTCCTCGATCAGGTGGATGCGCCCGTGCCCCAGGCTGGCTGCGGACTCGGGGGCACCCGTCGTCTCGCCGGCCCCGAGCTCCGCCCCGGCCGGCCTCTGGTCGCTCGTCATCCGCGCCGCCTGCGCACGCGTCCGCCCGAGACATCGGCCGCCACCTCGGCGGGGTCGGCCTGCACCCCGCGGGCCCGCACCTCGGGGCCCCACACCTGCGCGTCGGGCACCCCCACGGGCAGCGTGCGTCGACGCGAGGCCTGGGCTCGTCCGTCGGCCTCGGGATCCTTGGCCCCGGGCCACGGGGTGACCGCGCGAGCCACCAGCACCGAGTCCTTCAACAGCGGACGATGGGCCCTCACCCCTGCCGGCTGGTGCCAGAGCAGCGGCCGATCGTCGCCGTCGGCGAAGCTCACCCCGAAGAAGTCGTGCGCCTCGCGCTCGTGCCAGCTCGCACCCGGGAACACTCCCGCCAGGGTCGGCAGCGAGCCGCCCTCGCGGGGCACGCGCGTGTGCAGGTCGAGGGCGTCGCGGCCCTCGGCGGTGACCCGCACCACGCGGACGACGACCCGCAGCTGCTCCTCACCGGGAGCCGCGTCGGGGGCGGGTCGTCCGATCTCGTCGACGGCGTGCAGCGAGTCGAACCAGTCGAAGCCCTCGTCGACGGCGGCCCGGACGGCCTCGACCCACTGCTCGGGGGGCACCGTGCGCGGCTCAGCCATGGCCCACCTGCGAGGCGACGGCGGCGACGTAGTCGGCCAGCGACGAGGGCGCCGGCGGGCACCCCGGAATGTAGTGGTCAACCTCGACCAGCTGGTCGACACCCTTGGTGACGGCGTAGGAATCCCAGTACGGACCACCGGCGCAGGCGCAGGCCCCGAACGAGACGACCAGTCGGTCGGCAGGGAGCGCGTCGATGCGGTCGGCGACCAGGGTTGCCACCGGGTCGGTGAGGGTTCCCGAGACGACGGCGACCACGCGTGCTCCGGCCGGCACCTCGGCGAGGCGGGGGGCGCCCTCGGGCACGGCGAACTCCGACTCCACGGCGCAGCAGGCCAACGACAGGTCGACGACGACCACGCTGCCGTCGCCGAACCAGTCGATCACCGGTCCCCTCCCCCGTTCCGGGGGGCGCGGCGGCGCGGACGCCAGCACGGGCAGGTCGACAAAGGTCACCGACCCAGCCTAGCGAGCGCCCCACCCGTGGGGTCGGACGAGGCAGCGATCCACATCGGTCGGCCGGTGGGAGGTTTTTTCTCCCGGTGGGAAGAACTCTCACCCCAAAAACCGAGTGGG